>NZ_JBFAMZ010000006.1:0-517480 GCF_040674635.1 Nonomuraea sp. NPDC049758
TAGGCCTCGTCGGGGCCTCTGCTGAGGTTGTCGAGCTGGCTGGAGACCGCCCTGTCGGCGACCGCCGCGGCGAGCGAGGCGGGGTCTGCCGCCGCTCGGCTGCTGCTGGAGCCTTGTTGGGCAGGGGTGGCTCCGGGCGGGGCGGCACTCGCGGGTGACGCGGGAAGCGTCAGGGTCGCGGCCGTGGCCAGGCCGGCGACCGCCGCGAGTAAGGCTTTGGGTTTCACGCTGTGGTGCTCCTTTCGGCGGGGCTCCCTCCGGCCGTTGCCGTCTTGTGGGCGTGCGCGGGCCGCCGCGCGGTCAGGGGTGTCCTGGGTCGCGGGGCGTGAGGGGGATGTGGGGGGTGATAAAGGGTGACGGATACAGCAAGCGGACCGTTTCGCCTTGTTGCCGCCAGACGCTAAGCGCTGGTTGACTGCTCGAAAATACGTATGTTCATCGGTAGGCATACCGACATTTCTGTTACCGCTGGTCACACCCATCCACGTGCGGATAGCAGCCACGATGCTGGACAATCAGGCACGTGCAGTTCGGCATCCTGGGCCCGTTGGAGGTGCGATCGGCCGGCGGCGACCCGATCGCCGTGGGCGGTCCCCGGCCGCGTGCCCTGCTCGTCCTGCTGCTGCTGGAGGCGGGCCGGACGGTCGGCGTCGACCGGCTCATCGACGCCCAGTACGGCGAGAGCCCGCCGACCGGCGCGGCCAACGCCGTACAGGCGCAGATCTCCCGGCTGCGGCGCAACCTGCCGGCCGACCTGATCGAGTTCCACGGCGCCGGCTACCGGCTGGCGGTCCCGCCCGAGGACGTCGACGCCCACCGCTTCGAGCGGCTGGCCCGCGACGGCCGGCGGCTGCTCGCGGCGGGCCGGCACGCGGCGGCGGCGGCCGTCCTGCGGGAGTGCCTGGACCTGTGGCGCGGCCCGGCGCTCGCGGACGTGCGCGAGGCCGCCTACGCGCCCGGGCAGGCCGACCGGCTGGAGGAGCTGCGCCTCGCGGCCCGGGAGGACCTGTACGAGGCCGACCTGCACCTGCCCGAGGCCGAGCCCGCGGCGGGGCTGCGCGAGCTGGTCGCCGCCCACCCGCTGCGGGAACGCCCGCGCGCCCTGCTGATGCGCGCCCTGCACGCGGCCGGACGGCAGGCCGAGGCGCTGGCCGTCTACGACGAGGCGCGGCGGCTGCTCGCCGACGAGCTGGGCGCCGACCCCTCGCCCGAGCTGGCGGCGCTGCACCTGGCGATCCTGCGCGGCGAGCAGCGGCGCGCGCACGCCACGCGGTCGGCGCCGCCGCCGCAGCTCACCACGTTCGTCGGCCGCGAGGAGGAGCTGGCGCGCCTGGCCGCGCTGCGCGGGGCGCGGCTGGTCACGATCACCGGCCCGGGCGGCACCGGCAAGACCCGCCTGGCCGTCGAGGCCGCCACCCGCGACCAGGAGCGGCAGGCGTGCTTCGCCGACCTGTCGCCCGCGGCCGGGGAGGGACAGGTGCCGCTGCTGGTGCTGAACGCGCTCGGGTTGCGCGAGTCGGCGCTCAGCCCGGGCGTCCCCGGCCTGGCCGACCCCGTCGAGCGCCTGGTCGCCGCCCTCGCCGAGCAGGACCTGCTGCTCATCCTGGACAACTGCGAGCACGTCGTCGCCGAGGCCGCCACGCTGGCCCGCCGCCTCCTGGCCGGCTGTCCCGGCGTGCGCGTCCTGGCCACCAGCAGGGAGCCGCTGGGCATCACCGGCGAGCACCTGGTGCCGCTGCCGCCGCTGGGCACCCCGCCCCCGGGCACTCCCGCCGGGGACGCGCTCGCCTACCCGGCGATCAGGCTGTTCGCCGACCGGGCCGCCGCCGTACGGCCCGGGCTGGAGCTGGACCTCGACGCGACGCTGAGCATCTGCGCGGCGCTGGACGGCCTGCCGCTGGCCATCGAGCTGGCCGCGGCCCGGGTGCGCACGTTCCCCGTGGCGGAGATCGCCGCGCGGCTGGCCGAGCACGGCCGGTTCCGGCTGCTCTCGCGCGGCGACCGCACGGCCGCCGCCCGGCACCGGACGCTGCACGCGGTGGTGGAGTGGAGCTGGGACCTGCTGGACGCCGAGGAGCAGGTGCTGGCCAGGAGGTTCTCGGTGTTCTCCGGCGGGGCCCGGCTGGAGGCGGTCGAGCGGGTGTGCGGCGAGGACAGCGCCGTGCTGCTGGCCGATCTGGTGGACAAGTCGCTGGTGGAGACCGCCGGTGACCGCTACCGCATGCTCGACACCGTCCGGCTGTTCTGCGCCGAGCGGCTGGCCGAGGCGGGCGAGGAGGAGCGGATGCGCGCCGCGCACGCCGCCTGGCACCTGGCGCACGCCCGGCGCGCCGAACCCCACCTCTACCGTGCCGAACAGCTCGAATGGCTGGCCCGCCTGGGGGCCGACGACGCCGATCTCCAGGCCGCGCTGCGCTGGAGCGTCGAGCACGACCCGCCGGCCGCGCTGCGGCTGTTCGCCGCCCTGGCCATGTACTGGTATCTGAGCGGGCGGCGCGGCCAGGCCGTCCAGCCGGCCCGGCGGCTGCTCGACGCGATCGGCACCGAGCCGCCGGCGGGCCTGACCGACGAGTACGTGCTCGCCGTCCTGCACGCCGCCCCCGGCACCGAATCGCCGCACTGGAGGCGGGCCGCCGAGATCACGACGGACCCGGACCGGCCGGTACGGCATCCGTTCGCCGCCGCGTTGTGGGGCATGACCGCGGGGCCGCCCGAGCGCGACGTGGAACGACCGCGGCAGCGCGAGCTCGGCGGCGACCCGTGGAGCCGGGCGCTCGGCCGGCTCGGCGAAGCGCTGCTCATGCTGCTGAACGGCGGCATCGTGGCGGCCGAGCGGGAGCTGGAGGTCGTGCTGGCGGAGTTCGGCGCGCTGGGCGAGCGCTGGGGGAAGGCGCAGGGGCTCGACTGGCTGGCGGTCATCGCGGGCTGGCGCGGCGAGTGGGCGCGGGCGACGGAGCTGTGGGCGCAGGCGCTCGAACTGCTCGACGAGCTGGGGGCACTGGACGAGCTGGTGGACGTGCTGTGCCGGCGAGCCGACGCCCGGCTGCGCGCGGGCGACCTGGCCGCGGCCAGGGCCGACTGCCTGCGCGCCCGTGAGCTGGCCCGCGAGCTGGGGCGGCCCGAGCGGACGGCGGCCGTGCACGTGAGGCTGGGCGACCTGGCCAGGATCGAGGGGGATCTCGGCGAGGCCGCCGAACGGCTGCGGGACGCGCTGGCCGCCACCGCTCCGGGCTCCCCGCTGGCCGGCAGCACGGATCCGCAGGTGCTCACGGCGCTGGCCCGGCTGGCCCAGGCCAGGGGCGAGGCGGGCGAGGCCGTGGCCCGGCACCGGGAGGCGGTGGCCGTCGCGCTGCGCTCGCCGGTCGACAGCGACCTGGCCGACGCCGTCGAGGGCCTGGCCGGGGCCGCCCTGCTCGACGACCCGCCGGAACGGGCGGCGCTGCTGCTCGGCGTGGGGGTGGCGCTGCGCGGGACGGCGGTGACCGGCGACCACGACGTGGCCGCGACGGCCGCCGCCGCCACGGCCGCGCTCGGCCCGGAGCGCTTCGCCGCCCTGTACGCCCGCGGCGCCACGATGACCAGGGACGAGGCCCGGTCCACGATCCTCGCCTGACAGCCCGGGACAGCCCCTGACGGGCCGGGACGGCACCACGAAACGCGCCCTGACAGTCCGGGACGGCCGCGCCGGGGGCTGTCAGCCGGTCGTCGCCGGGCTGTCAGCGCTCCCGGCGAGGCTTGCCGCATGAGAGACGACCTGCACAACACCCACGTACTCATCTCCGGCGCCAGCATCGGCGGCCCCGCGCTGGCCCACTGCCTGGCCCGCCGCGGCTGCAACGTCACCGTCGTGGAGAAGGCGCCGGCCCTGCGCGCGGGCGGCCAGGCGGTGGACTTCAAGGGCGAGACCCACCACACCGTCCTGACCCGCATGGGCATCCTGGACGACGTGCGCCGCCTCCAGACCGGCGGCACCGACCAGTACTTCGTGGACGCCGACGGCCGCACGCTCGGGGTCCTGCCCGCCGAGTTCACCGGCGGCGACATCGAGATCCGCCGCGGCGACCTGGCCCGCCTGCTGTACGAGCGCACCGCCGCCACCTGCGAGTACGTCTTCGGCGACTCCATCACCTCGCTCACCGACACCCCGGGCGGCGTGCACGTCACCTTCGAACGCTCGGCCCCCCGCACGTTCGACCTGGTCGTGGGCGCGGACGGCATCCACTCCAACGTCCGCAGGCTGGCCTTCGGCCCCGAGTCCGAGTGCGTGGACTTCCTCGGCCACTACTACGCGCTGGTGGAGCTGGACAGCGACTTCGGCCCGCACGGCCAGATGTACAACGAGCCCGGCAGGATGGTCGCGGTCGGCGGGCCGAAGGCGCCGGCGTTCTTCGTCTTCGCCTCCGAGCGGCTCGACTACGACCGTTACGACGTCGAGCAGCAGAAGGCGATCCTGGAGCGGGCCTACGCCGGCATGGGCTGGCGCACCCCGCAGGTCCTCGACGCGGTGCGCGGCGCCAAGGACGTCTACCTCGACTCGATCAGCCGGGCGAGCATCGACCGGTACGTCGACGGCCGGGTGGCGCTGCTGGGCGACGCGGCGTACGGCAGCACGCTGGGCGGGTTCGGCAGCGGGCTGGCGCTGGTGGGGGCGTACGTGCTGGCCGAGGAGCTGGCCGCGGCGGGCGGCGACCACCGCGTGGCCTTCGCCGAGTACCAACGCCAGATGCGCCGCTACTCCAAGGTCACGAGGAGCGGCAACAACGCGGGCACTTTCCTGGCGCCCGGCTCCCCCGCCGGGATCCGCATGCGGAACTGGACCTTCAAGTTCGGCTTCCTGCTCGGCCTGATGATGAAGGTGACCGACAAGTTCGCCACCAACATCGCGCTGAAGGACTACTGAACGGGCACCCGGCCCACGCCCGCGTCGAGCCGGAGCCGGGGCGTGTCGTCCAGCGGCGGCAGGTGGTCGTCGTTCGTGAGCCGCCAGTCCTGGACGGGCACCAGGCCGGGCCCGATCAGCTCGAACCCGTCGAACAGCCGCAGCACCTCGCCGTGGCTGCGGAACGCGCCCTGGGCGGGCGAGCCGGCGGTGGCCAGGCGGAGCTGGGCGATGGCCTCCGGAGAGCTCTCGGCCATCGCGTGGGAGAGCACCAGATGGCTGCCGGGCGCCATGGGCTTCCTGAAGGCGGCGACGATGCCGGGCGGGTCCTCGGCGTCCATGACGAAGTGCAGCACGCCGACCATCAGCACGCAGACCGGCTGGTCGAAGTCGATGAGGCCGGTGACGTGCGGGTCGGCGAGTATGTCGGCGGGCCTGCGCAGGTCGCCCTGGATGCCGGCGACGCCGGGCTGGTCGGCGAGCAGCACCTGGGCGTGCAGGCGGACCATCGGGTCGTGGTCCACGTAGACCACCCGGCAGGCTGGGCTCACCTCGCGGACGGTCTGGTGGATGCTGGGCGCGGTCGGGATGCCGGTGCCGAGGTCGATGAACTGCCGCACGCCCTGGCGGGCGACGTGGCGCACGGCCTCGATCTGGAAGCGGCGGTTGGCCCTGGCGACGGCTCGGGCGTCGGGCGCGACGGCCAGCAGCCGCTCGGCGACCGCGCGGTCGACGGCGACGTTGTCCTTGCCGCCGAGCAGGTAGTCGTACACCCGGGCGGAGCTCGGCACATTCGGATCCACTCCGGGCGGAACACGTTCTAGCTCAGACATGGTGACCCATTTCCTCGCCTGCCACTGTTCGGTGGTCATACTAATCGGTAACTTACCGGAACGTGTTCTATTTGGCTGCCGCGTAACCGCAGGAGCGGAGGGCGTCGAACTCGGGGTCGAGCTCGATCCTGCTCAGCACCGTCGCGTCGATCGGACGGCGGATCGTGCCGGCCGTGGCGCAGTCGTAGAACACGTACGCGCCGGAGTCCTGGCCGAGCACCAGCCAGCGCTGCCCCTTCGACAGGAGCTTGCCCGAGTCGTCGCGCACCTCGGCCCACTGGTTGGAGAACCCGGTGAGCTGGAGCACGAGGTTGGCCTCGCCGCGGTCGTGCACCCCCTCGGCCCCCTGCGTCATCCAGCCGACGAGCACGAACCCCAGGCCCACCCCCACCAGCGCGCCGGTCAGCACGCGCATCGCGGCCCGTCCGGTGGGCCGCGCCCGCAGCAACCGGTACGGCACCAGCAGGCAGAACAGCCCGACCACCACAACCGTGATCAGCACCGGCGTGCCGGTGACGTCGAGGATGCCGAGCAGCCCCCAGTACGCGACGCCCGACAGCGCCGCGCCCACCGCGGCGGCCAGCCACGGCTGTTCCCGCCCCCGGTCGAGGACGCGTCCGGCGGCGCCGCGGGTGATCCGGTCGAGCAGCCACCAGGCGCCCACGGCCAGGCCGAGCAGCGGCAGCAGGGTGAGGAAGAGCAGCACGAGCGTCGCCACCAGGTGGCCGAAGATGCTCGCCTGGGTGAGCCCGGCCTGCTCAGGGGTGATGCCGAAGGTGTCGTAGACGCTCTCGAAGCCCAGGTAGAGCAGGGCGTACACGGCGACGGCGATCGGCACGACGACCGTGCCGATCTTCTCCATCACCTCCAGCACGCTGCCCCTGGCGGACGCGGTCCCGGGTGCCGTGGCGACGGAGGGCGCCGGGGACGCCGGGGGCGCTGGGGGGAGCGTCTGATTTGTCATGGCACAAGAGGATGCATCAGGCCAGGAGCGGCGTCATCCGCCGGGCTGGGCGAAGCGGCGCAGCAGCGCGTCCGCCTCGGCGAAACCGGCCACCACGTCGGCGGCCGTGCGCCGTTCGCGGACCATCCCGACGGCCTGGCCCGCGTAGATGCAGGCGGTGTCGAAGTCGCCGTCGCGGCGGGCGGCGGCGATCCGCGCCGCGGCGTCCTCGTCGGCCGCCAGCTCCTCCTCGTGACCGGCCCAGCGGTCGAAGAACGTGTTGCGCAGGGCCCGGCCGCCGTACTCGGCCGGCCAGTCGAGGCGCTGGGCCACGTCGAAGACGCGGCCGTAGGCGGTGTCGGTCTCGGCCGCGGCCAGCACGCGGGCCGCGGCCGCTTCCGGCAGGGCCGTCTCCGCGCAGCCCATGAACGCCGTGCCGGCCCACGCGCCCTCGGCCCCCGCCGCCAGCACGGCGGCCAGCCCGCGCGCGGTGGCGATGCCGCCCGCCGCCAGCACCGGGACGCGGATGGCCGCCAGCACGCTCTGGAGCAGCGGCAGCGTGCCGACGTCGGCACGGCCGTGGCCGCCCGCCTCGGCCCCGCGCGCCACGACCGCGTCGACACCGGCCTGCTCGGCGGCGCGGGCCTCGTCGGTGGTGCCCGCCTGCGTGACGACCGTGATGCCGGCCTGCCGCAGCTCCGCCACGTACCGCTGGTACGGCCCGAAGCTCACGGAGACGAGCCGCGGCCGGGCCGCGAGCACGGCCTCGAACTGGGCCGGGTTACCGGGCAACGCCCAGGCCATGAGCCCGATCCCGTACGGCCGCCCGCTCCCGGCGGCGACGGCGGCCTCGGCCTCGATCCAGGAGGCGGGGGCGGCGGCGGACACCCCGATCACGCCGAGCGCGCCGGCCGCGGAGACGGCGGCGGCCAGCCGGCCCGCGCCCACTCCGGCCATGGGCGCGCCCACCAGGGGCACCGTCAGCCCGAACCGCTCGGTCAACCACGTCCGCACGCCGGCCTCCTTGCACGTCGCCTGCCGTTGCCAGTCTCGCACCATGCCTCTGCGAGCATGGCGGGAGGGCGACAACGCAGGATCCGTACGAAAGTAGAGCCGGATGACCGATGCGCCGGAGGCGGCGGCTGTGCATCCTGGTGGGGACGGGTCCGGCGCGCGTGGCCTGTTGTGAACCCGAGAGGAGCCGCCAGGACATGGACAGCGCTGCGAGCCGCCCGACCGTGGTCTTGGACAACGGTGTCGTCGGCCGGATCATGCTGGCCCACCGGTCGAGGAGTGATCTCGTGCTCGTGCTCGGCATGGACGGCACCCTGCTGAGCTGCGACCTCGACGGCATCGCCTGCGTGGTCGGCGGCCGCCCCCTGTGCCGCGACGGCTGAGCTCCCGCGGAGGCGGCGACGCCCCCGCGCCCGGCGGTCAGGACCGGGCGACCAGGGCGGCCAGTTCGCCGACGGCGGCGAAGTCGTTGGTGAGGCGGTTCTTGGTGAAGGCGACGGCGGTGCCGGTCGCGGTGTCGGCCCACGCGTAGCTGCCGCCCGCCCCGCCGATGCCGAACGCCGTCGCGCTCTCCTGCGGCGAGCCGCCGGGAAGCCCGATGGTGAAGCCGAGCCCCCACGTCGAGGGCATGCCGAAGACCTCGTCCGGGCCGCTGTAGGCCACCGCGGTCGCCTCGCGCAGCCGCTCCGGCGAGATCAGCCGCACGCCGTCCACCTCGCCGAGCAGGGCGGCGTACATGCGCGCGATCGCCCTGGCCGAGGTCTTGCCGCCGGCCGGGATGTCGGCGGTCAGGTAGTCGGGCCTGCTGCCGAGGGCGGCGTCGGGCATCAGCTCCATCGGCCCGGCCCGGAACATCGGCAGGTCGGCCGGCATGTCCCCGAACGCCGACGGGTCCATCGGCTCGTCCTCCAGGCGGGCCAGGCGGTGCTGCTCCGCCGGCGGCATGCCGAAGTAGAGCTCGCGGGCCACGCCGAGCGGGCCGGAGACCTCCTCCAGCAGCACCTGCGAGATGCGCTTGCCGGTGGCCCTGCGGACGATCTCGCCGACGAGGAAGCCGAAGGTGTAGGCGTGGTAGCCCATCTTCGTGCCCGGCTCCCACCACAGCTCGGCGTTCTCCAGGGCGGCGACCATCTTGTCCCAGTCGCAGACGTCCTCGGGCGTGGTGTCGAGCGGCACGCCGGGGACGCCGGCCGTGTGGGTCAGCACGTGGCGGACGGTCACGCCGCCCTTGCCGTTCCCGGCGAACTCCGGCCACAGGTCGGCGACCGGGGTGTCGTAGTCGTACAGGCCGCGCTCGGCCAGCATGTGGGCGACCGTGGAGGTCGCGCCCTTGCCGATGGAGAAGTTGTAGAACGGGGTGTCGGAGGTGACCGGCCGGCCGGTCTCCGGGTCGGCCACGCCCGCCACCACGTCCACGATCTGCACGCCGTCGCGGTAGACGGCCACCTGCAACCCGCGCTCGGCGCCTGACTCGACCAGCTTGTCGGCGGTCTGCTGCACCTGCTGCTGAAGGTCGCTCATGAGGTCGTCACTCCTGTTCGTTTCGGGAACTGGACGGTACAGTACTCACATCAGTACGGAACTGTCCAGTACTATACGAACTCATGATCGAAAAGGTGGCGTGACGGTGACCGACGAGGACGGCCGGACGGCCCGCAAGCGCAGGCAGATCCTGGACGCGGCGCGCGCGGTGTTCCTGCGCAACGGCTACGTGGGCGCGAGCATGGACGAGGTCGCCTCGATCGCCGCGGTCTCGAAACAGACCGTCTACAAGCACTTCAGCGACAAGGAACAGCTCTTCACCACGATCATCCTCGACACCACGGCGCAGATCGAGGGCCTGGCCAAGCTGATCACCGCGTCGCTGGAGGGCGACGACGACCTGGAGAAGGGGCTGCGCAAGCTGGCCCACGAGTTCCTGGCCTCGATCATGCAGCCCGACGTGCTGCGGCTGCGACGGCTGATCATCGCCGAGGCCGACCGCTTCCCCGACCTCGGCCGCACCTGGTACGAGCAGGGCTTCGAGCGTCCGCTGGAGAGCATGTCCACGGCCTTCGGCCGCCTGGCCGGGCACGGCCTGCGTCCCATGGACGACCCGCGGCTGGCCGCCGACCACTTCGTCGGCCTGCTGCTGTGGGTCCCGGTGAACAGGGTCATGTTCGCGGGCGGCGGCGAGCACCACACCGAGGCCGAGCTCGACCGGCTCGCCGACGCCGCGGTGGAGGTCTTCCTGCGCGCCTACGGGGCCTAACCGGTCAGGAACTGCTTGAGCCCGGCGGCCAGCGAGCCGGCCATCTCCCCGCGGAACTCCCCGTCGGACATCTTGGCGGCGTCGCCCGGGTTGGCCATGTTGCCGCACTCGATGAACACCGCCGGGCGGGTGGACAGGTTGAGCCCGCCCAGGTCGGTGCGCGTCTGCAGGCCCTGCTCGCCGGTGTAGGTGGCGTACGGCATGCCGGTGCCGTCGCGGAAGGCGTTCCGCACGGCCACGCCGAGCCTTCTGGACGGCTGGATGATCGCGTCGTTGTGCCCGGCCACCAGGCCCGGCAGGATCACGTGGAAGCCGTGGCCCGCCGGCGGCGCGCCGTCGGCGTGGATGGACAGGACGGCGTCCGCCCGCGCCTTGTTGCCGATGGCCGCCCGCTCGTTGACGCAGGGGCCGACGCCGGTGTCGTCCGGCCTGGTCAGCACCACCTTGGCGCCCATGTCTTCGAGCAGCGGCTTCAGGCGGTTCGCGACGTCCCAGGTGAAGGCGTGCTCGGTGTAGCCGGCGGAGGTCTGGGTGCCGGTGGTGTTGCAGGGTTTGCGTCCGGTGATGACGTCGACCGGGCGGCTGATCTCCTTGGGATGGGAGGCGTTGCCGCCGTTGTGCCCGGGGTCGAGCACGACGACCTTCCCGGCCAGCGCGTTCCGCGTGCTCTGCGACGGCGCGGCGGAGGTCACGACCACCCCCTGGGTGGTGCGCACGGGGCCGCCGCCGCCGCAGGCCGCCGGCAGCGCGGCCAGGGCGGTCAGCAGCACCGGGACGGCTGGGTGAACGCGCATGCGACCGACGCTAACCCGCACCGGCCCACGGGCTCCGCCACCCGCTTCGGCCTGCGGGAACAATGACCTGGATTTGAGCTGCACCGGCTCTCCCGACGACGGGCGGCGGAGCTAGTCGCGGTCCCAGTTCAGGCCGGGCACCGGCGGCTCCTCGCGCTTGCGGATCAGGTACGGCGGCATGACCAGGGCGTGCAGGTTCGTCGAGAGCAGGGTGCCGATCGACTGCTCGGGCGTCTCGGTCAGCGGCTCGCCGGGGCCGTTGAGCGAGGCGTTGACCAGCACCGGGGAGCCTGTGGCCGCGTGCCACCCGGTCAGCAGGTCGTGCAGGAACGGCGTGGCCTGTTCCTCCACGGTCTGGATCCGCGCCGTGCCGTCCACGTGGGTCATGCCCGGCAGGCTCGCGCGGTGCTCGGGGCGCACGTCCACGACGCACTGCAGGAACGGGGCCGGGCGGTCGACGCCGAAGAGGCGCTCGGCGTGCTCGGCCAGCACCAGCGCGGCCAGCGGGCGGAACCACTCGCGGCCCTTGACCTCGAAGTTGACGTAGTCCTGCATGTCCGGCCTGGCCGGGTCGGCGAGCACGCTGCGGTTGCCGAGCGCGCTCGGGCCCGACTCGCTGCGGCCCTGGTGCAGGCCGACGACCCGGCCGCTCTCCAGCAGCGACACGGTCGCGCCGACGAGGTCCGCCGGCTGCTCGGCCACCAGGCCGTCCGGCAGGCTCCGCACCGCGGCGGTGATCTCGGTCTCGTCCGGGTCGGGGCCGAGGAAGTCGTCGGTCCAGCGGAAGCGGCTCTCGACGCCGAGGCATTCGATGAGCCCGTACAGGGCGCAGCCCACGGCGGTGCCGCCGTCGTGCGGGCTCGGCGGGATGAACACCTCGCGGAACGGCGACTCGCGGACGATCCGGCCGTTGGCCGTGGCGTTGAGCGCGGCGCCGCCGGCGTAGACCAGCCGGTCCAGGCCGGTCTGCCCGTGCAGCCAGGCGACCACCTGGGCCAGGGCGTTCTCGAAGACGCGCTGGCCGGCCGCGGCCAGGTCCGCCGCCCGGGAGAAGCGCTCGCCGCCGGGCTCGTAGACGTAGGCGTCACGCTGGGCGAAGGTCTCGATCCACTCCTCGGGGATGAACACCTCGTGGCCGCGTACGTCGAGGTCGGGCAGGCCGTACACGTACGCGTCGCCGAACGGGGCCAGGCCCATGACCTTGGCCTCGTTGCCCTCGCCCTCGGGCCACAGCAGCCTGGTCAGCAGGGTGTAGAAGCAGCCGAGGCCGGTCGGCCGGGCCCAGTCGCCGTCCCAGAGCTGCTTGGCCAGGCACTCGACCGGGCCGCCGCGCTCGCAGCGGTAGAAGGAGGCGACCTCCAGCATGTCGTCGTCGGTGCCCTTCGGCAGCCGGACCGGCTCGGTGAAGTCCCTGACCCGGCTGCCCTGTGCGCCGATCACCAGGCCCGCCGCCCGGTCGAACGGCGAGGGCGGGAACGCGCTGTAGAGGTGGCTGAGATGGTGGGAGACCAGGACGACCCGGGCGTCCTCCTTGAGGCTCAGCGTCTCGCGCAGCTCCTCCTCGTAGGCGTCCTTGTGCTCGATCTCGGTGTCGGCGGCGTATCCCTCGACCACGAGGTCAACGGGCTCCTTGAGCAGCGGCATCTCGGGCAGGTACACGTCCGGCAGGTCGCCCAGGCGGCCCCAGTGGTGCCTGCGCCGGGTGATGCGCTCCTTCTGCAGGCTGTACATGCCCGACTCGCCCACAGCGACAGCAACAGAACCATCCTGAGTACGATTTATGCCGACAACGATAGGAACATCCGTCATCTCTGGTGCCTCCTGGCTGTGATCACCGGCACCAGTACCCGGGCCTGGGACAAGACCATCCCTCAACCGCGTAACGGACACGTCAGCCCGCAACCGCCCGCGAACCCGGCGAACTTGTGCGCCGGGCGCGCAGTCAAACCCTGCATGACGACGAAGCACATCATCGCGACGGCGACCCTCGCGACGGGCGTCGCGCTGGCCGGGATCGCCTCCCCCGCGCTCGCCGCCCCCGCCTTCGGCCCCCAGGGATACGGCGGGATCACGCTGGGCATGAGCGCCAAGGCCGCCCAGGCCACCGGGAAGATCGTCCACAAGCCCGGCCTCGACTCCCCCGCCTGCTCCGGCTGGGACCTCAAGGCCCAGCGGACCGGCCGCGACGCGGTCGGCCTCTTCATCTCCAAGAAGCAGGGCGTGGCGATCATCTTCGCCCCGAAGGGCGCCAAGACGCCGCAGGGCATCGGCATCGGCTCGACCAACGCCCAGCTCAAGCGCGCGTACGCGAACAAGCTGCGGACGGCCGCGAGCGGCTTCCCGTACGTCGCCGTGCCGGGCAACGCCAAGGCGCACTACTACTTCCTGCTCCGCAGCGGCAAGATCTACGAGATGGGCCTGGCCCTCGACAAGCAGGACTGCGCGAACTGACGATCCGAACCCCCGGCGGCCATCGGCTGACGGGCCCGATCGGGCGGCACCGGCTTCTCCATGAAGCCGGTGTTTTTTATTTCCCGATAAATAGGGTCTAGCCCGGAGATGCGGGTTTTTGGTACAAATTGCCGCTGGCGGCTACACGCTGCTTCCTGAACCGGTCATCCACCAATTCCTATAGTGAGCGGGCCGATTTTTGCTTGCCGATGATTTCTTCTTCGTCTGCTGGGACGCGACGGGCTCGGGCAAGCCTCGGCTGCACGTCCCGGGCGTGGCGCTCGGCCTGGCCGGGGCGCTGCTCGCGGAGCTGGTGCTGGAGCAGCGGATCACCGTCGAGGGGGTCCGGCTGCGGGTGGTCGACCGGCGCCGGGTCCCGGACGAGCTGGCCGGAAAGGTGCTGACCGAAATAGGCAATTCCCCGCAGCACACCGATGTCCGGACCTGGCTGGCCTACCTCGCACAACGCTCGGTCACCGAAGTAACCAGCCGGTTGATGGGTAATGGTCTGCTCGACCGCGAATCCCCGAGGCTGCTCAAGCGTAACCAATTCCGCTATTTCTCCACCGACTTCAACCGGGCCATGTGGCCCTCCGCCCGGCTGCGGCTCGCGCTGGTGAAGTGGCAGCCGCTGACCCCGCACGACATGGCGCTGGCGGCGCTGGCCGAGGCCTGCGATCTGACCGACGTCGTCGTCGAGGACCCGGCCGACCGGCGCGGCGCCCACCAGTACCTGACCACGGTGCTGGCCGCGATGCCCCAGCCGCTCAGCGACCTCGGCCGCCAGGTGAGCGCGGCCGTCGGCGACGCCGTCCTGACCTACCGGACGTGAGCCCCGGACCGCCGGCCCGACCACACCGCACCTGAACCCCCCAGAAAGGAACGCGATGCCCTCCGCGAGATCCGGCGCCGCGCCCGACCCGATCGCCGGCGCCCTGGCCGCCGACCGGCTCGGCGCGCCCTCGGTCGTCTACTTCGTCCTGTCGGCCGCCGCGCCGCTCACCGTCGTCGCCGGTGTGATCACCACCGGCTACGCCGTCACCGGCATCACCGGGCTGCCGATCGCGTTCCTGGTCGTGGGCGCGGTGCTGGCGGTGTTCGCGGTCGGGTACGTGGCCATGGCCCGCCACATGGCCAACGCCGGCGCGTTCTACACCTACATCAGCCGGGGCCTCGGCCGTCCGGCGGGCATCGCGGCGGCCTGGGTGGCGCTGATCGCCTACAACGCGCTCCAGGTCGGCCTGTACGGCGCCTTCGGCGCGGCGGCCACCCCGCTGCTCGAACGCTGGTTCGGCGGCGCGCCGCCGTGGTGGGCCATCTCGTTGGTCGCCTGGGCGCTGGTGGGCGTACTCGGGCTGATGCGGGTGGACGTCAACGGGCGGCTGCTGGCCGTCCTGCTCACCGCCGAGGTGGCGGTCATCCTGCTGTTCGACCTGGCGGACCTGGTCAATCCGGCGCGGTCGGGGTTCTCGGCCGAGACGCTGTCGCCCGCGGCGCTGTTCGTGCCGGGGGTGGGGGCGCTGCTGGTCATCGCGACGCTCGGGTTCGTCGGGTTCGAGTCGTCGGTGGTGTTCTCGGAGGAGAGCCGGGATCCGCGGCGTACCGTGCCGCTGGCCACGTACGCGTCGGTGGCGATCATCGCAGGGCTGTACGCGTTGTCGTCGTGGGCGATGACGGTCGCCACGGGACCGGCGGACATCGTCGCCGCCGCGCGTCGCGACCAGGCCGAGACGATCTTCATCATCGCGAACCAGCACCTCGGCGGCGCGGTCGTGGACATCGCCCGGGTGCTGTTCGTCACCAGCGTGTTCGCCGCCATGATCTCCTTCCACAACACCACCGCCCGGTACTTCTTCGCGCTCGGCCGCGAGCGGGTGCTGCCCGCCTTCTTCGGCCGCACCCGGCCGCGCAGCGGCGCGCCGCGGTCGGGCTCGATCGCGCAGACCGTGCTCGGGCTGGTCGTCATCGTGGTCTACGCGGTCCTGGGGCTCGACCCGCTGGTGCAGCTCTTCTTCTACGGCGGCTCGTTCGGCGGGTTCGGGGTGCTGCTGCTGGTGTTCGTGACCTCGATCGCGATCGTCGCCTTCTTCGCCCGGCAGCCGAGCGGCGAGAGCCTCGCGCGGCGGTTCCTGGCCCCCGTGCCCGCCGCGCTGGCGCTGGCGGTGATGGTCTGGCTGGCGCTGGACAACTTCCCGACGCTGCTCGGGGTGCCCGAGGGCGATCCGCTCGCCTGGATCCTGCCGGTCGTGTACGCGGTGGCCGCCCTGTTCGGCGTGGGCTGGGCGCTGGTCCTGCGCACGGGACAGCCGAGCGTGTACTCGCTGGTGGGCATGGGCGCCAAGGCCGCCGCCACGCCGGAGGCCGTCCGTTGAGGCGCGCACAGGACGTGGCGGCGCACGACGTCCGCCGGGCGACGGCCGAGGACGCCGGCGCGGTCGCCGAGCTGATCGCGACCGCGTTCGCGCGGCTGCCCGCGGTGTCGTACCTGGTGCCCGAGCCGGCCGGGCGGCACGAGATCATGGTGGCCGACTTCCTGATCCTGGTCTCGCACGCCATCGAGCACGGCGAGGTGGACCTGCTCGACGAGGGCCGCGCGGTCGCGGTCTGGCTGACGCACACCGCCGACGCGCCGCTGCCCGAGCCGCCCGACTACGACCGCCGCCTGGCCGCCGCCACCGGCAGGTGGGCCGACCGCTTCCGGGTGCTGGACGAGCTGTTCGAACGGCACCACCCGGAGCCGCCGTACCACCACCTGGCGTTCCTGGCCGTGCACCCGGACCATCAGGGCCGGGGGCTCGGCTCGGCGCTGCTGCGCCGCCACCACGCCCTGCTGGACGGCGCGCCCGCCTACCTGGAGGCCAGCAGCGCCCGCAGCCGCGACCTGTACGCCAGGCACGGCTACCAGGCCGAGGAGCCGTTCGCGCTGCCCGACGGCGCCCTGTTCTGGCCGATGTGGCGGCCGGGCGCCACCGGATGACGCAGTGGCGGTCCGGCGTCACCGGATGACGCAGTGGCGGCCCGGCGTCACCGGGTGACGCACGGCCCCTCGCAGACGTCGGCGACCACGCCGGTCTTGAGGAACACCGACTTCTGCAGCTGGGCGGCCGGGGTCCTGCGCGGCTTCTCGTGCGGGTCCTCGCCCTGCGTGGGCGGGGTGTTGGTGAGCGGCGGCGCGGGGGCGCCGCTGTCCCACATCACCAGGGCCGAGCCGGGATGGGCCCGGCCGCGGATGCCGGGGATGCCCCAGAACGGCACGGCGTCCGGGCTGCGTCCCGGGGCGAGGGCCGGGGTCAGCAGCCGGGCGCCGACGGTGCGGGCCTCGACCTCGGCGGTGACCGTGGCCACCTGGTGGTCGCCGAAGGCCACGTGCATGAGCACCCGGTGCCGCGGTGTCCCCGGGTAGGGGCGGTCGGTCAGGTGGGCGGCGTAGCCGTCGGCCTCGCCGCGGTCCCACAACATCTGCATGAGCGCCAGGATGAGCTGCTGGTCCAGTTTGTCGGGGTAGGCCCGGTCGAAGGCGGCCTGGAAGGGGGCGGCGTCGGCGCTGCGGTTGAACAGGGTGCTGTAGTTCATGCCGGTCACGCCGAGCACGCCGCGCTCGATGTCCTTCGACAGCGCGACCAGCGCGCCGCCCAGGATGCCGCCCTGGCTGTTGCCGTCGTACACCAGGCCGTGGCGCGGGTCGATCAGCGGGCGGCCGCGGGCGGTGCGGAATGCGGGGTGGGCGGCGAAGCCGTCCGGGGCGGTCATGGCGCGGCCCAGGAACATGAAGTCGAGGAAGCCCTGCAACGTGCGGTCGGGGATCGTGCCGAACCGGGAGATGTCGGTGAAGACGGAGACGACGTTCGGGATGTCCTCGTCGGCCATGCCGATCCACTTCGTGGCGCAGAAGAGGAAGCCGTGCTCCTGCGCCATGGTCTTCACGTTCGACGCGCCCACCTCGGAGTGCCTGCCGAGCAGGCCGTGGCCGTACAGGGAGGGCCGGGCGGGGCGCTCGAAGGCGACGCGGGGGATCTCGCAGCGGAAGGGCGCCACCTGCTCGTTGCCGGGCAGGCGGGTCGGCAGGCCGTCGGGGCCGCGGTTGAGCGCCGACCCGGGCGGGCCGCCGGGCCGGTCGAGGTAGCTCGGCACGCGGAAGGTGCCCTCGACCCGGCGGGCGATCTGGGCGTCCTGCTCGGGGGTGAGGTCGGTGACCGAGGTGACCTCGAAGGCGGGCGCGCGGCCGCGCAGCGTGCGCAGGGCGTCGTCGCGCATGGCCAGCGCCGGGCCGGCCAGGCCGCGCGCACTGGCGACGGTGAAGTCCCAGGCCAGGTAGAGGCCGCGGGTGCCGATGCCGGCGCGGCGCAGCGCGGACAGCGCGGGCTGGAGGCGGCGCTGGCGGTCGTGCAGCTCGTGGTCCGGCGGCAGGGGCGGCCCGGCGACCGCGGCGAAGGCGGGGCTCGGCGGGATCGGGGCGCCGGCGGCGTCGCGGAGGTCGCGCAGGGCGACGGCGTACCGGTGGCCCTCGCTCAGGTTGCGGGCCGGGCGGACGATCAGGGCCTGGCGGTCGGCCGGCGCGTTCGCGTCGAGCTCGGCCCAGTACGGCCACCGCTCCCCCGTCACGGTGTCCAGCAGCACGACGGGCGCGTCCCGGTCCAGCGACCTGCCGATGTCGGTGATGGGCGCGGCGCCCGTCCTGGCCAGGTCGAGCCCCGGCACCCTGGCCAGCAGCATCGAGCCCGGCGAGAAGCCGTCGTTCCTGTTCCACTCGGCGGGCGCGATCGGCACGCCGGCGACCGAGACCGGCGTGGACCCGGCCGCGAAGTTCACCCGGCGGCCCGTGTCGGTGCCGCGGTCGGCGACGGTGAGCCAGTCGTTCGGGAACGGCAGCAGGCAGGCCGCCGGGTCGATCGGGTCGCAGCCGGACGGTTCGGGGACCGCCGAGGCCGGTGACGCCGGCGGGGCCGCGAGCGACGCCCAGGCCAGGGCGAGGACGGTGAGGAGACGGGGAAGCACGCGCACGGGCACCTCGGGGGCTGATCGAGGCCGGGGGTTCGGGCCATGGTGGATCGCGCCGGGGCCGCCGTCAATCGGC
The DNA here is from genome assembly GCF_040674635.1 of Nonomuraea sp. NPDC049758. NCBI lineage: Bacteria > Bacillati > Actinomycetota > Actinomycetes > Streptosporangiales > Streptosporangiaceae > Nonomuraea > Nonomuraea sp. NPDC049758. The sequence continues at coordinate 18,240 of NZ_JBFAMZ010000006.1, forward strand.
TTCGCGGAATGCCGCCCAGATTTGTGAGGCGTCACAGATTTGACCGTCCGGATTTACCGCCCTGTCCAGTTCACAGAAGGACGAGCAGGGCTCATCGTCATGTCTGCGAATTCAAACGACCTCGAACGACGCGAGCCACGTGGAGTGATGATGCGCCGTCGTACCTTCATCAGGACCGTCTCCGCGGCGGTCGCGTTCTCCGGGGCGATGTGGCACGACGCCGTCGCCTCCGCGGCGGGCGCGGGCGTGAGCCCGTACGGGCCGCTCGGCGCCCCGGACGCCAACGGCATGGCGCTGCCCGCCGGTTTCACCGGCCGGGTGGTGGCCAGGTCGGGCCGGGTCGTCGGCGGCACGCTGTGGCACCCCGCTCCTGACGGCGGCGCGTGCTTCGCCGACGGCTCCGGCTGGATCTACGTGTCCAACTCCGAGGTGCCGCTCGTGGGCGGGACCTCGGCGATCAGGTTCAGGGCCGACGGCTCGATCGACCGGGCGTACCGGATCCTGAGCGGCACGAACCTCAACTGCGCGGGCGGCGCGACCCCGTGGGGCACCTGGCTGTCCTGCGAGGAGATCTTCCGCGGCAAGGTCTACGAGACCGACCCGTACGGCAACCGGTCCGCCCAGCAGCGCCCCGCGATGGGCAAGTTCAAGCACGAGGCCGCGGCCTGCGACCCCGACCACAAGGTCGTCTACCTGACCGAGGACGAGGGCGACGGCTGCTTCTACCGCTTCACCCCCACCACCTGGGGCGACCTGTCCAGCGGCCGGCTCGACGTGCTCTGCGGGCTCGGCGGCGACGACGTCGAGTGGCGGCCCGTGCCCGACGCGACGCCCGGCGTCTTCGACACCCAGACCAGGCACCAGGTCTCCGCGGCCCGGCACTTCAGCGGCGGCGAGGGCTGCCACTACGCCGCCGGGATCTGCTACTTCACCGCCAAGGGCGACCGCAAGGTCTGGGCCTACGACACCGCCCGGCAGAAGGTCACCGCGGTCTACGAGGGCGGCGGCACCCTCGACGGCGTCGACAACATCACCGGCCGCCCGTCCGGCGACCTGTACGTGGCCGAGGACGGCGGCAACATGGAGATCAACATCATCACCCCCGACCGCGTGGTCGCCCCCGTCATGCGCCTGGACGGCCAGGCCAAGTCGGAGATCACCGGCCCCGCGTTCTCCCCCGACGGCACCCGGCTCTACTTCTCCTCCCAGCGCGGCACCAGCGGCGAGACCGCCGGGACCGGGGGGATCACGTACGAGGTGACCGGGCCCTTCCGCCGCTGACCAGCACGGCTTCACCCCACCGGGGCCGCTGACCGGCCCGGCCTCCGTCACCGGAGCCGCTGACCGGCACGGCCATCGCACCCCCCACCCTCCGCCGAAGGAGTCCTCCATGGTCCGACGGTTGCTCGTCCTGCTCTCCGCGACCGCCCTGGCGCTCGGCGTCGTGCCGCCCGCACACGCCGCCCAGGGCGAGGTGTACGTGGCGCTCGGCGACTCCGCCGCGTCGGGTCCCCTGGTGCCCAACCAGGTCGTGCCCGACCTCGGGTGCTGGCGTTCCGACCACAACTACGCCCACCTGACCGCCCAGGCCATCGGCGCCGCCACCTTCAGGGACGTCACCTGCTCCGGCGCCAAGACCCGCGACATGTACAACTCCCAGGGCACCGACCTCGGCAGCGTCGCGCCCCAGCTCGACGCGCTCAGCTCGGACACCACCCTGGTCACGGTGCAGATCGGCGCCAACGACGTCGGCCTGACCGGCTTCATCGAGGACTGCCTCAACCTGCTGCCCCCGCCCATCGGCGACGCCTGCAACGACGACTACGTCGTCGACGGCCAGGACTCCTGGCGGGTCAAGACCGACGCGCTGCGGCCCAAGCTGACCACGCTGGTGAGCGACATCCGCGCCCGCGCCCCGCGCGCCCGGATCTTCATGGTCGGCTACGCCACCTACGCGCCGCCGAACGGCTGCTACCCGACCGTCCCGATCATCAAGGCCGACGCCAACTACATCCGCGCCACGCTCCAGTACTTCAACCAGATGCTGGCCGAGCAGGCCGCCGCCGCGGGCGTGTCGTTCGTCGACCTGCAGACGCCGAGCGTGGGCCACGACCCGTGCAAGGCTCCCGGCGTGCGCTGGATCGAGCCGTACGTGCCGGCCTCGCCCGCCGCCCCGTTCCACCCCAACGGTCTCGGGATGCGGAACTTCGCCACCGTGGTGACCGCCGCGGTGTCCGGGGTCTGAACGCTCCGGATCACGCGACGGGAGCCGTCCCCGCCCGGGGGCGGCTCCCGGTCACTTGCGGTGCTGGCGTCTGGCGGCCAGCGCGGCGCCGATGCGTTGCAGGTGGGCCGGGTCCACGGGGTCGAGGCCGGTGAGGGTGACGGCCCTGCGCAGGCGGTAGTCGACGGTGTTGGGGTGCACGTGCAGCAGCTCGGCCGTACGGCGGCGGTCGAGGCCGGTGTCCAGGTAGACCGTGAGCGTCCTGAGCAGGTCGGGGTTGTCGAGCAGCGGATCCAGCAGCCCGGCGAGCACGGCGGTGGCCTGGCTCGGCCGGGTGAGCTGGTACTCCAGCAGCACGTCGGCCAGCCGGTAGGCGCCCGGCGGCTGCTCGAAGACCCGCACCACCTCCAGGACCTCCTCGGCCAGCTTGACCGCCTCCGGCACCCCGGGCGGCGCGGCGATCTCGGCCGCCGCCCACACCGGCACGCCGGCCGCCTTGGCCATCGCGGCGGCCGTCTCGCCGACCTCGTACCAGTCGGGGTCCTCGCCGGTGATCGGCACGAACACCAGGCCGCCCGTCGTGTCCAGCACCGACAGCACCGGCTCGGCCGCGCCCCGCTGGAGCGCCGTCCTGATCCGGTGGAGCTTGCGGCGGCCCGCGATCGACCCGCCCGGCTCGTCGCTCTCCTCGTCGGGATGCCGGCCCACGGCGAGCGCCAGCACCAGGTAACGCGGGGCCAGCCGGACCCCGGCCAGGGCCGCCCGGTCGCCGCCGAGCAGCGCGGACACGGCGGCGTGCAGCGCGTGCTGCTCGTGGCTGAGCATCCCCTCGCGCTCCTCCAGGTACGCGGTGCACACGGCGGCCGTCACCGACTCCGTGTAGAGCAGGATCAGGCGGTTGGCCGCCAGCACGTCCTCGAAGTCGGCGGGCGTGGCCGCGGCGAACAGGTGCTCCCACACCTTGCGCGCGCCCAGGTGGTAGGCGGCCAGCAGGGCCTCCAGCGGCACGCCCTCCTGGGCCCGGCGGGCCGCCGACGAGCGCAGCGGGGCCAGCTCGGCCCTGGTGGGCGGGCGGCGGTCGCGGAACATGCGGGCGATCAGCCGCAGGTTGTGCTCGGTGATGACGGTGATCTCGCCGTCGAGCTCCTCCCTCGGCAGCCGCCGGTAGAGCGGGATCTCCTCGGCGAAGCCGCGGACGAGCTGCCTGGCCAGCTTGGCGGTCTGGCGTTCGAGCAACTCGTGCGCGACGCACCCGGCCAGGGTGAGGGCAGGGACCACGTTCGAAACCCTCCCAGAACATCCGGCGCCAGTGAAGGCCCCGCCGGCGTGCGGCGGGGCCCTGCGCAGGTCAGCTTGAGCCGGACGGTGAAGCGGCCCCGGCCGTGAAAGTTTCAGGGTCTTCGGGGCCGATCGGGTGCAGCCGTTGACGGGGCAGCGGCGGGCAAGGAGGATCGGGTTCGCTCCATTGGGAGCGCTCCCAACCCCCCGAAGGACCTCCATGACCCGATGCCGGGCCGCGCTGCTGGCCCTCCTCACCATGGTCGCCCTGTCCCCCGCCGCGTCCGCCCGCGCCGCCGACGAGGGACCCGAGCAGATCGTGAACGGCACCTTCGACGCCGGCACCGCCCCCTGGTGGAGCACCGGCAACACCACCCTGACCATCGACGGCGGCAGGCTGTGCGCCGACGTCCCCGGCGGCACCGCCAACCCCTGGGACGTCATCATCGGCCAGGACGGCGTCCCGCTGGCCGCCGGCGACACCTACGCCTACAGGTTCTCGGCCTCCGCCACCCCCGCCAAGGTCGGCAAGGCCCTGATCCAGCTACCCGTGGACCCGTGGACGCAGTACCTGTCGGCCGCCCCGGAGCTGAGCGTCTCGGGCAACGACTACTCCTACACCTTCACCGCCCCGGTCTCGCTGCCGAACGCCCAGGTGGCGTTCCAGCTGGGCGGCAGCGCCGAGCCCTGGAGGTTCTGCATGGACGACGTGTCGCTGAAGGGCGGCGCCGAACCCGAGGTCTACGAGCCGGACACGGGCCCGCGCGTCCGGGTGAACATGGTCGGCTACCTGCCCTCGGGCCCGAAGAAGGCCACCCTGGTCACCGACGCCACCACGCCCCTGGACTGGCAGCTGCGGAACGCGGCACAGGAAACGGTCGCGACCGGACGTACCGCTCCCAAGGGCATGGACGCCAGCTCCGGCCAGAACGTGCACACCATCGACTTCGGCGCCTACGCCAAGCCCGGCCAGGGCTACACGCTGACCGCCGACGGCGAGACCAGCAGGCCGTTCGACATCGGCGCGGACGTGTACGACTCCCTCCCCACGGACGCGCTGAAGTTCTACTACACCCAGCGCAGCGGCATCGAGATCCTCGACAGCCTGCGCCCCGGCTACGGACGCCCGGCCGGCCACGCGGGCACGTCCCCCAACCAGGGCGACACGGACGTGCCCTGCCAGGCGGGCGGCTGCGACTACACCCTGAACGTCAAGGGCGGCTGGTACGACGCCGGCGACCACGGCAAGTACGTCGTCAACGGCGGCATCGCGGTCCACCAGCTGATGGCGGCCTACGAGCGCGACCGGGCCGCCTTCACCGACGGCCAGCTCAAGATCCCCGAGAGCGGCAACGGCGTCCCGGACGTGCTGGACGAGGCCCGCTGGGAGCAGGAGTTCATCCTGAGCATGCAGGTGCCGGACGGCAGGCCGGACGCGGGGATGGCCCATCACAAGGTGCACGACCAGAACTGGACCGGCCTGCCGCTGCTGCCGCACCTCGACCCGCAGAAGCGCGAGCTGCACCCGCCGTCCACGGCCGCGACGCTCAACCTGGCCGCGACGGCGGCGCAGGCGGCCCGGCTGTTCGCGCCCTACGACGCGGCGTTCGCGGCGCGGAACCTCAAGGCGGCGCGCAAGGCGTGGACGGCGGCGAAGGCGAACCCGGCCCGGTACGCCGACCCCGCCGACGGCGTGGGCGGCGGCGCCTACGACGACGCCGACGTGACCGACGAGTTCTACTGGGCGGCGGCCGAGCTCTACCTGACGACGGGCGAGAAGGAGTTCGCGGACTTCGTGCTGGCCTCGCCGCACCACACCGGCGACGTCTGGCGCGAGCGCGGCTTCGACTGGGGCAACACCGCCCAGCTCGGCCGGCTGGGCCTGGCGACCGTGCCCAACGCGCTGCCGGGCCGGGACAAGGTGCGGCAGTCGGTCGTCGAGGGGGCCGACAAGTACCTGGCGGTCCAGCGGGCGCACCCGTACGGGCTGCCGTACGCGCCGGCGGACTTCGACTGGGGCTCCAACAACCTGGTGCTCAACAACCTGGTCGTCCTGGCCACCGCCTACGACCTGACCGGCGAGGAGAAGTACCGGGCCGCCGTACGGGAGGGCATGGACTACCTGCTCGGCCGCAACGCGCTCAACATCTCCTACGTCACCGGCTACGGCGAGGTCTCCGCCCAGAACCAGCACAGCCGCTGGTACGCCCACCAGCTCGACCACGCGCTGCCCCACCCGCCGCGCGGCTCGCTGGCCGGCGGCCCCAACTCCGCCATCCAGGACCCGGTCGCCCAGCGGCTGCTGCGCGGCTGCAAGCCGCAGTTCTGCTACCTCGACGACATCGAGTCCTGGTCCACCAACGAGCTGACCATCAACTGGAACTCGCCGCTGGCGTGGGTCTCGGCGTTCCTGGCGGACAAGGGCGAGCGGTCCGCCTGCCGGGTGCGCTATTCGGCGCACGGCTCGTGGCCCGGCGGCTTCACCAGCCAGATCGTGATCGAGAACACCGGCCGGGAGAGCGTGAACGGCTGGACCGTGAGCTGGTCGTTCCCCGGCGGCCAGCGGATCAAGGAGGGCTGGGGGGCCGAGCTCGCCCAGTCCGGAGCGGTGGTGACGGCGCGCAGCCTCGGCTACAACGGCCGGATCAGGCCCGGCGGGTCCGTGACGTTCGGTTTCGTCGGCACGCACGACTCGGGGCCCAACCCGGCCCCGGAGGTCTTCCGCCTCAACGGCGACCGCTGCCGGTGACGCGCGACGCGGGCGGCCCTTCCGGGGGTTCGCCCGCGTTGCCCACACTCCGTTGAACGGAATACTGTCTCCCCCATGCCCAGGGGAACCTCAGAAGTCAGCGAGCCGATGTACTTCGTGCTCGCCGCGCTGCGCGCCGGCCCGCTGCACGGCCACGCGATCAGCAAGTCGGTCAAGGAGCTGTCCGGCGGCCGGGTGCAGCCCTCCGTCGGCACGCTCTACGGCATCCTGGAACGCCTCAACGAGCGGGGTGTCATCGCCGTGGACCGGGAGGAGACGGTCAACGGGCGCAACCGGCGCTACTTCCGGATCACCGACGAGGGCCAGGCGCTGGTGGAGGCGGAGGCGAGACGCATGCAGGCGGCCGCCTCGCTCGTCCTGCGGCCGTCGGCCGGATGACGGCCGTCGGGTCCGCGCGGGCCGCGTCCGCGCTCGAACGGCGTTACCGCAGGCTCCTGCTCGCCTATCCCAGGACGTACCGCGCGGCCCACGGTGACGAGCTGCTCGACGTGCTGCTCGAATCGGCCGCGCCGGGGCGGCGCGTGCCGGTGCCGCGCGAGGCGTGGGGGCTGCTCAGGGGCGGGGTGCGCAGCCGGATCGTCCACCTGGCGAGCGGCAGCCCCTGGGCGGACGGCGTGCACCTCGCCGTCACCGCCATCGCGGCGGCGAACCTGGCCGCGCTGCTGCCCTACGCCGGCACGCTGCCGCTCTGGACGCTGCTGTCGGCGCTCACATTGCTGGCGACCGCTCGCGGACGGCTGCGCACGGCGGCGGCGCTGACCCTGCTCACCGGGGCCAAGGCGGTGGCGCTGGCCGGCGGGTGGCAGCCGTTCGACACGACGCTGTTACCGGTCTATCCGACGTTCCTCCAGGTCCGGCCGTTGTTCATGGACAGCGACCCCTACCTGGTGGCGGGCACCTACGCGGTGGCGCTGGCCGGCCTGCTCGTGCTGCGGCGGGCGCCGCGCACGAGGTCGTGGTGGTGGTGGGCGGCGGTCGTCGCGGCGAGCTGGGCGGGCCCCGAGTGGATGGAGGACTCCACAAGGTTGCCGCTCAGCCTGAGCAGGCTGGTCGTGGAGGCGGTGGCGTTCGGGCTGGCGGCGGGGAGCGCCTACCTCGCCCGCGACCACCGGTGGACGCTGGCGGCGGCGATCTACCTGGCGACGACGTCGGGCGAGCTGGTGCTGCACTCCGAAGCCCTGACCCGGCAGCACCTGGCCTACTGGGGGGTGCTCGCGCTGCTGGTCGTGGGGGCCGCCTTCGCGCCCTTCCGCCAGCGGCGGCACTGCCTGGATTGACCATACTTCGTTAAACGGAGTATGGTCTCCGCCATGCTCAAGAGATCCCGCCTGGCCATCGCCATGTCGCTGTCGGCGGCCGTGCTCTGCGGCTGCGGGGGCGCCGCCGAGCCGACCGGCGGCGCCGAGACCGCCCAGCCGTCGCAGTCCGCCGCCGCCAAGGACAAGAAGCACCAGTTCGAGGCGGCCAAGGCCGACTGCATGAAGCAGAAGGGCTTCACGTACATGCCGTACGTGAAGCCCGAGGCCAAGAGCGAGGACGAGCGCAAGCGCGCCTCCGGCGACTACCAGGCGATGAAGAAATATCGCGCCAAATACGGATTCGGCGTTTTCGCCCTGCAGGTCTTTCCCGGGGAGCTGGAAGGCCCCGGCGGCAAGGACGCCCCGGACCCCAACATGAAGATCCAGGCAGACCTCTCCACCGCCCAGCTCACCGCCTACCACAAGGCCAAGGACGCCTGCGTCGTCACGGCCGCCAAGCAGGTCCTCGGCCTCACCCTGAAGTCGAACATCGACTACTTCTCCCAGATGGCGATCGCCCACAGGCGCGCGAAGGCCACCGAACTGGACGGCGACCCCGAGCTGGTCGAGCTGGCCGGCCCCATGGCCGCCTGCCTCAAGGGCAAGGGCTACTCGGTGACCGACACCAAGCCGTCGGCGCTCAACCAGCGCGGCGAGCGGGAGTTCATGCGCCGGCAGGACAAGCTGGGCCGCCGGCAGCAGAAGAACCTCCCCGAAGCCCCGAAGATGACCAAGGACACCGAGCAGTTCCACATGCCGGACCTGACCCCCGACGCCGCCAAGCCGTACCTCGTCCAGGAGGTCAAGGCGGCGCTGGACGACCTGGAGTGCGGCAAGGACTTCTACGCGGCCTACACGCCGAAGGAGACCGCCGTCCAGCGGAAGATCAACGACCGGTTCGCGTTCTGACGTCCTCATGAGATCCCCACGCAGGCTTGCGGCCGTCGTGCTCGCCGGGGTCGTGCTCGTCGCCCTGGCCGGGTGGGCGGTGAGCACCCGGCTGCGCTCGCCGGCCGACGAGGCGAGCAGGCGCGCCGCGCCCACACCGTCCCTGGTCACCGCCGCCGTCGAGCGGCGCAGGCTGGTCAGCACCGTGGTGGTCAACGGCACCCTCGAATACGGCTCGCCGCTGCCGGTCGGCCTGGCCGGGGCCGTCGGCGGCGCCTCCGAGCTGCAACGGGCCACCAGGGCGCCGCGTCCTGGCCGGATCGCCGAGGGCGGGGTGCTGATGGAGGTCAACGGCCGGCCGGTGTTCGTCCTGCGCGGGTCGGTGCCGATGCACCGCACGATCACGCCGGGCAGCGAGGGCGCCGACGTCACCCAGTTGCAGCGGGCGCTGCGCAGGCTGGGGCACCGCGCGCCGTCCACCGGCGTCTTCGACCGGGCCACGGTCGCCGCGCTCACCCGGCTCTACGCGGCCAAGGGGTACCAGGCCCAGCGGCCCACCCTCGCCGACCGGCAGACCTACGAGACGCTGCGCAAGGCCGTACGGACCGCCAAGGAGACCCTCGCGGCCGAGCAGCAGGCGCTCGACCGGGGACGTGACGTGCTGCCGCTCAAGCTCAGGCTGAAGAACGCCAGGACCGGGCTCACGGCGGCCCGCCGCGCGCTGGCCGAGGCCCGGTCCCAGGAGCTGCCGCCGGCCGACGAGGCCCGGCTGTCGGCCGCCGACTCGGCGGTGCGGGCGGCCGAGGAGCGGCTGCTGGAGGCCGAGCAGGCCCTCGCCGCCGCCCGCAACCGGCCCACGAGCGCGCCCACGGCGGCCGCCACCCCCACCGCGCCCCCCACCGGCACGCCCGCGCCCGCCGCCACGGCCGCTCCCCAGCCCACGGCCGCACCCGCCGACACGCGGCTGCTGGAGCTGCGGGTGGCCAACGCCCGCGCCGATCTGTCGGCCGCCCAGGAGGCCCGCGACCTGATCCTCAAGGAGGCCGAGCAGGCCCGCGCGGCCCGGGTCGAGCAGCTGCGCGCGGCCGTGCGCACCGCCCAGGAGACGCTGGCGACCGCCGAGCAGGCGCTGCGCCAGGCCAGGCAGCTCTCCCCCGCCCGGCTCAAGGTGACCGGCGCCCGCGCGGACGTGGCGGCGGCCGAGGAGATGCTGGCCGAGTACTCCCGCACGTACGGGGTCTCGATCCCACCCGGCGAGGTGGTGTTCCTGCCGAAGCTGCCGGCCCGCGTGCGCAAGGTGTCGGTGAAGGCCGGGCAGCGCGTCGAGGGCGAGGTCGCCACCGTGACGAGCTCGTCGTTCGCGGTCACGGCGTCGGTCGAGGCGGCGGAGTCCGAGCTGCTGCGTGCGGGCATGCCCGCGACCGTCGAGCTGGACACCGGCCGGTCGTACCCGGCCCGGCTGACCGCCGTGGGCGACAAGGCGAAGGTGCCGGGCTCAGCGGCGGCCGAAGGCGGGGCGCAGCCCGTCCTGATCACGCCGGGCCCGGCCAAGGGGCTCAAGGCCGGGACCGCGGTGACGGCGCGGATCACCGTGGGGGCGACGAAGGACCCGGTCCTGGTGGTGCCCGTGGCGGCCGTGATCACCTCGGCCGACGGCAGGGCCCGGGTCCGGGTCGAGTACGCCACCGACCGCACCAGGGACGTCGAGGTCCGCACCGGCCTGTCCGCCGACGGGAACGTCGAGGTCACCGGCGCGCTCAAGGAGGGCGACCGGGTGGTGGTCGGCGATGCCTGAGCGACGGGCCGAGCCGGTCATCGAGCTGACGGAGGTGTGCCGGCTGTACGCCGCGCAGCCGCCGGTCCGCGCGCTCGACGGCGTCTCGCTGCGGGTGGGCCGCGGCGACCACGTGGCCGTCATGGGCCCGTCCGGCTCCGGCAAGTCCACGCTGCTCAACGTGCTCGGCCTGCTCGACCGGCCCGACTCCGGCAGCTACCGCCTCGACGGAGCCGAGACCACCACGCTCCCCGACGGAGTCAGGACCAGGTTGCGCGGCGACCGGATCGGCTTCGTCTTCCAGTCCTTCCACCTGCTCGCCCACCGCACTGTGGTGGAGAACGTGATGCTCGCCGAGCTCTACACCCGGCGGCCGCGCAAGGGCAGGCGGGAGCGGGCCCTGGCGGCGCTCGACCGCGTCGGCCTCGGACACCGTACGGCGTTCGCGCCCGGCCGGCTGTCCGGGGGCGAACGTCAGCGCACGGCCATCGCCAGGGCCCTCATGGGCTCCCCGTCGCTGCTGCTGTGCGACGAGCCGACGGGCAACCTCGACAGCCGCAACACCGAGGCGGTGCTCGACCTGTTCGACGAGCTGCGGCGGCAGGGCCTGACCATCGTGGTCATCACGCACGAGCAGGAGGTCGGCGCGCGCGCCGACCGGCGGGTGCGGATCACCGACGGCGTCCTGGTGGAGGAGTGATGGACCTGCGCGACCTGGCCGGCGAGGCCGTCGCCGGCCTGCTGGCCCGGCCGCTGCGCACGGCGCTCACCACGCTCGGCACCGTGCTCGGCATCACCACCCTCGTCGTGACGCTCGGCGTGGCCGCCACCGCGGGCAACCAGGTCGTGGGCCACTTCGACGCGCTGGTGGCCACGGCCATCACCGTCGAGGTGCCCGGCACGCCGGGCGCCCACCTGGTGACCTGGGACGCGGTCGACCGGCTGACCAGGCTGCGCGGCGTGGAGTCGGCCGCCGCGCTGTCGGAGAGCGAGGACACCGCGAACCTGTCCGTGCGCTCCAACGACATCGTCGATCCGGCGCGCATCACCACGCAGTCGCTGCCCGTGGTCGCCGCGACCACCGGCCTTCCCGGAGCCCTGCGCGGCACGATGCTGCGGGGCAGGTTCTACGACGCCGGGCACGTCCGGCGCGGCGACCGGGTGGCCGTGCTCGGCGACCAGGCGGCCAGGCTGCTCGGGATCACCCGGCTCGACGGGGCGCCCGCGGTCTTCATCGGGAGCCACGCGTACACGGTGATCGGCGTGCTCGGCGGGCTGCGCCGGGAGCGCGACCTGGGCGCGGCGGTGTTCGTGCCGCCGACCGCCGGGGCCCGTTTCGGGCTGCGGACGGTCACCAGAGTGCTGGTCAACACCGGCCTGGGCGCCACCGCGCTGGTCGCGAGCCAGACGCCGGTCGCGCTCAGCCCCGGCAACGAGGACCTGCTCCAGGTGGTCGCGCCGCCCGGCCCCACCCGGGCCCGCGACGCCGCCCAGGACGACGTCAACGCGCTGTTCCTGATCCTCGGCCTGGTCTCGCTCGTCGTGGGTGCGGTCGGCATCGCCAACGTCACGCTCGTCACGGTGCTGGAACGGGTGCCCGAGATCGGGCTGCGCCGGGCGCTCGGCGCGGCGCGGCGGCACGTGGCCGCCCAGTTCCTGCTGGAGTCGACGCTGGTCGGGCTGGCCGGCGGCGTGATCGGCACGAGCCTCGGCGTGGTCGCCGTGGTCGCCGTCTCGGCCGCCAGGGAGTGGACGCCGCTCCTCGACGCGCGGCTCGCGCTGGCCGCGCCGGTGGCCGGGGCGGTGGTGGGGTTGCTGGCCGGGCTCTATCCGGCGCTGCGGGCGGCGAAGATGCAGCCGGTGGACTCTCTGCGATAGCGGTTCCGCCACTTATGATGTGCCCGACATATGGCGAAAAAAGCCCGGCGGGTGCTGCTCAGAGCGGTCAGACCGCTGCTCGTCAAGGCAGCGGTCCTGTCCGGGCTGCGCGGACGCGAGCGGACCCTGCTCCTGCTCAACCGCGCCTTGGTCTACCTCGCGCTGACCGCCGTGGTCGGCGCCGTCTACTTCGGGGTCGGCGCGCTCGACGCCCTGCTCGGCTCGTGGTCCGACCTGGTCGCCGCGCTGGCCGCGGGCGCGCTGTTCCAGCCCGTACGGCTGCGCCTGCAGAGCGCGGCGGACCGGCTGTTCCGGTGGGAGCGCGACCCGTACCGGCTGGCCGACCGGGTGAGCCGGAGCGTGCAGGAGGCCAGGGGGCCGGCCGAGGCCCTGGCGTCGGCGGCCCACGCCGTCCGGCTGGCCCTGGGGGCGCCCGGCGTCGCGGTGGAGGTCGTCCTGCCCGGCGGACGGGTGCGCAGCGTCGTCGCGGGCGAGATGGGCCCGGCCCCCTCGGTCGAACGCCTGGTCTGGCACGGCAAGTCGATGGGCTGGCTGTCGGTCAGCGGCGAGCCGCGCGACCGCGCGCTGCTGGACATGCTGGCCAGGCAGCTCGCCGAGGTCGCCCACGCCGTACGGCTCAGCGCCGACCTGCAACGCTCGCGCGAGCGCATGATGGTCACCCGCGAGGAGGAGCGCCGCGAACTCCGCCGCAACCTGCACGACGGCCTCGGGCCGGCGCTGACGAACCTGGCGATGAGCGTCGACCAGGCCCGGCTCAGCCTGGCCAGCGACCCCGGCTCGGTCGAGCCCCTGCTCAGCACGGCACGCAGGCAGATGACCGAGGCCATCGTGGACGTCCGCGACCTGGTGTACGGCCTGCGTCCGCCCGCGCTCGACGGCGCCGGGCTGGACGAGCTCGGCCTGGAGGGCGCCTTACGGCTGCTCGCCGACGCGCCCGGCCCGAGGGTGGACGTGGTGGTCTCGGGCTCGCTGGCCGACCTGCCGGCCGCGGTGGAGGTGGCGGCGTACAAGATCGCGCATGAGGCGGTGGCGAACGTGCGCCGGCACGCCCGCGCCACCACCGCCCTGATCAGGGTGGAGCGGCGCGACGGGCTCCGGCTGACGGTGTCCGACGACGGGATCGGGCTGCCCGAGCAGCGCCGTCAGGGGGCCGCCCTGATGCGCGGGCGGGCCGAGGAGGTGGGCGGCGTCTGCCGGCTGGACGTCCGCCCCGGCGGCGGCACCGAGGTCGTCGCGGAACTGCCGGTCAAGGAGCCACGATGACCCCTGCCGACCACGACGGTCCCGGTCCCGGCGCGGAGGGGCCCGGCCGCACGCGGGTGTCGCGGCGGCGGCTCGTGCTGGCGGTGGTGTGGACGGCGGCCGGTGCCTCGCTCGCGGCCGTGGTGACGGCGGCGGTGCTGGCGGCGCAGCTCGGCGGGCTGGCCGAGACGCAGGGGCTCGACCCGATCGGGCTGATGTTCCCGCTCGCCGGCGCGTTCCTGATCAGCCGGCGGCCCCGGCTGCCGGTCCCCTGGCTCATGTGGGCGACGGGCGTGGTCTGGTCGGCGTACTCGCTGCTGTTCGCGCTGACCGGCTGGATGTACTTCCACGCGCCCGGCCCGCTCCTGCCCTATGTCGCCTGGCCGGCCATCTGGCTGTGGCTGCTGCCGGTGCCCACGTTCACGGGGATCATGCCGCTGCTCTTCCCGGACGGGCGGCTGCCGTCGAGGCGCTGGCGGCCGGTGCTCTACGGCAACCTGGTGCTCATGGCCGGGCACTCGCTGCTGCTCGGCCTGTCCCCCGACCCGTCGTTCGAGCTCGGGGTGCCGGTGGGCAACCCGTTCGGGGTGGCGGCGCTGGGCCGGGTCCCCGAGGTCGTGGAGTCGTGGATCGGGATCCCGATGATCCTGCTGTGCCTGCTCGGCGTGGTCTCGCTGGGCTTCAGGTACCGGGCGGCGACGCCCGAGGTGCGCCGCCAGATCACCTGGTACTTCCACGCCATGGTGATCTTCGTCGTCTACTGGATCGCCAGCGCGGGCAATCAGGACACCTTCATCATCGCCGTACGGGTCTTCCTGGCCGCGGGCATCCCCATCGCGATCATCGCCGCCGTGCTGCGCCACCAGCTCTACGGCATCCGGCTCATCCTCAACCGCACGCTGGTGTACGGCACGCTCGCGGTCGGGGCCGGCCTCACGTACTCGGCGCTCATCTGGACGTCCAACAGCCTGGTGGACGGCTACGGCGCGGCGGCGGGGCTCGCCTCCGCGATGGTCACCGGCGCGGCCTTCCATCCCGTGCGCCTGCGCCTCCAGCGCTCGGTGGACCGGCTGTTCAACGTGGAACGCGACCCGTACCGGGCGGCCGACCTGCTCAGCCGTACCGTGCAGCGGGCCGGGGACCCGGCGGGGGCGCTGGCCGAGGCGATCTCCGTCGTGCGCACGTCGCTGGTCGCCCGCGGGGTGGGCGTGGAGGTGCCGGGCGAGCCCGCGCTGTCGTTCGTGGACGGCGAGCTGGGCGCCCGATCGCGGTCCGTCGAGCTGACCTGGCACGGCGAGCCGGTCGGGCGGCTGCGGATCGCCGGGGCGCGGCCGGGCCGCGAGCCGCTGGACGTCATGGCCAAGCACCTGGCCGAGCTGGCGCACGCCGTACGGCTGAGCACCGACCTGCGGGACTCCCACGAGCGGATCAGCGCCACCCGCGACGAGGAGCGGCGCCGGCTGGGCAGGGAGCTGCACGACGGGCTCGGCCCCACGCTGACCAGCGTGACGATGACCCTGGACGAGGCGCGGCGGCGGCTGGAGCGCGACCCCGAGTCGGTGGAGGAGCTGCTGGTCCGGGTGCGCGAGGAGATGACCAGCACGCTCATGTCGGTGCGCGAGCTGGTGGACGGCCTGCGCCCGCCGGTGCTGGACGAGCTGGGCCTGGCCGGCGCCCTGCGCGCCTTCGGCCAGGCCCCGGGCCCCCGGGTCGAGGTCACCGTGCCCGCGGCTGCCGACGGTTCCGAAGGGGTGCTCGACGGGTTGCCGGCGGCGGTGGAGACGGCCGCGTACCGGATCGCGCAGGAGGCGCTGACGAACGTGCGCCGCCACGCCCAG
The DNA here is from genome assembly GCF_040674635.1 of Nonomuraea sp. NPDC049758. Lineage (NCBI taxonomy): Bacteria > Bacillati > Actinomycetota > Actinomycetes > Streptosporangiales > Streptosporangiaceae > Nonomuraea > Nonomuraea sp. NPDC049758. Next base: position 33,451 of record NZ_JBFAMZ010000006.1, read on the forward strand.
GCCACGTCGGTGCTGGTCACGTTACGGCGGGAGGCCGGGGAGCTGCGGGTGTCGGTCGCCGACGACGGCACCGGCCTGCCCGACGAGCCGTCGCCGGGCGTGGGGCTGACGTCGATGCGCGAGCGGGCGGCCGAGATCGGCGGCGCCTGCGCGATCGGCCCCCGGCCGGGCGGCGGCACCGAGGTGACCGCCGTCCTGCCGCTCACGCCGCCGGCCTAGGAGGTCAGGCTCGGACGCAGCGCGAGCAGCGCGCCGAGGGTGGCGTACCCGACGATCAGGTGGAAGCCGCCGATCCAGTTCGAGATCGACTCGCCGAACACCACGTACGACGGCACCGTCACCACGGCCCAGCTCTCGGCGACGAGCGGCCACCACCGCAGCGCCCCGCGCCAGCGCCCGGCGAAGGCGATCTTGATGCCGATGGCCATCATGCCCAGCATGGACACCGGCCAGAACACGTCGAGCACCTGCATCACCGGCCCGTCCTGGAGGTCGTCGGGCAGGACGCCGTGCAGCAGGGACCAGACACCGGCCAGCCCGAGCAGCACCAGCTCGACCTTGAGCATCATCCTGGCGAAGCCGGACGTGCCCGTCGCGCGGGTCCGGATCTGCACGGCGAGCAGGGCGAAGAGGCCGAGCTGGAAGAGCAGCCCGGTCAGGTCGCCGACCCGCTCGCCGAACCCCTGGGCCTGCGTGCCGTAGACGAAGATGCTGGCGGTCCAGGCGAGCGTGCCGGCGCTCAGCGCGAGGCCGAGCCTGCGGACGGCGGCCGGGGTGACGGCGGGGCCTGCGGATGGGGGCGGGGTGGCGGGCACGTCGGTGCGGGCCCTGGCCGGGGTGGTGGTGATCTTGCCGTCCACGGGAGGTCCTCTCTCCTTGCGGGGATCTTGCGGGGATGTCGTGCCTCCAGGCTTCCGGCGGGCTGCCCCGGGCCGGCAGAGCCGCCGGTCCCGCCTCCGACGGGACTCCTGTCCCGGGACATGAGGACACGGTGTCGGGTGTAATACGTCCCGTGACACAAACCGGACCTTCCGCCCTTCCGGCGGCAGCGACGTCCCCCGCCGCGGCGCGCGGGTGGTGGGCCGTCGGGGTGGCCGTGGCCGGGGTCGCCATCGCGGTCGCCACGGTGACGCTGGACGTCGCCGCCGGGGACGTGCGGTTGCCGCCGACGTCGGAGCTGGAGCCCGGGTGGCCGGCCGCGCTGACCGGGCTCGCGCAGCTCGTCCCGGGCGCGCTGCTGCTGCGCCGGCTGCCGCGGCATCCGGTGGCCTGGGTCCTGGCGGTGTTCGGGCTGCTGTGGCTGCTGGACGGGCTCACGGGAAGCTGGGCGACGTACGCCGCCTACGTCTCGCCCGGCCTGCCGGGGGCCGCGGCGGCGTACTGGTCCTACTCGCGGTTCGGGGCGTCGCTGCTGCTCGGGCTGCCGCTGCTGATCCTGCTGTTCCCGGACGGCCGGCTGCCGCCGGGGCGGGTGTGGCGGGCGTTGTCGGTGACGAGCCTCGTGCTGACCGGGCTGCTCACGGCCCTGCTGGTGACCGCGCCGACGGCGGTGATGGAGCGCTACCACGACCGGGCGATGCCGCCGGAGATCGCGCGGCTGGGCCTCGACTTCCTGTCCGTGGACCTGCCGTACGGGTTCTGGGAGCCGGCGCTGGCGCTGGCGTACGCGTCCGTCCTGGTGAGCCTGGTGGTGCCGTTCGCGTCGATGGTGCGCAGGTACGTGGTCGCCGACGCCGAGCGGCGGGCCCAGATCCGCTGGCTGATGTGGGCCGCGCTGGTGGACATGATCGTGCTCCTGCTGCCGCTGTCGTTGTCCCCGCAGATCCCGGCGGCGCTGCTGACGCTGGCCATCGCGTTCACCGCCGCGGCCGTGGTGGTGGCGGTGACCAAGTACCGCCTGTACGACATCGACCGGCTGCTGTCGGCCACCGTGGCCTACGCCCTGCTCGCCGCGCTCGTGGTGCTCGTGGACGTGGTGGTGTTCACGCTGGTGGGCAGCGTCCTCGGGGAACGGGACTCGGCCCTGGCCGCCATCGCGATCGTCGCCGTCCTGTACGCCCCGCTGCGCACCTGGCTCTGGCGGGCGGTGCGCAGGCTGGTGCGCGGCTCCAGGGACGACCCGTACGCCGCGGTCTCGACGCTGGCCGAGCGGCTGGAGCTGGCCACGGACCCGGACGAGCAGCTGCTCGCGGTGGCCACGACGCTGGCGGAGGCGTTCCGGCTGGCCTACGTGCGGGTGGAGATCGAGCGGCCGGGCGGCGAACGTTCCGTGGTGGAGCACGGGTCGCCGCGCGGGCCGTCGGTGTCGTTGCCGGTGGCCTACCGGGGCGAGACCGTGGGGCGGCTGGTGCTGTGCCGTACCGATCTGACCGAGCGGGACCAGCGGCTGCTCGGCGACCTCGTCCGTCAGGCCGCCGCCGCGGCGCGGGCCGTCGAGCTGAGCACCGACCTGCAGCGCATCCGCGCCCGGCTGGTGCTGGCCCGCGAGGAGGAGCGCCGCAGGCTCCGGCGCGACCTGCACGACGGGCTCGGCCCGAGCCTGGGCGCGGTGGCGCTGCGCATCGAGGCGGCCCGCAACCTGGCCGCCGGCGCACCCGAGCAGGCCGACCGCATCCTGGAGCAGACGGCCGCCGAGGTCGGCGGGGTGCTGGCGGACGTGCGCAGGCTGGTCCACGACCTGCGCCCGCCCGCGCTCGACGAGCTGGGCCTGCTGCGCGCGATCGAGCAGCAGGCCGGCCGGTTCCGCACCGCCGCCCTGGACGTCCGCGTCACCGGCGACGGCCCGCTGGGAGCGCAGGGCGCGCTGCCCGCGGCGGTGGAGGTGGCGGCCTACCGTATCGTGTCCGAAGCGCTGGCCAACGTGGCCAGGCACGCGGGCGCGGCCCGCTGCGACATCACGCTCACCACGCGGGAGGGGGCGCTTGAGGTGGCGGTACGCGACGACGGCTCGGGCATCGGCCCCGACGTGGCGGCGGGCGTGGGCATGCTCTCGCTGCGCGAGCGCGCGGCCGAGCTGGGCGGCGACTGCCGGGTGAGCTGCCCGTCCGGCGGCGGCACCCTGGTCCTGGCCCGGCTGCCGACGCGGGTGGAGGCCGCCGATGTCTAGCCGGAAGCCGATGCGGGTGGAGGCCGCCGATGTCTGACCAGGAGCCGATCAGGGTTCTGCTGGCCGACGACCATCCGGTCTACCGCGACGGGCTCGCGCTGCTGCTCGGCTCGATCCCGGGCATCGAGGTGGCCGGCACCGCCGCCGACGGCCCCGAGGCGGTCGAGCGCGCCGCCGACCTCCAGCCGGACGTCGTGGTGATGGACGTCCGCATGCCGGGGCTCGACGGCATCGAGGCCACCAGGCGGATCGTGGCCGACAGCCCGCACGTCGCCGTCGTCGTGCTGACCATGTCGGAGGAGGACGCCACGCTGTTCGCCGCGATGCGCGCGGGGGCCCGCGGCTACCTGCTCAAGGGCGCGGGCCAGGGCGAGATCGTCCGGGCGATCACCGCGGTCGCGCACGGCGAGGCGATCTTCGGCCCGGCGGTGGCGCTGCGCGTCGCCGAGTTCTTCCAGGGGGCCGCCGCGGCCTCCGGCGACCCGGTCTTCCCGCAGCTCACGCCACGCGAGCGGGAGATCCTGTCGCTGGTGGCGGCCGGCCGCTCGAACGCGCAGATCGCCTCGGCCCTGTTCCTGTCGCCGAAGACCGTGCGCAACAACGTCTCCAACATCTTCGCCAAGCTCCACGTCGCCGACCGCGCCGAGGCCATCGTCCGCGCCCGCGACGCGGGCCTCGGGAAGTGAGCCGTTCGGGGCTCCCGTACGTCATAGAGGTATGAAGATCTGGCGAATCGTGCTTCTGCCGGCGCTCGCGCTGGCCGTCACGGCCTCCGCGCTGCCCGCCGAGGCGGTGACCACGCAGCGGAAGGTGCTGGTCGACCTGCGCGAGGAGGGCGGCTTCGCGGGGCTGCTGAACCGCGTGACGGTCTACACCGACGGCTGCTTCCGGCTCAGCCGCCGCACCGGCCCGGTGGTGACCAAGTGCCTCACGGCCAGGGAACACCGCCAGCTGCGCGGCTATCTGAAGGAGCTGAGGATCGGCCGGTCCGAACGCCCGCCGCAGGGCGCGGACTTCCTCAAGTACACGCTGACCCACAAGGGCCACCACGCCACGCGGTACACGCTGCCCCGCACGTGGAAGCCGGTGGTGGCGCACCTGGACAAGGTCCTCGTCAAGTACTGGGCTCCGGACTGACCGTAAACCTCTCCATCAAGCGATTGACCAAGGGGCGGGACGGAACTACGGTCGGTCGTATGAGACCTGCCGACAGCGGACAGCCGGCCGTGATCCTCAAGGCGGCCACCCAGCTCTTCGCCGCGCTCGGCTACGACGGCACCTCGACGCGCCAGATCGCCGACGCGGCGGGGATGAACATCGCCACCGTCAACTACCACGTGGGCGGCAAGCGGGAGCTGTACCTCGCCGTCATGGAGCGTGCGCACCGGGCGGAGAAGGCGGCGCTGGACAAGGCGCTGGCCCATCTGCCCGGTGCCGACCCGGTCGCCTCCATCCACCGCCTGGTGGACGACTACCTCGACTTCTGCGCGGACAACCCGGAGATCCCCGCGCTGTGGATGCACCGCTGGCTCTCCGACGCGAGCGACATCACCGAGCTGGAACGCCAGTACGTCCAGCCCCTGGTCTCCGCCGTCACCGGCGCGCTGCGGCCGGCGGTCGAGGCCGGCGTGATCGACGGCACGGTCGACCTGGAGTACGCCATGTGGACGGTCATCTGGTCGATCCACGGCTTCGCCAAGGGCGGCGTGCTCGACGCCGACGGCCGCCGCAGGGGCGCGGGCGATCGGGCCGCGCTGCGCCGCTTCCGCGCCCACCTCCACCTCACCCTCCACCGTACCCTCGCCCTCCCCGGCGACCCGCGAACCCTTTCAGGCGACCCGCGAACCCCCCTGCCCGACACCCCCGAAAGCCCTCTGCCTGGCGACCCGCGATGACCGCGGCGGACATCGGCCGGCTCGGTCGCGGACGGCTGCTCGGCTACGGCGTCGGCTCGGTCGGCACCGGCGTGTTCTCCGCCGTCCCCGGCCTGCTGCTGCTCTACTACCTGACCGACATGCTCGGCGTGCCCGCCGCCGTCGCGGGCGCCGTCCTGGTCGCGCCGAAGATCTGGGACGTGCTGCTCAACCCGCTCGTCGGCGCCGCCAGCGACCGCGAGGCCGTGCGCACCGGCGGCCGGACGCGGCTGCTGGCGGTGGGCGCGGCCACGCTGCCGGTGGCGTTCGCGCTGATGTTCGCCGTGCCGGGCGGCGTCGCGGGCGGCGTCGGCGGGGCCGCGTGGTCCGGGGTGGCGTTCCTGCTGGCCGCGACCGCCTTCGCGAGTTTCCAGGTGCCGTACGTGGCGCTGCCGGCCGAGATGTCGGCGAGCCCGGCCGAGCGGACCAGGATCATGTCGTGGCGGGTGGTCTGCCTGACCGTCGGCATCCTGGTCGCGGGCGGCCTGGCCCCCACAGTGGTCGACCTGGCGGGCGGCGGGCGGCCGGGGTACGCGGTCATGGGCGTCGCGATCGGGCTGGTCATGGCCGCCACCCTGGTGGCCGCCACGCTGGGCACGCGGTGGGTGTCGTCGCGTCCGGGGCCCCGGCAGCTCGGCCCGGCGGCGGCCTTCCGGCTGGCCCGGGGCAACCGGCCGTTCTTCGCACTGCTGGCGGCGTTCGTCACGCAGGCGCTCGGGGTGGCGGTGATGCTGGCGGGCGCCCCGTACGTGGCCTCGTACCGGCTGGGCGACTACGGGCTGACCTCGGTGATGTTCGTGTGCCTGGTGGGCCCGAGCATGCTCGCCGTGCCGGCCTGGGCCCGGCTGTCCCGCGCGTACGGGACCGTACGCTGCTACCTGGTCGCCTCGGCCGGGTTCGCCGTCGTGGCGCTCGCCCTGGTCCCCGCCATCGCGGCGGGCAGCCTGGCCGCCACGCTGGCGCTGACCGCGCTGGCCGGGGTCTGCTACGCCGCGCTGCAACTGCTGCCGCTGTCGCTGCTGCCCGACACCGTGCACGCCGACGCCGCCCGTACCGGCCACGCCCAGGCCGGCGCGTTCACCGGCCTGTGGACGGCCGGCGAGACCGCCGGGCTCGCACTCGGCCCCGGCCTGTTCGCGCTGGTCCTGGCGCTGTCGGGGTTCGTCTCCGCGCCCGTGGAGTCGCCCGTCGCCCAGCCGGCCGGCGCGCTGACCGGGCTGCTGCTCGGCTTCACCGCGCTGCCCGCCCTGCTCATGCTGATCAGCCTGCCGTTCGTCGTCCGCTACGGCCGGCTCGCCCTCGACCCCGCCGTCGTCCCCGCCAAGGAGAACGTGTGACCCTCCCCCTGTCCGGAAGAACCGCCGAGGACCTGCTGTCCGAGGTGGCCAGGATGAAGCAGCACGACCTGCCGGTGCGGGGCGGGCAGGTGACCGCGTACGTCTACGACACCGGCCGGCCCGAGGTGCACGCGGCGGCGGCCCGCGCGTACGCCGAGATGCTGGAGGTCAACTGCCTGGACCCGACGGCGTTCCCGAGCATCGTCGAGATGGAGAAGCAGGTCGTGGGCGCGGTCGCCGACCTGCTCGGCGGCGGCCACGGCGTCTTCACCAGCGGCGGCACCGAGTCGATCATGCTGGCGGTCAAGGCGGCGCGGGACGCGGCCGGGCGGCCCGGCGCCAACCTCGTGCTGCCGGTGACCGCCCATCCGGCCTTCCACAAGGCGGCCCACTACCTGGGCCTGCGGGTCAAGGCCGTGCCGGTGGACCTGGAAACGTACAAGGTGCGGGTGGCGGACGTCGCGGCGGCGATCGACGAGGACACGGTCCTGGTGGTGGTCTCTGCGCCGTCGTACCCGCAGGGCGTGATCGACCCGGTCGCGGAGGTCGCCGCCGTGGCGGCCGAGGCGGGCGTGGCCTGCCACGTGGACGCCTGCGTGGGCGGCTGGCTGCTGCCGTGGCTGCGGGAGGCGGGGGCCGACGTGCCGCCGTTCGACCTGTCGGTGCCGGGGGTCACCTCGCTCTCCTGCGACCTGCACAAGTTCGGCTACGCGCCGAAGGGCGCCTCGGTGGTGCTGTTCGCCGACCCGGCGACGCGGCGCAAGGCGTACTTCGCCTCGGCCGCCTGGCCGGGTTACACGATCATCAACGCCACCGTGCAGAGCTCCAGGTCGGCCGGGCCGCTCGGCGGCGCGTGGGCCACGCTCCAGGCGCTCGGCCGGGAGGGGTACGTGGAGCTCGGCCGCGCCACCCTCAAGGCGGCGGCCCGGCTCAGGGAGGGGATCGCCGCGATCCCCGGCCTGCGGGTCCTGGGCGCGCCCGAGTCCTCGCTGGTGGCCTTCGCCGGGGACGACCTCGACGTGTTCGTGCTGGCCGACGCGGCCCGCGGGCGCGGCTGGTTCCTGCAACCACAGCTCTCCTACGCCGGGATCCCCGCGAACCTGCACGTCACGGTCACCGGCGTGACGCTGACCGGCGTGGAGGCGATGCTCGAGGTGATCGCCGACGCGGCGGAGGCGGCCCGGCTGCGCGGCCCCGCCGTGGTGCCGGACGGCCTGGTCGAGCTGATCGCCGACCTGGACCTGGACGCCCTGGACGACGCGACCTTCGCCGAACTGGCCGCCTCGGTGGGCGTGGACCTGCGTCCGGGCGCGGGCCAGCCGGGGATGGCGACGGTCAACGCCGTCCTGGACGCGCTGCCCGCCGAGACCCGGGAAGCCCTCCTGCTCCGCTTCCTGTCGGTGATGTACGCCTCCTGACGGACTCAGGACAGGTCGAACTCCCCCTTGGCGGCCCCGTCGAGGAAGGCGAGCCACTCGTCCCGGGTGAAGGCCAGAATCGGGCCTTCACCCTGATCCTTGGTGTCCCTGACAAGGACGCCGTCATCCGCCCGCCGCATCACCTCGACACAGCTTCCCCCGTTGTCGCCCGACGCCGTGGCCTTGGTCCATTCGCCCGTACGGAGACCGCTCGGCTCACTCATAGCTCTCCATCACCTCGTGGATGATCTCGCGGCTCCTGTCCACGGGATACGCCATGCCGGACAGGGCCTCCCATCGCGGAATCAGTGGTCGAACTCGCCGTCTTTCACTCCGTCGAGAAATGCGCGCCATTCGGCCGGAGCGAAACGGAGTACGGGGCCGCTTCTGTCCTTGCTGTCACGAACGGCGATAATTCCGTGGACGTTCGTCGCGACCTCGACACAATTCCCGCCGTTGCCACCGCTACGGGAACTCTTCCTCCATACCGCCTGCGACAGGTCCGCGTGGATCAGGTCTGGAGTTTCCATCGGTCTCGGGCTTCCTCAATCATTTCCAGTGACTGTCCGGGACGGTATGCCTCTGCCCGTATCCTGTCATATCTCTTCCAGATAGGCGCAACGACGTCGTAACTCGCCGAGACCTCGCCTCGGCCTGCGGAATCCACAGAGACAGCCGTGGGAGCGTCGGGCAGCTCCGCGATGATGAAGCTCGACAGCAGGCCGGCGGTACAGGGCGTCTCGAAGGGCACCAACTGCACAGTCGCGTACGGCCGATTGGCTATTTCCACCAGGTGGTCGAGCTGTGCGGCCATCACCTGCCGGGTGCCGAGAGGGCGGCGCAGGACCATCTCGTCGAGAAGAATCCACAAAGTGGGCGGCGTTTCGGCGTCAAGGATCAGCTGGCGACGCATACGGGCGTTGACGCCATCGTCCACGTCCTGATCCGAGATGCCCGCCAGGTCGCCACGGAAGACCGCCCGCGCGTAGTCCTCGGTCTGGAGCAGACCAGGGATCAGAAGCGGATCCCAGCTCCTGAGTACGGTCGCCGCCGGCTCGATCTCGTCCGTCCATCTCAGGTACCAGCCAGGGCCGGAGGGAGACGTGATGCTACGGCACAGACGGCCGAAGCGGTCGCCGGTCGCGAACACCTGATCACAGCCTGCGGCGAAGTCGGGCTTCGGCGTACGGTCCCCCTTTTCGATGTGCGCGATCAGAGAGGAGGAGCAGCCCAGGCGTTTGCCTAATGCGACTTGCGTGAGGTCGTGCTCTCTGCGGGTGCGGGCCAGCTCCTTGCCGAAGCGCTGCACAGGAGTCAGCCGTGGATCAAGATCGTTCGACATGGTCACCCCTCACCCGCTCGCCGGACGCTTGACAACAGTTGACAGAATGCCCCAACTTTTGGAGCCTTTTGGGTCTCGATTGTGGGCGGCATTCTCCTCCGACTCAAGCCTCTCCATGGGCAGACTGAATGTCAAAAGTTCCACATCGAACAAGCCCATGACACGAAGTCGACAGTGTTGTGGCACGCCTGGGGTTTTCATGACAATTCTCAAGACGGACCAACGCGACAATCCACTCATTCACGTGAGGGCGAGATGACCGTCCCTTCATCGAGAGCTCACGAGTCTCCGCATCCCCCGAACGCAGGCGTCAGGGTGTGGATGGTCGGCGAGCTCGACGACCCGGCGATGCTGCCCCGGCTGGCGCGTACCGAACTGGCGGCGTGGCTGGGGGCGGATCACCAATCCCTGGACGACCTCCGGCTGATCGCCTCGGAGCTGGTCACGAACGCGTTGCAGCACGCGGCGGCACAGTGGGTCCGGCTGTCCCTCGCCCCCGAGGCCGGGTTCTGGCGGCTGGCCGTGACCGATCCGGGCCGGAACGGCCTGGTTCCGCGTCCCCGCGTGCCGGCGGACACGGACGCGTCGGGACGCGGACTCCGGCTGGTGCACGAGCTGACCGCAGGACTGTGGGGGACCTACCAGGACAGGGCCGGGGAGCGGGTCGTGTGGGCGTTGCTGCCCCGATAGCGGAGTTTCGATACCCGGGTTGCGAAATTCCGCCCTCCAGGATTACGCTACTCAGGTAGCGAAAAGGAGGCAGGGCATGGTGGGACGGCCGCGCAGGAGTGACGTCGACGAGGGTGTGCTCAGGGCCGCCACCGAGCTGCTGCTCGCGCGCGGCTACGTCGGGCTCTCCCCCGACGAGGTCGCCGAGCGGGCCGGCATCGCCAAGACCACGCTCTACCGCCGCTGGCCGACCAAGGACCACCTGGCCCTGGCCGTCGTCAACCGGCTCCAGGACCACGACGAGATCACCGACACCGGCGACATCCGCCGCGACCTGCCCGCGTACCTGGAGAAGATCGCGGCCGGGCTCAACCGGATGCGCGCGGCCGGCCGCGCGCCCGATGACGACGACGGGTCGGCGGGCACGGTGGCCGAGCTCGTGGCCGCCGCCGCCCGCCACGCCGACGTCGGCGAGCTGGAGCGGCAGATGTACGCCCGCCGCAACACCCTGGCCCGCGCCCTGCTCGAACGGGCCAGGGACCGCGGCCAGCTACGCGCCGACCTCGACGTGGAGGCCCTGTTCGACCAGCTCGCCGGGGCCCTGTACTACCGCGTCCTGATCACCGGCTCCCCTGTCGGCCGCGCCTACGCCGAACGCCTCGTGGAGACAGCACTCCGCGGCGCCCTCTCCGAGAACGGATAACACCATGTCGCTCATCGACCCCCGCAGCACCGCCGTCATCCGCTCCGTCGACGCCGAGGTCATCGGCGGCCCGCCCAGCACGGGCCGCATGCTCCTCGACTCCAGCGCCACCGGCGGCGCCCTGAGCACCATGCGCATCACGCTCGGCGCGGGCGCCGACGGCGCCGTTCCGCACACCCACACCACCGCCTCCGAGATGTTCTACGTCCTCGACGGCCGGGCGCAGGTGCTGGCCGGCGACGAGGTGATCACGCTGGAGCAGGGCGACGTCGCCGTCGTCCCGCCCCACGTGGCCCACGCCTTCGCCGCGGCCCCGGGCGCCGAGGCCGACCTGCTGATCGTCATCACGCCGGGCGTCGAGCGGTTCGAGTACTTCCGCCTGCTGGCCCGGCTCAAGACCGGCGAGGCCACGCTCGAAGAGCTGCTGGCCTCGCAGGACCGCTTCGACAACCACTTCATCGACAGCCCCGCCTGGGCGAAGGCCCGCTCCTGAAGGGTCAGACCTTGGTGATGCGCACGGCGTCGGCGATCACGTAGCCGGTCGCCGAGGTCCACCGGCTCACCCCGACCACGTTGTACGTCCCGCCCGCCAGCGTGTACGTCCCCAGCACCCGCCAGGCCCCGCCGCCGGTGCGCTGGTCCACGTTGACCGTCTGGTTGCCGCCCGAGGCCGCCACGATGTGCGGCGCGGAGCCGTTGTAGCCCGCGTTGGCCGGGTACCAGACCTCCACCCGGTAGCTGCCCGCGCTCGGGATCGCCGCCCGGAACCAGGCCGGGTCGCTGGCCGCGACCGGGTCGGCGAAGCGGTAGTCGGCGCCGTTGGCCTGGGTGGAGTAGCTGGAGGTGCCCCAGGAGGAGGAGGCCGTGAAACCGGCGTCGGCGTTGTCGATCACGACGCTGAAGCCGCCCGTGCCGCCCGCCGACCGGCCCTCGCTCGGCGCGCTCTCCTGGTGGGTCCTGCTCAGCGCGGTCACGTAGTAGGTGGACGCGCCGCCGCCCGGGTCGGTGTAGGACTTCTGCCTGGTCGTGCCGATCAGGTTGCGGGCGTCGGCGAAGAAGCACGGATCGGCCGAGGGCGGGGTGCCGGCCACGCGGTAGACCGCGTACGCCGTGCCGGAGCCGGTCCAGGTGAGCTGGACGCCGTTCGAGCCCGCGGTGGCCGCGGTGATCGCAGGCGCGGCGGGCGCGGCCCCGGAGCCCCGGGCGGGCAGCAGGGCGGGCTTGGCGTAGTGGTCGGCGACCAGCTTGGTGATCGCCCCGATCCGGTCGGCCTTGACGTCCTTGGCGCTGAAGTACACGTCACCGGCGATCTCGGGATGTTTCCTGTTGTCGTACAGGTGGTCGCTCAGCTCGGCCGGGTCCTGCCAGGCGGCCTCCTGGCCCGCGGCGCCGGCCCGGTACGCGGCCTGCCCCACGACGAGCTGCACGCCGGTGCCGCGCACGACGTCCGACCACCACGCGGTCAGCACCTCGTAGGCGGCCGTCGAGAACCCGATGTGCCAGTAGATCTGCGGCGCCAGGTAGTCGATCCAGCCCTGCTTGACCCACTGCCGGCTGTCGGCGTAGATCGCGTCGTAGGACTGGAGGCCGGAGGTGCGCGAGCCGAGCGGGTCGGTCGAGGAGTTGCGCCAGATCCCGAACGGGCTGATCCCGAAGGACACCCACGACTTGGCGGTGTGGATGCGCTGGCCGAGCTCGCGGACGAGCAGGTTGACGTTGTCCCGCCGCCAGTCGGCGATGTTCGGGAACGCGCCGCCGTACTGGGCGTAGGCGGCCGAGTCCGGGATGGCCTGGCCGCTGACGGGATAGGGGTAGAAGTAGTCGTCGAGGTGCACGCCGTCCACGTCGTAGCGGGTGACGGCGTCCATGATCGCGTCCTCGATGAAGTCGCGTACCGCCGGGATGCCCGGGTTGTAGTAGAGCTTCCCGCCGTAGGCGAAGCGCCAGTCGGGGTGCTGCCGCGCGGGGTGCGTGGAGATCAGCTTGGTCGGGTCGTCGTTGTTGGCGACCCGGTACGGGTTGAACCAGGCGTGGAACTCCAGGTTCCGCGCGTGGGCCTCGCCGACCATGAACGCCAGCGGGTCGTAGCCGGGGTTCGTCCCCTGGGTGCCGGTCAGCCATTGCGACCACGGCTCGTACGGCGACGGCCAGAACGCGTCCGCCGTCGGCCTGACCTGCACGATCACGGCGTTCATGCGCTTGGCGACGGCCAGGTCGAGCCAGGCCCGGAACTCGGCCTGCTGGGCGGAGACGCTGAGCCCGGTACGGCTCGGCCAGTCGATGTTGGCGACCGAGGAGATCCACATCGCCCGGAGCTGCCGCTTGGGCGTCGCGGGATCGGTCGCGCAGGCTGCGGAGGCGGAGATGGGGGCTGCGGAGACGGGAGCGGAGGCCACGATGGCGACGACGACGGTGACGACTGCGGCGGTGAGCGCCGCCAGGACGGTACGCAGGAGCGCGGTCACGAAAGGAAGTTTCAGTCCCCTGATCGCAGAGCGCAATAGTTTTCAGGGGCCCAACTTTCGCGCCGCCTCCTGGACGGCGGGCGGAAAGTTTCACCTAACACGTCTGTAATGTCAATTATCGACATTGTGTCAGAGGTGACATACGTTGGGCCGCATTCGGCGGCCAAACGCGGGCCGCGGACCCGCGCCCGCGTTCCACCCGTCACCCCCCAACGAGGAGCATCCCCATGATTCTCGCCCGCACGCGATTAGCTGCCCTCGCCACGTCCGCCCTGACCGTCGCCCTGATCACCGCGGGCCAGCCCGCCGCCCAGGCCGCCCGGGAGCCCGCGCTGCCGGCCGCGTTCGCCAAGGCCGCCTCGGCCAGCGACGTACCCCGCGATCTGCTGGTCGCGCTCGCCTACGCCGAGACCCACCTCGACGACCACCAGGGCAAGCCCAGCGCCAGCGGCGGCTACGGCCTGATGCACCTGGTCAGCAACCCCACGACCCACGCGCTGGAGAAGGCCGCCCAGCTCACCAGCCTGCCGGTCGAGAAGCTGCGCTCCGACAACGCCGCCAACATCCTCGGCGGCGCCGCCCTGCTCCGCTCCTACGCCGACGAGCTCGGCCTCGACGACGCCGGCCGCAAGGACGCCGGCCGCTGGTACCAGGCCGTCGCCAAGTACGGCAACGCCTCCTCGCCGGAGATCGCCCGGCTGTACGCCGACTCGGTCTACGAGCAGCTCGGCCTCGGCATCACGGCCCGGGGCGTGACGGTCAAGCCCCAGGAGGTCACCGCCGACCGCGGCGACTACGCCAAGGCCCGCGACCTGAGCACCCAGGGCGACGTCGGCGTGCTCAGCACCGACTACGGCCCGGCCGCCTGGGTCCCGGCCAGCTCCAGCAACTACACCGCCTCCAGCCGGCCGTCGAGCTACGCGATCGACCGCGTGGTCATCCACGTGACGCAGGGCTCGTACGCCGGGACGATCTCCTGGTTCCAGAACTCGGCCGCGCAGGTCTCGGCGCACTACGTCGTGAAGTCGTCCAACGGCGCCATCACCCAGATGGTGCGCGAGAAGGACGTCGCCTGGCACGCCGGCAACTGGACGTACAACACCAGGTCGATCGGCATCGAGCACGAGGGCTACGTCAGCGAGTCCTCGTGGTTCACCGACGCCATGTACCGCGCGTCGGCGGCCCTGACCAAGGCCATCTGCGACAAGTACGGCATCCCGAAGGACCGCGCCCACATCATCGGGCACAACGAGGTTCCCGGGGCCGACCACACCGATCCGGGGCCGTACTGGAACTGGACCACGTACATGAACTACGTGACCGGCGGCGGCACGCCCTCGTGGTCCACCACGGTGGACAACGCCACCTCCGGCCAGTTCACCGCCAGCGGCAACTGGGGCACCTCCGCCTACTCCAGCCAGCGTTACGGCGCCGACTACCGCTTCTCCGACCCGGTCGCCGCCAGCGACCCCGCCTGGTACCAGGCCGCGATCCCCAGCGCGGGCACGTACAAGGTGGAGGTCTGGTACCCGTCCGATCCGGGCTACAACAGCTCGGCGCCGTACATCGTGGCGGCCTCGGGCGGCAACCAGACCGTCTACGTGGACCAGCGCTCCGGCGGCGGAGGCTGGCGCAGCATCGGCAGCTTCTCGCTGAACGCCGGCACCTACAACGTCGTCGGCGTCAGCCGGTGGACGGCCGGCACGGGCCTCGTCATCGCCGACGCGGTCCGCATCAGCAAGGTCTGACGGGCCCCGGCCCGGGCCTGGCGGTCCGGGCGCGGTCCGGGCAGGTCCGGGCAGGTCCGGAAGGCCCGAGCCATCGAAAGCCGGCTCACACCCTCTCCCCCGGGGGTGTGAGCCATTTCACTTTGCCAATCATGTAATCGATTTCATAAGCTGCCGTGTAATCGATTACACGGAGGAACGATGGCAAGGATCAAGGACGTCGCCGCGCAGGCCGGTGTCTCCGTCGCCACGGTCTCCCGCGTGCTCAACGACAACCCCTCGGTCAACGAGGAGACCCGGCGCCGAGTTTACGACGCGATGAGCGCGCTCAACTACGTGCCGAACGCCGTCGCCCGTTCCCTGCGCACCACCGCGACCAGGACGATCGGCCTGATCATCGGCGACGTCCTGAACCCGTTCTTCACCGAGCTTGCCAGGAGCGTGGAGGACGAGGCCAGGCGCGAGGGCTTCACGGTCGTCATGGGCAACGCCGACGAGCGCGCCGACCAGCAGGACCACTACGTGCGCACGCTGCTGGAGCAGCGCGTCGACGGGCTGCTGATCTGCCCGACCGCCGAGGTCACGCCGCTGGTGCAGCAGCTCGCCGAGGCCGGCCGCCCGGTGGTGTTCCTCGACCGCACGATCTCCGGGCTCGACGTGCCCTCCGTGCGTTCCGACGGCGCCGCCGCCATCGCCGAGCTGGTCCGCCACCTGCGCGAGCAGGGCCACCGGCGGATCGCCCTGGCCTCCGGCCCGGCCACCCTGTCCACCGGCCGCGAGCGCACGGCCGCCTTCGCCGCCGCGATGGCCGCCGAGGGCCTGGAGGTGCGCCCCGAGTACGTGCGCCCCGGCGACTTCCGCGAGGGCAGCGGCCGGCGCATCACCGCCGAGCTGCTCGACCTGCCCGAGCCGCCCGAGGCGATCTTCTTCGGCGACAACCTGATGACGCTCGGCGGTCTGGAGGAGATCCAGGCCAGGGGCCTGCGCATCCCCGCCGACGTGGCCGTCGCCTCCTTCGACGACGTGACCTGGTTCAAGCACACCGCCCCGCCGATCACCGCCATCGCCCAGCCGACGGCCGAGATGGGGCGCCTGGCCGTGCGGCTCGTGATCGGCCGGATCCAGAGCGGGCAGGCGGCCGACTCGCACGTCCTGCCGGCGCGCCTGGTGATTCGCCGATCATGCGAGCGGAAAGGGATCATGGAGTGACCGCGGAGATACTCAAGGCCGAGGGCCTGCGCAAGGTCTTCCCCGGCGTCGTGGCACTCGACGGCGTCGATCTGAGCCTGCGCGCCGGCGAGGTGCACGTCCTGCTCGGCGAGAACGGCGCGGGCAAGAGCACGCTGATCAAGATCCTGTCGGGCGCGTACCGGCCGGACGGCGGGCAGGTCACCGTCGACGGGCAGCCGGTGGACATCCGGTCGGCGGGCGACGCCCAGCGGCTCGGCATCGCCACCATCTACCAGGAGTTCAACCTGGTCCCCCAGCTCACCGTCGCGGAGAACCTGGCGCTCGGCCGCCCGCCGCGCCGCTTCGGGCTGGTGGACAAGAAGCGCATGGAACGGCAGGCCAAGGCGCTGCTCGACCGCGTCGGCGTGGACGTCGACCCGACGACGCCGATCTCCCGGCTCGGCATCGCCCGCATGCAGATGGTGGAGATCGCCAAGGCGCTCGCGCTCGACGCCCGCGTGCTCATCATGGACGAGCCCACCGCCGTGCTCACCTCCGGCGAGGTCGCCAAGCTGTTCACGATCGTCCGCCAGCTCCGCGACGAGGGCGTCTCGATCGTGTTCATCACCCACCACCTGGAGGAGATCGCCGAGATCGGCGACCGGGTGACCGTGCTGCGCGACGGCAGGTCCGTCACCGAGATCCCCGCGGACACCGCCCAGGACGAGCTGGTCAGGCTCATGGTGGGCCGCCCGATCGACCAGCAGTTCCCGCGGCAGGCCGCCGAACGCGGCGAGGCCCTGCTCAAGGTCTCCGGCCTCGGCCGCAGGGGCGTCTTCGACGACGTCACGTTCGAGGTGCGCGCGGGCGAGGTGGTCGGGGTCGCCGGGCTGGTCGGCGCCGGCCGCACCGAGGTCGCGCGGGCCGTCTTCGGCGCCGACCGCTACGACGCCGGCGAGGTGGTCGTCCGCGGCACCCGCCTGGCGCCCGGCGACGTGCACGCCGCCATGGAGGCCGGGCTCGGCCTGGTCCCCGAGGACCGCAAGGGCCAGGGCCTGGTGCTCGGCGCGGACGTCGCCGAGAACCTGGGCCTGGTCACCATGCGCGCCGCCACCCGCGCCGGCTTCGTCGACCGCGCCGGCCAGCGCAAGGCCGCCGGGAAGGTGGCCGAGCAGCTCGGCATCCGGATGACCGGCCTGGACCAGGAGGTCCGCACGCTGTCCGGCGGCAACCAGCAGAAGGTCGTCATCGGCAAGTGGCTGGTCGCCGACGCGGGCGTGCTCATCCTCGACGAGCCGACCCGCGGCATCGACGTCGGGGCCAAGGTCGAGATCTACCAGCTCATCAACGCGCTCACCGCCTCCGGGCACGCCGTGCTCATGATCTCCAGCGATCTGCCGGAGGTGCTCGGCATGAGCGATCGCATTCTGGTCATGGCCCGCGGCAGGCTCGTCGGCGAGCTGCCCGCGGCCGGGGCCACGCAAGACGACGTCATGGCCCTCGCGGTCACGGATGTGGAGGGTCCCCGTGCCAAGTAGCACCGTTCCGAACAAGCTCACCGGCCGCCGGTCGCCCGCCGCGGCCTGGTTCGCCGAGAACGGCGCGCTCGCCGCGCTCGTCGTGCTGGTCGTGGCGCTGTCGTTGTTGTCCTCCGACTTCCTCAGCGTGACGAACCTGCTCAACGTCGGCGTCCAGGCGGCCGTCACCGCGATCCTGGCCTTCGGGGCCACGTTCGTGATCGTCACCGGCGGCATCGACCTGTCCGTCGGCTCGGTCGCCGCGCTGTCGGCGATCGTGCTGGCCTGGACGGCCACCAGCGCCGGGCTGCCGTGGCCGGTCGCCGTCGTGGTCTCGCTGGCCGTCGGCGTCGTGTGCGGCCTGGTCAACGCCGCCCTGATCGCGTACGGCAAGCTGCCGCCGTTCATCGCCACGCTGGCCATGCTGGGCATCGCCCGCGGCCTGGCGCTGGTCATCTCGCAGGGCAGCCCGATCGCGATGCCCGACTCGGTCTCGCACCTGGGCGACACGCTCGGCGACTACCTGCCGATCCCGGTGCTGGTCATGCTGGTCATGGGCGTGATCGCGGCCGTGGTGCTCAACCGCACGTACCCGGGCCGGGCCATGTACGCCATCGGCGGCAACGAGGAGGCCGCCCGGCTGTCCGGCATCAAGGTCAACCGGCAGAAGCTCATCACGTACGCGCTGTCCGGCGTCTTCGCGGCGGTGGCCGGCATCGTCCTGGCCAGCCGGCTGGCCTCGGCCCAGCCGCAGGCCGCGGCGGGCTACGAACTGGACGCGATCGCGGCCGTCGTCATCGGCGGCGCGAGCCTGTCCGGCGGCAAGGGCAGGGCGCTCGGCACCTTCGTCGGCGCGCTCATCCTCGCCGTGCTGCGCAACGGGCTGAACCTGCTGTCCGTCTCGGCGTTCTGGCAGCAGGTCGTGATCGGCGTGGTGATCGCGCTCGCGGTCCTCGTCGACACCCTGCGGCGCAGGGGAACGAACTAGGAAAAGGAAGTAAAGATCATGCGGATTCCCGCGATTGTCATGGCCGGCGCCGCGCTCACGCTCGGCCTGGCCGCCTGCGGCTCCTCCGGCGACGGCGGTTCCGGTGGCACGTCCTCGGGGGGCGGGGACATCAAGATCGGCATGTCGGTGTCGACCCTGAACAACCCCTACTTCGTGCAGCTGCGCAGCGGCGCGGAGGCGGAGGCCAAGAAGGAGGGCGTCACGCTTACCGTCACCGACGCCCAGAACGACGCCTCCCAGCAGGTGAACCAGGTCCAGAACTTCACCAGCCAGAACATGAAGGCGATCATCGTCAACCCGGTGGACTCCGACGCGGCGGCCCCGGCGGTCAAGGCGGCGGACCGGGTCAAGATCCCGGTGATCGCGGCCGACCGCGGCGTCAACGGCGCGGAGGTGGCCCAGACCGTGGCCTCCGACAACGTGGCCGGCGGCAAGCTGGCCGCTCAGGAGCTGGCCAAGCAGCTGGGCGAGAAGGGCAGCGTGGTCGTGCTGCAGGGCACGGCGGGCACGTCCGCCTCGCGCGACCGGGGCCAGGGTTTCGCCGAGGGCATCGCCGCGTACCCGAACATCAAGGTCGTGGCCAAGCAGCCGGCCGACTTCGACCGCACCAAGGGCCTGGACGTCATGACCAACATGCTCCAGTCGAACCCCGGCATCACCGGCGTCTTCGCCGAGAACGACGAGATGGCGCTGGGCGCGATCAAGGCCCTGGGCGCCAAAGCGGGCCAGCAGGTCAAGGTCGTCGGCTTCGACGGCACCCCCGACGGCCTGAAGGCGGTGCAGGCGGGCACGCTGGCCGCCAGCGTCGCCCAGCAGCCGTCGCTGCTCGGTCAGCAGGCGGTGCAGGCCGCGGTCAAGGCCGCCAAGGGCGAGACCATCGACAAGACGGTGGCCGTGCCCGTCAAGGTGGCGACCAAGGAGAACGTCGCGGACTTCCAGTGAAACGCGCGGGGATTCTGAACGCCGAGCTGGCGGGGGCCATGGCCCGGCTCGGCCACACCGACCAGGTGCTGGTCTGTGACAGCGGGATGCCCGTGCCGCCCGGCGTGCGGGTCGTCGACCTGGCCTTCCTGCCGGGCATTCCGGCCTTCGCCGACGTGCTCGACGGGCTGCTCGCCGAGCTCGTCGTCGAGGGGGCCACGGCGGCCGAGGAGGTGCGCGCGGGCAACCCCGGCTGCGCCGAGCTGCTCGCCGCCCGGCTGCCGGGGCTGGCGTACGTGCCGCACGAGGAGCTGAAGCGGCTGTCGGCGGGGGTGCGGCTGGCCGTCCGCACCGGCGAGGCCACGCCGTACGCGAACGTGATCCTGCGGTGCGGGGTGGCGTTCTAGGGACGCCTGCCCCGGGCCACTGGGAAGCGGGCGGAGGAAGATCTACTCTGGCGCCTGGTGTGGGGGCACTTCGGCGACCGGCTCGGGCGCAAGGCGATGCTGGTCGCGTCCCTTTTGCTGATGGGCGCGGCCACGGTCGGCGTCGGGCTGCTGCCCACCTACGACCGGATCGGGGTGGCGGCCCCGATCCTGCTGCTGGTCCTGCGGCTGCTCCAGGGGCTCAGCGCCGGCGGCGAGTGGGGCGGCGCGGCGCTGCTCGCCGTCGAGCACGCCCCGCCCGGCAGGCGCGGCCGTTACGGGCTGTACTCGCAGGTGGGCGTGCCGGCCGGGCTGATCCTGGCGCAACTGGTGTACGTCGCGGTGACGGCCGGGCTGTCGGAGGCGCAGTTCGCGAGCTGGGGCTGGCGGCTGCCGTTCCTGTTCAGCGTCGTGCTGGTCGCGGTCGGGCTGTTCATCAGGCTGCGGGTGACCGAGACGCCGGTGTTCCGGGCGCTGTCCGCCGAGCAGGCCCGCAGCAGGCGGCCCGTCCTCGACGTCTTCCGTGAGCGGCCGCGGGCGCTGCTGCTCGCCTCGGCCAGCTTCGTCGCCAACACCGCGATCGGCTACGTGTTCCTCGCCTACCTCCTGTCCTACGGCACCCAGGTGCTGAAGGTGAGCAGGAACCTCATGCTGGTCGTGGTGATCATCGGCAGCCTGACCTGGCTGGCCGGGATCGTGGCCACGGCGATCTGGTCCGACCGGATCGGCCGCAAGCCGGTCTACCTGGCCGGCTCGGTGCTCCTCGTGGTCTGGGCCGTGCCGTTCTTCCTGCTGGTGGACACCAGGGTGGCGGCGCTGATGGTGGTCGCCGTGGTGGTGCTCAACGTGGGGCTCGCCGCGACGTACGGGCCGCAGTCGGCGATGTTCGCCGAGATGTTCGAGCCCCGCTACCGCTACAGCGGGGTCTCCTTCTCGTACGCGGTCGGCGCGCTGCTCGGCGGCGGGTTCGCCCCACTGGTCGCGACCGCCCTGCACGAAGCGACCGGCACGTCGTTGTCGGTGTCGGCGTACATGGCCGGGGTCGGGCTGATCAGCCTGGTGGCGGTGCTGGCCATGAAGGAGACCCGCCCGCGCGTGGCCGCCGGCTGAGTCAGGCCGTGGCGCCGCCGTCGATCACGTGGTCCTGGCCGACGACGAAGCTGGACTCCGGCGAGGACAGCCACAACGCGGCGGCGGCGATCTCCTCCGGGGTGGCGACGCGGCCGATGGGCAGGGCGTGCCGCATGCGCTCGTCGCGCTCGGCGGTCGTCTCGCCGGGACGCGTGGACATGGGCGAGTCGATGGGGCCGGGGCTGACCGCGTTGACGCGGACGCCGTCGGCGATGTGGTCGCGGGCGGCGGTGCGGGTCAGGTGGCTCACCGCGGCCTTCGAGGCGGCGTAGGCGGCGGCCCCGGGCAGTCGCCAGTGGGCGCCGAGGTTGCTGGCCACGTTGACGATCACGCCGCCGCCGTGCTCGCGCATGTAGGCGATCTCGTGCTTCATCGACAGGAACACGCCCTTGAGGTTCACCGCGAGCACGGTGTCCCAGGTGTCCTCGTCGTAGTCGGCCACCGGGGCCAGCATGCCGAAGACGCCCGCGGCGTTCAGCGCCACGTCGAGCCCGCCGTAACGGGTGACGGCGGCCTCCACCATGGCGGCGACGGAGGCCGAGTCGGTGACGTCCGCGGTGAAGCCGGTGGCCCGGCCGCCCGCCGCCTCGATCTCCTTGACCACCGCGCCGAGCCGCGCGGTGTCCCGCCCGGCGGCCAGCACGGACGCGCCCTTCCTGGCGTACGCCAGCGCGGCGGCCCGGCCCACGACCCCGGTGGCCCCGGTGACAAGCACGACTTTTCCTTCGAACACGACAAGCTCCTAGAACGATCGGTCTCAAATTTGCACGGCAATCATGGCCTGTTCGACCGCGTCGCGCAGGCGGCGCGGGTCGGGGTCGGCCCGCCCGAGCACGCGCAGGCCCTGGAGCAGCACGAGCAGGAACCTGGCCAGCGCGTAGGGGTCCTTCGACTCGGGGATCTCCCCCTGGGCGCGGGCGCGCACCAGCGCGGCGGCCAGCGCGGTCTCCAGCTCGGCCCAGCTCGCCGTCACCCGGCGGGCCAGCTCGGCGTCGCGCGAGGCGAACTCCACGGCCGTGTTGACGACCATGCAGCCGCGCCGCAGCTCGTCGGCGAGGATCTCGGCCACGTACGCGTCGAGGAAGGCGCGCACGGCCGGCACCGCGGGCCCCGGCTGGGCCAGCGGCTCGACCACGTTGCGCCGGGCCAGGTAGCGCTCCAGCGCCTTGACGTAGAGCTCCCGCTTGCCGCCGAAGGTGCCGTAGATGCTGGCCCGCGCCAGCCCCAGCCGCTCCACCAGGTCGGCCATCGAGGTCGCCTCGTAACCGCGCTCCCAGAACAGGTCGAGCGCCCGGTCGAGCGCGACCTCGGGATCGAACTCCTTGCTGCGTGCCACGCGGTGAAGCTACCACATTCAAGAACGAACGGTCTAATTTGAGAGAGCCCCTACGGTTCGCGGAACTCCGGGGCCTGGCCGTCGTCCGGCGGGTTCTGGGGCGGGTTGAGGGATTCGAGCGGCGTGTCGTCGGCGACGGCCCGCTCCGCGGCGGCGGTCTCCTCCACCGGCCGCTGCCGCGGGATGCCCAGCAGGCCCAGGCTGTCCTGCTCGCCGCGCCGCCTGATGACGTCGTTGATCGCCTCGGCCATCTCCTCCCTGGAGTAGCTGCCCTCGGGCACCTCGTTGAGATGGGCCAGCATGTCGGCGGGGATGTGCACGTGCGCGGAGACCCGCGCGTACACCTCGCGCATCGCCACCCGGTCCCGTCCCTGGAACGCCTCGTCCAGGGCTTCCTGCAGTTCGTCCAGCACGGCCTGGTCAGTCATCTCGATATCCCTTCAGTAGGTCTTCGGCCTGTTCTGTCACGTCGTCCACCGAGACGTCGGCGACCCACGTCCCGTCGTGCTCGCAGCGTTCGGCCTCCACGTCCACGCCGCTCGCGCCGCAGGTCGGGCACCGGGTGGTCCAGGAGATCAGCGGCCGGTGCGCGGTCCTGCTGAGCGGCCCGGCGTTGATGACGTTGACGCACGAGTAGACGGCGACCGTGGGCGTGCCGACGGCCGCGGCCAGGTGGCGCGGGCCGGTGTCGTTGGCGACCACCAGGGCGCAGCGCTCGTACAGGGCGGCCAGGCCGCCGAGGGTGAGCGTGCCGACGACGGGGAGCACCGGGTGCGCCCGCCCGCGCATGGCCGCGACCGTCGCCTCCACCAGGTCCTTCTCGGCCCAGCTCCCGGTCACCGCGACGGGCCGGGCCAGCCGGTCGGCCACCTCGGCGAAACGTTCGGGGGACCAGCGCCGCCGCGGGTCCGTCGCCCCCGGATGCAGCGCGACCAGCCCGGCCGGCGGCTCGCCGAACGACTCGGCCAGCTCCGCCCGGTCGCGGGCGGTGACGGCCACCAGCGGTTCGAGCCGCTCGGCGACCCCGCCGACCAGCTCGGCGACCTGGAGAAAACGCAGCGTCTCGTGCTGGAAGTAGGTGTAGGGCACCCACCGGTCCAGCTCCTCGGCGTCCGGGGAGCGCAGCCCGGCGGTCACCCGCGCCCCGAGCGAGCGCACGAACGGGTTGGAGAAGCGCCCGCCGCCGTGGATCTGCACCGCCAGGTCGAACGCCCGTTCCCGCAGCTCGGCGCGGGCTCCGCCGGGCACCGGGTAGCCGGTCTCCGACGTCGAGACCCCCGTGATCGGCGGCAGCGCCACCACGTCGTCCACCGGTCCTGGCCGCCCGGACAGGAACTCGGCGTGCCACGGCGTGCCGAGCAGGGTGAGCCGGGCGTCGGGGTAGGCCAGCTTGATCGCCTCGATGGCCGGCAGCGCGACCAGGTAGTCGCCGATCGCGTTGGCCCGCAGGACGGCGATGCTCCGCACGCCCTCGACCAGGCCGGGCCGGGCCGTCATGGGGTCCCCGGCATGTAGTCGTAGCATTCCGCGCTCCTGTCCGCGACAGTGGCCGGCAGCTCCAGGCGGCAGGCCCGCCTGGGCGGCAGCCCGGTGTCCGAAGGGCCGTACATAGCGGCCGGGCTACCCGACAGGGATGGCCCATAACTTCGGTTTCGGACGAACCTATTTGAGCTGGTCTGCGTTTGAGCTGGGCTTTTACAGGTACTCGCCCTCTATGGGCACCATGAGGGAAGAGACGGTCAGCGCGGTCGTCGTCGGCGACGTCATGCTCGACTCGTGGCTGCACGGCTCGGCCAAGCGGCTGGCCCAGGAGGCGCCGGTGCCCGTGATGAGCCTGGAGGCGGTCGAGGACGCGCCGGGCGGCGCCGGCAACACCGCGGCCAACCTGGCGGCGCTCGGGGCCCGCGTCCGGCTCGTCGGCGTCGTGGGCGACGACGCCTGCGGCGAGCAGCTCGTCCAGGCGTTGCGGCTGCTCGGCGTGGAGACGGACCTGCAGGCGGTGCCCGGGCGGCGGACCGCCCACAAGCGGCGGCTGGTCACCAGCGGCCAGCTCACCGCCCGCTACGACGAGGAGGACCTCGACGTCATCCCGCCCGAGGCCGAACGCGCGCTGCTGGCCCGCGTCTCCGCGGCCGTGGCCGGCGCGGACGTCGTCGTGGCCTGCGACTACGGCGGCGGCGTGTTCACCCCGGCGGTGCGCCGGGCGCTGGCCGGGCTGCCGCTGCTCGTGGTGGACGCGCACGCGGTCGCGCCCTGGGTCGAGTGCGCGCCGGCGGCGGTGCTGCCCAACTACGCCGAGGTGGTGGGCCTGCTCGGCGAGGTGGACGCCGCGGCCGACCGCCCGGCGTACCTGATGGCGCGCTCCGCGCAGATCCTGGCCGCCACCGGTGCCGGGATCGTGGTGACCACCCTGGACGGCGAGGGCACGCTGCTGCACCGCGCCGGCTGCCCGCCGTACCGGACCTACGCCCGGCCCGCGCCCCAGCACATGGCGACCGGCGCGGGCGACACCTACACCGCGGCCTTCTCGCTCTGGCTGGCCGCCGGCGCGACGCCGGAGGAGGCCGCCGAGGCGGGCCAGGCCGCGGCCGGCGTGGTCGTACGCCGTTCCGGCACGTCCATCTGCACCCGCTACGAGCTGCTGCGCGCCCTGCGCCGCCAGGAGGGCACCGTGCAGGCGGCCGAGCGCCTGGCCCAGCTCCTGGACGAGCACCGGCGCAGGGGCGAGCGGATCGTGTTCACCAACGGCTGCTTCGACGTGCTGCACCGGGGCCACGTCAGCTACCTGGAGCAGGCCGGCCAGCTCGGGGACGTGCTCGTGGTCGCGGTCAACAGCGACGCCAGCGTCACCCGGCTCAAGGGCCCTGGACGCCCGCTCAACCCGTGCGAGGACCGCATGTCGGTGCTGGCCGCCCTGAACGACGTGGACTACGTGACCGAGTTCGACGAGGACACCCCGGAACGCCTGCTCAGGCTCATCAGGCCGGAGATCTACGTCAAGGGCGGCGACTACACCCCGGAGATGTTGCCGGAGGCGCCGCTGGTGCGCTCGCTCGGCGGCGAGGTGCTGGTGCTCGACTACCTGCCCGACCGCTCGACGACCGCCATCATCGGCCGCATGCGCTCGGTGCCCGGCGCCCCGGACGGTGCCACGCCCGTTCCGCCGGACGGGGTCAGGCCCGTTCCGCCAGCACGTCCATGACCAGCGAGCGCACCATCCGCACCGCCTCCTCGACCGCCCCGCGCACCGGCTCGCTCAGCTCCACCAGCACGTCGTCGGTGACCAGCCGGGCCGGCTCGCAGCACAGCACGAGCACCCGCGCGGGCACCCGGCCGAGCTCGCGCGCCATGCGCAGCACCTTGACCGGGTCGAGGCCGTGGCTCTCGGCCGCGATGCCGCCGGGGCCGCCCAGGCCGGGCATGTCCGGTTCGAGCATGTCCGGTTCGAGCAGGGTGAGCGTGCCCGGCGGCTCGCCGCGCGGCGCGGCGTCCACGAGGATCGCGGCCTCGTAGTCGCGCTGGAGCGCGTAGGCCAGGTCGAGGCCGCGGCTGCCGAAGTCGAGCACGTCGGCGGGCAGGTCGTCGTCGGCCAGGCGGCGCACGACCTCGACGCCGAAGCCGTCGTCGCCGAGGAAGACGTTGCCGATCCCGGCCACCAGGACGCGCGGGCGGCAGCCCCCTCCGACCGGTTCGAGCTCCTCGGCCGAGTAGAAGAACCGGTGGCACGGCAGCCTGGACTCGCCCAGGTCGCGCAGCGGGTCGCCGGCGAGCGTGACGCCGACGTGGAAGCCGCCGACGTCGTCCCGCTCGACGCTCTCGATCACCGCGAGGCGGCCGTCGAGCGCGAGGTCGAGGATGTCGGCGCGGCTCTTCGGGCGCAGGCGCACCCGGCTGCCCGGGGCCAGCCGCACGCCGTCGACGATCGCCTCGGCCGGGGCCGGCCGTTCCGTCGGGTACCGAGTGTCCATGTCACGTCTCCCGCATGGTGCCGTGCAGGCGCATGAGCTCTTCCGGGGTGAGCGCGGCGCAGTGGTCGAGGAGCTGGTCGATCTCCGTGGCGTCGAACGTGCCGCTCTCCGGCGCGACCTTGGGATGGTCGTAGAGGATGACCGGGGCCGACAACATCGTGTGCCGGTCGCCCTCCTCGCCCACCAGCACCGGCCAGGTGCCGATGTTGTGGCAGCCCGCGGCGAGCGCGCGCAGCCCGTCGGGCGGCTCCGTCAGCGAGACGAACCGGCCGCCCGGCGAGCTCACGACCGTGTGCGCGGAGATCAGGGTGTGCTTCATGGCCTCCGCGCGCGAGTCGCCCTGCCACGGGCTGGTGTTCGCCACCCGGACGGTGAGCCGGAACAGGCCCTCGCGCAGCCGCTCGGCGAACACCTCGGCCCGGCCGCTCAGCGCCTCCCAGCCGCGCAGCAGCACGCCCTCGCCGTCGAGCCATTCGGCCCGCTGGCCCGGCGGCACGTGGATCTCCATGCCGGTCGGGCAGGCCAGCAGGTCGGCCAGGCGCAGCCCGGTCTCGGCCACCTCGCGCTCCTTGGCCTCCTCCCTGGGCAGGTGGCGGGCGCCGCCGACGGTCAGCTCGGGCACGCGGACCAGCTCGCCCTCGCGCCGCACGGCCACCTCGCAGGTGACCAGGTGCAGGAAGCGCACGTGCACGTCCACGACGTCGTCGCCGCCGGCCTCCAGCAGGCACTGGGTCTGGGTCAGCCACGGGTTGCCCTCGTGCGCCCGGCCGTAGGACTCGGGGTGCACCCCGCCGAAGTTCCAGCGCCGCCGGTCGGGCGGGACGGATTGGCGGCTGGGCCACAGCAGGTAGCCCCCGTAGAGGACGGCGCGGGCGACGCGCCTCACGTGGTCCATCTGCCGGCCCCCACGCCCGACGCCGACCGGACGATCTCGACCTGCTCGACCTCGGGGGCCGCGTCGCGCACGGCCCGGCGCACCGCGTCCGCCGAGTTCCCGTCGTCGTCCGGGAGCCGCAGGCGTACCAGGTCGCCCTCGACGGCGAGCACCTCGGCGCCGGTGCCGCGCAGCGCGTCCTCGACCCGGGTCCGCACGTCGATCGGGTGGAGGTCGTGCAGCAGCAGCAGGTGTGCGACCACGTCGTCGGCGGCCAGCCGGGCGGCCAGGTCGTCGTCGGCCGCGGCCATGATCCGCGTCAGGCCCTCGCCGTAGAGGTCGAGCAGGGCCTGGGCCAGCTCGACGGCGGGCGGTTCGGCCCCTTCGAGCAGGCTCTCGATCCTGCCGATGCGTGCGTTCAGCGACATGACGCCCCCAGGACGGTCACGCCGTCAGGAAACCAGTCGTATTTAGCGGCATTCATCGGCCTTAAGCCCCCCAAGTGGCCATTGCAGAGGTTCAGCGATGGCGTCGATCGGTATCCGATCAGTACCTCTACGTAGCGGGCATACCGCGTCGACGAAGGCGGCAAACCATGACCCAGACCATGCGCGCCCGCGGCGCTAGACCAGCCGGACCGGTCCGGCGTCGATCGGCACCCGGAACAGCGCGTACGGATACCGCCGCCGGTCCTGCCCCTCCTGGAACCTGGCCTGCCGGTGCAGCTGGTTGGCGGTCACGTACAGGTGGCCGTCGGCCACCGACAGCGTGTCCGGCCACAGCAGGCGGGCGTCGTGGACCAGGGTGTCGATCGTGCCGTCGGGCGTCCGGCGCAGCACCGCGTTGTGCTCCCAGTCGGTCAGGTAGATGTGCCCGGCGTCGTCGGCCTCCAGGCCGTCGGCCGAGCCGCCCTTGTCGCCCTCGTCCCTGACCGTCGCCGCCACTTCGTCGTCGTCCAGCGTGCGGTCGACCAGGGCGTCCGTGGACACGCTGGACCAGCGGCGGGAGAGCAGCGGGCAGTACCAGAGCCGCTCGCCGCCGGCCGGGAGCGCGATGCCGTCGGCGCCCATCAGGACGGGCGACGGCGGCCCGTCCTGCGGCCGTTCCATGAACGGCCGGCCCTCCACGACCGGCACGAAGTCCGGCGGCCGCGCCGCCTTGGTGCTCGGGTGGTCGTGCAGCCGGCGCCACGCCTGCCCGCTGGCGAGATCGACCACGATGATCCCGTTGGGCCCCTTGTCGGCGGAGTCGGTGAGGTAGGCGACCCCTTTGCGCAGGTCGAACCGCACATCGTTGAGATAGGACGTCTCCAGGGCGACACCGCGGTCGAACATGATGACCTTGACCACGGTGTCGGTCTCCAGATCCACGCAGACGAGCTTCGGCCCGCCCTTCCTGGTGGGCCGGAACATCGGGCTGCCGGTGTCGAGGATCCACAGCCGGTCCATGGGATCGACGACCACGCTCTGCACCGAGACCAGCCACTTCGACGGCTCGTCGGCCTCGGTGTTCCACTCCTGGTCGGGGTAGGGGACGGCTTTGCCGTCCCGCAGCTCGACCACGGTCGCCGGAACGTCGTCACCCCATTTGGGGAAGTTCACGAATATCCGGCCGGCACGGGAGACCGTGACGCCGGTCGGCATCGGGCCGGACTCGAAGGCGTGCACGAGTTCCAGCTTCCCGATGGGCTGATCGACCGGCTGAACGCCGTCGCGGCCGTTCCCCTTCGCCATGTTCCCCCCCGTTCCCCGATCCGCCGGGCATCTGCCCAGCTCAGGCCGGGAGAAACAGCGCCCTCTCCAGCCAGGGCCGCAGGATGGGCAGCACGTTGGCCGCCTGCATGGCCCCGGCGTGGTCGAGCCCGTCGAGCACCTCGACGTCCCAGCCCAGCGCCTCGATGGCGGCCCGTTCGCGGATCACCGGGCCGGCGATGCTGACGTGGGCGCCGCCCCACCGCTCGTCGTAGACGATCTCGTCGGCGGAGCCGACGAAGCACAGGCGGGGGCAGGACAGGCGCACCTGGCTGTCGTCGAACCCGCGCAGCGCCCGGTACAGGGTGGCGAACTGTCTGGCCTGGCCCTCGCTCAGCGTCACCTCGGTCGAGGACCAGTCGCCCGGCTCGCCCGTCCCCGTGGCCGGCGGCGTGGCGGTCTTCGGCGCGACGGCCATCCGGTACGTGGCCTCGGTGACCTTCAGCATCTCGGCGTAGGGCCCGCCGAGCGGCGGGTAGCCGCCCATGACCAGCGCCGAGAGCCGGTCGGTGCGCAGGGCGAGCTGGAGGCCGCTGAGCGCCAGCCAGGAGTAGCCGTAGTAGGCGAACCGGTCGGCCCCTGCCGCGTCGGCCACCGCCAGCATGTCGGCCGCCACGTTGTCGGGGGTGAGCGTGTCCGGCTTGGGATGGGCGAGGACGTGGCCCTCGTAGTCGAAGGCCACGACGCGGAAGCCGTCGGAGAGGCCGTCGATGAGCGAGCGGCCGAGCGCGGGGTCGGCCCCCCACTTCCGCATCTCCTCGGCCGCCTCACCCTCGATCGGCTTGGGGTTGACGGCCAGGAGCAGGACCGGGCCCGAGCCGTGGGCCTCTGTCTCGATGGTGCATCCGTCGTGCAGCGTCGCCGTGGTCACCGGTGGCCTCCGTGAATTCGATACGCCGTAAACTGTTGTCCTCGGCGAGGATAGCTTATGGCGTAAAGAGTCGCAAAGGGCTGGGCGTCGGCACGCAGCGCATGTCCGCGCCGTCCGCCTCCAGCCAGCGCAGCAGCAGGTTGGCCTTGGCGGGCACGTACGCGCCGGCGAGCAGCTCGCGCAGCTCCACGGGCCCGCCGTGGTCCTCGGCGCAGCCGGCGAACACCGATCTCGCCGCGGTCCACAGCTCGGCCCGCAGCTCCGGGTGCCGCTCGGCCACGGCTCCGGCGATCTCGCAGAGGTTGTTGACGACCAGGCAGTACAGCAGCCGTTCCCAGCCGTAGGCGGGGCTCACGACGGGCGTGCGGGCGCCGGGCAGGCTGTGGCGGTCCGCGGTCAGCTTGACGCCCTCGTGGTCGCGGAAGATCGCCTGGCCGGGCAGGCCCCGCTCGTCCACGCCGATGAGCACGTTCTGCAGGTGGCATTCGAGCACCACGCCGTGGCGGAAGTAGGCGTGCAGGACCGGCGGCACGACGTGGTCGAGGTAACGCCGCCACCACCCGAGCGCCTCGGCGGCGTCGAGGCCGTCCAGCGGGTTGCCGGGGAAGCCCTCGCTGACCCCGGCGGCCAGCAGCGCCGTCAGCCCCGGCCGCAGGTGCCCGCCCAGCCCGTCGCGGACGATCACCGCCAGCGCCTCGCCGCCGTCCCCGTCCAGCTCCAGGCTGCGGTGACCGCGGTCGCCGAGGACGGCGGGCCGCGGCCGGTGCGCGGGCAGGTCGTCGAACGCCACGCCCAGCAGGTCGTCGATCAGGCCCAGCCAGCGCAGGTCGTGCAGCCACAGACGGCGGATGTCGTTGGTGATCCGCACGTCCAGGCTGAACTTGCAGAACAGGTCCGCCTCCGGCAGGTACACCGTGCGGATCGAGGCCGTCGCCACCGCCCGCGCGGGCATGACGCCGAGGTGGCGCAGCTCCTTGAGCCCGCCCAGCAGCTCCACCTGCCAGGGGTGGGCGGGCAGCAGCGTCAGGCCGTCGGGGGCGGGCGGGCCGAGCCGGTCGAGCGCGCTCGCGTCGCCCTGCTCGACCAGCGCCTCGGCGGGCACCCCGAGCAGCGGCAGCGCGAAGCTCGCGCGCGCCTCCGGCGAGTAGGGCAGCCAGACGTCCGGGCCCGATCCGCCGCGCGCCTTGGGGGCCGGGTGGTAGCGGTGACCGGCGACGAGCGCCTGCTCCGAGCGCAGGTAAAGGTCGGCGGGCGGGGTGGTGGCGCGCTGGGCCGACAGCAGCGCGGCCATGACGTCCCTGCTCTCCATGATCTCCTTGGCCAGGGACGGGTTGGCGTGGCCGGTGCGCGTCCGCAGCTCGTCCTCGGTGAGCGCCACCAGGCCGGCCAGGGAGAGCGGGCGCGGGCCGTCGGGGGTGCGCAGGGCGGGGGCGCCGGGGTACCGTCCGGGGCGGACGTGCAGGACGTGCCCGGTCGCGGGCAGCACCCACACGTCGTCCTCGGCGGCCGCGGGTTCGGCCACCTCGCGGAGCAGGCAGTTGAGCAGGGCCGTCACCGCAAGAGCCGTGGCCCCGTCCGCGGCCTGGTGGTCGTGCGCCTCGGGTGCCGGACCGGCCGGTGGGAGGAGGCCGTCAATATATGCCATGGCGACCTGTCCTACCCTTTTGTACCGATCAGTGTCCACAGGGTTCCCACCTGGGCATGTTCCTGGATACGGGGGGGTTCATGCGGCATTCTGCGGCGCGGTTCGCGAGGGAGCTGGCCGCCGTGCGCCCGGACCTCACGCCCGGCTACGCCGCGGCCCTGCCGGGGGCGCGGGCCGCCGTCATGGGACGGCTGTGGCGGGGCCTGCTCTGCGAGCCTCTGCCCGGTCTCGCCGAGCCGGTCGCCGTGGGTGGCGACCTGTGCGTACGGCTCTCGGACGGGCGCGAGCTGACCGGACGGGCCCGGCTGCCCTACGACCTGGCCGACGAGCCGGTGCTGCGGCTGGACGGCGTCCCGTACCCGGACCCGGCCGAGCTGCTGGCGGCGCTCGGCCTGCCCGGCGCGCAGGGGCTGGTCGCCGACCTGGACAACAGCGTCGCCTCCCTGGCGTTGTCCCGGGCGGGCGCGGCCTCCCCGCTCCGGGAGCCGGGCCCCGAACGGTACGAGCAGAGCGTGGTCGACGGCCATCCCTACCATCCGGGCTGCCGCAACCGGCCTGGGGTGTCGGTGGCCGAGCAACTGGCGTACATGCCGGAGCACCGGCCCGTCGTCGCGCTCGACCTGGTCGCGGTGCCGGCCGCCGAATGCCTGGTCACCGGGCCGTGGCCGGGCTCGCTCATGGACGGCGACCGGCTGCTGCTGCCCGTCCACCCCTGGCAGACCCGGCACGTGCTGGCCGGGCTGGGGGTGCGCCCGTACGCGATCGGGGCGTTGCCGTGCCATCCGCTGATGTCCGTACGGACCCTCGCGCCCCTGGACGGCGGCCCGCATCTCAAGACGGCGTTCACCACCCGGATGACCTCCGGCGTCAGGGACATCTCCCCCGGCTCGGTACGCGACTGCGTCCCCCTGTCGGGCCTGCTCACCGCCCTGTCGGCGCGGCTCGGCGGCCGTCCGCGCATCGCCCGCTACCTGTCCGGGGCCGCGGGGGCCGTGCGCGGCGAGCACACCGCCGACCTGTCCGTCATGCTGCGCGATCCGACGCCCCGCGTGCCCGGCCACACCGTGCTGCCCGTCGCCGCCCTCACCGTCCCAGCCCAGTGGGACGCGCCGCGTGGCGAGGAGGCCGGCGAGTGGCTGGCGGCCTTCGCCGGCGTGGCGACGGCGGCGGCGCTCGGCCTGCTGGCCCTCGGGGTCGCGCTGGAGGCCCACGGCCAGAACCTGCTGGTCGTGCTGGACCGGCGGGGCCGCCCGGTCGAACTGGTCTACCGCGACCTGGCCGACGTGCGGATCAGCCCGGCCCGGCTGGCCCGCAACGGCTTCGGGACGCCGCCGGTGAGCCCCCGGCTGCTCAGCGACGACCCCGGCGTCCTGCACGCCAAGCTGTTCGGCTCGCTCGTCGGCACCACGTTCGGCAGTCTGGTCTCCCTGCTGGGAGAGGGCGACCGTGCCGCCGAGTCACGCCTGTGGGCCGTCGTGGCGCGGGCCGCGCGGCGGGCCTTCGACGCGCTCCCCGACACCGCCGACGTGCGCGCCGACCGCGCGGCTCTGTTCGGCGAGCGGATCCGGGTGAAGGCCCACCTGCTCGCCCAGCTCGCGGGCGCCCCGCCCGGCGACAGCTGGACGGCGCTGCCCAACCCCCTCACCCAGGGAGCCTCCTGGCCCCTCGCTCACGCACGGTGAGCGCCTGGCTCTTTTCCCGAAGGAGGAGGAGTATGGGGCATGCAGCCGGACCCTGCTGCGCGTCGATCTTCGATCACGCAGAGTTCAGGGAAGGAGCGAATCCGATGATGCAGCTCTCAGTACGGCTCGTGCCCGTGGGCGACACCACCCTGGTGGTCGCCCTGGCGGGCGAGCTCGACTCGACGACCAGCCCCATCCTGGCCGCCTTCCTCGACCCCCTGCCGCGCTCGCGGGTGAAACACGTGATCGTCGCGGCGGGCGACCTCTGGTTCTGCGACCTGAACGGCCTCGAACAGCTCGCGATCACCCACCGGGCCATGCAGGAGAAGGGCGGCCACCTGGCCGTCGCCGAGGCCCAGCCCGCGCTGTGCCGCCTCATCGCGCTCATGACCGAGCACGGCGGCACCGCGATCCCCCTGTTCAGCACGATGCCCGACGCCCTGGCCGGGACCGGCGTCGAGATCTACGAGCAGACCGGCCCGCCCAGGCCGGTCAGCCGCCACCTGGCCTGCTTCCGCCGGGCCCGCGACCCCCGCTCCGAGCAGCATCACGGCACCCGCCGGCTGCGGCCGCAAGAGACGCCCATCACCCCCGACCGCCAGGAGAACCTGCCGCCACCCGGCCGCTGGTCCGCGATCGTCGGCCGGCTGCGTTCGGCCAACGCCGACCTGCAACGCGCGAACGACGAGCTGCGCTCGGCCAACGCCGAGCTGCGCCACGCCAACGACGCGCTCACCGCCCGCGCCGCCGAGCTGCGCCGCGCCAACGACGCGCTGGTCGCCCGCACGGCCGAGCTCGACGAGGTCGGCCGGATCACCGCCTCGCTGGTCCACGGGCTGGGCGACGCGGCGGTGGTGCTCGACGCCGACATGCGGGTGCTCATCTGGGGGGCGGGGGCCGAGGAGTTGTGGGGGGTGCGGGCCGGGGAGGCGGTGGGCCGTCCGCTGGCCTCGCTGGGCACGGGGTTGCCGGTGGAGCGGATCGTCCCGCTCGTGCGTGACGCGCCGGCCGGGGGCGCGGCCAGGGCCGGAGCCAGGAGGGTCGCGCTCGACGTGGTCAACGGCCGGGGCCGGCCGACGCGGCTCACCGTCGAGCTGTCCCGCCTGCGTCCCGGCGACGACTCCGGGCGCGGCCTGATCATCGCCATGAAGGTGCCGCGCCCCGGCGACTCACATGATCGCTAGCTGGCCGCCGTCGATCACCAGCTCGGTGCCGTGGACGAACGCGGCGTCGTCCGAGGCGAGGAAGGCGTAGGCGGCGGCGACCTCCTCGGCTAGCCCGGCCCGGCCCAGCGGGATGTGGTCGCGTTCGTAGGCGGAGACGAAGTCGTCGGCGAGCCCCGACGAGATCGAGGCGTTCAGCGGGGTGCGGATGTAGCCGGGGCACAGGGCGTTGACCCGGATGCCGTGCCCGCCGAGCTCGACGGCCATGGTCTTGGTCAGCAGCAGCACGCCGCCCTTGGAGGCGTTGTAGTGGGCGTAGTCGGCCTCGCCGCCGAGGCCGTTGGTCGAGGACATGTTGAGTATCACGCCGCCCGTCCCCCGGTCCACCAGGTGGCGGGCGACGGTCTGGGCCATCAGGAACATGCCGCGCAGGTTCACCGAGACGATCCGGTCCCAGTGGGCGGGGGTGATCTCCAGGAACGGTTCCCGCCAGGCCGTTCCGGCGTTGTTGATCAGCACGTCCACGCCGCCCATGGCCTCGATCGCGGCCGTGACCAGCCGTGCGACGTCGTCCTCCGAGCTGACGTCGCCGGTCAGCCCGTCCAGCTCGCCGAGCGGCGCGAGCTCGGCGACGGTGCGCTCGACCTCGTCGCCGTCCAGCCCGGTGAGCACCACCCGGGAGCCCTCCTCCAGGAACCTGCGGGCGGTGGCGGCTCCGATGCCGCTGCTGCCCCCGCTGATCAGCACCCGCTTCCCGGCCAGTCCGCGCATGACGCCGTCCTTCCTCAACGTGCCGCGACGCGCAGACCTGTGGTGACCTGCCCGTTGGGTCATCAGAAAATAGCACTGATTCCGTATCCTGCACCGGCGTTCCGCTACACGGAACCAGAGGCCCATGTCGGGGATTGCGGAACTGCATTCTGTGACCACATCAGGCGGAGGTGTCACGGCCGGACGACCGTGACACCTCCGCCGTGGCCCTAGCCCGGGACGGGCAGGGTCCTTGTCACTTGCACGGCTTGTACGGCGTGTCCTTCAGCGAGTAGTCCACGGCCTTCTTGATCGCGTTGATGCCGAGCTTGGCCGCCTTGGGGCAGAAGGTCGACGGCGCCGTCTCGTACTCGACCTGGAACACCGGCTTGCCCGCCTTGACGAAGACGCTCAACTGGCCGCACTCGTCGTACTGGAAGCACTCCTCGTTGACGGCGTAGTCGAAGCTGGACACCAGCTCGGCCGCCTGGCTGAGGTCGTTCTTGAGCGCCGCGGACAGGCCCTTGCGGTGGGCCAGGTCGGCCAGCGCCTTGTTGTAGACGAGCTGGGTGGCGGGGCTGACGGTCCAGCCGGTGACCGACTTGCCCTCTTCGTGGGCGTTGACGACGTCGAACTCGACCCCGTCGAAGCCGGCCTGGGCGCACTTGTCGACCCGGGCCTCCATCATCTTCAGCAGGAAGTCCCGCTGGCCCTGGTCGTTGTTGACGTTGGCCCAGCGCTCGTTGGGGAACTCCGCGCTGAACGGCTTGCCGAGCAGGGAGTTGCCGTGGCTCTTGTGCCAGGCGACGAACTGCTGGTAGTCGGGCCGGTACTCCTCGATCGAGCCGGCGTCCACGTAGCAGACGGCCTTCGCGCCACGGGCGTGGATGGCCTTCACCGCCGCGGTGTTGAGCGTGGTGTTGTTGCCCACCACGTCGCCGTCGGCGTAGAGGTCGATGTCGAACACCGCCGGCCGGACGCAGGCGCCGCCCGACTGGGGGGCCACGCAGATGTCGACGTTGACGCCGCCGGTGGCGGCGTACTTGGCGTTGCCCTGGAGCTGGTACTGCCAGCGGCTCTGCAGCGGCGGCTGCCACGCCCCCGCCTGCGCGGCCTGCGCGGCCTGCGCCGCCTGCGCCGCCTGCGCCGTCTGGGCCGTGGCCGGTGCGGCGAGCGCCGCGAGCGGCGCGCAGCTCAGGGCCGCGACCGCGGCCAGCCGGGCTAAGAGAGTCATGGTTCGCACGTTCGCGCCCCTCATTCCGTCTAGTGGAACTCTAGTCTGCATCGTGGATGCGTGACTATACTCGCCGCACGCAGCGGGCCGCCACGCCCGCCGTGCTCTGTGGAGGGAACCCCATGGCACGACCCATTCACCACATCCGTGAGGCCGCCCGATGAGGCCCCGTACGACGCTGGTCGTCGTCGCCCTGGCTCTGGCCGCGGCGAGCTGCGGCGGCGGCGGCGGACAGGAACGGGCGGACGGCCCGGTCGAGATCACCATCTGGCACGGCCAGGAGGACACCTCGGCGAAGTCGATCGAGAAACTGGTCGCCCGGTTCAACCAGAGTCACTCCGACGTCAAGGTCAGCACCGAGTCCGGCGGCGCGACCGCAGACGGCATGCTACCCAAGATCACTGCCGCGCTCACCTCGGACGCCTACCCCGACATCGCCTACCTGTACGGCTCCTGGGCCCCCAACGTGGCCAGGAACCCCAAGACCGCCGACCTCACCTCCCAGGTCAAGGACCCGGCCGTCGGCTGGGACGACTTCTGGGCCAACGAGCGCGAGGCGGTCACCGTCCAGGGCAAGGTCATCGGCTTCCCCGCCGTCGTGGACGACATGGTGGTCCTCTACAACAAGAAGCTGCTGGCCAAGGCGGGCGTCAAGGCCCCCGGCCCCGACTGGACCTGGGACGACTTCCGCGACATCGCCAGGAAGACCACCGACGCGCAGAAGGGCGTCTTCGGCACGACCTGGGCGATCAGCGGCGGCGAGGAGGCCGTCTGGGGGCTCTGGCCGCTGTTGTGGCAGGCGGGCGGCGACATCCTCACCCCCGACCACAAGAAGTCGGCGTTCAACTCCGCGGCCGGGCAGCAGGCGCTCGGCCTGGTCCGGAGCATGGCCGTGGACGACAAGTCGGTCTATCTCGACTCCAGCCCGGCCGAGAAGGGCCAGAAGCTGTTCGAGTCCGGACGGCTGGCCATGTTCCTGTCCGGCCCCTGGGTCCTGCCCGACCTCCAGGCGGCCAAGGTCGACTACGGCGTCGCGCGGCTGCCCGGCACCAACGGCAACCACGAGACCGTCTCCGGCCCGGACAACTGGGTGGTGTTCGAGCACGACGAGCGCCGCGTCAAGGCGGCGACCACGTTCCTGAGCTGGCTGACGTCCGCGGAGCAGCAGCTCGTGTGGATGAGCGACACGGGCTCGCTGCCCATCAGGGAGTCGATCACCAAGCTGCCCGGTTACCAGGACTATCTGCAGAAATATCCGGGCATCGAGGTGATCTCCCAGAACCTGGCCAACGCCAAACGGGTCAGGCCGCCCACCACCAAGTACCCCCGCGTCTCGTCCTTCGTCGCCGAGGCCGTCGCGCAGGCGCTGCTGGGCAAGTCCGACGCCAAGACCGCCCTGGACGAGGCCGCGGCCAGGTCCGACGCGGTGCTGGCGGTGCCGGGCTCATGAGCAGCGCCGCCGTCGGCGCGCCCGCCGCCCGGCACGCCAGGAAGACCCGCGGGCTCGGCGACCACGTCGCGGGCTGGTCGTTCGCGGGCCCCGCCACGCTGATCATCCTGGGGTTCGCGCTGGTGCCGATGGCGTGGGCGCTGGCGCTGTCGTTCACCGACTCCGACCTGATGAAGACGCCCGAGAACGTCGGCCTGGACAACTACCGGGCGCTGTTCCAGGACCCGGTGTTCTTCCAGGCGGTGCGCAACACCGGGCTGCTGCTGGTGCTCTACATCCCCGCCTCGCTGGTCTTCGGCCTGGTGGTGGCGGTGCTGCTGAACAGGAAGGTGCGCGGGATCGGCTTCTACCGGACCGCCTTCCTGGTCCCGTACGTGGCCTCGGCCACCTCGGCCGGCCTGCTCATGGGCTACATCTTCGACCGCGACTTCGGCCTGATGAACGGTGTGCTCGGCCGGCTCGGCCTGCCGCTCCAGGGTTTCCTGAGCAGCCCGTCACAGGCCATGTACGTGCTCACGCTGATCTTCTTCTGGACCCGGTTCGGCTTCGCCGTGGTGATCTACCTGGCGGCCATCCAGGAGATCGACAAGGCGGTGCTGGAGGCGGCCGCCATCGACGGCGCGGGCCGGTGGGCCACGTTCCGGCACATCATCGTCCCCTCCGTACGGCCGATCACGGTCTTCCTCGCGGTGTGGGGCGTGATCGACGCGCTGCAGTTCTTCGACCTCGTCATGACCACCACCCAGGGCGGCCCGGCCAGCGCGACCGTGACCATCGTCTACTACGTCTGGCAGCTCGCCTTCCGCTACTCGGCCGCCGGGTACGGCGCGGCCGTGGCGTACACGCTGTTCGCCGGGACGCTGCTGCTGATCGTCGCGGGCCTGGTGGTCGCGCGGCGGAGAGGGGCCGTGCGATGAGGCGACGCCTGCCCAGCAAGTGGCACCTGGTGCTCGCGCCGATGTCGGTGGTGACGCTGCTGCCGTTCGTGTGGCTGCTGCTCAGCTCGGTCATGACGCAGGCCGAGCTGAACAGGTTCCCGCCGCCGATCCTGCCGGAGGGCATCGACCTCGGCGGCTACCGCACGGTCATGGAGCGCTCCGAGTTCCCCCGCTGGTTCCTCAACAGCGTGCTGGTGTCGAGCGCCATCGTGGCGGCCCAGGTCGTGCTCTGCAGCATGGCCGGGTACGCCTTCGCCCGGATCCGGTTCATCGGCTCCCGGCTGACGCTGGTCCTGATCATCGCGACCGCGCTGATCCCGTTCCAGCTCACCGTGATCCCGACGTTCCTGATGTTCAGCCAGGCCGGGCTGGTGGACACGCTCGGGGCGCTGGTCATCCCGCAGCTCAGCTCATCGGTCGGGATCTACCTGATGACGTCGTTCTTCCAGTCCTTCCCGAGGGAGCTGGAGGAGGCGGCGCGGATCGACGGGTGCTCGCGGGTCGCGCTGTTCTTCCGAGTGGTGCTGCCGGTCGCCAAGCCGGCGCTGGCGGCGCTCGCCGTGATCACGTTCATCACGGCCTGGAACGACCTCTTCTGGCCGCTGGTGGTGATCAACTCCGAGGCGAACTACACCGTGCAGGCGGGGCTGACCACGTTCCAGGGCCAGCACCGGGCCGACTGGCCCGCGATCATGGCGGGCACGGTGCTGACCACGCTGCCGGTGCTCGCCGTGTTCCTGTTCGGCCAGCGCCGGTTCGTGCAGGCGCTGACCGGGGCGGTCAAGGGGTGAGGCCGCGGTAGGGGTTGGCGGGCAGGCCGGTGTGGGGGGTGCGGCAGCGCCACAGCTCCCCGCCGGCGTCGCCGTCCCAGGCGGTGGTCACGTACAGCACGTCGAGGTCGGGGCCGCCGAAGGCGCAGCTCGTCACGTTGGCCGCGGGGACCTCCACGGTGAGGTCCGTACGCCCGTCCGGCCGGAGCCGCACGACCGCCGCGCCGCCCCACAGCGCGACCCACACGTGCCCGGCGGCGTCCACGGTCAGGCCGTCGGGGCTCGGGAGGGCGGCGAACTGCCGGCGGCCGTCGAGCGTGCCGGTCGCCGGGTCGTAGTCGAAGACGTCGATCCGGTCGGTCGCGGTGTCCACGTAGTACATCAGGCGTTCGTCGGGGCTCCAGCCGACGCCGTTCGAGATCGTGACGCCGTCCAGCACCTTGTCGCACGTACGGTCCTGGGCCAGGCGGTAGAGCGAGCCCGCGCCGGGGGTGTCGTCCTCGGCCTTGGTGCCGGCGAAGAAGCGGCCCGCGCGGTCGCAGGCGCCGTCGTTCATCCGGTTGCCCTCGGGCTCGGACGGCCGGGCGACCAGTTCGGTGCGGCCGTCCGCGTGGCGGGCGAAGCCGTCCCTGAGTGCCAGCATGAGTCCGCCGGAGGCGTGCGGCACGGCGACGCCGACCGGTTGGCCCAGCTCGATGGTCTCCCGCTCGTCGCCGGCCGGGTCGAGCCGGTGCACGTGGCCGGCGGGGATGTCGACCCACAGCAGGGTGCCCGTGGCGGCGTCCCACCTCGGGCCCTCCGCGAGGGCGGCACGGGGGACGGGGACCTTCTCCAGCTTCATGCCCATGTGTCCTTTGGTCCGTGATACGGAATGCTGTTCCGCGTTCTTTCCGACCGTAGCCGGTTGAGGTCCCCTTGGGGAGAGGGGGGAGGAGCCGGCGCCACCGCCCGATGCGGCGGCCCAGCGGGCCGGACCCTGGCGCGACAGAGTTGCGGCGCCGAAGGGCGGCGCGGGCGCGGGGGCCGCGGACAGGCGCGGAGGCGGAGGCAGGCGCGGGGGCGGCGCGGGGGCGGGTGGGGGTTAGACCTGGGCGGAGATGGCGCGGCGGAGGCCGAGGCCGACCTCTTCGAGGCGGGCGACCGACATGCGGTCCTTGATCGCGGTCACGCTCACCGCCGCCACCGGCGCGGTCTTGCCCAGGAAGACCGGCGCCGCCACGCACCGCACCCCCGGCTCGTTCTCCTCCAGGTCGAGCGCGTACCCCTGCTGCCTGACCTGGTCGAGGTGGGTGGCCA
Organism: Nonomuraea sp. NPDC049758; assembly: GCF_040674635.1. Taxonomy (NCBI): domain Bacteria; kingdom Bacillati; phylum Actinomycetota; class Actinomycetes; order Streptosporangiales; family Streptosporangiaceae; genus Nonomuraea; species Nonomuraea sp. NPDC049758. The sequence continues at coordinate 74,032 of NZ_JBFAMZ010000006.1, forward strand.
GCTTGGCGGGGTTCGTGATCGTGTTCCTGGTCCTGGCGGCCAGCGGCCCGTAGCGCTCGGCCCACGCCTTGACCGCCTCGTCCGTCGGGTACGTCCAGGCCAGCAGCGCCTTGCCCACGCCCGTGCAGTGGGCCGCGTTGCGCCCGCCGACCACCGAGGTCATGGTGATCGACCGCACCGCCTCGACCTTGTCCAGGTAGACGACCTCGCCGCCGTCGAGCATGGCCATGTGCACGGTCTCGGAGAACTCCTCGCTCAGCCGCAGCAGCAGCGGCCGGACGAGCGTGCGCAGGTCCATCGTCTCGTAGAACCGGAAGGCCGTGGCCAGCATCTCGGTGCCGAGGAAGTACGGGCCGCTCGGCTCCGGCTGGGCCGCGAAGCCCCGGTGCTTCAACGCCCCGAGCAGGCGGTGCAGCGAGCTCTTCGGCAGCCGCAGCCTGGTGGCCAGCTCGTCGAGCGTCACTCCCCTGCTGTGTCTCCCGATCTCCTGCAGGATCAGCAGGGCACGATCGACGCTCCCCACAGGGGACTGGGTCTCAGCCACTGAACTCTCCCTCGCCTGTTCCGCTGATCGGAATGCTAGCGCGTATTACGGAACACTCCGCACACGCGGTCGCACAGTGGTCGTCTCAGCGTAGTCAGCACAGCCCTGTGTCAGCACAGAGCTGTGGGAAAGGAACGGGCGGCTACGCCCGGCGGGGGTCGAGCTCGGCGACCGGGATGCGCCGGAAGGCGATGCTCTCGTACGGCCCGAAGTCGCCGGTCTCGAACAGCAGCCCCACCGTGTCGCCGTCCACCCTGACCAGGTCGGAGTAGGCGGCGGGCAGGCCCGACACGGTGTGCACCGGATGCCAGGTGACCCCGGCGTCGGTGCTCGCCCGTACCGTCATCAGGGCCCGCGCGTCGGGCGCGGCCGGGCCGGAGAACAGCAGCACGCCGGGCGGCTCGCACCACAGCACGCTGCCCTCCACCACCGGCCCCACCAGCCCGGCCTGCGGACGGAAGGGCAGGTCGAGCCGCTGCCCGCCGTCGGAGGAGCAGGCGTCGGCGCGGGTGCCCGGCGCGGCGGAGTCCGTCCTGGCGTTGACGTAGAGGCGGCCGTCGGGCAGCTCGGTCGCGGTGGTCTCGTTGACGTTGACGTAGCCGTCGGGGTCGTCGTCCACGTAGCCGATGCGCCAGGTACGGCCGCCGTCGTCGCTGAGCAGCGCGTGGCCGCCGTTGTAGCGGCCCTCGGTGCCGTCGTCCGAGCCGGACGGGGGCAGGGAGTGGTTGCCCGGCACCACGACGCGCCCGCTCCGGAGCCGGACGGCGTGCCCGGGGCCGGTGGCGTACCAGCGCCACTCGGGGCGCTTGACCTGGGCGGTGATCTCGCGCGGGGCCGGCCAGGTGATCCCGTCGTCCGCGCTGACCTGGACGAACACCCGCCGCCCTTCAGCCGCCTGCACCTGACCCCGCCTGATCCTCTCCTCGGTCGCCGACGGTCCCTGCCGGACGGTGACGAGCAGGATCCGGCCGTCGTCCAGCACCACGGGCGCGGGGTTGCCGACCGTGCCGCGGTTCGGTTCCGTGGCGACCACCTGAAGGGGACCCCACGTCAGCCCGCCGTCGACCGACCGCCTGAGCACCAGGTCGATGTGCCCCGAGTCGCCGGCGGACCCGCGCCGCCCCTCGGCGAAGGCGAGGAGCGTCCCGGCCCCGGTCACCACGACCGCCGGGATGCGGAAGGTGTGATAACCCTCGGACGCCGCCCGGTACACCACCGACGTGGGGTAAACAGTCATGCGCGAACGCTAGGCCCCGCAGGTGAACGTCTCCCGACCTCCGGCGGACGTCCCGATGCCAGCCCGGCGGCCAGGCAGGCCAGCGGGAGAGCCGGTACGACGTACCGCACGTCGTACCCGCTCAGGAAGGACGGCGCCACGACCAGCACGGCGGCGGCCACGCCGGGCAGCAGCGCGTCCGGCCGCCGCCGTACGGCCGCCACCGCGAGCGCGCCCCCGAGCAGCGCCAGGAGCACCGGGTACGGCAGGTAGCCGAAGCGCTGGTAGGCCCGCAGCCAGCCCGCGTAGGGCTCGACGATCCGGGTGTCCGCCGGCCCGCCCTCGTACGCCCCGGCGATCCGCCGTACGGACGCGCGCAGCGGGCGCTCCTCGTAGGGGAACCAGTACGGATTGGTCTTCCTGTCGGCCACCTTCCTTGCCGTGGTGCGCTCCCAGCGCAGCAGCCACCGCAGGTCGCGCCCGACGGCGGCCAGGTAGTCGCCGGGCTGGGCGAGGACTGCCTCGCGGGCGAAGCGGCCGGCCAGCGCGTTCCGGTCGCCGGGGACGGCGGCCAGGGTGGGCCCCCACATCCAGTGGGCGGGAGAGGGCCGCCCGGCCACCGGCGTCCTCGGGCAGAGGGGGGCCAGCTCGGGCTCCGGCCTGATGACCGAGCAGTCGGCGAAGGTCATCGTGCGGGCCCACAGGAACAGGCCGTCGGCCTTGGTCAGGCCGAAGGTGCCGCTGGTGGCCCACATCCAGGAGGCGTACCCGAGCAGCGGCGCCGCGCCCGCCAGGACCAGACAGAGCAGCGGGCGCGGCCCGGGACGGCGCAGCAGCAGGCAGACGGCGGCCACCGCGAGGACGGCCACCCCGATCGTGCGGGTGACGGCGGCCAGGCCGAGCAGCACGCCGCCGGCGGCCGCCGTGACCGGAGTGAGCCGGCCCGACAGCGCCAGGATCCCGGCCGTGACCAGCACGGTGAACAGCGCGTCCGCCATGATCATGTGTTCCAGCAGGATCAGGAACTCGTCGTACAGCAGCGGCGCGACGGCGGCCGTCGCGCCCCAGCCGGGCAGGCCGCGCCGCCGCAGCAGGGCGTAGACGGCCACGGCGAGCGCCAGCCCGGACGCGTGCTGCACGGCGGCCACCAGCGCCAGGCTCTTCCCGGGCCCGAGCGCGGCCAGGAAGAGCGAGTACCCGAGCGGCCGGAACGTCCCGGGCACGGGGTCGGCCGCGGCCTCCAGATAGGAGAACGAGTCCGCCCAGAACCACAGCGCGGGCCGGTACCCCGCCATCGCGAGCAGCCGCAGCGCGACGGCGGGCACCAGCGCGACCAGCAGCGCCCGATGCCGCCCCAGGGCGTTTCCGGGCAGCACGAACACAGGAGACGGCGCCGGCATGGGGAGCTCCTTCATGAGGGTGCCGAGCGGGCTCCCCCGGACGGCGCGGGCATCTACCCGGTCTCTCCGTCGCGGGCCGAAAGGGTTCACGCCCGTGGCCACCTCGGGTGGTGCGAGCAGGGCATGAAAGAGTGCGAATCGAAGACGAGTGTGGGGAGGCAGCGTGGCTGAGGAGTTCGACGTCATCGTGATCGGGGCCGGTCCGGCGGGCGAGAACGTCGTCGCGCGGGCGGTCCGCGGCGGGCTGAGCGCCGCGATCGTCGAGGAGCGGCTGGCCGGCGGCGAGTGCTCCTACTGGGCGTGCATCCCGAGCAAGGCGCTGCTGCGCCCGGTCGACCTGGCCGGCGAGGTGTCCCGGGTGCCCGGGCTCTCGCTCGGGCCGATCGACGTGGCCGCGGTGCTCGCCCGGCGCGACGAGGCGGTCTCACGCTACGACGACTCCGGGCAGGTGAGCTGGGTCGAGGGCGTGCCGGCGGAGTTCGTCCGCGGCAGGGGGCGGCTCGACGGCGAGCGGCGGGTGGTCGTCACGACCCCCGACGGCGGCGAGCGGGTGCTCACGGCCCGGCAGGCGGTCGTGCTGGCCACCGGGAGCACGGCGGCGGTCCCGCCGGTGCCGGGCATGGCCGAGGCGAAGCCGTGGACCAGCCACGAGGTCACCGCCGCGACGAAGGTGCCCGAACGCCTGGTGGTGATCGGCGGCGGCGTGGTCGCCTGCGAGATGGCGCAGGCCATGCACGGGCTCGGCGCGCGGCAGACGACCGTGCTGGTGCGCGGCGGCGGGCTGCTCGGCCGGATCGAGCCGTTCGCGGGCGAGCTGGTGGCCCGGTCGTTCGGCGAGGCGGGCATCGACGTGCGCCTGCACACCGACGTGGTCAGGGTCGAGCGGCCCGAGCCGGGCGGCAAGGTGACCGTGCACCTGTCGGAGGGTCCGCCGCTGGAGGCCGACGAGCTGCTGGTAGCCACCGGCCGCAAGGTCGCCACGCGCGGGATCGGGCTGGACACGGTCGGCCTGCCCGACGACGCGCCCGTGGAGGTCGACGACAGCATGCGGGCCACCGGCGTGCCGGGCGGCTGGCTCTACGCCGTCGGCGACGTCAACGGCCGCGCGCTGCTCACCCACATGGGCAAGTACCAGGCCAGGATCTGCGGCGACGTGATCGCGGCGCGGGCGCACGGCGACGACCTGCCCGCCATGCGCGACCTCGCCGGCGGCTTCGGCGCGCCGCAGGTGGTCTTCACCGACCCGCAGGTCTGCGCGGTCGGCCGTACGGAGGCCGAGGCCAGGAAGGCCGGCTTCCGGGTGCGCGCGGTCGAGTACGACCTCGGCTCGGTCTCGGGCGCGTACCTGCTGGGCGACGGCTACCGGGGCCGCGCCAAGGCCGTGGTGGACGAGGACAGGAAGGTGCTGCTCGGCGTCACCTTCGCCGGTCCCGGCGTCGGCGAGCTGCTGCACGCCGCCACGATCGCGGTCACCGGCGAGGTGCCGCTCGACCGGCTCTGGCACGCCGTGCCGTCGTTCCCGACCGTGAGCGAGATCTGGCTGCGGCTGCTGGAGACCTACGGGTTGTAGGCGGGCGGGACGGTGCCCACCGTCAGCTCCGCCACGGTCTCCTCGACGCTGCCGCGCAGCTCCACGTGGGAGAGCAGGTCCGTCAGCCGCAGCACCGACAGCAGGTGGTCGGACGGGCTGACCACGATGATCCGGCCGCCCGGCTCCGCCTCCATCCGCTGGATCGCCGTGGCCAGCACGCCGATGGCGGAGGAGTCGTAGAAGACCAGGTCGCCCAGGTCGAAGACGAGGACGGGTCCGGGCGACCAGTCCCACACCGTGTTGATGTGGGCGCTGAACCTGACCCGTCCCGCGTGGTCGAGCTCGCCCGTGGCGCGCATGACCGTGCACTGCTGATGCCGGGTCGTCTCGATGCTCAAACCGTTCCCGCCCACCCATGACAACTGCCCGCAGAGCGGCGTTATCACCGGTGATCACCAGTTTTCCCGCCAGAACGGCGGGCTGTCACCGGCTGTCGCAGGTCACGCGGGTCGAGGGAGCCGGAGCTCCCGCTAGTCCGAGGTGCCGGACTCCAGCGTCGGCAGGACGCCCGGCACCCGCTCGATCACCACGAGGAACGGCGAGACCGTCGGGCTCGGCAGGACGAGCTCGGTGACGTTCCCGTGGACCGTCTGCCCGAAGGGCCCGGCCACGCCGTCCCTGAGGCTGTAGACGCGCTCCACCGTGGGGGCCGCCGTGCCGAGGAGCTTCCTGGTGGCGTGCCGCAGCCAGCGCAGCTCGCTGTTGACCCGCCGCCAGGTCGCCGGGATCATGCTGGCCGCCTCCGCCTTCGTGCCCAGCCGCAGCGTGATCCGCCCGCTGGCCCCGAACGTGTCGCGCAGCACCGGGTTGACCACGAACATGCCCGACCGCAGGACGCGCACGCCCTGCCGGTTGACGTTGGCCAGGCCGCCGCCGCTGATCAGCGAGGACAGCTCGCAGCGGGAGCCGTCGAGCGTGTCGGGGTCGTAGTCGACGGCGGGCGGCTCCTCGAACACGATCTTGTTGAGCCGCAGTCCGGCCGCCCCGTCTTCCTGGACCCGGCCGGACAGGAACGTGCGCACCTCGTCGCAGACGCCGTCGCCCTCCATGATGTCCAGGGCCTCGACGCAGATCAGCCCGTCGTCCGGGATCTCCTCGGGGGTCAGGTCGAAGGCCACGCGGGCGTGCGGGTTGCGGCCGCGCAGCAGCACGCACTGGCGCAGGCGTCCCTGGGAGCGGATCTGGACGCATCGGGGCGTGGTGAAGTCGGGGCCCGTCCTGCCGGTGTGCCAGCCGCTGACCGACCGCTCGTCCATGGACAGCGACATCTGCACGCGCAGCGGCCGTCCCTGCGCGGACACCTTGAAGCCGACCAGCCCGGACGTCTCGAACCTGCCCACGATCTGGCTGCCCCGGTGCAGCCGGTCGATCACCTGCAGCGCGGGGAACCGCCCGCTGGTCACGTGGACGGGCGGGATCGCGGGCAGGATCACCGGGTCGAGCTCTGTGATGGGTCCTGTTCCGGTCATCGGGCGCTCCTCGCGGGGGTCAGTGTGGTCTTGGCCAGGTCCTGGAAGTCGAATCGGGTGAGCACGGGGTCGCGGCGCTCCCACATGCGGCGCACCGCCTCGAAGAGCGGGTCGCCGTCGGGCTCGGCGTGCCGCAGGGCGACCGCCAGGGCCCGCGGATAGTCGGGCCCGAGCTCCCAGCGCGGCAGGATCTGGGTCGGCACGTCGGCGCCGCAGCGGCGCAGCCACAACCACAGGCGGGCGCGCTCGCGCTGCTCCGGGCCGAGGATCGTCTCCGCCTTGCCGTGCACGGCGACGGCCTCGCCGAGCCGGTCGCGCAGCTCCTCCGGCGTGCGCGCGAGGTGGGTGGCCCCGCAGGCGGCGCCCTCCGACCAGCCGGCCTGGATGACGGGGACGCCAAAGGCGGGCAGGTCGCTGCCGCCGAACGTGACGGCGACGTCGGTCATGCTCCACAGGATGTTCGACGACAGCAGGCCGGAGCGCAGGCGGTCGAGGAACAGCCAGTTGGCCGACTCCTCGGCGGCCGCGTACCGCTCGGTCTCCTCGAACAGCTCGGTGTCGCGGCCCGGCATGTGGCCGAACACCGTGACCGTGGGCCGGCCGGGGTCCAGGCGCAGCCTGGAGCAGCCGTAGAGGCGGAGCTGGCGGCGTTCGGTGTCGGTGCGGACCTGGTAGCCCTCCTTGGCCCGCCAGGCCGTACGCTCGGCGCTCGGCCGGAGCGCCTCCCTGTTGGGCCAGATCTGGCGCTCGAAGAACTCCGCGACCCGGCCGGGCAGCTCCTCGCCGAAGGAGACGGGCGTCTGATCCGGGAAGAGCGCGTACGCCTGCAGCGACCCGGTGCCGTGCACGTGCACGACCGGGATGTCGGTGCGCACGCCGGGATCGATCCGGCTGGTGACCAGCGCGTCGGGCGGCCCCAGATCGGCGGCGGCCCCGAACGCCTCGGCCAGCGGCCGCCACCGCGGGTCGGTGAGCACGACCAGCCGGGCCGACAGCAGCCCGCACACGGCCTTGGCGACCATGACGGTGCGCACGACCGCCCGGACGTCCTCGTCGAACGCCTCGGCCACCACGCAACCCGTGTCGCCCGCGCTGTCCCCCCAGTACGCCCTGGCGGCCGAGACCAGTTGATCGCCCTGCTCCTCGTCGTCCACGACACGACGCATGAAACCCTCCACCAAGGCCAGGAAGAATCGCCCCGGTGAACGTTGCCAGACCCTCGCGCGCGCACCCGCGCGACAACACGCTTCTTTGCCCGGCGCTGCCCGAATCTCAGACGGCCTCGACCTGGTCGATGACGAAACGGCTGTTGGGCACGGCCGGAGCGCGCCACGACGGCATGCGCAGGTCCTGGGCCGGCACGCCGTAGGTCATCCAGCGGGTCAGCGCGGTCACCGCCAGCTTCATCAGGTCCACGGTGATCCACTCGCCCGGGCACCGGTGCCCTTCGTAGTGGTCGCCGCCGCCCTGGGGGACGAAGTCGTACTCGCCGCCGTCCCATTCGGCGAACCGTTCCGGGCGGAACTCGCCTGGGCGGTCCCACAGGCGCGGGTCGTGGTCGATGCCGTACAGGTCGAGCAGTGCCCGCCGGCCCTGCGGGAAGTGCTCGCCGTTCCAGGTGAAGGGCTTGGCCACCTTGGCGGCGACGAACGGGAAGAACGGATAGAACCGGCGCACCTCCTGGACGAAGTGCTCGACGAACTGATCGTCGCCCTCGCGGACGCGCTCGTAGTACTCCGGGTGGGCGTGCAGGGCCATGGCCGCGAACGTCACGAACCTGGCCACCGCCACCGTGGGCCGCAGCACGTTGTGCAGCTCGACGGCCGCGGTCCTGGCCGGCAGCAGGGTGCCGTCGGGGTCGCGGTAGCCCGCGATCAGGCCGGTCACCGTGCCGGCGAAGCGGCCGGGGTCGTCGCGGGCGAAGCGGATCAGGCCGGACAGCCACAGGTCGCCCTTGATCCGGGCGTACCGGCCACGCAGGTAGCGGGGGCCGAGCCCGTCGCCGCCCTCGATGGCCGCCTGGAGGGTGGCGGTGACCTCGGGCACCCGCGCGGGCGGCAGCGGCACGCCCGTCCAGTCGCAGACCGCCTGGCACAGCAGCCTGCTGACCTCCTCGTACAGGACGACCCGCGGCATGCCCTGCCAGGCGCGGATGCGCTCGCGCCAGCGCCGGCCGGCCAGCTCCGCCAGCCGGTCGCGGCCCTCCCGGCCCATCAGCGACATGAACATGGCCTTGCGCGCCCGGTGGGTCTCGCCGTCGAGGGCCTGCACGCCGTCCCTGCCGAACAGCGTCGCCTGGAGCCGCCGGGGGGCGGCGCCGTCCCGGACGAACAGCTCGGGGTCGTAGAACACCTCGGCGGCCTGCGCGCCGGTCATGCAGATGGTCGGCTGGAGCAGCAGCCGCGTCTCGAAGACGTCGGAGCCGAGCCGCCGCGCCCGGTCGCCGATGAAGCGGTACGGGTCGAGCAGCAGCGTCAGGGTGTCGTCCAGGACCGGCCTCCGGCGCGGAGCGGTGACCGGCTCACGGACCCGTGCCTGCTCGCGTGGCAACACTCGGTGAGAAGTCATGACCACGCCCTATCCCCGCAGACCCACAGGAAACGAATTCGACGGGAAACCCGGCGAACCAAATCCCGTGCTTCGGCGTCTCACCCGGGGTAGAAGCATCCACCGCCGACGCGCGCTTCGTCTTTTTACAGAGAGCAGGTCATGGGCGGGTTTAGGATGCACCCAAAAGCCGAGATGGGGAGGTTTTTCCGCATGGGTTCCCGAATGTCGAGCATCGTGCGCCTGACCGGGGCTGCGATGGCCGCGGGAGTGGTGGCCGCGGCCATCGCGTTGCCGGCGGTCGGCGGCACCGGAGCGATGTTCGTCTCGGCGTCCGAGGAACTGAACATCAAACCGGAAGACCTCAAAGAACCGCCCCTCGCCGAGAAGACGACGGTCCTCGACGCCAAGGGCAACCAGATCGCCCAGTTCTACGAGGAGTACCGCGAGAACGTCTCGCTCGACGAGGTGGCCGACATCATGAAGACGGCCATCATCTCCATCGAGGACTACCGCTTCTACGAGCACGGCGCGATCGACATCGAGGGCACCGTGCGCGCCCTCGCCAAGAACCTCAGCAGGGGCGGCATCGCCCAGGGTGGCTCCTCCATCACCCAGCAGTACGTCAAGCAGGTGCTGCTCAACTCGGCCACCACCGAGAAGGAGAAGAACGCGGCCCTCGAAGCCAGCTACGCCCGCAAGCTCAAGGAGCTGCGCTACGCGATGGCGGTCGAGGAGAAGTACAGCAAGAACGAGATCCTCGGCAAGTACCTCAACATCGCCTACTTCGGCGCCGGCGCGTACGGCGTCGAGGCGGCGGCCAAGCGGTTCTTCGGCGTGTCGGCGGCCGACCTGACGCTCAGCCAGGCGGCCACGCTGGCCGGCGCGGTCCAGGACCCCAACCGGACCGACCCCAACCTGGGCAAGGACTCGCGCGCGCAACTGCTCAACCGGCGCAACGTGGTGCTCGACCGCATGCTGGAGCTCAAGAAGATCACGCCTGAGCAGCACGAGGAGGCCAGGGCCAAGAAGCTCGGCTACAAGGGCACCCCGCTGCCCGGCGGCTGCGGCGCCAGCCAGTACCCGTACTTCTGCATGTACGTGCGCAACGAGATCCTGAGCAACCCGGCCTTCGGCAAGACCAAGAAGGCCCGCACCCAGTTCCTCAACCGGGGCGGCCTGGAGATCAAGACCACGATCGACCCGAAGATGCAGGAGGCCGCCGAGGAGGCCATCAAGAAGCACGTCTACGCCTCCGACAACCCGGTCGCCTCCGAGGCCCTGGTCAAGCCGGGCACGGGCGAGATCAAGGCCATGGCCGCCAGCCGCAAGTACGGCAACTCCAGGCGCAAGCACGAGATGTCGTACAACGTGGTGGCCGACGCGGTGCACGGCGGCGGCGTCGGCTTCCAGGCCGGCTCGACGTTCAAGACGTTCACCCTGCTCACCGCGCTCAAGCAGGGCATGAAGATCAACGACGGCTTCAACGTGGGCAGCGGCTACACCGCCCCCAACTACTGGGCGTTCAAGAACTGCAAGGGCCAGAACGTCGGCGACCCGAGCCACACCGTCACCAACGACGAGGGCGGCGGCGGCTTCAAGTCGCTGGCCACCGGCACCTGGGGCTCGGTGAACACGTTCTTCATGACGCTGGAGCAGAAGGTCGGCCTCTGCAAGGTGGTCGAGACCGCCAAGTCGCTCGGCATCAAGCGCTCCGACGGCGGCAAGCTCCAGGAGTTCGAGACGTTCACGCTCGGCATCAACGAGATGGACCCGGTGACCGTGGCCACGGCCTACGCGGCGATCGGCGCGCGCGGCAAGTACTGCCCGCCGACGGCCATCACCCAGATCACCGACCGCAACGGCAAGGTGACCGAGTACAAGCCCAAGTGCACGCAGGCGTTCGACCCCGAGGTCGCCGACGCGGCGGCGAACATCCTGTCCGGCGTCTTCACCAAGGGCACGATGCGAGGGGTCGGCGGCATCGGCCGTCCGGCGGCGGGCAAGACCGGCACCACCGACGACCAGGCCACCGCCTGGTTCGCCGGGTTCACCCCCGACCTGGCCGGCGCGGTCAGCATCGGCGACCCGCGCGGCTCGACGACCCACAAGCTGAACAGCATCACCATCGGCGGCCGGTACTACCCCTCGGTCTTCGGCGCCTCGATCCCCGGCCCGATCTGGAACGCCACCATGAAGGCCGCGCTCAAGGGCACCCCGGCGACGGCCTTCACCCCGGTCGACTCCTCCCGCTTCGGCGGTTGCGGCCAGGGCTGCGCCCCCCGCAGGCAGGAGCCCGACGACAACAGGGACCAGGGCCTCACCGACGTCAACCCCGACGGCGACTTCGGCCCCGGCCAGGGTTACCAGAACGGCGACGGTCACGGCCGCGGCCGCGGCAGGCGCTAGAGACGGACGTCCAGGGGTATCCGGCGCGTCCCGGATACCCCTAACGGATGGTCAATATGTCGTGATCGACCTGCGGCGGGAAAACCTCCGGCGGTGACCACCGCCCCCACCTGAGCAGATTCGGCGGGCGTCCGCACACCCGGACGCACCCCCTGCAAAGGCCCTATTAACAGCGGCGAAACATTGGTAACGTGGGAGCGCTCCCAGGATCTTTCCGCGAGGTGCTCCATGACCGAGCAGCCCACACTGGCACAGGTGGCGGCCGCTGCAGGGGTTTCCCCCGCGACCGCATCTCGAGTCCTCACGGGCTCGGTGCGGGTCAGTACCTCGACCCGCCGGCAAGTCTACGACGCCGTCTCCCGCATGGGCTACGTCCGACAACGCGCGCCCAGGGGCAGCGCCGCCAAGACGCTGACCGACGGCGTCACGGCGGTGATCTGCGACCATCTCCCCCGCCTGTTCTCCGAGCCCTACTACGCCAGGCTCCTGTCCGCCGCCGGAGCGTTGATCGCCGAGCACGGCACCCACCTCATGGTGACGACCGTGACGCCCACCTCGTCCACGCTGCCCGCGCTGTCGGGCGCCGTCCTCATCGTCGGCGCGCGCGAACGCCATCCGCTGGCCATCAAGCTGTCCACCGCCGGCATCCCGGTCCGCAACATCGGCCGGCCGCCCCACGACCTCAAGCTGCCCTACGCCGACGTGGACAACCTCGACGGCGGCCGGCAGGCGGCCGAGCACCTGCTGTTACAGGGCCGCAGGAACGTGGCGGCCATCGGCGGCCCGCCCTCCCTGCCCGCCGCCCGCGACCGGCTCGAAGGGCTCGTCCGCACCCTTCAGTCGGCCGGCGCCCCCGACGTGCCCGTGGCCTACGGCGACTTCACCGCGGCCTCGGGCACGCACGCCATGCAGTGGCTGTTACGCCACGCGCCCGGCCTCGACGCCGTCTTCGTCGCCTCCGACCTGATGGCGGCCGGCGCGATCCAGGCCCTGCGCCGGGCCGGCCGCAAGGTGCCCGCGGACGTCGCCGTGATCGGCTTCGACGACGCCCCCGTGGCCCGGCACACCGTCCCGGCGCTGACCACCATCCGCCAGCCCGTCGAGGAGCTCGCCACGGTCGCCACCCGCCTGCTCCTGACCGGGGCGACGGGGATCGACCCCGTCCTCCCCACGGAACTGGTCATCCGTGAGTCAGCTTGAGCCGGGGGACGTGCTGGCCCGGCGGTACCTGCTGCTGGACCCGCTGGCCCACGGCGGCATGTCGGTCATCTGGCGTGCCTTCGACCAGTCGTTGCAGCGGCTGGTCGCGGTCAAGGTGCTGACCGCCTCGCTGCACACCGACCACGGCGAACGCGTCCGGGTGCGCAGCGAGGCCCGTGCCGCGGCCCGGTTCATCCACCGGGACTCGATCGAGATCTACGACTACGGCGAGACCGTCACCGCGAAGGGCGGCGTGGCCGCGTACGTGGTGATGCCCCTGCTCGACGGCACCCCGCTGGCCGAGCGCATCGCCGAGGGGCCGCTGCCGTGGACCGAGGCGGCGACCATCGCCCTGCGGCTGGCCCGCGTGCTGATGGCCGGGCACGCCCGCGGCCTGGTCCACCGGGACGTCACCGCCGAGAACGTGCTGCTCACCGCCGACGGCCCCAAGCTGCTCGACTTCGGCATCGCGGCCTGGGCCGGCGACCCCGACGACGACCGCGGCACCCCGCCCTACGTCGCCCCCGAACGCCTCCTCGGCGCCTCCACCCACCCGGCCGTGGACGTGTACGCCCTGGGCGTGCTGCTGTTCGCCATGCTCACCGGGCGCACCCCGTACCCGGAGACGACGTGGGAAGAGATCGAGGCGGCGCGCCGGACCGATCCCCCGCCCCGGGTGACCGGCGTGCCGCACGGCGTCGCCTCGCTCTGCCAGAGCTGCCTGGCGCACCTGCCCGAGGAGCGGCCCACGGCCGAGGCGATCGTCGCCGCGCTGACGTCGGCGCTCGGCACGGCCGGGATCGCCCGGCAGGTGCGGCGTGGGCTGACGGTGGCCGGGTCTGCGCTGCTGGCGCTCACCGTGCTGCTGTGGTTCCAGCGGTCCGAGCCGGAGCCGGTGCTGTCGCCGCAGGTCACGCCATCCGTCGCGCCGTCAGTCACGCCGCCCGTCACGCCCTCCGCCGCGGCGTCGGCCTCCCGGGCGTTGCGGAGCTCGCCGGCCGGGCCGGTCACCGTCGAGCAGGCCGTGGACGGCTTCCACGACTCGCTCGAAGACGGCGAACCGTGCGACGCGACCGACGCGGACGTGGTGCTCGACCTCAAGCAGGTGCTCGACTCGCTGGTCCGCGGCCCCGCGGTCACCGGCACGGCCGAGGTGCGGCGCAAGGTCGCCGACCGGGCCAGGGAGGGCCGCCTGGCCCCCGCCTGCCGGGCGGAGCTGGAGGCCAGGCTCAAGGTGATCGACCGGGCCATGGAACCCGGCTGAGGGGTACGACGGGATCCGCACCTCGCGCGCCCGCCGGGACAGGCGCTGACCAAGATCGGCTGAAAGTTTCACACCGCGTTGTCGGGACGGCGCCGCCCATGGTTCAATGCGCTGGCCGGGCGGGCTGATCGTGGGCGTTCCTGTGTTCCCCTGCACGAAGGAATCCCCATGAAACACTTTCGAACGGCGGCGCTCACCGCCGCCCTGGTCCTGCTGTCTACGGTCCTGATCGCGCCGCCGCAGGCGCAGGCCCACGGCGTGTCCATGTTCCCCGGCGCCAGGACCTTCCTGTGCTGGCAGGACGGCCTGCGCGAGAACGGCCAGATCCAGTCCTACAACCCGGCCTGCGCGGCGGCCGTCGCCCAGAGCGGCGCGACCCCGCTCTACAACTGGTTCGCCGTGCTGCGTTCCGACGGCGCCGGGCGTACCAGCGGCTTCATCCCCGACGGCCAGCTCTGCAGCGGCGGCACCGGCGGCCCCTACGACTTCACCGCCTACAACGCCGTCCGCTCCGACTGGCCGCTGACCCACCTGACGTCGGGCGCGAGCATCCAGATGCGGCACAGCAACTGGGCTCAGCACCCCGGCACCTTCGTCTACTACGTCACCAAGAACGGCTGGAACCCCGACGGCCCGCTCAAGTGGTCGGACCTGGAGTCGTTCGGCAGCGTCACCAACCCGCCCGCCAGCGGCGGCCCCGGCGGGCTCAACTACTACTACTGGAACGCCCAGCTCCCCTCCGGCAAGACCGGGCGGCACATCATCTACACCCACTGGATCCGCTCCGACAGCAACGAGAACTTCTACAGCTGCTCCGACGTCGTCTTCGACGGCGGCAACGGCCAGGTCACCGGCGTCGGCCCCGGCGGCGGCACGCCTTCGGGCACGCCCACGTCCACCCCGACGGTCACCCCGACGGTGACCCCGCCCCCCGGCGGCTGCATCGCCACCTGGAAGGCCACCGACACCGGCTGGGCCGGTCACTTCCAGGGCGAGGTGACGGTGAAGAACACCGGCACGGCGTCACTGAACGGCTGGACGGTCAAGTGGACCTACTCCGGCGGCCAGGGCTTCGACGGCGCGCCCTGGAACGGCGTGCTGTCCGCCCAGCCGCCGAACGTCTCCGTCAAGAACGCTTCCTACAACGGTCAGCTCGCGCCGAACGCGTCCACCACGTTCGGCTTCAACGCCACCGGCTCGATCCCGAGCCCCGCACCCGCGCTGACCTGCACGAGCCCGTGACCGGACCACGTCGCGGGAAGATCGCGGCAGGCGTCGCCCTGGCCGGCCTGGCGCTGGCCGGGGCGACGCTGTTCGCCGCCCACCAGGAGTCGGCGCGGCTCGACCAGGAGCTCGCCGCCCAGGTGACGCTGATCCTCGAACGGGCCACGCCCGAGGAGCACCACGACCATGGGCACGGGTTCGGGTCGCGGGTGGTGTGCGCGGTGGAGCCGTTCGGCACGGACCCGCCGGACGCCGCCGGCCTGGCCGAGGTGCGCTGGGTCTACGCCCGGCACCTGTGCGCGATCGTCGGCGAGAGCCGCGACTGGGCGATGTCCGTCCGGGCCTCCGGGCCCATCGCCGTCCGGCTGGGCGTGCCGCCGCAGGTCAAGGTGCCCGCCGCCGGGCCCGGATATCCGGAGCGGGTCCGGGCGCTGATCCCCGCCCGCTACCACGAGGTGGCGTTCGCCGACTTCTCGGACGAGGCCGCCATCGACGCGGCCCGCGAACGCTTCTCCCACGCCCAGGACCCCCGCTGACCGCCGTGCGAGGCCGGGCCGGTGGGCGGTGCAAACGGACGCGGCCGGCTGGGGGTTCGCCGGCCGCGTCCGTCCCATCCGGGCGGGATGGTGTCGCGGGCAGGATCAGTTGATCGGCCTCACCTCCTCCTTCTCTAGCCGGCGCAGGTGTAGCCGGACGGGACGGACGTGTCGCCGTCCGGACGACCGGCCTGGACCCCGAAACCGGTGGCGGCGCCGGGCGCGAGCGTGCCGTTGTAGCTCAGGTTCCGCGCGGTCACGGTCCGCCCGCTGACCGTCACCGCCGCGTTCCAGAAGCCGGTCACGGTATGGCCCGCGGGCAGCGTGAACGTCACCGTCCAGCCGTTCCTGGCGGTCGTGCCGGTGTTGGTCACCGTGACGGGCTGCAGGACGTACCCGTTGCCCCACTGGCTCTGGACGGTCCCCACGGCCGCGCAGCCGCCGTCGCCGCCGCCGGCCAGGGTGGTGAAGGAGGCCGTGGGCGAGGCGGCCGACTGGTTGCCCGCCGCGTCCCTGGCCTTGACGTGCACCTGGTAGGCGGTCGAGGGCGACAGGCCGGTCAGGGTGATCGAGGTGGTGGCCGTCGTCCCGAGCGGGACGCCGGCCGAGGTGTAGACGTCGTAGCCGGTCACGCCCACGTTGTCGGTGGCGGCCGGCCAGGTCAGGGTGGCGCCGGACGAGGTGACGTTCGAGGCCGCCGGGGTGCCGGGGGCGCTCGGCGGGGTCGGGTCGGCGGTGCCGCCCCCGTAGACGGACGCCTGCCTGGCCGTGGCGGCGATGCCGTTGACGCCGTTGAACAGCCGCTGCCCCCACGAGGTGAGCCGGGTGACGTCGAAGCCGGTGACCTGGTCGAGGTACTCGACTCCGCCGCCGTTGCCGCTCCACGACCAGCCCAGGTAGCCGAGGCCGCGGCTCACGGCCTGGGCCATGATCGTGTCCTCGTCGGGGTCGCCGTCGGAGTGGTTGAACCCGAACTCGCCGATGACCAGCGGCAGTCCGGCCGTGCGGAACGCGTCCAGGTACGACGTGATCTCGGCGGCGGTGTCGTAGACGCCGTACATGTGCACCGAGAAGATCGTGTTCTTGTCGGGGTCGGCGGCGAGGACGGACGCGGCGTTGTCCCGCATGACGTTCTGCCAGTCCTGGCCCCAGGCGGGGGCGTCCACCATCAGCGCGTGGTGGATGCCGTTGGCGCGCAGCTTGGCGATCGCGGCCTTGGTGGCCTCGGCCCAGCCGGGCGTGGTGGCGTTGTTGCCGATCGGCTCGTTGCCGATGTTGACGACGACGTAGTCCTCCTGTCCGGCCAGGGCGCTCTTGACGCTGATCCAGTAGTCGGCGGCCTGGTCGAGCGTGTACGCGCCGCTCTGCTCGCCGTACCCGGTGGTGTCGTGGTCCTCCAGCACGCAGATGAGCTTGTTCTGCTTGCACAGGGAGACCACGCCGGCCACGTCGGAGGCGGAGTTGGCGCTCCACCGGCCGCCGCTGAGCACGACGCGCACGGTGTTGGCCTTCAACGACCTGATGTCGGCGAACGCCTTGGTCTGGGCCGGGTACCAGGTGTGGGCGTGGCTGGTGCCGCGCATCACGAACTCCTGGCCGTTGCCCTCCAGGATCTTCGTGCCGCTCACGTGGATGCCGGTGGCGGCCTGCGCCGCGGTGCCCGGCACGATCAAGGAGGCGGCCACGAGCGCGGCGGCGAGCGCCGGCGCGGTGAACAGTGATCGCATGTGCTGCCTTTCCCTGAGCCGGTGGATCCGCCCTCGCCCCTGCTCGGCAGCCGGGGCGAGGGCGGGGTCGGCGGGCTCAGGCGGGGGTGCAGGTGAGGTCGGGGGTGGACGGGGTGCCGTTGGCGATGAAGCCGAACGTGGTCGTGGCGCCGGCGGCGAGCCCGCCGTTCCACGCCTCGTTCCTGACGGACACGGACGAGCCGGTCTGGGTGAGCTTTCCGCCCCAGAGCTGGGTGATCTGGTTCGCGGACGTCCAGGCGGCCGTCCAGCCCGTGATGGCCGCGGAGCCGGCGTTCTTGACGGTCACCTCGGCCTGGTACGCGCCGCCCCAGGAGTTGGTGACCTTGAACGTGGCCGCGCAGCCGCCCTGAGGCGGGTCGGCGGTCGTGAACGACGTGCCGTCGGACGGCGTCGAGCTGTTGCCCGCCGCGTCCCTGGCCACCACCGAGACCGTGTACGCCGTCGCCGGGCTGAGCCCGCCCAGGTCGTACGAGGTGCCGGTGGCCGTGCCCGCCTTGGTGGACCCGAGGTAGACGTCGTAACCGGTCACCCCCACGTTGTCCGTGGAGGCCGTCCAGCTCAGCTTCGCCGCCGTGCCCGTGATCGCGGAGACCGCGGGCCTGCCCGGCTTGCTGGGCGCTGTCGTGTCCCGCTCCTCCGGACCCGGGGGCTCACCCCAGATCTTGGTGGCGCCGCTGTAGAGGGTGATGTTCTTCGTCTGCACCGGCGTCGCGCCCGGCGTGGCCGGGATGCCCTGGTACGACCAGTCGTCGGCCGGGTTCCAGGCGCCCGCGCTGGTGATCCTGAACTGCACCTCCCTGCGGTGCTGCGACTGCCCGGCCGGGGCGATGGCCTGCCCCGAGCAGTCGATGTTCACGTAGAGCACGCTCCCGCCGGCCGAGCCGAGCGTGGGGGCCTTGCACTGCGTGTAGGCCGACGACACGCTGATCTGCGAGGCGGTCGTCGAGCCGTCGAGGGTGAAGTAGTAGCGGAACGAGCCGTCCGACAGGACCCGGGCGGGCCAGGCCGACTGGTTGCGCACGATGGCCTTGATCTCGGTGAAGTTCGTGCCGGAGGCGTTCACGCCGGCCTCGACGAAGATCTCCGGGCCGTCCGGGGTCTCGGCGGGCGGGAAGTTCGCCGCGGGCGCTCCCCCGTACTCCTTGTAGAGCCGGGCCAGGGCGCTGGTGAAGCCGGCGTTGTAGTCGGTGGCGACCTCGTTCATGACGTAGTCGTCGCGTTTGTCGGCGTAGACGTCGTCGGGGTCGGGTGGGCCGCCGACCAGCGCGCCGTAGAGCGTGTGGCGGCTGTTGACCGGGTTGGTGATCTGGTCGGTCCACGAGCCGTGCGCCGTGCGGTGGTGCGGGTTCTTCGGCGGGTTGGCCCCGAACCCGATCAGGTACGAGGAGTTGCGTGGGTTGTCGCCGAGCGCGTAGTTGATCTGCCGGACCGCGAAGTCGTGGTAGCGGGCCTTGCGCGCCGGGTCGCTGATCGAGTCGCTGTGCACGAGCGCGACGAACGAGGTGTTGGCCGCGTACCGCAGCGACCCCCACCGGTCCAGCACGGCCTGGCCGCCCGGCGAGTACCTGACCTTGGAGCCGTTGACGCCGACCGTCCACCAGTCGAGCCAGCGGTCGGCGTCGTCCAGGTACTTCTGCTTGCCGGTGAGCTTGTGCAGCAGCACGTACGCGCCGTACGACTTGTCGTCCCAGGCGATCGTCCACTTGTACGACTTCGTCGTGGTCTGCGGTTCGTTGCCCAGGTTGTCGTAACCGGCCTCGGCCTTGGCCAGGTAGGCGGCGTCGTCCGTGGCCCGGTAGAGCCAGATCGCCCCCCAGACCAGCTCGTCGTTGTAGCCGCTCCAGGAGTTGTAGTAGCCCTGGGCGTCGCTGATGCAGTCGCTGTACTTCTTCCTGACCGTGTCGGCGAAGGAGTACAGCTGCTTGGCGTGCGTCACCAGCTTGTCGGCATATGCCGGATCGGTCGGACGGAAGACGATCGACGAGGCCGCCATCGCCGCCGCCGTCTCCCCCGCCAGGTCCGAACCGCCGCAGGACGCGTCGATCTTGTAGGCGGGCCGGTTCATCTGCATGGCCTCGGCCGGGCCCCACCAGGCGTGGTCGGTGCCGCCGTTGCCGACCTGCCCGTACAACACGTTGGCCGACGGGTGGGCCTTGACGAAGTAGTCGTTGACGAACCTCAGGTTGTTCAGCAGGTGGGTGAGCTGGCCGGAGCCCGCGTAGGCGTCGCGGTACTCCACGCCGCCCCAGGCCAGCATCGTGGCCGAGAAGGCCATCGGGAAGCCGAACTTGACGTGGTCGCCCGCGTCGTACCAGCCTCCGGTCAGGTCCAGCCCGGCGTCCTTGCCGTCGTTCAGGCCCGAGTCGCCGCGCCAGGAGACGCGGTTCCAGGCGGGCAGGTCGCCCGACTGCTGGGCCTCGTAGAACCACAGCGACTTCTGCAGCGCCTCACCGTAGGAGAAGGCGGGCGCGGCCGCGTGGGCCACCGGCCCCACCCCTGCGAGCAGGGGCAGGACCAGCGACGCCGCGGCGATCATCGCCGCCTTTCTCACGGGAAGAGCCGCCCGTACTCGGCCAGGGCCACGGCCACGTCCACCTGCGCCCAGAAGCGGTGGTAGTTGAACGTCGGCGCGGGCCCGGTGCCCTGGAGGTAGGCGTTCACCTCGGGCCAGTCGGGGTCGTTCTTGTAGAAGGACCTGATCGACATGAACGTCGAGCTGGAGTTGATCGTGTCGCCGTTCGGCATCTTGCCGGTCCAGCCCGGGGGCACGTAGACCGGGTCGTTCAGCCGCTTGTAGTCGGTCTTGGTCTCCGACACCGACACGCCCTTGGCGTCGCGGTTCTTCCACACGCCGTCCAGCAGCGCCTTGGCCATGGTCCTGGCCCCGGCGTTGTTCGCCTTGGCCGCGTAGTACATCAGGGCCTTGGCGTACGAGCCGGCCACGCCGACGTCGTTGGTGTAGTCGGCGACCGTCACGTGCAGGCCGGGGTTGGGCGGCGGCATGCCGTTCGGGTCGCTGAAGTCACCGGCGGGCTGGCCGGTCCACTTGAGCGTCGACGGCATCTGGTACGTGCCGTCCGCGTTGATCGTGGTGTTGGCCATCGCCCAGGTGACCCACTTGTCCAGCAGCGCCTTGGCGTCGGCGTTGCCCGAGGCGTAGTAGAGCTCGGCCACCCGCTCCATGGTCCACGCCTGGAACCCGAACCACTGGTTGGACGGCGGGTCGTGGTAGACGGGCTGCCAGTCGTAGGTCATGCCGTGGAACTTCGGCAGCCCGGCCGGCGGGGTGGCGTAGTGGCCCTCCCAGCTGTTGGTCGCGCCGCCCGCGATGGCGCCCTCGGCCGACTGCAGCCAGGTGTAGAACTGCAGCTGGCGGGTCAGGCTGGTGCTCCAGTCGGCCGCGCCGGTGCCGCTCTTGGGCTTCAGCTCGGCCACGTTGGCCAGCGCCCAGGCCGCGAGCGGGTTCTGGTAGCCGGAGTGGTTGTGGCTGGAGCCGATGCGCCAGGCCCAGCCGGCGCTGGTGTCGCTCGCGCCGCCCCAGGCGTAGTACCAGGACAGCAGGTAGTTGGAGGCGTCCTTGCCGGTGCCCGCGGCGCACGAGGTGCTGGTGCAGCCGGGCTTCTTGAAGTACTTGTCGTACATCGCGTACCGCAGGTAGTCGCCCATCTTGGCGGCCTTGGCGACCGACGCGGAGATCTGCGACTCCTTGCCCTGCTGCTTGGCCCACGTCTGCGCCCAGTACGCCGCCTGGACGGCCCGCGCGTCGGCGTCGGGCGCGTTGGTGTACTTCCACTGCTTGGCGTAGTTGCTGTCCTTGGTGAACAGGTCGAGGTAGCCGTTGGGGCCACCGAACTTGAACGTGTCGCAGGACGGCTGCGGGACGGTCTCGAAGACCGACTCCTCCGGGCCGCGCTGGTAGGTGTTGATGTAGGTGTTCTTGCTCGTGCCGTCGCCGCAGCGGCCGAAGCCGTAGGTGTTGTCGACGTCGAGCAGCCAGTGCATGCCGTAGACGTCACTGGTGTTGTACGCGCTCTTCAGCTCGTTGGCCAGCGGGTCGGAGCCCACGGAGACCCCGGAGTCGAGCTGCGTCGGGTACTGCTTGACGTCGTTCCACTCACCGGCGTACGTGGCCGGCTTGGCGGGGTTGTAGAAGGAGTTCGTCGGCTGGTCGGCGGTCGAGGGGATGATGTACTTCTCCATCGAGGCCCACGCGTTGTTGAACTTCGCCCAGTCGCCGGTCACCTGCCCGTAGGTCGCCTCCAGCCACAGGTAGTAGCTGTAGGCCTCGGACGTGGTCTCGTGCCCGTGGTCGGGCGCCTCGACCATGAACGTCTCCACCGAGTGGTACGGCACGCCGTCGGGCGAGAAGTACCCGTTGGCCGGGTCGTGCAGCTCGTTGTACATCTCGACGAACCGCTTGACGTACTCGTTGTCGCCGCCGAGGTCGTCGTCCGCCTCGCTGACGGCGACCTTGACCGGGGTGTAGCCGGTCGCGCTCACCGTGAACTCGGCGGTGCCGCTGGTGGTGTCGGCGTCGTCCGCCGCCGCCAGGGTGACGTTCTGGACGGTGTTCCAGTTGGCCGGGGTGAAGGTGAGCGAGCCGCCGGAGCCGACGGTCAGGTCGGCGTCGCCGCTGGTGCGGGCGGTGGTGACGGTCACGTTCGCGGTGGGCGCCTGCGAGAGCTTCACGCCGAAGCCCGCGGTGCCCTTCTCCGGCACGGAGATCGTGGTCGGGCTCACCACGAGGGCGGGCCCGGTGTTCTGCGAGACGGTGATCCCGACGGGGGCCGAGGTCGTGGTCGCGCCCCCGTTGTCGGTGGCCTTCGCGGTGATCGAGTAGCTGCCCGCGGCCACGTTCTGCCAGCTGTAGCCGTACGGCGCCGAGGTGTCGGTGCCGAGCAGCGTGGAGCCCTGGTAGAAGTCGACCTTGGAGACCGTGCCGTCGGCGTCGGCGGCGTTCGCGGCGATGGCCACGGTGGCCGGGGCGGTGAACGTCTGGCCGGCGGTGGGCGAGGTCAGCGCGACCGTGGGCGGGGTGTTGGCGCCGCCGCAGGTCACGCCGTTCACGGTGAACGAGGTCGGGCTCGGGTTGCTGCCCGTCCAGGTGCCGTTGAAGCCGAGCGTCGTCGAGGCGCCGGTGGCCAGGCTGCCGTTCCACGGCATGTTGGTGGCGGTGACGTGGGTGCCCGACTGCGCCCAGTTGGCGCTCCAGCCGGTGGGCGTGTACTTCTGGCCCGCGGTCGGGAAGTCGAAGCCGAGCGTCCACGAGGTGATCGGGTCACCGGTGTTCTTCAGGGTCAGGTTGGCGGTGAACCCGCCCTGATCTGGGCCGCTCGTCCACTGGTTGGCGGTGTACGTCACGTCGCAGGCGACGGCGGCGTGCGCGGGCAGCGCCGCGAGGGTCGTGGTCGTGCCCGCCGCGAGCACGAGCGTCGCGGCTCCGGCGAGCCGCCTCGACAGGCGGGAAAGGCGGGAAGGAGGTCTGTGTTTCAAGGGATCTCCATGGGAGTAGGGGGTGTGGGAGCGCTCCCAAGGGGGATTGTGGGTGACCGGCGGCGTATGTCAACGGATCGCCCGTCCGCCGGCCCCCGCGTTTCCTCTCACCAGGCTGCCGATGATGAAAGTTTCATCCACCTTCCGAGGCATTCGGCGAGCATGCGGCCCGGGAACGCCCGCCGCACAGCCGGCCTCATTTACAGGGCCGGGAGGGCGTCTCACTATGGGAGCGCTCCCAGCAAACTGACGTTCTGGAGATGATCGCTAGTGAGACTCCACAGCGGCCCGCGCCGATGGGCCGTGACCATGACCGCCGCGAGCGTCGCGGCCCTCGGGCTCGTCGTCGGCCAGACCACGGCCGCCAGCGCCGCGGTGAACTGCGACGTGACCTACTCCGCCAACTCGTGGACGAGCAGCCCCGGTCAGGGCGGTTTCACCGCGAACATCACGTTGAAGAACACCGGCGACCCGATCACCTCGTGGACGCTGGGCTTCGACTTCCCCGGCACCGGCCAGCAGTACACGCCAACCGGCTGGAGCGCCAACTGGGCGCAGTCGGGCACACACGTCACCGCGACCAACATGCCCTACAACGGCAGCCTGGCCACCGGCGCCTCCACCACCATGGGCTTCAACGGCACCTGGACGGGCAGCAACAACCCGCCCACCTCCTTCACCGTGAACGGCGTGACCTGCGGCGGCGTCACCCCCACCACCCCGGCGGTGGTCACCTCCGCCAGCTCGGTCGCGGTCAACGAGGGCGGCACCGCCACCTTCACCGCCAAGCTGTCCTCCGCCCCCTCCTCGAACGTCACCGTCACCACCCAGCGGACCAGCGGTGACAGCGACCTGACCGTCAGCGCGGGCGGCTCGCTCACCTTCACGCCCGCCAACTGGAACACCGCCCAGACGGTCACCCTGGCCGCCGCCCAGGACGCCGACACCACCGCGGGCACGGCGGCCTTCTCCGTCGGCGGCACCGGCGTCACCTCGGCCACCGTCAACGCGACCGAGGTGGACGACGACGCGGTCGTGGAGCAGGCCCTGCTCGTGACGCCCACGTCGGTGACCGTGCCCGAGGGCGGGACGGCGGCGTACACGGTCAAGCTGGCCGCGCAGCCGTCCGCGAACGTGACCGTCACCTCGACGGCGGGCAGCGGCGACGCCGACCTGACCGTCTCCGGCGGCGGCAGCCTCACCTTCACGACGGCCAACTGGAACACCGCCCAGACGGTCACCCTGGCCGCCGCCCAGGACGCCGACACGACCAACGGCACCCGTCCCTTCACGGTCGCCGCCACCGGCCTGACCAGCAAGACGGTCACCGCCACCGAGGCCGACGACGACGGCCAGCCGCCCACCGGCCACGTCGAGAACCCGTACGCCGGCGCCACCGGCTACGTGAACCCGCAGTGGAAGGCCAAGGCCGCGGCCGAGCCCGGCGGCGCCGCCGTCGCCAACACCTCCACCGCCGTGTGGCTGGACCGCATCGCGGCCATCGCCGGCTCCTCCTCGGCCATGGGCCTCCAGGCCCACCTGGACGAGGCCGTGGCCCAGGACGCGCTCAACGGCTCGGCCCCGCTGACCGTGCAGTTCGTCATCTACGATCTGCCCAACCGCGACTGCTCGGCGCTGGCCTCCAACGGCGAGCTGCTGATGGCCGAGAACGGTTTCAACCGCTACAAGGCCGAGTACATCGACGTGATCGCGAACATCCTGCGCGACCCCAAGTACGCCGGCCTGCGCATCGTCACGATCATCGAGCCCGACTCGCTGCCCAACCTGATCACCAACACCAACAACTTCCCGAAGTGCGCCGAGGCCAACGGGCCCGGCGGCTACGTGGACGGCGTCCGGTACGCGCTCAACAAGCTGCACGCCATCACCAACGTCTACACCTACGTGGACGCCGCCCACCACGCCTGGCTCGGTTGGGACTCGAACTTCGGCCCCGCCGTGAACCTCTTCTACAACATGGCCGCGGGCACCACGGCCGGCGTGGACAGCGTGGACGGCTTCATCGTCAACACCGCCAACTACTCCGCCACCAAGGAGCCGTACTTCACGATCAACACCCTGGTGAACGGCCAGACCGTCCGCCAGTCCAAGTGGATCGACTGGAACTACTACGTGGACGAGTCCACCTTCGCCGCGGCCCTGCGCACCGCGCTGGTCAGCAAGGGCTTCAAGTCCGGGCTCGGCATGCTGGTCGACACCTCGCGCAACGGCTGGGGCGGCACCGCCCGTCCGGGCGGCGCGAGCACCTCGACGGACGTGAACACCTTCGTCAACCAGTCACGCGTCGACCGGCGCATCCACGCCGGCAACTGGTGCAACCAGAGCGGCGCGGGCCTCGGCGCCCGGCCGACGGCCAGCCCCGAGGCCGGTTTCGACGCCTACGTCTGGATCAAGCCGCCGGGCGAGTCCGACGGCGCCAGCACCGACATCCCGAACGACGAGGGCAAGAAGTTCGACCGGATGTGCGACCCGACCTACACCGGCAACAACCTCAACGGCAACAACATGTCGGGCGCCCTCGGCGGCGCCCCGCTGTCCGGCCAGTGGTTCTCCGCCCAGTTCCAGGAGCTGGTCAGGAACGCCTACCCGCCGGTCAGCTAGCTCACCGAGCCGGCCGGGGGCTCCGGGGCCCCCGGTCTCCAGCCGAGGGGCCCGCCTGACCCGGGCCCCTCGTCCGGCGAAGGGGCCCGGGCCGGCGCCCGGGCCCCTCGACCGGCGCGACTCGACCGGCGCGACTCGTCCGGGCGCGGGTCAGCGGTTCTCGCGCCACTCCGACACGACGCGGTCGACGTCGAAGGGCATCAGGTTGAGCGGCGGCCCCGGCAGGCCCTTCCTGATCGCCTCGCGGATCTTCTCGTTGACCTCTTCGAGGATCTGCCGCACCTCGGTCTCGGACCGGGCCCCGCGGGCCTGCCGCAGCGCCTCCTCGGCCTCCCTGCGCAGCGCCAGCGTCGGGGGCAGCGGCATGGACAGCCCCTCGCTCTCCAGCTTCTGCTTGATCCACCACATCTCGTCGTGCCGCCGGTCGAGGCCGGGCAGCGGCTTGCCCGCGCCCGGCAGGTCGTCGAACTCCCCACGCTCGGCCGCCTCTCGGATCTGACGGTCGATCCAGCTCTCGAACGGCATGCCCACCGGCTTGCGGTCGGTCACGGACGCGGCTCCTCTCACGCCAGGTTGTGGCTCGGCGCGACCGGCCCGCGCCAGCCGAGCACGGCCTCGGTCATGCGCACGGACGCCACCGTCGCGGCGACGTCGTGCACCCGCAGGATCCGGGCGCCCTTGAGGATGGAGACGACGTTCGCGGCGATCGTCCCCTCCTTGCGCTCGCCCTGCGGGCGGTCGATGGTCTCGCCGATGAAGTCCTTGTTCGACAGCGCGACCAGGGTGGGATAGCCGATGGCGGCGATCTCCTCCAGTCGCCGGGTCAGCTCCAGGGAGTGGAAGGTGTTCTTGTTCAGGTCGTGGCCCGGGTCGATCATGATCCGGTCGGGGGCGATGCCCGCCTTGAGCGCGAAGGCGACCCGCTCGCGCAGGAACCCGGCGACCTCGGCGACGACGTCGTCGTAGCTCGGGCGGAAGACCCGCCGGCCGGGCCCGCCGAGGCTGTGGGTGACGACCACGCTGGCGCCGGTCTCGGCCGCGACCTCGGCCAGGCCGGGCTCGCGCAGGCCGTTGGTGTCGTTGATGACGTCGGCGCCGGCCTCGACGGCCGCCCTGGCGACCTCGGGGCGGTGGGTGTCGACCGAGATGACGGCGTCGGTCGCGGCCCTGACCTCGGCGATCACCGGGACCACCCGCTCGATCTCCTCCTCGACGCCGATCGCGGCCTGGGCGGCGCTGAAGGCGAACCCGCCGATGTCCACCCAGTCGGCGCCCTCCTCGACGGCCCGCGCGCAGGCCGCGACCGCGCGGTCGAGCTCGTACGTGCGCCCCTGGTCGTGGAAGGAGTTGGGGGTCCTGTTGACGATGGCCATGATGGCGATCTGGCGTTCGAAATCGAACTCCCGCCGCCCGATGCGGCGGACCGGAGAGATGATCTCGGGGGGATTGTTTCCGCCGCTCACGTAGTGGCCCCTTCCGTCTCCTGCCGAGCCTACCCGGGGCCGTGGCAGGGCGGTCGGGCGCGCCCGCGCTCAGACCTGGAAGCGCCCGGACGGCCCGCCGCCACCAGTGACCCGGAGCCGCTTCATGGAGCTCGGCGAGACGGACGCGTGCGGCAGGCGCATGGTGAGCCGGACCGTGGTGCCGTCCGGGCCGGTGCGGACGTCCACGACGTCGCACAACCGCCGGATCAGGTAGATGCCGCGACCGGTGTAGGAGAGGCTGGACGGCCGGACGTCACCGTCGAGGTACGCCTGCGGGATGCCCGCCCCCTGGTCCGTCGTCTCCGAGCGGATGACGCCGTCGACCGTCCACAACGTCAGGTGCCCGCGCCCGCCCGCGTGCTCCACGGCGTTGACCACGCTCTCGTGCACGGCGAGCACGAAGTCGTCGAGGCGGCCGTCGCGCAGCCCGCTGCTCTCCGCCTGCTCGGCGACCGCGCGGCGCAGCTTGGTGACGTCGTGGAGGGTGAAGACCTGGGTCAGGAGAAGGGCCATGGCGCTCCTTCGTGTCGTCACGACACACAGGCCACGCCTCTGGACCTTGCGTAGAGAACCGTCCCCTGCCCCGGCCGGGCGGTCTTACACCTCCGGATCAGGGTTGGGCGCCGACCCCCGTGGCCATCTCCTTGACCCGGCCCAGCGGGCCGCCGTCGGGGGCGAGCGGCGGGGTCTCCATGCCGGCGCCGTCGTGCAGGCCGTCCAGCAGCTCGCGCATGGCGTCCCAGGAGGAGTGCCGCGGCCGCCAGCCCAGGACGTCCCTGGCCTTGTCGGTCTTCATGACGGGGATGCGCAGGGCCAGTTCGAGCAGGCCGGGCGAGGCGGGCACCAGCCGCAGGTGCCAGCCGGCCGACATCAGCGTCCTGGCCAGCCAGGGCGTGACCGGTATCGTCCGCGTGCCGAGGAGCTTGGCCAGGTCGGCGGGGTCGAGCACGGGTTCGGCGGCCAGGTTGAAGGCCCCCGACACCGTCCTGGTCACCGCCAGCCGGTACGCCTCGGCCGCGTCGTCGGCGTGCAGCACCTGGAGCCGCAGTCCGGGCACGTCGGGCACGAACGGGATGCGGCCGGGCCGGATCAGCCGGCGCGGCAGGAACGGCCCGGCGAACAGGCGGCGCTGCTCGGTGGCCGCCGCCCGCTGGAAGATGAACCCCGGCCGCATCCGCACCACGCGGATCGCCGGGTGGTCGTGCTCGAAGACGTCGAGCACCCGCTCGACGTACGCCTTCTCCCGGCCGTACGCGGCCCCGGGCCAGCCGTGCGTGGGCCAGCTCTCGTCCACCGGCCGGTCCTTGGGGCCCGGCGAGTACGCGCCGACCGAGGAGGCGTGGACCAGCGCGGGCACCCCTGCCTCGGCCACCGCGCGGAACACCCGCATGCTGCCCAGCACGTTCGCCCGCCAGGTCACGGCCGGGTCCCTGGTGGGCTGGAACAGCCACGCGAGGTGCACGACGGCGTCGGCGCCCTCGAAGATGCGGGACAGGTCGCCGGTGGCGACGTCGGCCTGCCGCCACTCGGTGCGGTCGATGCGCCATCCCGGCAGCCGGCGGGCCACGCCCACGATCGACGTCACGTTGTCATCCGCGGCGAGCGCGCGTACGACGCTCGTGCCGACATTGCCGGTAGCCCCGACCACCACGACTCTCATGCCGCACCGCTGCCCGCGCTCCGGACGACGAAACCCCTGGTCAGGGCTGTAGCAGGATCTTTATCGCGCCGTTCGCCTTCTTCTGGAACATCTCGTACGCCTGCGGCGCCTCCTCCAGCCGCATGCGGTGGGTGGTCAGGTCCATGACGCCGAGCGGGTCGGAGTCGTCGGTGACCAGCGGCATGATCCGGTTGATCCACCGCCGCACGTGGGCCTGGCCCATCCGCAGCGTGACGCCCTTGTCGAACATGCGCAGCATCGGCATCGGGTCGGTCATGCCGCCGTAGACGCCGATGACGGAGATGACGCCGCCCCGGCGGACGGTGTCGATGGCCTGGTTGAGCGCGGCCAGCCGGTCGACGCCGGCGTGGGACATCAGCGGCGCGGCCACCACGTCGGGCAGCAGCCCGGTGAGCGTCTGGGCGATCTTGGCGGCCGGCGAGCCGTGCGCCTCCATGCCGACGGCGTCGATCACCGAGTCGGTGCCACGCCCCGAGGTGAGCTCGCGGATCGCCCCGGGCACGTCGGAGGTCTCGCTGCCGTCCACGACCTCGATGCCGTGGCGGCGGGCCATCTCCAGGCGTTCGGTGACGCCGTCCACGCCGATCACGCGGTGGCCGAGGTGGCGGGCGATGCGGGCGCACATCTGGCCGATGGGGCCGAGGCCGAAGACGGTGACGCTGCCGCCGTCCGGGATCTCGGCGTAGTCCACGGCCTGCCAGGCGGTCGGCAGCACGTCGGACAGGAACAGGAACCGCTCGTCCGGCGGGCCCTCGGGCACCTTGATCGGGCCGAACTGGGCCTCGGGCACGCGCAGGTACTCGGCCTGGCCGCCGGGCACCTGGCCGTACAGCCTGGTGTAGCCGAACAGCGCGGCGCCCATGCCCTGCTCCTTGACCTGGGTGGTCTCGCACTGCGCGTACAGCTCCAGGCCGCACATGTGGCAGTGGCCGCAGGCGATGTTGAACGGGATGACGACGCGGTCGCCGGGTTTGATGTCGGTGACGGCGGCTCCGACGGCCTCGACGACGCCCATGGGCTCGTGGCCGAGGATGTCGCCCTCGGCCATGAAGGGCCCGAGCACCTCGTACAGGTGCAGGTCGGAGCCGCAGATGCCGGAGCTGGTCACCCTGATCACCGCGTCGTTGGGCTCCTTGATGGCCGGGTCGGGGACCTCCTCGACCCGTACGTCCCGCTTGCCGTGCCAGGTGACGGCCTTCATGACGCCTCCAGATGGGATTCGGACGGCACAAATCCCGCATACCCCCACATAGAGCTCCAAACGGTTCGCCCCATAACACGGTGATAGGGGTGTTTTGACACGACCACTCCTCGTATTCGGGCTCGTACCGTGCAGACACCCCCCTGTACGCGAGGAGACGTGCACATGCTCCCCAGGAAGACCGTGACGGCGGGCATCGCGATCGCCGTCACCATGATCAGCGTCCCGGCCCTGGCCTTCGCGGCGAAGGGCGCCACGGCCCAGGACGAGACCCCCTACTCCATCGCCCGCAGCAACGCCGAAGCCGTCGCCGACCCCCCGCAGGGCCTGGTCGACGCCATGAGCCGGGACCTCGGCATCACCGGCCGGCAGGCCGAGGCCCGCCTGGTCAACGAGGCCGCCGCGGCCGGGCTCGAACCCACCCTGCGCGCCCAGTTAGGCGCCTCCTACGCCGGCTCCTGGGTGACCGGCCCCACCTCCACCCCGATCACCGCCACCACCGACCCGGCGCAGGTGGCCGCCATCGCCAAGGCCGGTGTGCAGGCCCGCGTGGTGACCCGCTCGCTGAGCAGCCTCGACGGGGCCAAGGCCAGGCTGGACGCCGCGTCGGCCAAGGCCCCGAAGACCGCCCCCGTCTGGTACGTGGACGTCGTCAACAACACCGTCGTCGTCCTCAGCTCCAACCCCGCCAAGGCCGCCGCCTGGGTGAAGGCCAGCGGCGCGGACGCCTCCGCCGTCCAGGTCGTGCGCTCGGCCGAGAAGCCGGCGCTGTTCTACGACGTCCGCGGCGGCGACGCCTACTACATCGGCTCCGGCACCCGCTGCTCGGTCGGCTTCTCGGTGACCAAGGCCGGCTCGCAGGGCGGCTTCGTCAGCGCCGGCCACTGCGGCACCGCCGGGTCCAGCACGTCCGGCTCCAACCGGGTCGCCATGGGCACGTTCCGCGGCTCGTCCTTCCCGGGCAACGACTACTCCTGGGTCGAGGTCAACGGCCAGTGGACCCCGACCGGCGTGGTGTACGGCTACAGCGCCGGCATCCTGCCCGTCCGCGGCTCGACCGTGGCCCAGGTGGGCTCGGCCGTCTGCCGCGCCGGATCGACCACCGGCTACCACTGCGGCTCGGTCCAGCAGCTCAACGCCAGCGTCACCTACCAGGAGGGCACCGTCTCCGGCGTGACGCGGACCAACGTCTGCGCCGAGCCCGGCGACTCCGGCGGCTCGTTCATCTCCGGCGACCAGGCCCAGGGCGTGACGTCGGGCGGCTCGGGCAACTGCAGCTCCGGCGGCACGACGTACTTCCAGCCGGTCAACGAGATCCTGTCCGCCTACGGCCTGACCCTCGCCACCCAGGGCGGCGGCCCCGGCCCGACCAGCACGCCGACCGTCACCCCGACCAACAACCCGGGCGGCACGTGGGCCGCGGGCACGGCGTACGCGGCCGGCGCGACGGTGACGTACGGCGGCTCGACCTACCGCTGCCTCCAGGGGCACACCGCCCAGCCCGGCTGGGAGCCGCCGAACGTGCCGGCCCTCTGGCAGCGCGTCTGACCCCCTAGACGTCCAGGGCGGAGATACCCCCTCACGACCTGGACCGCGCGGCCGGGCGATGTCCCACTCCTCCGTCAGGGACATCGCCCGGCCCATGCGCTTCCGGCGACCGTCAGGACGCGTCCGCGGCCAGCCGCAGGGCCTCCTCGACCAGCGTCTCCACGATCCGCGACTCGGGGACGGTGCGGACCACCTCGCCCCTGACGAAGATCTGCCCCTTGCCGTTGCCCGAGGCCACCCCCAGGTCCGCCTCCCTGGCCTCGCCCGGCCCGTTGACCACGCAGCCCATCACCGCCACCCGCAGCGGATGGGGGAACCCGTCGAGCGCCGCGGTGACCCGCTCGGCCAGCCCGTACACATCCACCTGGGCCCGCCCGCACGACGGGCAGGAGACGATCTCCAGCCTGCGCCGCCGCAGCCCCAGCGACTCCAGGATCCCGATCCCGACCTTGACCTCCTCCACCGGCGGCGCCGACAGCGAGACGCGGATCGTGTCGCCGATGCCGTCGTCGAGCAGGATCCCGAACGCCACCGCCGACTTGATCGTGCCCTGCATGAGCGGCCCGGCCTCGGTGACGCCGAGGTGCAGCGGGTAGTCGCAGCTGCGGGCCAGCATCCGATAGGCCGCCGTCATCACCTGCGGGTCGTGGTGCTTGACGGAGAGCTTGATGTCGCGGAAGCCGTGCTCCTCGAACAGCGAGCACTCCCACAACGCCGACTCCACCAGCGCGCCCGGCGTGGCTTTCCCGTGCTTGGCCAGCAGCCGGGGGTCGAGCGAACCGGCGTTCACCCCGATGCGGATCGACACCCCCGCGCCGGACGCGGCCCGCGCGATCTCGCCCACCTTGTCGTCGAACTTCTTGATGTTCCCGGGATTGACCCGGACCGCCGCGCACCCCGCCTCGATGGCGGCGAAGACGTACCGCGGCTGGAAGTGGATGTCGGCGACGACCGGAATCTGCGACTTGCGCGCGATCTCCGCCAGCGCGTCGGCGTCGTCCTGGGTCGGCACCGCGACGCGGACGATCTGGCAGCCCGCCGCCGTCAGCTCGGCGATCTGCTGCAACGTGGCGTCGACGTCGGCCGTCACCGTCGTCGTCATCGACTGCACCGAGACGGGCGCGTCGCCCCCCACCGGCACGGACCCCACCATGACCTGCCTGGATGCCCTGCGCGCCCGATGTCGCACCGGCAGTCCGAGATCTACAGCGGCCACCTGTCCAGCTCCCTTCGAACGGTGTGCGCGATGCCCTGGCCGGTGAGCCCGGCCTCGGCGAGCAACCCGGCCCGGCTCCCGTGCGCGACGAACTCGCGCGGCAGGCCGAGGTTGACGATGTGCTGCCGGGGCCCGCACTCCTGCCGGAGCAGGGCGCCGGCCCCGCAGGCGGCCAGGCCGTCCTCGACGGTCACCACCAGCCGGGCGGCCCCGGCCGGCCCGCGCAGACCGGCCGGGACCGGGATCACCCAGCGGGGGTCGACCACGGTCACGCCTATCCCGGCGGCCGACAACATGGCCGCCGCGCCCAGGCACGGCCCGGCCATCGGCCCGACCGCCACCAGCAGCACGTCGGGGCCGCCCGCGAAGAGCACGTCGACGTCGCCGAGCCGCCCCACGCGCGGTAGCTCGGGACCGGCGGCCGCCTTGGGGAAACGCAGCGCGGTGGGCCCGGGATGCTCGACCGCCTCCTCCAGCAGCTCGCACAGCCGGCGGGCGTCGCGCGGCGCGGCCACCCGCATGCCGGGCACCATGGCCAGCGCCGCCAGGTCCCACATGCCGTGGTGGCTGGGCCCGTCGGGGCCGGTGAGCCCGGCCCGGTCGAGCACGAGCGTCACCGGCAGCCGGTGCAGGGCGACGTCCATCAGCACCTGGTCGAGGGCGCGCCCGAGGAACGTCGCGTAGACGGCGACCACGGGGTGCAGGCCCGCCATGGCCATGCCCGCCGCCGAGGCCAGCGCCTGCTGCTCGGCGATGCCGACGTCGAACATGCGGCCGGGGAAGCGCCGCCCGAAGCAGGCCAGCCCGGTCGGCCCCGGCATCGCGGCGGTGACGGCCACCAGGTCGTCGCGGCGCTCGCCGAGCACGCACAGGTGGCGGGCGAACGCGTCGGTCCAGGTGGCGGCGCCGGCCGCGAGGGGACGGCCGGTGGCCGGGTCGGTGGCCGGGATCGCGTGCAGGTGCTCGTCGTGGTCGCGCTCGGCCGGGTCGTAGCCGCGGCCCTTGCGGGTGACGCAGTGGACCACGACGGGGGCGCGCAGCTCGTGGGCGGCGTGCAGCGCCGCTTCGAGCGCGGCGATGTCGTGGCCGTCGACCGGGCCCAGGTAGCGCAGGCCGAGCTGCTCGAAGACGGTCACGTCGGCGGCCGTGCGCAGGCGGGCGAGGTGGTCGGCGATGCCGCCGTGGGTGGGGGCGTAGGAGCGGCCGTTGTCGTTGAGCACGACGACGACCGGCCGGTGGCGGGCGGCGCCCAGGTTGTTGAGCGCCTCCCAGGCCGGCCCGCCGGTGAGCGCGCCGTCGCCGACCACGGCGACCACCGCCCGGCCGGCGTCGCCGGTCAGCAGGCGCGCCTTGGCCAGCCCGTCGGCGTAGGCGAGCGCGGTGGAGGCGTGGGAGTTGTCGACGTGGTCGTGCACGGACTCCTCCCGGCTCGGGTAGCCGCTGAGGCCGCCGCGGCAGCGCAGGGCGTCGAAGGAGTCGCGCCGCCCGGTCAGGATCTTGTGGACGTACGCCTGGTGCCCGGTGTCGAAGACGATGGCGTCGCCGGGCGAGTCGAAGACGCGGTGGAGGGCGATCGTGAGCTCGACGACGCCGAGATTGGAGCCGAGGTGCCCGCCGCGGGCGCTCACCTTCTCGACCAGGAAGTCGCGGATCTCGCGGGCGAGGCCGGGCAGCAGCTCGGCGGGCAGGGCGCGCAGGTCTTGGGGAGTGGAAACGTACGGCAACAGGGTCGTCATGACATCCCCTGACGGTGTTGCGATGAGCCAAAAGAATAGTTGAAAGGCCCAAGACACTTTACACGCTCTGTATTCAAGTAGTAACTATTGGTAGTGCGTCCCGACCAGAAGGAGCCGAGCGGATGCCGGTGAGCTTCACTCAGCACTACCTCGGATCGCGGATCGAGCGACGCCTCGCCGACTTCCTTGAGACATGGCGTTCGCCCGTCTCCGATCCCGACGTGCAGACGGCCTACCGGCTGCTGACCGAGTTCATCCTCGGCGGCGGCAAACGCATCCGCCCCCTGCTGTGCTACTGGGGCTGGCGGGGCGCGGGCGGCGCCGACTGCGAGGAGATCGTCAGCGCCGCGGCGGCCCTGGAGCTGTGCCACGCCGGGCTGCTCATCCACGACGACATCATGGACGGCAGCGAGCTGCGCCGGGGCCGGGCGACCATCCACCGCAACCTCGCCGACCTCCACGACGGCCCGTCCGCGGAGGCGTTCGGGCACGCGGGCGGCATCCTGCTCGGCACGCTCAGCCTGGCCTGGTCCGACACCCTGCTGTCGTCGTGCGGCGTCGAGCCCGTCCGCCTGCGGGCCGCACACCACCTCTTCGACGCCATGCGCACCGAGGTCATCAGCGGCCAGTACCTCGACATCCTCGCCCAGCTCCGCGCCGGCGCGAGCGTGACGGAGGCGCTCACGGTGATCCGCTACAAGACGGCCAAGTACACCGTCGAGCGGCCGTTGCAGATCGGCGGCGCCCTGGCCGGCGCCTCACCCGAGCTGCTCGACGCCTTCTCCCGGTTCGGCGTGCCGCTCGGCGAGGCGTTCCAGCTGCGCGACGACGTGCTGGGCACGTTCGGGTCGGCGGCCGAGACCGGCAAGTCCGCGCTCGACGACCTGCGCGAGGGCAAGCACACGGTGCTGATCGCGCACGCCATGGCGCACGCCTCGCCGGCGCAGCTCGGCTACCTGCGCGCCTGGCACGGCAACCCGGCGCTCACCGAGGAGCAGGCCGCCGGGCTGCGCACCATCCTCATCGACACCGGCGCGCTCGACCAGGTCGAGTCGATGATCGACGAACGCGTGGGCGAGGCCACGGCCGCCCTGGCCCGGGCGCCGATCGGGCCCGAGGCGGGCGGCGCGCTGTCCGTCCTGGCCGACCAGCTCGCGCACCGTACCAAGTAGGGGGCTCTCCGATGGGACGCGTACTGCTCGCGGCCCCGCGCGGTTACTGCGCGGGCGTCGAACGGGCCATCTTCTCCGTGGAGGAGGCGCTGCGGCGCTTCGGGCCACCGGTCTACGTGCGCAAACAGATCGTGCACAACACGTTCGTGGTGGCCGACCTCACCGAGCGCGGGGCGGTCTTCGTCGACGAACTCGACGAGGTGCCGGACGGCGCGCTGGTGATCTTCTCGGCCCACGGCGTCTCCCCCGCGGTCCGGCAGGAGGCCGGGGGCCGCGGCCTGCGCACGATCGACGCCACCTGCCCCCTGGTCACCAAGGTGCACAAGGAGGCGGTGCGGCTGGCCGAGGCCGGCCACGAGATCGTGCTCATCGGCCACGCCGAGCACGAGGAGGTCGAGGGCACCCTCGGCGAGGCGCCCGGCCGCATCCACGTCGTCGATCCGGCCAGGCCCCACGAGGTCACCGCGAGCGGCGCGGCGCGCATGACCTGGCTGTCGCAGACCACCCTCTCGGTCGACGAGACCATGGGCGCCGTCGCCGAGCTGCGCGACCGTTTCCCCCAGCTGGCCGACCCGCCGAGCGACGACATCTGCTACGCCAGCCAGAACCGCCAGGAGGCGATCACCCGCATCGCCCCCCGCTGCGACCTGGTCATCGTCGTCGGCTCGGCCAACTCCTCCAACTCCCGGCGGCTGGTCGAGGTCGCGCTGCACGCCGGCGCCCCCGCCGCCCACCTGGTCGACCGCGCCGCCGACGCCGACCCGCGATGGCTCGGCGGCGTCGGCACGGTCGGGGTCAGCTCCGGCGCGTCCGTACCCGACGTGCTGGTCGAGGACCTGCTCGGCTGGCTCGCCGGCCACGGCTACACCGACGTGGAGCCCGTGACCGTGACCGAGGAGACGCTCACCTTCTCCCTCCCCCTGGAACTCCGTTCCTCCCGCAACCCCGGCTAGACCCCACACCGAGATTGGCGGTGCACCATGACAGAAACCACCGACTCCAGCGCGCCCTTGAACGGCAACGGGCAGCTCAGCCTCAGTACCGAGGCCGCCAAACAGCTCGCGACCACCACCAAGACGCCCCCGCAGATGCAGGAGATCACCTCCAGGTGGCTGCTGCGGCTGCTGCCGTGGGTGCAGTGCTCCGGTGGCGTGTTCCGGGTCAACAGGCGCCTGACCTACACGCTCGGCGACGGGCGCATCACGTTCTCCACGACCGGCTCCGACGTGCGGGTCATCCCGGCCGAGCTGACCGAGCTGCCCATGCTGCGCGGCTTCGACGACATGGAGGTGCTCGAAGCGCTGGCCGACCGCTTCCAGCAGCGCGAGATCGAGCCGGGCGAGGCCATCGTGAGGGAGGACGACCCGGCCGACCAGCTCGTGCTGATCGCCCACGGCCGGGTCGGCAAGGTCGGGCAGGGCGCCTACGGCGACGAGCAGAACCTCGGTGTCCTGGCCGACGGCGACCACCTCGGCGAGCAGGCGCTGACCGGCGGCGGCACGTACGACTTCACCGCCACGGCCAAGACGCACACCACCGTGCTCACCCTGTCCAGGCAGACCTTCGAGCAGCTGGCCGAGCAGTCCCCGTCGCTGCGCGAGCACATCCAGAGCCGGCAGGCGGCCGGCGACCACGCCCAGAACGCCTACGGCGAGGCCGCGATCGACATGTCCTCCGGCCACTCCGGCGAGGTCGCGCTGCCCGGCACGTTCGTGGACTACGAGCAGTCCCCCCGCGAGTACGAGCTGAGCGTCGCCCAGACCGTCCTGCGGGTGCACAGCCGGGTCTCCGACCTGTACAACCAGCCGATGAGCCAGCTCGACCAGCAGCTCCGCCTCACCATCGAGGCCCTGCGCGAGCGCCAGGAGCACGAGCTGATCAACAACCGGGAGTTCGGCCTGCTGCACAACGCCGACTTCAGCCAGCGCATCCGCACCCGTTCCGGCCCGCCCACGCCCGACGACCTCGACGACCTGCTGGCCGTGGTCTGGAAGGAGCCGGCCTTCTTCCTCGCGCACCCGCAGGCCATCGCCGCGTTCGGCAGGGAGTGCAGCAAGCGCGGCCTCTACCCGCAGGCCAGCGAGGTCAACGGCCACCGCATCCCGGCCTGGCGCGGCGTGCCGATCTTCCCGTGCAGCAAGATCCCGGTCACCGGCAAGCGCACCACGTCGTTCCTGCTCATGCGGACGGGCCAGGAGAACCAGGGCGTCGTCGGCCTGCACCAGACCGGCATCCCCGACGAGTACCAGCCCAGCCTGTCGGTGCGCTTCATGAACATCAACGAGAAGGCGATCATCTCCTACCTGGTCAGCGCCTACTACTCGGCCGCCGTCCTGGTGCCCGACGCGCTCGGCGTCCTGGA
This sequence comes from Nonomuraea sp. NPDC049758, assembly GCF_040674635.1. Lineage (NCBI taxonomy): Bacteria > Bacillati > Actinomycetota > Actinomycetes > Streptosporangiales > Streptosporangiaceae > Nonomuraea > Nonomuraea sp. NPDC049758. The sequence continues at coordinate 111,695 of NZ_JBFAMZ010000006.1, forward strand.
GGACGTCGAGCTCGGCAGGAACGGCTAGCAGCCCCTTCGTCCGTCCGGTCCAAGAATTGGTGGTGTTTGTGTTGACGGAGTCGGATCAGCGGCTGAGCCTGGATACCGCCGCGGCGCGGAAACTCGCCACGACGACCAAGACGCCTCCGCAGATGCAGGAGATCTCCTCCCGCTGGTTGCTGCGGATGCTTCCGTGGGTGGACACCGCCGGCACCTATCGGGTGAACCGTCGGCTCACCTACATGGTCGGCGGTGGCCGGGTGAGCTTCTCGCGCACCGGCGCCCGGGTGCGGGTGGCGCCGCCGAGCCTGACCGAGCTGCCGCCGCTGCACGGGCTCGACGACGACCGCCTGCTCGACACCCTCGCGGGGCTGTTCGAGCAGCGGGAGTACGCCCGCGGCGACACGATCGCGCGGGCCGGACGGCCGGCTGACGAGATCATCCTGGTCACCGACGGCCGGGTCACCCGGTTCCAGCCGGGCGACTACGGCAACCGCCTGGTGCTCGGCACGCTCGGCGAGGGCGACCACGCCGGGACCGAGCCGCCGGGCGAGCGGGCCGTACGGCACGACACGCTGGAGGCCGCCACCAGGTGCACGGTGCTGGCCCTGCCGTGGGAGGAGCTGCGCGCGCTGGCCGAGAGCACGCCCGCCCTGCGCGACCGGCTCGACCGTCACCGCGCCCGGCGGGCGGTCCCCCAGACCAAGCACGGCGAGGCGGCCATCGAGCTGTCGGCCGGCCACCGGGGCGAGCACACGCTGCCGGGCACGTTCGTGGACTACGACCCGGGCCCGCGCGAGTACGAGCTGAGCGTCTCGCAGACCGTGCTGCGCGTGCACACCCGGGTCGCGGACCTCTTCAGCGACCCGATGGACCAGACCGAGCAGCAGCTCAGGCTCACCGTCCAGGCGGTGCGCGAGTCGCAGGAGCGCGAGCTGGTCAACAACCGTGACTTCGGCCTGCTGCACAACGTCGACCCGAGCCAGCGCATCCGCACGCTGACCGGTCCGCCCACCCCCGACGACCTGGACGACCTGGTCAGCCGGCGCAAGAAGTCGCGGTTCTTCCTGGCCCATCCGAGGGCCATCGCGGCCTTCGGCCGGCAGTGCAGCGCGCGGGGCGTCTATCCCGACACCGCCGAGATCGAGGGCGTGCCCGTGCAGTCGTGGCGGGGGGTGCCCATCCTGCCGTGCGACAAGATCCCGATCAGCCGGGCGGGCACCACCTCGATCCTGTGCATGCGCACCGGCGAGAAGGACCAGGGCGTCGTGGGCCTGTTCCAGACCGGCGTGCCCGACGAGCGGGAGCCGGGGCTCAGCGTGAAGCTCACCGGCATCGACCGGAAGGCCGTCATGTCGTACCTGGTCAGCGCCTACTACTCGTGCGCGGTGCTGGTGCCCGACGCGCTCGGGGTGCTGGAGGACGTGGAGGTCGCGAGCTGATGGCTCAGCCGTTCGAACTGCCCGACTTCTACATGCCGTACCCGGCGCGGCTCAACCCGCATCTGGAGGAGGCCCGTACGCACTCCAAGCTGTGGGCGCGCGAGATGGGCATGCTGGAGGGATCGGGCGTCTGGGAGGAGGCCGACCTCGACGGCCACGACTACTCCCTGATGTGCGCCTACACCCACCCCGACTGCGACGGCGCCGAGCTGTGCCTGATCACCGACTGGTACGTCTGGGTGTTCTTCTTCGACGACCACTTCCTCGACGTCTTCAAGCGCTCCGGCGACATCCAGGGCGGCAAGCGGCACCTCGACCGGCTTCCCCGGTTCATGCCGATGGGCGCCGATCTGTCCATGCCGGAGCCGGTCAACCCGGTCGAGGCGGGCCTGGCGGACCTGTGGCTGCGCACGGTGCCGGGCATGTCGGCCGACTGGCGGCGGCGGTTCGCCGAGAGCACCCGCCACCTGCTCAACGAGTCGATCTGGGAGCTGTCCAACATCAACGAGGGCCGGATCGCCAACCCGGTCGAGTACATCGAGATGCGCCGCAAGGTGGGCGGCGCGCCCTGGTCGGCGGGGCTGGTCGAGCACGCGGTGCGGGCCGAGATCCCCGCCCGGCTGGCCGGCACCAGGCCGCTGCGGGTGCTGAAGGACAGCTTCTCCGACGCCGTGCACCTGCGCAACGACCTGTTCTCCTACGAGCGCGAGGTCAGGGACGAGGGCGAGCTGAGCAACGGCGTGCTGGTGCTGGAGACGTTCCTCGGGTGCACGACGCAGGAGGCCGCCGACGCCGTCAACGACCTGCTCACCTCGCGCATGCAGCAGTTCGAGCACACCGCGCTGGGCGAGCTGGGCCCGCTCTTCGTCGAGCACGCCGTCGATCCGCTGTCGGCGATGGGCGTGCTGGCCTACGTCAAGGGGCTGCAGGACTGGCAGTCCGGCGGGCACGAGTGGCACCTGCGGTCGAGCCGCTACATGAACAAGGGCGCGAAGACGGCCCGGCCGCTCGGCGCGAAGTCGCTGATCGCCGGCACGGGGGCCAAGCGGCTGCGCAACTTCGCCCACACCGGGCGGCAGCGCGTCGGCCCCTCGCAGATCCCCGAGCTGTACGTGCCCTTCGAGCTGCGCCTGTCCCCCCACCTCGACGGGGCCCGGCGCAACGCGGTGACCTGGTGCGCGTCCATGGGCCTGCTGGAGGCCCAGCCGGGCGTCGTGGGCTCGGCGGTCTGGGACGCCGAGAAGCTGGCCGACTACGACCTGCCGTTGTGCGCGGCGGGCCTGCATCCCGACGCCACCCCCGAGGAACTGGACCTGGCCTCGCACTGGCTGTGCTGGGGCACCTACGGCGACGACTACTTCCCCGTGGTCTTCGGCCGGTCGGGCAACCTGACGGCGGCCAAGGTCACGGTGTCCAGGCTCTCGGCGTTCATGCCGCTGGACGGCACGCCGGCGCCGCCGCCCGTAAGCGCGCTCGAACGCGGCCTGGCCGACCTGTGGGCGCGTACGGCGGGGCCGATGCCGGCCGGCGCCCGCGCGCAGCTGCGGCGGTCGGTCGTGACGATGTGCGAGGGCTGGCTCTGGGAGCTGGGCAACGAGGCGGCCCGGCACATCCCCGACCCGGTGGACTACCTGGAGATGCGCCGGCTCACCTTCGGCTCGGAGCTGACGATGAGCCTGTGCCGGCTGCGGCACGCGTACGCGCTGCCCGAGGCGCTGTACGAGAGCGGCCCGATGCGGGCGCTGGAGAACGCGGTCATGGACTGCGGGATGTTGCTGAACGACATCTTCTCGTACCAGAAGGAGATCGAGTTCGAGGGCGAGGTGCACAACTGCGTCCTGGTGGTCCAGAACTTCTTCGACTGCGACTACCCGGCCGCGCTCGGCATCGTCAACGACCTGCTGACCTCGCGGATGAAGCAGTTCCAGCACATCGCCGCGCACGAGCTGCCGATCCTGTGCGACGACCTGGGGCTCGACTGCGCGGCGCGGCAGACGCTCGACGCGTTCCTGGCCGACTGCCGCCATTGGCTGACCGGCATTCTCAACTGGCACCGCGGCTGTCTGCGCTACGACGAGCCGTCCCTGCGCCGGCACCACCGGCCGCCGGCCTTCCGGCTGTCCGGCCCCCACGGGCTCGGCACGTCGGCGGCGACCTTGGTCTACAGCGGCACGTCGTACGGGCGCGGGGCGTAGAACCAGCCCATCATGCGCAGCAGACGTCGCAGGTGCGGCGTGACGTTGCGCAGCCGGATCCACCGTTCCTCCGGGGGCAGCGCGGGCAGCGCCAGCACCCGCAGCCCGGACAGGTCGACAAAGGTCAGCTCGCCGGTGTCGACCACGATGTACGTGCTGCCCCCGCGCGAGTCGGACAGCGTGCTGGCGAGCGCGGGGCTGTTGGTGACGTCGACCTCGCCGGACAGGGCGACGGCCGGGGCTCCGGGGACGACCCGCAGCGTGATGCTGAGCTGCCCGTCCTGATAGAGCAGCCGCTCTTCGAGATCGTTCACGACGTGCGCACCCCCCAACAGCTATGGACAGGGGGTTGCCGGCGGGATGACCGTCAAGCTTCCTCCCGGCCGTGGTGGCCGCCCTGAGGAGGTCGCGGTTCCTTCGCCGCGCTGACGATTAACCCGAAACCAGATTACACGAAGTATGTTTCGCTATGTAATGTTCAGGAGAAAATGACCGAATTGCAGCCCAATAATGAAGGGTTGTACCGATCTCCGCAGACGCACGAAGCCGGCCCAGCACGCAGGGCTGGGCCGGCTTCGGACCGTCCTCACGGCGGGGCCCGCACACGTCCCGCCGCGGCCGATCCGGAGGCGTTCGGCAAGGTGCCGCCACGAAGGGTCGTGGCTGCCGGAACGCCTTCAGGTCAGCCTGACGGGCGCGCGGACGGGCCGCCGCCGGTCAGCGGTCTCAGTTGTTGTCGCCGTAGTTGCTCTGGGCGTCCAGGACGTTGAGCTCGATGTCCTGGAGGTGCAGGGCGGTGAGGACGTCGATGTACTTGACGGAGTCGTTGAGGACGTCGTTGGCCAGCGTCAGGTCGTCCAGGATGGACAGCTGGCTCAGGATGGCCTTGCCGCCGTTGTAGGCGTTGGGGCCGACGTCGGCCGAGGCGCTCGTGGCGGTGAACCCGAACAGCGCGCCGGCGATGGCTGCACCGGTGAGAATGCGACGCATCATTTTTTACTTCCCTTTCATCGGAATCGGCGCAGCGGTGCGCGTCATCATTTATTACCCGCCTCCCGAGTGGCGGGAATTTCGCGAATAACGATCTCGTGGGGCTGCGGCGGGCCGCAAGGAAAATATGCTAAGCCAAAGTCAAGTACCCGCACTTATTCCTTGGCCGTCGATCGGGCGAAAGACATCCCGAAATGCCCCGAAATAATGTGACTCGTCGGGCACGGCGGGTTGTTTTATCCCCATACTCCCGGAGCAGGTAATCGGGAGAAGTCGCTTGAAACGCCGTGCCGTAACGGCGGCACGGCCGGCCACGCGGGGGTGCCGAATATGCCATGAACGGACTACTGCGATTGTTGGCTGTTGCATTGGCGCACATCATTGTGTGCGTTTCCCATTCGATGCCCGCGCAGGGCGCCGCAGGCTGCCATCCGCACGGGTGCCGGGCGCAGGCTCCGGCCGTCCGGTCGGCGGCGGGCTCGATCGCGCTGCGGGCGGCGATTGAGATGATCGGCGTCCCGTACTCGTGGGGCGGCGGCGGTCCGGGCGGCCCCGGATTCGGAATCGGCAAAGGGGCCAGGACCTGGGGATTCGACTGCTCGGGCCTCACCGAGTACGCGTGGGCGCGGGCCGGCGTGGCCATCGGGACGACGACGTACGAGCAGTGGCGGTCCGGGATCCGGATACCGCGGGAGGAGATCCAGCCCGGGGACCTGGTGTTCTACGACAGCGACGTCGACACCCCCGGCCCCGAGCACGTGGCGCTCGCGGTGGACGGCACGCAGATCGTGCACGCGCCTTACAGCGGCGAATCCGTACGGCTCGACGCGCTGGAACGGCCGCGCTTCCTGGGCGTCGTACGCCCGAGCCCGGGCCGTTCCGACGCCTAGGCCGAGCCCGGCGGGCCGAGTTCGCCGGCCGGGCCCGCGCGGAGCCGGGTGCGCCTACGCGTGAGCCCCGCGGCCCAGGTCGTCCTGCAGTGATCGACCTGGGCCGCGAGGCGTTCAGAGCTCGGTGCGCACCAAGCCCGTGCCGTGGCCTCGCGAAATGCCACGGCCCGTACTTTCGGTCCACCTCAAGGCACCAGGAAGGCGACCTTGGCCGGGCGGATCCGCGAAATCTCCCGCGGGTCGCCGATCGTCTTCCTGCCTACGCCACGCGAGGAGGCTCAGTTGTTGTCGCCGTACTTGTCCTGGTTGTTGAGGACGTTGGCCTCGATGTCGTTCAGGTGCAGCAGGGTGAGGATGTCGATGTACTTGATGGAGTCGTTGGCGACATCGTTCAGCGCCGTCAGGTCGTCGAGGATGCTCAGCTGGCTCAGGATGCTCTGCCCGTTGTTGTACGGGTTGGGGCCGACGTCCGCGGACGCGGCGGAGGCGGAGAAGCCGAGAGCGGTGACCGCGATAGCTGCACCGGCCAGAATGCGACGGATCATGTTTGCTTTCCTCCATGGATCGGCGCTGAATTTGTGCGCCATGGTCGTTTGTGCAGGGCTGTGAGGTGCCGCAAATAACCATCGCGGCAGGCAGCGAAAATCGCAACTCGGAATGCCCTAACGAAGGTCAAGGGGACGCCTCGATTTCTTGGCACTCGGTTTCCGCGCTCATCGACGGGGCACTGCATATATCCCGGTCCGGCTGCCCGGTGAACGGGATTCTTTTGGCCTTCCGGCGGCGATGTTGGGGCGTTCGCGCCCTGCCGTTCAGGCAACGATCACCCGAAACTTGAGGAACGACCTACGACGCCGGAGCCCGAATTCGGCGAATTTGGCGACCAGGTGAGTGGTTATCCAGGTGATCGCCTCGGAGGCGCCGTTGCGTTATTGCCGGACGACGGTCGACCCAGATGTCCCGCTGACCTGCGAGAACGCCCCCGAACCAAAACCGCCCCCTCCCGTCGAAGGACAGGGAGGGGGCGGGACGCGTGGGGAGAGAGGCGGGGTCAGGGGGTGATCAGGTGGTCGAGGGCGGCGGTCAGGCGGTGGAGGGCGGTCAGGGATTCGCGGGCGGCGTCGAGGCCGAGCACGTCCACCAGGCGGTCGGCGAAGTCGCGGTGGCCCGGGACGATCCCGGCGATCGCCTCGCGGCCCGCCTCCGTCGGCTGGAGGAGCTTGGCTCGGCGGTGGGCGGGGTTGGGCCGGTATTCGGCCAGGCCCCTCTCCACCAGCAGGTCCGCGATGCGCTGCACCCCCTGGCGGGTCATGCCCATCACCCGGGCGATCCCCGCCACGGGCAGCGGCTCCCCCAGGACGGCGCCCAGCACCTGCCACCAGGCCGCAGTCATGCCCGCCGGCTTGGCCAGCTCCTCCGCCACGTGCAGGAACTGGCCGTTGAGCCGGAACGACGCCAGAGCCAGACCGGACAGCAGCTCGGCCGCCGCACTCCCACCGCCGTCACCGCTCCCACCTTGCCCGCCACCGCTCCCGTCGCGGCGGGCACGGGGGTCTGCGGGGTCGGGGCTGCCGCCGGGGGTCATGCGGCCATCAGCACCTCGAACGCCGAGGCGTCGCTCTTGCCGAACAGGCGGTACCAGGCGTCGAGCACGTCGGGCCGGTAGACGTCGAGCCGGCGGAAGATCTCCCGGGCGAAGGCGACGGGCTCGGTCGGGCCGGCGGTGACGAGGTCGCCGTCGAGCACGGCGTCCGTCTCCTGGTAGCGCCCGGCTCCGGCGTAGCCCTGCTGGGCCCCCAGATACGGCAGCGCCGCGCTGGTGTGGCCGCGGTCGTCGAGCAGGCCCTCGCGGGCGAGGCCGGCCGTGGCGCTGCAGATGGCCGCCACCGGCACCCCCGCCTCCAGGAACTCGCGCGCCTTGCGGGCGAACGGCGCCAGCTCGTCACCCGCGTCCCACAGGTCGGCCCCCGGCAGGATGAGCAGCGAGCTGCCCTCGGGCGTGAGCCGGTCGAGCGCCAGGCCCGGGGTGACCCGCAGGCCGCCCATGCTGACGACGGGCTCGCAGGTCAGGCCGACGTTGACGATCTCGTACGCCCCGGGCTCGCGCTGGAAGCGCTCGCTGCGCAGATGGGCGGTCGCGTGCCAGGTCTCCCAGTCGGCGAAGGTGTCGTAGACGGCGTGGTGGATGATTCCCTTCATGACAACATGCTGTCATTTCGACAGCATGTTGTCAATGGAGAACCGTGCGAGGATAGGCGCCATGGCACAGATCGTCGGCGGAGGACGGCCGGTCAACGACGCCGAACGGCGCGTGATCTCCTACTTGCGCGACCACGCCCCCGCCGACTGGCTGCTGCTGCACAACGTCGAGGTCCCGCGCGGCGACGACGTGTTCGAGGTCGACCTGCTCGTGCTGACCGCCCACTCGCTCGTGGTCGTCGACGTCAAGGGCACCCGCGGCCGCATCGAGGTGTCCGGCACCCGCTGGTACCCGCCGCGCCGGGAGGCGTTCGGCTCTCCGGTGACCAAGCTGCGGGGCACCGCCAAGGCGCTCAAGGGCCTGCTGGTGTCCAGGGCCACCCAGCTCGAACGCGTCTACGTCGACAGCCTGGTCGTGCTCACCTCGCCCGACGCCCAGCTGGTCGACCAGGCCGGCCGCGACGCCCCCAACGTCACCGACCTGCCCGGCCTGGTGGCCACGCTGGGCGACGTCTCACGGGTCAGGCGGGGGTGCAGCCCCGACGTGCGGCCCTACCTGACGGCGGTGCTCGACGCGCTCAACCACACCGTGCGCCGCAGCACCGCGCCGCCCAGGTTCGGCAACTGGGAGGTCGAGGAGCAGCTCGGCGGCGACGCCAAGGTCACCGAATACCGCGCGTTCAACGCCACGCTGCCGGGCAGCGAGACCGTGCTGCTGCGGGTCTACCAGGCCGACCCGCTGGCCGACCACGAGGCGCGGGCCGCCGAGCGCCAGCGCATCGCCAACGCCTACCAGTCGCTGGCCCGCATCCCGCCCCATCCGTGCGTCGTGCGCTCGCGCGACTTCTTCGCCATCGACGACGAGAGCCGGTTCGTGCTGGTGCTCGACGACGTCCACGGCGAGGCGCTGCACCTGTCGCTGGGCAAGGGGGCCCGGCTGGGCGTGATCCAGGACCTGCTGCGCGGGCTCGCGCACGCGCACGCCAACGGCGTCGTCCACCGGGCGCTCACGCCCGGGTGCGTGCTGGTCACCGACGACGGGCACGCGGTGCTGACCGGCTTCGACTACGCCAAGCCGGGGCCGCGCAACTACACCGTCGCCCACGAGCTGGGCAACGTGCTCGACGCCCATTACGTGGCGCCCGAGTGCCAGGAGCGTCCCGACCGGATGACCACCGCGTCCGACGTCTACGCGGCGGGGGCCATCGCCTACCAGCTGCTCACCGGGCAGCTCCCGACCAGCTCCGACGCCCACGGTCCCGACGTCCCCGACGTCGTGCGCCGGATGCTCGACCACTCCCCGGCCAAGCGGCCGAGCGCCGCCGAGGCGCTCGACGCGCTGCAGGGCGTGCCGTTGCAGCAGTCGCGGCTGCGGCGGCTGGTCCGCCGCCTGGTCTCCGGTCCCTGACGTCCTCCTCAGGCCGGCAGGCTGCGGCGCAGGGCGCTGGCGTGCCTGAGGTAGTCGAGGGCCAGGCCGGTGCGCCCGGCCGAGCGGTGCAGCTCGCCGAGCAGCTGGGTGGCCGACGCCTCGCCGCTGCGGTCGCCGAGCTCCTGGAAGACCTCCAGCGAGCGTTCCAGGCCGGTCGAGGCGCGGGTCAGGTCGCCGCGCGCCGCCTGGAGGCCCGCGAGGCTCTGCAGCGCGTACGCCCCGCAGTGGCGGTCGCCGAGCGACTCGAAGATCTCCAGGGCGTGCCGGTGGAACGACATCGCCTGGTGCAGCCGGCCCATCTGGAGGCACACGCAGCCCTCGCGGTGGGCGTCCCCGAGCTCCTGGGCCAGCCGCATGGCCTCGCCCAGCGACTCCGCCGCCTGGACGAGGTCGCCCGAGGTCAGGCAGGCCCGGCCGATGGCCTGCCGGGCGAACGCCTCGCCATGCCTGTCCTCGGAGGCGACGAACATGGCCAGTGCCCGGCGCAGGTGCCCGAGCGACTGGAGGTGCCGGCCGCGGAACTGGTTCACGGCGCCGAGCCCGCAGACCGAGGTCGCCTCGGCCCTGACGTCTCCTATTTCGTGAAATATCTGGCGGGAGAGGGTGAAGCCCTCGGCGGACTCCTCGTACCGGTCCTGGTAAAGGCTGACCTGGGCCAGGCCCCTGAGCATGGCGGCCTCGCCGTACCGGTCGCCGGCGGCGCGGGCGGCGGCCAGGGCGGCGGTGTGCGTACGGCGCCAGGTGCCGAGGTGGCAGCGCAGGTCGAGGTAGGGCACCATGGCGGCGGCCAGCCCCCAGGCCGACTCGGCCAGGCCCAGCTCGGCCGCCAGGTCCACGGCTCCGGCCAGCGCCTCGTGCTCCGACTCGAACCAGGTGATCGGGTCGGCGGTGAGCCGGTCGAGCGTGCGCGCAGGCAGCCGCCACCTGGCCGCCCTGGCCGCGGTGAGGCTGAAGACGGTGGTGGGCAGGCGGGCCATGGCGTGCTCGGTGGTGGCCGTCCAGGCCGCCAGCACCCGGGCCAGCGCGCCGCGGTCGGGGCCGCGGTCGCGGGCGTGCCTGCCGACGAGGTCGGGCACGCGGTAGCGCGGCTGGCCGACGTCGTCGGTGCCGACGGGGTCCAGCAGGTGGGCGTCCACGAGCAGGTCGGTGACGTCGTGCGCGCCGTGCCGGCCGAGTGCCGCGTCCACCACCCAGCCCGGCTGCGCCCCGGCGGCGGGCCCGAGGACGCCGAGCGCGCTCAGGGTACGGGCGGCCTCCACGGGCAGCCTGCGGTACCCGGCGTCGAGGCAGGCCCGCACCTCTTTCAGCTCGGCCAGCCAGTCCTCCTCAAGCCGCTCGCGCAGCACCGACAGCGACCAACCGGGCCGGGCCGCCAGCCGGGCTCCGGCGGCCCTGACCGCCAGGGGCGACCCGCCGCACAGCGTGACGACGGCCAGGGCGTCGGCCGGTTCGCGGGCCACCCGCCCGGCCCCGGCGACGCCGCCGAGCAGCGCCAGCGACTCCTCCGGCGACAGCTCGCCGAGCTCGACGCGCAGCGCGCCGGGCAGCTCGGTGATCCGCCGCCTGGTGGTCACGATCACGGCGCTGTCGTTGCCGGGGAGCAGCGGGCGTACCTGGGCGGCGTCGCGGGCGTCGTCCAGCAGGACCAGCATCGGGCGTTCGGCCAGCAGCGACCGCAGCAGCGCCGACCGCTCGCCGGGCGTCGGCGGCGCGCCGGTCACGCCGAGCGCCCGCAGCGCCTCGGCCAGCAGCTCGCCCGGCGCCCTGCCGCCGAGCTCCAGGTAGAGCTGCCCGGCGGGGAAGGCCGGGCGCAGGCGGTGGGCGGCGTGCACGGCCAGGGCCGACTTCCCCACGCCGGGCGGGCCGGAGATCACCGCGACCGAGAACGTCCCGGCCAGCGCGGCCAGGGGGGCGGCCCGGCCGATGAAGTCCGGCAGGTCGGGCGGGAGCTGCCGGGGCACGGCCGGCGCCGCCCGGCCCTCGTCGGCCAGGATCAGCTCGTACGCGCCGCGCAGCTCGGCCCCCGGCTCGACGCCGAGCTCGTCCACGAGCTGGTCGCGGACCGCCGCGTACGTGCGCAGCGCCTCGGCCTTGCGGCCCCCGCGGTGCAGGGCGAGCAGCAGCCGGCCCCACAGGTCCTCCCGGTAGGGATGCTCGACCAGCAGGCCGCGCAGCTCGTCGGCGGCGCCGTCGTGGTCGCCGGCCTTCAGGCGCCGCTCGATCAGCGACTCGGCGGCCCGCAGCCGCAGCCGGTGGAGGTGCTCGATCCGGCGGTCCCAGACCGGGCTGCCCGGCAGGTCGCTCAGCGGCGCGCCGCGCCAGAGCGCGAGGGCCGCGCCGTACTCGCCGCGGCGGGCCAGCTCCTCGAACAGACGCAGGTCGAGCGCGCCGTCGGCGACGTCGATGGTGTAGCCGGCCCCGGCGGCGCGCAGGCCGACCGGGCCGAGCTGGGACCGCAGCGAGCTGACGTAGGTGCGCACGTTGGCCAGCGCCGAACGCGGCGGGCGCCCCGGCCAGAGCACCTCGGCGAGCCGGTCGGCGCCGACCACCTGCCCCGCCTCCAGCAGCAACGTGGCCAGCAGCATGCGGGGTTTGCCGCCGGAGATCCGTAGGGGACGGCCGGCGGAGCGGATCTCCAGCGGGCCGAGGACGTGGAAGGTGACCGTCATGACAGCATCAGCCCCTTTACGGGAGATCTGACAGCTCTTTGTATCGGTTCTGGATGATTCTTGTGCGGCCAATGCGGACTCTGGTGTCACAGATCCCACTGGAAAGGATCACCCCATGAAGCTCAGCCGATCAATGGTCGCCGGCCTGGCATTGTTATTCGGCCTCGGCACGACGACCCCCGCCTTCGCCGACCCGGAGCCGGAGTCCGCGCAGGCGCAGCTCCTCGCGACGAACTTCCAGATGCCGTTCCCCTGCGGCCAGACCTGGACCGGCAACTCCAGCGCGAGCAGCGCCCACCAGTCGTGGGAGATCGACTTCAACCGGGGCAGCACCGCCGACGCCGACCTCGGCGACCCGGTCGTGGCCGCCGCCTCGGGAACGGTGGTGATCTCGGCGCACCAGGGCTCGACCAACGGCTACGGCAACCTCGTCAAGATCGACCACGGCGGCGGCTGGTCCACCTACTACGCCCACCTGAACACCCGGCTGGTCAGCGCCGGCCAGTCCGTCTCGCAGGGCCAGCAGATCGGCACGGTCGGCAACACCAGCAAGCCGGGCAACAACATCAGCCCCCACCTGCACTACGAGGTGCGCCTGGGCACCAGCTACCCGTCGAACATCCAGAAGGCCGTCTTCAACGGCGTCACCTTCGGCTACCCGGTGCAGACGCTGAGCTCGAAGAACTGCGGCGGGTCCAGCAACCCGTACACGCCGCAGGAGGCGTGCGGCGCCGGCTACGACGTGATCGACTCGGCCGGGCTCGGCACCGACGGGACCGTCTACCTGCTCTACAACGGCTCCAACGGCAACAACTGCGTGGTCACCATGAAGGCGAAGTCGCTCGGCACGGCGACCGCGACGACCGCCTACCTGGAGGTGCAGGGCAGTACCAGGAAGACCGACTCCGGCAACTACGGCTACTACGCCGGCCCGGTCTACGCCGCCGCCGCGAACACGTGCGTCAAGTGGGGCGGCAAGGCCGGCGCCTCGGCCTACGACAGCCCGTTCGAGCACTGCGGCTGAGGCGGCTCAGGCAGGCGTGATCGTGTCGAGGACGTCGATCACGTACAGCATGGGCCTGTCCACCGGGGACCCCACGGCCAGCCGGCTGCCGACCTGGCTGCCGACCAGCGCCTCCAGCCAGGCGGGCGGCACCGAGCCGGGCCTGAGCGTGAAGGCGCTGGGACCGCCCTTCCGGTAGGACGAGTCCACCACCGTGCGGGACGGCCAGGACGCGGCCACGTACTGGATGACCACCTTGGAACCGGCCGTGACGTCCCGTCCCGAACCGTCGATGAGGGTCCGGGGCGGGGAGTCCGGCCGCAGGTCGGACGGGATCGCCGGCAGCGCCCGTCCGACGAGCCGCGCGTCGGGCGGGTAGCCGCCGAGGATGTCGAAGACCACCACCAGCGTGTCGGCCGGCGAGACGCCGGTCAGCGGCACGTTCGGGCCTATGGCCTCGGAGGCCGGGCTGACCAGCATCACCCGGCTGCCGGCCGGCCTGCCGATGAGCGAGGCCCGCCAGGTCTCGGAGACCTGCCTGCCGTCGAAGACGACCGTGGTGGGCTGGTTGCCGTCGTAGGTGCTGAGATACGGCTTGTTTCCCGACCATCGCCGGATGTCCACGTCGGCGAGCACGACGTCCCCCGGGACCGTACGCCGGCCGTTGCCCATGGAGAGCACCGTGATCCGCGGCGTGCGCCCCGGCTTCCCCCGAGGTATGGCGACGACGGGCTTGCTGCCGAACGCACCCGTCACGACGGGCTGCGAGCCGTCCTCGGCGACGCCACACGAGGTGGCCAGCATGAGTACGGCAGGCCAGAGCAGGCGCACGATTTCCCCCAAGATGCCAGATCCGAAGGGGTTACTTGCCGCGATCGCCAAAAGGAAAGCTGCGGGTCTCGCCATCTCACGACAAAGGGCGCGGGAGACTGGACCGCGTGAGCAAGCCCAACCTGGCCCGCAGGGTCGCAGAAGCAGCCGAGATCGCGTTGACCAACCGCCACTACGTGACGTTCATCGACGTCGTCACGGGGTTGCGCTGGCTGCGGTCCCGGCACGTGGACCTCTGGCGGCAGGGCCGCGCGGGCACGCTGGCCGAACTGGCCGCGGTCGACGAGGAGCGGCTGCTCGTCACGGCCGGGCTGCTGCGGGAATGGGCGCTGGCCAAGGGGCTGCGGCCGGTGGAGACGCCGTACGTGGCCGGCACCCGCGACCGGCGCGACCTGCGCTTCACCTCCGGCCACGAGCAGGACGCCTTCCGCGTCCACTGGCTCTCGCCCGATCTGAGCGAGGCCCGGGTGCGACGGCTCACCGAGCGGCAGAGCAAGGTCCCCGACCTGGTGGCGGTGGTCTCCGAGGACCCGTGGACGTGCGCGTCCTGCGGCGACACCGGGCCGTACCTGATCATGGAGGACGACCGGCCCCACTGCCTGAGCTGCGCCGACCTGGACCACCTGGTGTTCCTGCCATCGGGGAACGCGGCGCTCAGCCGGCGGGCCAAGCAGGAGAGCGGGCTGTCGGCGGTGGTCGTCCGGTACAACCGGCGGCGCAAGGTCTACCAGCGCCAGGGCGTGCTGGTCGAGGAGGGCGCGCTGGCCGCGGCCGAGGAGCGCTGCCTGGCCGACGAGGAGGCGCGGCTGCGCCGCCGCGAGCGCGACCAGGTGCGCAGGGCCGAGCAGGACGTCGCCTTCCAGGCGGCGATGGCGGCCGAGATCGCCCGGCTGTTCCCGGGCTGCCCGGCCGAGCGGGCCCGCGAGATCGCCGAGCACGCCGGGCGGCGCGGCAGCGGCCGGGTGGGCAGGACGGCGGCGGCCAGGGCGCTCGACGAGAACGCCATCACGCTGGCGGTGATCGCGTCGGTCCGGCACCTCGACACCGACTACGACCGTCTGCTCATGTCCGGCGTCCCCCGGATGGAGGCCAGGGACCGGATCAGGGACGCCATCGAGGCCAGGCTCACGGAGTTCCGGCGACCGCCCCGATGACCGCGCGGCCCGCCTTCGGTACCGTCCATACATGGACGACTGGCACACCGTACGTGCGGAACTGCGGGCCTTCGCGCTGGGGCTGCCCGAGACCCACGAGGACCATCCGTGGGGCGAGACGGTCATCAAGGTCAACAAGAAGGTCTTCGTGTTCCTCGGCCTGGACGAGCAGACGGAGAAGTGGGCCCCGACGTTCGGCGTGAAGCTGCTGTCGGAGGCGCACGGCCACGCGCTGACCGTCGAGGGCGCGGCCCCCAGCGGGTACGGCCTGGGCAGGGCCGGCTGGGTGACCGTGCCGTTCCTGTCGGCGCTGCCCGAGACCGACGTGCTGCTCGACTGGGTCGAGGAGAGCTACCGGGCCATCGCCCCGAAGCGGGCGGTCAAGCTACTGGACGGCCAGCCGTAGCGCGAAGGCGACCAGCAGCACGCCGGTCACCCGCTCGACCCTGGCCCGCACCCGGGGCCTGCGCAGCAGCGCGCTCACCCGGTCGATGATCACGTTGTAGAGGCTGAACCAGAGCACGTACAGCACGGCGATGATCCCCGACAGCAGCAGGGCCCGTCCCAGGGTGTCGCCGTGGCCGGGCAGGAACTGCGGCAGCCAGGTCACGAAGAGCAGCAGCACCTTGGGGTTGAGCAGGTTCGACAGCAACCCCCTGCGCACGTGCACGAGCGGCGAGCCGGTCGGGGGCGCGGCGCCCTCCACGGCCTTGGCCCGGTTCCGGCTCGACAGCAGGGCGTGCACCCCGAGCCAGAGCAGGTAGCAGATGCCGAGGGCGCGCACCACGGTGAAGGCGGTGGGCGAGGCGGCCAGCAGCGCCGACAGGCCGACCGCGGCGGCCGCGGCGTGCACGGACAGGCCCAGCAGGCCGCCGAGCATGGTCAGCAGGCCGGCCACGCGGCCGTGGGCGAGGGAGTTGCGCATGATCAGGGCCGCGTCGGGGCCGGGGATCATGATCATGATCAGCGTCGTGACCGCGAAGGTCAGCAGCATGGCGGGGGTCTCCCGGAGCTGGGGGCGCGCTCCCGCCCGACCCGCCGGGTGTGCGGAGGTCGCACGGTCACGCGGGCGAACATCGTCAGTGCCTTGTGGGCACCGGCCATGATATCTGGATCAGTTTGCCGAAACACGCCAGGAAAGGCGATAAGGGACCTCTGTGACGAAAGCCACCGCGAGGTCCCTGATCTGTCCGGCGCAGCCCGCCGCTATTCGGCGAAGGCCGCCAGTGCGACGCCGAGGCCGCGTTCGTTCTGGCCCTGGGCCTTGGCGTCGGTGGAGTTGAGCGAGTAGACCACGACGCGGCTCAGGTCCTGGGTGGCGCCGATGCCGGTGGAGCTGCCGTAGCGGGCGCCGGTCTTGCCGTACGCGACGATGCCGCCGGGCAGCACCAGCTCGGTCAGGCCCGAGGTGTAGTGGGCCGGCTCATCCTCGGTGCCGTACATGGTCACCTTCGGCACGGTGAACATCGGCTTCAGCTGCTCGGCGGGCACGAGCCGGCCGCCGAACAGCGCCTTGGTGAACTTCTCCAGGTCGGCGGCGGTGGAGATGAGGTCGCCCGAGGCCCAGGTGGAGGTGACCTCCATCTCGGTGACGTCCACGACGTACGCGCCGCCGTAGGTGAAGGAGTCGGGGAAGCCCTTGGGGACGACCTGGTAGCCCTGGTTGTGCCGGCCGTGGATCTTGACGGACGCGCCGGGGAAGTAGCTCTGGTTCATGCCCGCCGGGCGCAGGATCCGGGCGCCGACCTCCTGCTCGTACGACCTGCCGGTGACCTTCTCGATCACCAGGCCCTCGACGAAGGTGTTGATGTTGAGGTAGTGCTGCTTGGTCCCGGGGGTGAACTCGATCGGGTTGAGCACGGCCTGGCGGACGTACTCCCGCGGGGTGATCGTCTTGAAGCGGTCGGCGTAGACCCGCTCGAAGCCGCCCTCCGACTTCGGCGCGGGCAGCCCGCTGGTGTGGTTGAGCACCTGGGCCAGCTTGACCGGCGGATAGTCGGCGGGCAGCAGCCCCGGCAGGTAGTCCTGGACCGTGCGGTCGAGGGAGACCTTGCCCTCGGCCACGAGCTGGAGCACGACCGCCGTGGTGAGCACCTTGGTCACGCTGCCCGCCCGGAACCTGGCCCCCTCCCTGGCCGGGTGCTTCCCGCGCAGATCGGTCACGCCGGAGACGCCGTGCCAGGAGCCGGCCGAGCCGCTGACCCTGACCTCGGCCGCGGTGGCGTCGGCCGCGGGCAGCCCGGCGATGCTCTTGCGCAGCGCGGTCTCGTTGATCGGCGGCACCTGGACGGCGGCGGCGCTGTGGGCGCCCACCTCCGCATGGGCGAGGGCGGGAACGCTCACGGTCAGGGCGGACAGGGCCAGGACGGCGACGGCGAGACGGGTGCGCTTCATGGGGATCTCTCCAGGTCACATCGGCTTTCGATGGGACAATCCTGGCCAGGGACCCCCTGGCGGCGGATCGCCGACGACGGCGATCTTCCGGCTCGCTCTCAGGAGGGAGGGGACTCGCCCGATCAGGTGACCGCGAGCCGCCGGGCGTACCGCTCGTCCCGCCACAGCTCCTTGTCCAGCACCTCCAGCAGCGTGGTGGCCGCGTCGTGGACGTCGGCGTAGCCGATGTAGAGCGGCGCGAAGCCGAACCTCAGGACGTCCGGCGCGCGGAAGTCGCCGTGCACCCCCCGGTCGATGAGGGCCCGCATGACCGGGTAGCCGTCCGGGTGGTGGAAGCAGACCTGGCTGCCGCGAGAGTCCGGCTCGGCGGGCGAGACCAGCTTGAGCGCGTCGCCGACCAGGTCGACGAAGAGCGAGGTCAGGGCGACGCTCTTGGCCCGCACCTGCGCCATCGGCACCCGCTCCCAGATGTCCAGCGCCGCCTCCAGCGCGGCGAAGGACACCACGTGCGGCGTGCTGACCGCGAAGCGCCGGATGCCCTCGGCCGGGCGGTAGCCGGTCTCGAAGGCGAACGGCTCGGCGTGGCCGTGCCAGCCGGACAGCACGTTCTCGGCGGTGGCGTGGTGGCGCGGGTTGACGTAGAGGAAGGCGGGCGCGCCGGGTCCGGCGTTGAGGTACTTGTACGTGCACCCGACCGCGAAGTCGGCCTGCGACACGTCCACCTCCATGGCGCCCACGCTGTGGCACACGTCCCAGACCATGAGCGCCCCGGCCGCCTGGACCTGGGCGGTCACCGAGGGCACGGGCCGCCGGGCGCCGGTGCGGTAGTCCACCTCCGACAGCAGCACGACGGCCGCGTCGTCGAACCGGCCCTCGGCGTAGTCGCGCACCTCGTAGTCGCCGAGCAGCCGGGCCAGGCCCTGGGCGATGTAGTGGTCGGTGGGGAAGTTCCGCGGGTCGGAGACGATCACCTTGCGGCCGGGGCGCAGCCGTACGGCGGCGGCCAGCGCCTGGTAGGCGGCGATCGTGGTGGTGTTGCCCACGACGACCTGGCCGGGGCCGGCCCCGATCAGCGGCGCGAGCCGGTCGCCGGCGGTCAGCGGCTGGTCGTACCAGCCGGCCGCGTTCCAGCCGCCGACCAGCCGGCCGCCCCACTCGTCCTCGACCGTGCGGCGCACCCGTTCCGCGGCGCGGCGCGGCATCGCGCCGAGCGAGTTGCCCACGAGGTAGACGACCCCTTCGGGCAGGACGAACTCGTCCTTGAACGGCCGCAGCGGATCGTCGGCGTCGAGGGCGAGGCAGGCGTCGCGGTCCAGCACCGGTTGTGCTCCTTACGGGGGTGAGATGGTGGCAATTATCCGGTTTACACCATTCTGGTACTCGCGGACGTACCAGTTCTGCACCGGATTGTGGGCCGCGTCCAGGCTGAGCGATCCCCGCGGGCCGTCCAGCTTCCCCACCCCGGCCAGCGCCCTCGTCAGGTCGCCGCCGGCGGCCGCCGCCCGGTCGATCAGCCGCATCGCGTCCCAGCTCTGCAGCGCGACCGCGGACGGGTTGCGCCCGGTGCGCGCCCGCCACCCCGCCACGAACGCGGCGTTGGCCGGGTTCTGCAGCGCGGGCGACCAGAGCCCGACGCTGACCATGCCCTCGGCGTCCCGGCCGACCGCGCGCAGGACGTCCTCGTCGGCCAGGTTCTGGCAGGCCAGCAGCTTGATCCTGGCATCGTAGCCGAACCGCTTGAACGCCTTGACGAACGCGACCGCCTCCCCGCCCGCGTAGAAGGCGTACAGAAGCCGCGCCTCGCGCGGTATGCGCGCCAGGTACGGCTCCAGGTCGGCCTGCCCGCCGAACGGCGTCAGGATGCGCCTGAGCGGCCCGGCGCCGTATCCCTCGGCGAAGCCGGTCAGGGTCTCGGTGCCCGCGGAGTAGTCGGAGGCCATGAGCACCACGTCCTGGCCGGCGTAGTGCTCGGCGGCGTACCGGCCGGCCGCGTAGCCGTGGGCGCGGTTGGTGTAGGACACCCGGAAGACGCCGGGCCCGCCGAGCTGGTCGGCGCCCGCGTTCGCGATCACCACCGGGGTGCCGGCCGCCTCCTTGACCACCGAGACGGCGACCGGCGAGGCGAGCAGGCCGGTGAGCACGTCGGCCCCGCCGTCGATCAGCTTCCTGGCCTGCTCCGCGCCGATCTCCGGGCTGCTGGCGTCGTCGGCCACGACCAGCCGGGCCGGCCGGCCGCCGAGCAGGCCGTGGTGGTCGTCCAGGTAGAGCCGCATGGCGGTCTCCATGTCGTCGCCGAGGGTGGCGTACACGCCGGTCTGCGAGATGATCGCGCCGACCCGTACGGGCTCGTCCTCCGCGGCGAGGGGCACCGAGCCGCCGCAGCCGGCGACCATCAGCGCGACCAGCCCCAGCACGGCAACGCGCATGGGAGCCCCCTTCAGCCCTCGCCCGACGCCCCGGGCACGCGCGCCGCGCGGGCGTCGGTGGCCAGCTAGCCCTTGCCGGGGTGCAGCGCGCCGCACCGGTCACACGTGCGGGCCTTCTCGTCGCCGTAGAACGCCTCGAAGACCGGCGGCAGGTCCTTGACGATGTCGCGCACCTGGAGCTCGACCTCGTGGACCTTGGCGCCGCACTCCGCGCAGTACCACTGGAACTTCTCCAGCTCGCCCTCGGGCCGGATGCGCTCCACCACCAGCCCGACGGACCCGGCCTCCGGGCGCTGCGGCGAGTGCGGCATGCGCGCCGGCAGCAGCCACATCTGCCCCTCCCGGACGTGCACGGTCTCGGGGCCGTTCTCGGTCACCACGTTGACGTGCATGTTGCCGCGCACCTGGTAGAACAGCTCCTCGTACGGATCGACGTGGAAGTCGGTCCTGGAGTTGGGCCCGCCGACCACCATCACGATGAAGTCGCCGGCCCCCTCGAAGACCACCTTGTTGCCGACCGGTGGCTTGAGCAGGTGGGCGTGCTCGTCGATCCACTTGGTGAAGTCAATGGGGGGAATCATGGTCGCTCCTGTGGATGGTAGGCGACGGCCTGCATCTCGATGAGCAGGTGCGGGTGCGGGAGCTGGTGCACCGCCACCGTGGTCCTGGTCGGACCCTCCTCGTCGAAGAATTCGGCGTACACCTCGTTGTAGCCCTTGAAGTCGTTCATGTTTACCAGGTACGTGGTGATCTGTACGAGATCGGCGAGCGAGCCTCCGGCGGCCATGAGCAGGTCGCCGACGTTCTCGATGACCGCCCGCGTCTGGGCGCGGATGTCCAGGTCGGTGACGCCGAAGCGGTCGGCGCGGGCGCCCGCGAAGGTGCCGTCGGGCCTGCGGGAGCTGGTGCCGGAGACGTACAGGAAGTCGCCCGCCCGCTTGACGTGCGGGAACCGTCCCCGGGGCACGGCCTTGCCGGGGACGCGGATGGCCTCGCGGCTCACGTGCCGAACACCGCCCGCACCGAGCCGAGCCCCTCGATCCTGGCCTCGAACACGTTCCCCGCCTCGACCGGCACGACCGGGCCGAGCGCGCCGGTCAGGACGACGTCCCCGGCGCGCAGCGGGTGGCCGGTGGCGGCCAGCGCGCCGGCCAGCCAGAGTGCGGCGTTCAGCGGGTTGCCCATGCACGCGGCTCCGGACCCGGCCGAGACCTCCTCGCCGTCGCGGGTCATCGTCATCGCCGCCGCGCCGAGGTCGAGGTCGGTCAGCCGCTTCGGCGTGGCGCCCAGCACGTACGCGCCGGAGGAGGCGTTGTCGGCGACCGTGTCGGTGATCGTGATGTCCCAGTCGGCGATGCGCGAGTCGGCGATCTCGATGGCGGGCAGCGCGAACTCCACCGCCCTGATCACGTCCACCAGCGTGAACGGTCCCTCGGTCAGGTCCTTGCCGAACACGAGCGCGACCTCGGCCTCGGCGCGCGGCTGCAGGAACCGCTGCACCCTGATGGGCCGGCCGTCGAGCTCGGCCATGTCGGCGAAGAGCATGCCGTGGTCGGGCTGGTCGATGCCGAACTTCCGCTGCAGCACCGGGTTGGTGGCGCCGATCTTCCGGCCGACCGGCCGCCGGCCCTCCGCCAGCGCCCGCCGGGTGTTGATGTCCTGCACCGCGTAGGCGTCGGTGACCGTGGTGATGAGATCCCTGAGCGGCGCGCAGGGCTTGCCGGTACGCGCGGCCTCGACGAGCCGCTCGGCGGCCTGCCCCCGGGTGTCGACGGCCAGGGACCATTCGTCATGCATCGGGTTGCTCCAGTTTGATGGTGATCGTGGTGGGCTCGGAGTAGAAGTCGAGCGACTGCGTGCCACCCTCCCTGCCGATGCCCGACAGCTTCACGCCGCCGAACGGGGTGCGCAGGTCGCGCAGGTACCAGGTGTTGACCCAGACCAGCCCCGCCTCCAGGCGCTGGGCCACGCGGTGGGCGCGGTCGAGGTTGGCGGTCCAGAGGGTGGCGGCCAGGCCGTACTCGCTGCTGTTGGCCAGGTCGATCGCCTCGGCCTCGCTGTCGAACGGAGCCACGTGGCACACGGGACCGAAGATCTCCTCTCGATTGAAGCGGGACCACTCCGACAACCCTGTCATTACCGTTGGTTCCACGAAATATCCGGAATCGCGGTGGTCGCCGAACGTCGGGACGCCGCCCCCCGTGAGCACCTTGGCCCCCTCCGAGCGGGCCAGGGCGTAGTAGGACAGCACCTTCTCCCGATGCCCGGCCGAGATCATCGGCTGCGGCTCGACCTCCTGGGCGCGAGAGGCCAGGAGGCCGCAGAAGTCCTCGAAGATCGGCCGCTCGACGTAGAGCCGCTCGGTGCACAGGCACACCTGGCCGCCGTTGGTGAAGACCGACTTCACCGTGCCCTCGACGGCCCGGCCCAGGTCGCAGTCCTCGAAGACCAGGCCGGCGTTCTTGCCGCCCAGCTCGAACGAGATCGGCTTGACCCGGTCGGCGGCGGTCTTCATGATCTGCGTCCCGGTCGCGGTCGAGCCGGTGAACGTCACGCCGTCCACGCCCGGGTGCTCGACGAGGAGCTGGCCCGCCGGGCCGTGCCCGAAGATGATGTTGACCACGCCCGGGGGCAGGCCGGCCTCGGCGCAGATCTCGGCGAAGACCGCGGCCGAGCCGGGCGTGTGCTCCGACGGCTTGACGACCACGGTGTTGCCGGCGACGAGGGCGGGGGCCAGCTTCCACGTCATGAGCAGGAACGGCAGGTTCCACGGCACGATCACCGCGACCACGCCGAGCGGCCTGCGCACGGTGTAGCTGAGCACGCCGGCGAGGTGGAAGGCGTCGTCGGGGCGCTGGGAGGCGATCTCGGCGAACGCGCGGAAGTTCGCGATGCCGCGCGGCACGTCGAGCGTGCGGGTCTGGCCGAGCGGCTTGCCGGTGTCGGCGATCTCGGCCGTGACCAGGTCGTCGAAGCGGACCTCGATGCCCTCGGCGAGGCGGCGCAGCCATCCGGCCCGCTCGGCCACCGGCAGCCCCGCCCAGTCGCGCGCCGCCTCCCTGGCCGCGCGCACCGCCCGGTCGACCACCTCCGGATCGGCCTCGTGCACCTGCCTGATCACCCCGCCCGTCACCGGGTCGTGGACCGGGAACGCATTGCCCGCCGCCACCGGCAGCCCGCCGATGAAATGGGTCAGCACAGCAGCCTCCTCTAGCCTCACTCCCGGTATAGATCGTCGGGCGACGGTCAGACAACAGTCCGGCGGGGGCGGGAACCGCGCGGGCCCGTCAGCCCTCGGTGGCGCCGGTGACACTGAGCCACGCCTCAGCCGGGCCCCGGCGGACCTGTCCATACAGACATCTTCCGGTACCCCTCGGCGGCCCGGGATGATGACCAAATGGCGCGCACATGGGAATTGTGGGGAAATATCATCATTGCTGGGGTTCTTGCGCTTCCAGTGGCCTTCCTGGCGATCATCCTCCTCGCCCGCCGCCGGGCCCGCGCCGGGCATCCGGCGCCGCTGCGCACCTCGCTCGCCGACGTCGGCGTCGTGGTGGGGACCGCGCCGTGGATCTGGATGATCCTCACGCCGTCCACCGGCCGGTCCGGGGTCGGCCTCGTCCCGTTCATGGACCTCGCCGATCTCGCCGGAGCCTCGTGGGAGACGGTGACGGTGCAGGTCGGAGGCAATCTGCTGGTGTTCGCCGCGCTGGGCGCCCTGCTGCCCGTACGGACCGCCGCGATGGCCTCCTACGGCCGGGTTGCGGCCGTCGCGGCGGCCTTTTCGGTCACGGTCGAGCTCCTCCAGTACGCCCTGCGCCTGGGCCGGTTCTCCTCCGTGGACGACGTGATCATGAACACCGCGGGCGCGGTGCTCGCCGCGTCGGTTACTCGCCGCTGGTGGGCCCCGCGAATAGCGGCCGGGACCGTTCCACGATAACGGTCTGCATAAACCTCCTCGCATTCATCACACAGGCACGATCAGCTCAAAAGAAGCTCGGGACCAACCTCTGTATCTGTGCGATCGTGGACAAGACGGGGCAAGTTCTCTGGAGACGCCACAACCTGGTTGGTGACAGAGGGTGATCGAAACGTGTCTGAATCCCCGGTACCCCACGAGCCCCCTATTTATCGCCGCATCGCCGACGGCCTCCGCGCCCGGATCCTGTCCGGCGAACTGCGCGACGGGGACCGCCTACCGGGCGAGAACGCGCTCATGGCCGACTACGCAATCGCACGCGCCACCGCCAGGCAGGCGCTTGCCGTACTGATCAACGAAGGGCTGGCGGTGCCCAAACGAGGTTCGGGGGTCTACGTGCGCCTGTTCAAACCCATCCGCAGACACGGCTCGCGCCGCCTGTCACGAGAGCAGTGGGGTCAGGGGCGTGCCATCTGGGACGCCGACACCCGGGGCCGTCCCTTCACCGTGGACCAGGTGGAGGTGGTGCTGGAGCGCGCATCGGAGGAGGTGGCGGGCGTCCTGGAGAGCGGCGAGGTATGGGTGCGTCGGCGCCGCTACTCCGTGGACGGCCGGCCCGTGCAACTGGCGACCTCCTCCTTCCCCGCCCGCCTGGTCCAGGGCAGCGCCATCACCCTGGCCGACACCGGGCCGGGCGGCGTCTACGCCAGGCTCGGCGACCTGGGCCTGCCCCCGGCCCACTTCACCGAGGAGGTACGGGCCCGCATGCCCGGCCCCCGCGAGACCGGGCTGCTCGACCTGCCCGGCGGAACCCCCGTCATCGTCATCGCCCGCACCGCGTACACGGCGGGCGGCAGACCCGTCGAGCTCAACGAGATGGTTCTGGACTCGGCGGCATACGTACTCCAGTACGACTTCGACGCCTAGTTCAACCCGATCTGTCAAGCGATAGGTTGACCTGTCCATCACGATCATTGATTTCTCTAGAGAGGTCCCTCATCTTCTAAGGAGATGGAACCGTTCAGGAGATGGAACCTTCGCCTGGGGCCCGGGAGAGGTGCGCGGATGTCCGTTGACCGGCATCTTGCCGAGATCGCCCGGGAGTACCCCAGGTGGACCATCTGGCGGAGCGACGCGGGCCGCTGGTGGGCCACGCGGCACCATCCGCTCGACGCGGCGCAGCGCGCGGCCGGATGTGCGATGACCATCGACGCGGACGACCCGGACGACCTGCGCGACCAGCTCCGGGACCAGGAGGAACGGACCGGCCGGCAGCCCCGCTGGTGGGCCGGCCCCGCTCCTCCCTGACGCGGGCCGTGGAGCGTTCCGCGGCTCGCACGCGAGCAGCCCGGTGCCGGGTCCAGCGTCTCGGCGGCCCCGGCACCGGGCCCCCAACGGGGCCACGAACGCGGAAGTCTCCGACCCTATCGGGGGCGGGGGCTTCCGCTCCCCGCCCCTTCACCCTCTAGGTGTGGTACTCGCCCAGCCGCAGGATGTGCACGTCGGTGTCGTCGGAGACGCTCTCCTTCGGCTTCTCCTCGTCCTCCTCGACGATGACCCGCACGTCGTCCTGCGCGGACTGCTGCGGGGCCGGCGCGGCCTCGATGGCGGGCTCCGGCGCGGGCGCCGGGACGGCCACCGGCTGCTGAGCGGCCACCGGCTGCTGGGCGGCGACCGGCGCGGGCGGCAGCGCCGACTCCGGCACGAGCTGCCCGGCCGCCGCCTCGGTGCGCATCAGGTCGCCGAGCACCGAGCCGATCTCGGTCAGCCGCCGCACGACCTCGGTGTGGGTGTTGGTCAGGTACTCCACCCGGCGCCCGGCGTGCTCGTCGAGCGAGGCCGTGCGCTGACGCGCCGCCGCCAGCATCGACTCGGCCTCCGCGTGCGCCCCCGCCACCAGCTGCTCGGCCTGCGCGTGGGCGGCCGCCATCATGCGCTCCGCCTCGGCCTGCGCCCCGCCGAGCACCCGCTCGGCCTCGGCGTGCGCGTCGCGCAGCAGGCTCTCGGCCTCGCTGCGGGCCGACCCGAGCTGCTCCTCGGCGTCCGCGCCCGCCTGGGCCAGCATGCGCTCGGCCGCCTGCGTGGCCTCGGCCACCCGCCGCTCGGCCTCCGCCTGCGCCGAGGTCAGCATCTTGTCGGACGTCTCGCGCGACGTCGTCACCAGCCGCTCGGCCTCGGCCCTGGCGCTCTCCCGCACGGCGGTCGCCTCGGCCTCCGCGTCGGCGCGCTTGGCCGCGGCCTCCTCCTCGCCCAGCTTGAGGATCTGCGCGAGCCGCGGGCTGAGGTCCTCGTAGCTCTGGGGCGCCTCGACCATCCGCCGCCTGGCCTCCGCCAGCTCGACCCGGCCCTGCTCCGCCTGGTCGATCGCCCGCGCCAGCCGCTCTTCCAGATCCCGGACCTGGTTCCGGGTACGGATCATGTAGTCGTGCACCTGACGGCGGTTGTAGCCGCGCATCACGACTTCGAAGGTGTCCTCTTGCATCAGATCGGGAATGCTCTCGTGCTGGTTTGTCATGGGGGTTACCTAAGGGTTTGCGTGAGGCGGGGGAAAACTGCGGGTTGTGAGGGTCTGACGACGAGACGTCAGGAAACGACTTTCCTGCCATCTGCCCACGTCCGCAACCGGAACGCCACACCTGGGGCGGGAATTACGATTGGACGAATGTACATAGCAGCGTTGGACGACGGGGCAGTGCCGGACCTCCACCCGGAGGCGTACATCGCGCCCGGCGCCGTCGTGGTCGGAAGTGTGCGGGTGGGCCGGATGTCCAGCATCTGGTACGGCTCCGTTCTCCGAGGGGACGACGAGCGGATCGAGATCGGCGAGGAGTGCAACGTACAGGATCTGTGCTGCCTGCACGCCGACGCCGGCCAGCCCGCGATCCTGGAGGACCGGGTCAGCCTGGGCCACAAGGCCATGGTCCACGGCGCGTACGTCGAGACCGGCGCGCTGGTCGGCATCGGCGCGATCGTGCTCGGCGGCGCCCGGGTGGGCGCGGGCACGCTGGTCGCCGCGGGAGCGCTGGTCGGGCCGGGCAAGAAGATCCCGTCCGGGGTGCTGGTCGCCGGTGTGCCGGGCAAGATCGTGCGCGAGCTCACCGACGACGACCGGGCCTCCTTCGCCCGCACGCCGGACAACTACATGGCCAAGGCGGTCAGGCACCGGCAGGCGTCAGCAGTTTGATCAGGACCTGGTCCGACACCGAGGCGGTGTTGAGCGGGTCGGCGTACTCCGGCAGCTCGGGGCGGAGGAAGCGGACGAAGTCGACGGTCAGCTTGAGGTCGGGCACACCCTTGATCTGCTTGGCGTTGGCCTTGGCGGCGTCCTTCTTCAGCGCGCCGTAGCTGTCCCAGTCGGTGTAGGCGGTGACACCCCATTGCAGCACCTCGGGGAGGTTCGAGGGCCAGCGTCTGGCGACCTTCCAGGCGCCGCCGTCCTCCTTGTAGAGCGCGACGGCGACCCGGCCCAGCCTGGCCAGGACGAGGTCCACCCAGCCGTCCTTGACCGCCACCTCCAGCGGCTTGGAGCTGCCGTCCTGGGTGAACTTGGCCTCGACCTGCCCGGCCGCGTCGGCGGTGCCGGTGGTGACGGACATCCACACGGGCTTGGCGTACGTGCCGGGCTGGCGGGCCATGAGCCCGCCGAGCGAGAACTTGCGCGCCGGCCTGCCGCCCTTCTTGCCGGTGACCTTGACCCGGGCGTGCATGACGATGTCCCCGGCCAGCTCCTGGTAGACGAAGGGGCCGCGGAAGCCGTCGTACCAGGTGGAGGTCTTCGGCTCCAGGTAGAGGGCGCCCTTGGCGGTCTTGTTCACGTCGAGCTTGGCGATCCTGTCGACGTCCTTCTCGGTGTCGCTCAGCTTGCTCCACACGGCCAGCTCCGCGGCGTCGGCGAACTCGCTGGAGGCCGATCCGACCTCGCCGCCCGGCGTGGGCGCCTGGGCGTTCTGGACGGTGAGCACGCCGGGACCCGTGGGAGTGGGCGGCGCCGCGGCGGTCCCGCAGCCGCTCACCACACCCGCCACTGCCAACACCCCTGCCACCTTTGCCCTCATAGCGGACATTCTGCCGTGAAATGCCGACGGGTGACGTCGGGCGGCCCAGTACGATGACGGCCGTGCGCCCCTGGGATGCGTTCACCTCGGCAGAGGCGGAGGTCCGCGCGATGGTCGCGGACCCGCGCTGGCAGGGCCTGTCCGTGCCCGACCGCGCGCACGTCCTGGCGGCCAGGGTCCTGGTGACCCAGGACGGCGACCGCTGGCTCTACGGCGCGTACGCGCGCTGGCACCTGCACGACCCCGGCGACGGCCGCTGGCACCCCGCGCCGCCGCCCAGGGGCGAACGGGCGCGCAAGGTGGGGCACGCCACGGCCGCGCTGCCGGACCAGGTGGTGCCCACCGGGCCCGACTTCGCCGCCGAGCCGGGCTCGACCCAGGCGTTCATCGGCCCCGACGTGCTGCCGGTGGTGACCGGGCAGATCGCGGAGATGGTCCGCGGCGCCGGGCGCAAGTCGGAGCTGGACTACCCGCTGACCGCCTTCGGGGAGATCTTCGCCGCCGACGTGCCGAGCACGGTCGCCGCCGTCTGGGGGACGATCATGTGGTGCGCGTACGCGCCGGCCTTCGACGGCAACGAGCGCCTGATCACCCTGTTCGGCGAGTACCTGCGCCGCTCGCTGCCCGGCGACGAATGGGTGCGCTGGCTGCCCGCGCCGCCGCTGCTCGACCTGGTCACGCTGGTGTCCGAGCGCACCCGCGCCGGCCGTCCCCGGGCCGCGCTCCGGCTGGCCGCGCTGATCGCCGACACCGCCCAGGCGCTGCTGTCGGACATCCGGTTCAGGCCGCGGGCGCTGGCGCTGCTCACGATGGTGGAGCCGGTGCTGCGCCGGCCCGGCCGCGACGACGCCACGGCCGCGCGGGGCGACGACGCCGTGCGCCGGGCCTGGCTCGACCGCTGCCCGCCGCGGCTGGCGCTGGCCCTGCTGCCGGAGACCGATCCCGACGCGTACTTCGCCCACTCGGTGTACGACCTGGTCGAGGCGCTGGGCTTCGTGCAGGACGCGTCCGGGGCGGCGGCGGCGTACCTGGCCGACCTGTCGGACTCCAGGAGGATGTTGCCCGAGCGGCTGAACCACCGGTTGCGGCGGGCGTACGTGGAGTTGGAGCGTGCCGGGCTGACGGGCACGTCGGCGGCCGAGCGCACCGAACCGGAGGGCTTCGCCGTGCGTCCGGGCGGTGCGCCCGTGCCGCAGGCGGCGGCGGTGGTGACGCCGCCCGACCGGGAGAGCAAGGCGGCCGTGCTGGGCGCCGCGTACGCCACGTGCCTGGCGTGGGGCCGGCTGACCGGGGCCAAGGTGCCGCAGCACGGCCTGGCCGGCCAGAGCGCGCTGGTCCGTGAGCTGATCCACGAACGCGACGACCACCACATCGGTCACCCGTAACGCACTATTACCGTTATTTCCCCCTTACTCCGCCTATATCCCGCTATCACTTCAGCCACCGGGCAATTCGCTGAATTGTGATCTCGACTTCGGGAAATGATCCCTGTGGGGCCCCCGTGACGCCGAAAGGAATGACTCCGATGGGCCATGTCGCCGGAAGGGCCCTCGCCGTAACCTCGTAGAGGGTGTGGGCTGCGGAAGGAAGGACGACGCGGTGGGGCACGACGACCTGGACTCTCGGGTCCACGACCGTGTCGCGTTGGACGAGATTGCGCTCTACGCCGAGGTGCTCACTGCCGTGGCTGTCAGCGAGCGGCGGCTGACCTTGGACGAACTCGACGACGCGCTCGGATTGCGGACTTCGGCGAGTCGCTGAAGACCATCGAAAATTACCTGTCCCGGGCTCCTGTGGGGTCCGGGACAGTGGTTCCCGGCTATTACAGGTAACTAGTCAATCGAGGGTGTGCCTCTCCTACGTATGGAGGAGGCGACCCCCTACGACTTGACCAGGCGGGCGATGGCGGCCGACGCCTCCTTCACCTTCGCCTCGGCCTCCGGGCCGCCCGTGTTGATCGCGTCGGCGACGCAGTGGGAGATGTGCTCCTCCAGCAGCCCGAGCGCCACGGCCTGAAGGGCCCGCGTGGCCGCGGAGACCTGGGTGAGCACGTCGATGCAGTAGGCATCGTCGTCGACCATGCGCTGCAGGCCCCTGATCTGGCCCTCGATTCGCCGGAGGCGCGTCAGATATGCCTGCTTGTCTCCGCTGTACCCATGCATGCTTCTACGGTACCCGTAACCCGTATGAGCTAGCGGAGATCTGACAGCAGCTTCTCCCACTGTTCGGCGACTTCCTCGGCCGAATGGCGGACGGCGGTGTCGAGGGCGCCGGCCGCGAGCGAGCGCCGGCGGCGCTCGTCGTCGATGAGCGCGAGCAGCGCGCCCGCGAAGTGCTGCGCCTCGCTCTCGCTCTCGGGCACCAGCACGCCGTTGTAGCCGGTCGCCACGAACTCCCTGGGGCCCCTGGCGCCCTCGAAGGCCACCACCGGCACCCCGCACCCCATGGCCTCCAGCACGGTCATGCCCAGGTCTTCGCTGCGGGAGGGGTTGGCCACGATCGACGCCTTGGCGAACTCCCCCGCCAGGTCGGGCGTGACGCCCATGAAGTAGACGTGGTTGTGCAGGTTGAGCTCGTTCACCAGCGACCGCAGCCGGCGCTCCTCGGGGCCGCCGCCGTAGAGCCGCAACCGCCAGTCGGGACGCTTGTCCGCCACGATCGCGAACGCCCTGATCAGCCGGTCGTACGCCTTGACCGACACCCACCGGCCCCCGGCCGCCACGATCCGGTTGTCCATCCGCGAGCGCGGCCACGGGCCGCCCGGCAGCGCGTCCGGCACGGAGTGGACGGCGGACCCGTCGCCGAGCAGCCTGCCCCATTCCTCCTGGGCCGACTCCGTGGCCGTCACGACCGCGTCGAGGCGCGGGTAGAGCCGCTGCACCGGCCCGGGGACGGCGGGCCGCCCCCACTCTCTGGCGATCTTGAGGGTTTCACGTGGAGCATGCCGCGCCACCTGGACGCCGATGCCCGGCCTGGTGGTGATCAGCACGTCGGACCTGAGCCCGCGCAGCAGCCGCCAGAGGGCCATCTCGGTGCGCATCTGGCCGCGCGGCAGCAGGTGGCGCACCCCCGGACGGGCGTCGACCAGGCTGCGCATGGCCACCTTGGAGCCGATGGGGAAGAACGGCTTCTCCTTCTGCCGCCGGACGCTGATGACCTCGACCTCGTGCCGCTCGGACAGGGCGGTGGCCAGGTTGAGCGTCGCGCGCACGTCGCCGCGCATGCCGTACGCCGAGGCGAGCACCAGGCTGACCTTCATCCGCCCACCTCGATGCGCAGCTCGTCGTCGGCGGTGTAGCAGGGCCGGACGGGCACGCCGTCGATCTCGGCCGACGGATAGTGCAGCCGTCTTCGTTTGCCGTCGACGTCGTCGAGCCAGGCGCCCAGCCGCAGCGGCGTGGGCACGCCCTCGACCTCCAGCGCGGGCTCCCAGGTGCCGGCCGCGTCGGGGTCGGCCTCGACCACGTTCACCAGCGACACCGCCGCGTGGAAGCGCACCCCCTGGACGGTGGCGTTGGCCGACACCCGTTCCCTGGTCGGCCTGCGGTCGAGGGTGAGCGTGGCCTCGCGGCGCGCGTCGTCGTCCTCCAGCCCGGTGTACGCCAGCAGCCCCGTCACCTCGAACCGGCCCTCCCTGAACCAGATCGCCCGCACCTCGGCCACCGGCGCGGCGTCGGCTATCTTCAGGGCCAGAAACCCGTTCCGCGTCCGGTACGACCGGTAGGCCAGCGTCCGCCGGCACAGCGCGTACGCGTCGAGGTGGTCGAGCGAGAACCCCGGGTCGACGCTGCGCAGCCTGCTGCGGCTGCCCTCGTGCCGCAGGTAGGCGTCCCAGCGGCCGGCGGTGAGCTCCAGCGGCGCCAGCGAGACGGCCAGCGTGGCCTCCCGCGTCCGGCTTCCCGTGCGGCCCAGGCGCACGTCGCGCTCGACCCCCGTGGCGCGATGGCGCAGCACGAGCTCGGTGCCGTCACGCAGGGGCTCATCGATGGCGAGTCGCAGGGAGAGCACGTCGGCCAGGGTGACTTCGGCGTCCGTGACCACGACGCGCATCACTAGCCCCCTCCCCGTCGAATAAGGCCATGCGACGTTGAGGTTACCGTGATTTTCCCGTTATGTGGATGGGAGATTTCCAGCGAGGAGGCCCGTGACGTGCGGAACTCCTCTACAGAGCCTGTAGAGGAGTCCGACTTTCCGTGGTCAGGAAGCGCCCTTGACCGATTTGATCAACAGCTGTGCGACGTCCACGACTTCCAGCGATTCCTTGGCCTCGCCGTTGTTCTTCTTCTCGTTGATCGCGTCGCCGAGCATCACCATGCAGAACGGGCACGCGGTCGAGACGGTGTCGGGATTCGTGGTGAGCGCCTCGTCGACCCGCTCGGTGTTGATGCGCTTGCCGATGCGCTCCTCCATCCACATGCGCGCGCCGCCCGCGCCGCAGCAGAAGCCGCGGTCCTTGTGGCGGTGCATCTCCTGGGTCTGCACGCCGGGCACCTTCGACATGATGTCGCGGGGCTGGGAGTAGACCTTGTTGTGGCGGCCGAGGAAGCACGGGTCGTGGTAGGTGATCTTCTCCTCGATCGGCGTGACCGGGGTGAGCAGGCCCTCGTCCACCAGCTTCGACAGCAGCTGCGTGTGGTGCACGACCTCGTAGGTGCCGCCGAGCTGCGGGTATTCGTTGGCCAGGGTGTTGAAGCAGTGGGGGCAGGTCGCGACGATCTTCTTGACGCCGGCCTCGTTCAGCGTCTCGATGTTCTGCTGGGCGAGCATGTTGAACAGGTACTCCATGCCCAGGCGGCGGGCCGGGTCACCGGTGCACGCCTCCATCGGGCCGAGCACCGCGAACTTCACGCCCGCGATGTGCAGCAGCTCGGCGACCGCCTTGGTGGTCTTCTTGGCGCGGTCCTCCAGGGCGCCCGCGCAGCCCACCCAGAACAGGTACTCGGCGTCCTCGGGCATCTTCTCCTCGACCAGCTCGACCTCGAAGTCGAGCTCCTCGATCCAGTCGGCCCGCTTCATCTCGGACATGCCCCACGGGTTGCCCTTGTTCTCCAGGTTCTTCACCATCACCCCCGCCTCGGACGGGAACGACGACTCCACCATGACCTGGTAGCGGCGCATGTCGAGGATGTGGTCGATGTGCTCGATGTCCACCGGGCACTGCTCGACGCAGGCGCCGCAGTTGGTGCACGACCACAGCACGTCGGGGTGGATGACGCCGTCCTCGCCGACGAGCGGCTTCTCCAGCAGCGCGAGCACGTCGGTGTCGGCGTGCTCGGTGCTGGCGGCCATCAGGTACGGGGCCACCTTGAAGGCGTGGTCGCGCTGGTCGAGGATGAGCATCTTCGGCGAGAGCGGCTTGTCGGTGTTCCAGGCCGGACACTGCGACTGGCAGCGGCCGCACTCGGTGCAGGAGTAGAAGTCGAGGAAGCCCTTCCAGGTGGTGTCGCCGATCTTGCCGCGGCCCAGGCGCTCGGCGTCGAGCTCCTCGTCCTCGAAGTCGACGAGCTTGCCGTCGACGCGCAGCTCGGACGCGGCGCCGAGCCCGTTGGGACGCCGGGAGAACAGCACGTTGAGCGGCGCGGTGAAGATGTGCAGGTGCTTGGAGTTCACCACGATGACCAAGAACACCAGCATGAAGCCGATGTGCAGGAGCAGCGCGATCTCCTCCAGCAGCGGGCTGGCCGGCAGCGCGTCGCCGAGCGCCAGCGAGACGAACGCGCCGGAGGAGTAGGGGAAGTTGCCGTTGGCCGCGGAGGCGCCGCGGGCCAGGAACAGCGTCCAGATGATGTTGAAGATCATGAACAGGACGAGCCAGGCGCCGCCGAGGTGCGAGCCGGAGAAACGCGACTTGCGGCCCAGCGTCTTGGGCGAGTTCTTGACCCGGATGATCGCGAAGGCGACCAGGCCGAGCAGACACGCGACGGCGATGAAGTCCTGGAGGAAGCCGAGCACGCCCCAGGTGCCGATGAGCGGGATGTGGAAGTCGGGCTCACCGGTGATCGCGCCCTGGACGATCGCGCCGTACGCCTCGATGTAGACGGTCAGCAGGATGAAGAACGCCCACATGACGAAGAAGTGGGCGATGCCCGAAGGCGTCCACTTCAGCAGCTTCTTCTGGCCGAAGACCTCGACGAGCTGGGCCTTGAGCTCGTCGGCGGCGTGCTCCTTGGCGTACTCGACGCGTTCGGGCGCGGGTGGCCCGGAGGTCGCCAGCCTGAACAGGAACAACACCCTGCGGCCGGCGACGGCCACCGCCAGGACGGTCATGACCAGCCCGATGATCGCTACCCAGAGCACGGGGTCCTCCCACAGACGACGATGGCTGCCAGCATACGGACACGTGTTTCCAGGAAGCTTACCGGCCAGTAACTTCCCGGGATGACATCCATACCCTATGGTCAGTGCCCTATACAGAACAATGCTCTACGCCGTGAAGTACCTCTGTATGGTCGGGGCGATCAGCTCGACGAGCTCCTCCGGATCGGCGCTGGCCAGCGGTTCCAATTTGATCACGTGGCGGCCCATGATCACGCCGTACATCTGGCCAAAAGCTGCCTCGATGCGTAGGTGCGGAACACCAAGGCGGTCGGCCACCTGGAAGAGCAGAGCGTTCGTGATGAACTCCCGGAACATCGCCGCCGCCTGCTCGTTCGTGAGCGCCGAGCGCATCAGGGCGATCATCGGCTCGCGGGTCTCCGGCTCGGCGGTCACCCGCAGGATCATCCGCACCAGCCGCTCGCCGATCTCCTCGCGCGGGCCGTCCAGCAACAGCGGGATGACCTCGTCGGGGGTGATCGGCAGCTGCATGGCCGCCGCGAACATGCCCTCCTTGGTCTCGAAGTAGTGGTGGACCAGAGCGGGGTCGACCTTGGCCTCCCGCGCGATCCCGCGCACCGTGGCCTTGTCGAAGCCCTTCTCGGCGAACACCCGCCGCGCCGCCGTCAGGATCTCGCCGCGCGTGTCGGCCGAGCCGGGCCTGCGGCCGGGCCGGCGTCGTACGTTGCTCATGGCCGCGTCCCGCCGGTCACCGGCCCACCGCCAGGTACACCCGCATCGGCACCGACAGCACGCCCTCGGGGAAGGCCTTCCTGAGCTCCCCGCGCTGCCGCCCGACCAGCTCGTCGGCCGCGTCCGGCGACAGCGCCGCCATGTACGAGTGGGAGCGCAGGTCGAGCAGGAAGTCCTCGATGCCGACCAGCCTCGTCCACGGGATCCAGCGCTCCTGGACCACCTCGAAGGCCGCGGCGATCGGCGGCACCGACCACTCCTCGACCGCCGGCCCCCAGTACGTGGGCACCGCCTCGGCCAGCCGCGCCTCGTAGGCGGCCAGCCACTCGGCCTGCGCCGCGTGGTGCAGGTTCCAGCACCCCACGATCGCGCCGCCGGGCCGCAGCACCCGCCTGGCCTCGGCGATCGAGACGACGGGGTCGAGCCAGTGCCACGACTGGGCGTACGTCACCAGGTCGGCCACCCCGTCGGCCAGCGGCAGCGCGTTCCCGTCGGCGATCACCGCGGCGACCGCCGGCGGCTCGCCGTCGATCCGCGTGACCAGCCGGGCCAGCATCTCCGCCCCCGGATCGACCGCGATCACCTGGGAGCCGCGGGCCCGCAGCGCGTGCGTCAGGATGCCCGTGCCCGCGCCCACGTCGATCGTGGTGGCGCCGTCGAGCTCGATCCCGGTCACCTCGGTGAGCGCGCGGTACATCTCGTCGGGATAGGACGGGCGGCCCGCGTCGTAGGCGTCGGCCACGCTGTCGAAGACCCGCGCGAGGTCTCTGGTCGGCCCCACGTTCCTGGTCGGCCCCACGTTCATCGGGACGCCGCCAGGTGCAGCCGGGCGAAGGCCAGCGCCTCGGCCAGGTCGTCG
This sequence comes from Nonomuraea sp. NPDC049758, assembly GCF_040674635.1. Taxonomy (NCBI): domain Bacteria; kingdom Bacillati; phylum Actinomycetota; class Actinomycetes; order Streptosporangiales; family Streptosporangiaceae; genus Nonomuraea; species Nonomuraea sp. NPDC049758. The sequence continues at coordinate 147,158 of NZ_JBFAMZ010000006.1, forward strand.
ACGCGCTCGGTGCGGCTGGCCGCCTTGCGGGTGTTGATCTCCAGCACCACCAGGCCGCCGTAGCCCGAGTTCGCCAGGCGTTCCAGCATCTGGGCGCACGGCTGGTTGCCCCTGCCGGGGACCAGGTGCTCGTCCTTGTTGGTCACGCCCATGCCGTCGGCCAGGTGGAGGTGGGCGAGCCGGTCGCCGAGCTTGGTGGCCATCTCCATGGCGTCGGAGCCGGACACCGCCGTGTGCGACAGGTCGAGGGTGACCTGCGGGAAGTCGTAGTCGATCGGGTTCCAGTCGGGCGAGTACGGCACCACGTCGTTGCCCCTGGCGCGCAGCGGGAACATGTTCTCGACCGCGAACGTGACATCGGTCTCGTCACGCATGCGGGCCAGGCCGTTCTCGAAGTCGCGGGCGTAGTCGCGCTGCCAGCGGAACGGCGGGTGCACCACGACGGTCGAGGCGCCGAGGCGCTCAGCGGCCTTCTGCGCCCTGACCAGCTTGGCCCAGGGGTCTCTGCCCCACACCCGCTGCGTCACGAGCAGGCAGGGCGCGTGGATCGCCAGGACGGGCACCTGGTAGTGCTCGGACAGCCGCTCGATCACGTCGATGTCCTGGCTCACCGGATCGGCGCCGACCATGATCTCGACACCGTCGTAGCCCAGGCGCGCGGCCAGTTCGAACGCGTCGGGAGTGCGTTCTGGATATACCGAGGCGGTGGACAATGCGATCTTCGCATTGGGCACGCGGATGACATCAGCCACGTTGCCAGCCTAAGCCGGAGAAGCGCCTCTGGCGCGTGAGCCCCACCAGATAGCCCTACCCAACCCCCCATCCCACCTCAAAGACACTCCCTCGGACCCCGCTACGGTTGGGGCCATGCCACGGATAGCCAGAGGCGCGATCCCCAGCCCGAACATCTGGAACGCTCCCCAGGTCTACGAGCTGGAGAACCGCGCCGTGGATCCCGAAGGCGCGGCCGACGCCGCGATGCGCGAGCTGCGCCCCTGGGCGGGCGCGACCGTGCTCGACATCGGCTGCGGCACCGGCTTCCACCTGCCCGTCCTGGCCGCCGACGCGGCCGCCGTGATCGGCGTCGAGCCGCACGGCGACCTGGCCGGCCTGGCCCGCCGCCGCTGCGCGAACCTGCCCAACGTCTCGGTGCACGCCGCCGCCGCCCAGGACCTCCCGCTGCCGGACGCGAGCGTCGACGTGGCCATGGCCCGCTGGGCCTACTTCTTCGGCCCCGGCTGCGAGCCCGGCCTGCGCGAGCTGTCCCGCGTCGTACGCCGCGGCGGCGCCGCGTTCGTCATCGACCTCGACGCCACCCGCGGCTCGTTCGGCCGCTGGTTCTCCCGCACGGTGCCGACGTACTCGGCGCGCGAGGTGGAGGCGTTCTGGGTCCGTCAGGGCTGGCAGCGGCGGCCGCTCGACCTCACGATGACCTTCGAGCGCCGGGCCGACCTGGAGGCCGTGCTGCGCATCGAGTTCGCCCCCGAGGTGGCCGAGCAGGCCGTCGCGGAGACCCCCGGCCTGGAGCTCTTCTACCCGAACGTACTCCGCTGGCGCTACTTCTGAGTTCATGGCCTCACTCCGTTCGGCGGGCTCGGTCGCCAAACGCCGCCGCCTTCCCCCGCTCTGGTCGCTCCGCTCCCGCCACTCCTCCAGGCGACGGCACTCCTGAGCTCATGGCCTCACCCCGTTCGGCGGGCTCGGTCGCCATACCCCGCCGCCTTCCCCCGCTCTGGTCGCTCCGCTCCCGCCGCTCCTCCAGGCGACGGCACTCCTGAGCTCATGGCCTCACTCCGTTCGGCGGGCTCGGTCGCCATACCCCGCCGCCTTCCCCCGCTCTGGTCGCTCCGCTCCCGCCGCTCCTCCAGGCGACGGCACTCCCTCGCGCGGGCTTGACATTGACGTCGGCGTCAACGTTTACCGTGGTGGCATGCGCATCGGGGAGCTGGCGGAACGCACCGGGGTGAGCACCCGTTCACTCCGCTATTACGAGCAGCACGGCCTGCTCTCGGCCAGACGTGGCCCCAACGGCTACCGCGAGTACGCCGAGGAGGACGTCAAGCTGGTGGCCGAGATCCGGTCGCTGCTCTCGGTCGGATTCACGCTGGAGGACACCCGTCCCTTCGTCGACTGCCTGCGCTCGGGCCACAGCTCGGGCGGTTCCTGCCGGGAGTCCGTCGAGGTCTACCAGCGCAAGATCATGCAGATCGACGAGGAGATCCGGGTGCTGCTCGCCCGCCGCGCCGAGGTCGCCGCCCAGCTCGCCCAGTCGTGTCCCGGCTGTTTCGTAAGGGGAGACAAATGATCACGTTGACCACCGACAACTTCGAGGAGCAGGTGCTCAAGAGCGACAAGCCGGTGCTGGTCGACTTCTGGGCCGAGTGGTGCCCGCCGTGCCGCATGGTGGCCCCCGTCCTGGACGAGATCGAGGCCGAGCACGGCCTGGCCATCGGCAAGCTCAACACCGACGAGAACCCCGAGATCATGTCCCGCTACGGCGTGATGGGCCTGCCCACGCTGCTGCTGTTCGAGAACGGCGAGCCCGTCAGGCAGATCGTCGGCGCCCGGCCCAAGCGCCTGCTGGTGCAGGAACTGGGCCTCACGCGGTAGTCGAGGATTGTCGGCACGGGCCGCTAGCCTGCTCGACATGGCCAAGACAGCGCAGAAGCCCGGTTACCGCTGTGCCGAGTGCGGCTGGCGCACCAGCAAGTGGGTCGGCAGGTGCGGCGAGTGCCAGGCGTGGGGCACTGTCGACGAGGAGGGCGCGCGCGCCGGGGTCAACGTCGTCCAGGGCGGCGCGACCGCCGGGCCCGCGCTGCCCATCGGCCAGGTCAAGGCCGAGGTGGCCACGGCCCGCACCACCGGGGTGAGCGAGCTCGACCGGGTGCTCGGCGGCGGCCTGGTGCCCGGCGCGGTGGTGCTGCTGGCCGGCGAGCCCGGCATCGGCAAGTCCACGCTGCTGCTGGAGGCCGCGGCCCGCATCGCCGAGCGCACCACCGTCCTCTACGTGACGGGCGAGGAGTCGGCGGCCCAGGTGCGCCTGCGGGCCGACCGCATCGGCGCCATCCAGGACAACCTCTACCTCGCCGCCGAGACCGAGCTGTCGGCGCTGATCACCCACGTCGACAAGGTGGAGCCCAGCCTGCTGGTGGTCGACTCGGTCCAGACGGTCGGCTCGGCCCAGGCCACCGGCGTGCCGGGCGGCGTCACCCAGGTTCGCGAGGTGGCCGCCAACCTGGTGCGCATGGCCAAGGAGCGCAACCTCGCCACGGTCCTCGTGGGCCACGTCACCAAAGAGGGCTCGATCGCCGGCCCCCGCACCCTCGAACACCTGGTCGACGTCGTGCTCAACTTCGAGGGCGACCGCCACTCCAGGCTGCGCATGGTCCGCGCGATCAAGAACAGGTTCGGCCCCACCGACGAGGTCGGCTGCTTCGACCTGCACGAGCGCGGCATCGAGGGCATCACCGACCCGAGCGGGCTGTTCGTCTCGCGGCGCAGCGAGCCGGTCGCCGGCACCTGCGTCACCGTCACCGTCGAGGGCACCCGCCCGCTGCCCGCCGAGGTGCAGGCGCTCGTGGCCCGCACCGAGGCCCAGCAGCCGCGGCGCACGTCCTCGGGGCTCGACACCTACCGCGTCCAGATGATCCTCGCCGTGCTGGAGCGCCGGCTCAACGCCCGGCTCGGCGGCTGCGACGTGTTCACCGCCACCGTGGGCGGCATCAAGCTGGCCGATCCGGCCGTCGACCTGGCGGTCATGCTCGCCGTCGCGAGCGCCGCGGGCGACAAGCCGCTGCCGCCCGGTCTGGTGGCGCTCGGCGAGGTGGGCCTGGCGGGCGAGTTGCGCCCGGTCAAAGACGTGCGCAGGCGGCTGACGGAGGCGTCCAGGCTGGGGTTCAAGCGGGCGCTCGTGCCCGCCGGATCCCTGGAGACGGGCGCCGGGAAGCGCAACGGGCAGCGGGCTCTGGTGCCCGTCGGGCCCGTGGCGTTCGCCCCCGGGTTCGAGGTCGTCCAGGCCGAGAACGTCTGGGACGCACTCACGCACGTCACATAGCACGGCTAAGCTGGGCGTGACCAATCGACACGGGGGTCAGGTGGACAGGAGTCTTGACGACCGCCGTCGCGACGCTTTGGCCGCCGTGGCGCCGGGCACTCCGCTGCGCGACGGCCTGGAGCGCATCCTGCGCGGGCAGACCGGCGGCCTGATCGTGCTCGGCCACAACAGGACCGTCGAAGAGGTCTGCAGCGGCGGCTTCGAGCTCGACGTCGAGTTCTCGGCCACCCGCCTGCGCGAGCTGGCCAAGATGGACGGCGCGATCGTGGTGAGCAACGACCAGAAGATCGTGCGCGCGGCCGTGCACCTCGTCCCCGATCCCGCGATCCCCACCGACGAGTCGGGCACCCGCCACCGCACCGCCCAGCGCGTGGCCAGGCAGACGGGCCTGCCCATCATCGCGATCAGCAAGTCCATGCGGATCATCGCCCTCTACCTCGACGGCATCCGCTACGTGCTGGAGGAGTCCGCGGCCATCCTGTCCAAGGCCAACCAGGCCCTGGCCACCCTTGAGCGCTACAAGCACCGGCTCGACGAGGTCTCCGGCACCCTGTCGGCGCTGGAGATCGAAGACCTCGTCACCGTGCGCGACGTGTCGGCGGTGGCCCAGCGCCTGGAGATGGTCCGGCGCATCTCCGACGAGATCAAGGGCTACGTGGTCGAGCTCGGCACCGACGGCCGGCTGCTGTCGTTGCAGCTCGACGAGCTGGTGGCGGGCGTCGACTCCGAGCGCGAGCTGGTCGTGCGCGACTACCTGCCGGCCCCCGCGAGCCGCCGCCAGAAGCGCCTGGTCGAGGCCCTGCACGACCTCGACCACCTGTCGGGCGCCGAGCTGCTCGACCTGTCGGCCGTGGCGCACGTGCTGGGCCACGGCGGTGCCGAGCGGCTCGACAGCCCGGTGAGCCCGCGCGGCTTCCGGCTGCTGGCCAAGGTGCCCCGGCTGCCCGCCACGGTGGTCGACCGGCTGGTCAACCACTTCGGCGGCCTGCAGAAGCTGCTGGCCGCCAGCATCGACGACCTCCAGGAGGTGGGCGGCGTCGGGGAGTCGCGCGCCCGCAGCGTCCGCGAGGGCCTGTCCCGCCTGGCGGAGTCGTCGATCCTCGAACGTTACGTCTGAGGCCGGCCGCTCACCGCAGGTGGAAGACGCCCTTGCCGCTGCGGAGCGCGCCCATGCGGGCGGTGGCCACGTACGTGCCGGGCAGGGCTGAGGCCGGGGACGAGCGGCAGTCGGTGCTCGACCGGCGCCGGTCCCACTCCAGGGTGCGCACGTACGGGATCCCGCGCTGCAGCTCCCTGACCTCGGTGCCCACCCCGCTGACGCAGTCGGCGGTGGACCAGATGCGGTCGGCGCCCGAGGTGATGCGGATCTCCATGGCCCGCGGCCCGACGTCGGCCGTGCACATCACCGGCCCGGTGTTGACCAGCGTGACGATGAAGGTCGGACGCGACGCGCCGGCGTAGATCGGCTCCTTGCCGCCCTGGAGGCTCAGCACCAGGCTGTCCTGCGGGCACGGCTCCCCCGGCCGCCTCGGCTTGGCGGCCGGGCTCTCCTTGGGCGCGGGGGTGGGCGACGGGCTGGCCGTCCCCATGGCGAGCGTGCGCAGGCCCGCGAGCAGCGGATCGGTGGCGGGCGTCGCGCTCGGTGAGCTCTGCGCGCTGGACGAGCGTTCCGGCCCGGAGCCCCCGCTGGAGCACGCCCACGCCACCACGGCCACCACGACGAGCACGGCCACCAGCACGCTCATGCGACGTCGCCAGTAGACGTCACCGCCGTCGCCACCCATCGAATCCGGATCCATAGGCACAGCATGGTAATTGATCGGCTACCAACAGTGACGACACGCCGAACAAGCCCATCTACGAATACGCTTGACCGCGTGGTTGAGCCGAACCTCCTGCACGCCCCCGTTCTGGAGTGGTACGAGGACAACGCCCGAGACCTCCCCTGGCGCGCCGACGACGCGACCCCGTGGGGAGTGCTGGTCAGCGAGATCATGCTGCAGCAGACCCCGGTCGTCCGCGTCCTGCCGGTGTGGCTGGAGTGGATGGCCCGCTGGCCCACTCCCAAGTCGCTGGCCGCCGAGCCGCCGGGTGAGGCCGTACGGCATTGGGGCCGGCTCGGTTATCCGCGCCGGGCGCTGCGCCTGCACGCCTGCGCCCGCGCCATCGCCGACGAGCACGGCGGCGAGGTGCCCGCCGACCACGCGACGCTGCTGGCCCTGCCGGGCATCGGGGAGTACACCGCCGCCGCGGTCGCCAGCTTCGCGTACGGGGGCCGGCACGCCGTCCTGGACACCAACGTGCGGCGGGTGTTCGCGCGGGCCGTACGGGCCGAGGAGTACCCGCCCACGGCCACCTCGGCGGCCGAGCGGCGGCTGGCCGAGGCGCTGCTGCCGGAGCTGGGCGCGGCCCGCTGGGGCGTGGCCGTGATGGAGCTGGGCGCGCTGGTCTGCACGGCCCGCGCGCCGCGCTGCGCCGACTGCCCGATCGCCGACCTGTGCGCGTGGCGGCTGGCCGGCAAACCACCCCACACCGGTCCCGCCCGCAAGGGCCAGACGTACGCCGGCACCGACCGCCAGTGCCGTGGTCGCCTGCTCGCGGTGCTCCGCGCGGCCCACGGCCCGGTGCCGAAGGCTGCCCTCGACGTGGTGTGGGACGACGCGACCCAGCGCGAACGCGCCCTCGACGGCCTGGTCGCCGACGGCCTGGCCGAGGTGCTCGACGACGGCACGTACCGGCTGCCCCACTCCTGAGCGCCCGCTAGGCCATCCACGGGGGCACGGTGCGGTCCGTGCCCTTCGGGGCCAGGTCGCAGGCGTCGGGCGCGGACACGCCGCCGGGGTTGTAGACCTCCACGCCGGGCGGCGCGACCACGATCGAGACGAACCCGTGCTCGGGGTCGGCGAACATCTGCCGGCTCACGTCGGCCGGCAGGACCATGGTGTCGCCCGCCCCGACCTCGAACCGCTCGCCGCCCAGCTCGACGACCGCGCCGCCGGCCAGCCAGGTCCACACCAGCTCGCGGTCGGCGGCGTGCACCGGGCCCTCCATGCCGGGGTTGGCGTCCACCCGCCACATGACCTGCCCGGCCCCGCCCTGGGTGGGCGAGGCGAGCGTGGTCATCAGGGCGTTGGGCGTACGGACTTCTCGGGCGTCGGCGGACATGACGACAGGCATCACACAAGCTCCTTCTTCTCGGCTGGGCACGGCCCCGCGCCGCACCCGTTCCTGATGACGATCACGCGATCCACGGCGGCGTGCCGACGTCTGTGCCGTCGGGCATGAGGGCCCTGGCGCCGCCTGCGGCGGTGACGACGGCCGTGAAGCCGGCGTGCTCGTCGGCCACCACCCTGCGCAGGACATGAGCGGGCATGACGACGGTGTCGCCCGCGCCCACCGCGAACCGTTCGTCGCCCAGCTCGACGGTGGCGCCGCCGGAAAGCCAGCTCCACACCTGCTCGGTGTCGATGTCGTGCTGGGGCCCCGCCACGCCCGGCTTCGCGTCGACCCGCCAGAGCGCGCACGAGGCACCGCCCTGCGTCGGCGAGGCGAAGGTGGTCATGACCCCGCTCGGCGTCTCGGAACGCCGGGAATCCGCGTCACGAATGACAGACATGCTTTGACCCCCTAAGATAGGCAACTACGTTGTCTATATAGTTAACCAGGTTGTCTATCTTGTCAAGCGACACCCCAGGCTTCGAACTGCCTCTACGACTTCTGCTGGCCTTCCGCACGCTCATCGACGAGCTGCACGCCGAGCTGGCCCGCCAGGGCCATCCGGAACTCCGTCCGAACCACGGGTTCGTCATGCAGGCGATCGGCACGCGCGGCACGACCGCCGTCGACCTGGGCCGTACCCTGGGCGTGTCGAAGCAGGCCGCGGGCAAGACGATCGAGACCCTCGAACGCGCCGGCTACGTCGAGCGCACCAGGGACGACTTCGACACCCGGCGCAAGATCGTGCGCCTCACGCCCCGCGGCGTCGACGCGCTCGACCGCTCGGCCCGCATCTTCGACGCGCTGCGCGCCCGATGGGCCGCGGAGCTGGGCGAGGACCGCCTGCGGGCCCTGGAGTCGGACCTGCGCAGGATGACGCCGGCGAACATGTGGCGACTGGACACGCCAGGCTGGTTCGCCGGCCTCTGACTGGATCAGCCGAGCCGGAACCGGTGGGCAGGCTCGACCGGCCCCGGCCTCTTGATCAGGCGGCCAGTTGCAGGCCGAGGCTGGTCAGGTTCGTACGGGCCCAGGCCAGCTCCTCGGCCAGCAGCGACACCAGCGCGCCCGGCCCCTTCGCGCGCCCCGGCACGAACAGGTTGTGCGTCTCGACCTCGATGTGCGCGCTCCCGCTGACCGCGCCGGACAACATCGCGGTCAGCGTGTCGTGAAGCACCGCGCCGGTGCTCGGCGTCTCGCCCGTGTGGTTGTGCACGTGCCCCAGCTTGACGACGGGCGCCCCGGCCTCCGCCAGGCCCTTCAGCGCCGCGCCGGGCTCCTCGGCCCCGCAGGCGAGGTGACAGGCGTCCAGGCACACGCCCAGGTGCTCGGAGTCGATGCCGCCCACCCGCTCCAGCGCCTGCTCGGTCGTCTCCAGGACGCACCCCGGCCACGGCTCGAAGCCGACCCTGATGGTCTTCCCGGTCACGCTGTAGATGCCGCGCAGCTCGCGGGCCAGCCGCTCCAGTCTGCGCGTGGCGATGGCGTGCAGGTCGGCGGGCCAGTCGCGGCGCCAGCCGATCGGGATCGTCGAGATGCTGCCGAACCGTACGTCGTCGGGCAGCAGGAAGGCCAGGATCTTGGCCAGTGCCATGGTGTAGCGGTAGCGCTCGGGCTTGGCCCAGTCGGGGCCGGGGACCTCCTGGTTGCGTCCGCCGGTGCCGTTGAGGCTGACGACCTCCAGGCCGCGCTCCTCCAGGGAGCGGCGCAGCCGTACGAGCTCGATGCGGTCGGCCGTGAGGTGGTCGGCGACGCCGGGCGACAACCACAGCCCGATGCCCATCCGCTCCACGCCCAGCCTCTTGCGCACCGGCACCGCGTAGCGGGTCAGGTGCGCGATCAGGTTCTCCAGGTCCTCGGCAGGGTGGATACCTGCGTTGTAGGCGAGGTGAACGAGCGTTCCGTCGTTGTGACGCAGGCGCATCGGTTCCTCCACGGCTTGCTTGAGTGTTCCCGTCGCCCGCCTCAGACGCGCGAACCCTGTGTGAGCATGCCTGCTTCCGGGTGGCGCACGCGTCCGCCCTGAGTCGATTCCTCACTACTCCCCAGGGAGCAGCTCCGACTCTAGGAACACGCTCTTGCGGATCACTTGGATGAGACTTGGCGATGCTCTACGCAGTGTAGTACTACTACCGGTGGCGGCGTACCCACCCATCCAACAATTAAGCAACAACCCACCCCACCCCCCTCGAAGCCACCACAGAGGCAACTCGCGCCTGAGGGCCGCACGAAGGACCCCCCTCATCGACGTCCAAACGGGCCCCGAACCAGGGACACGCGCCACGCACCGGAACCAGCCACGCACGGCCTCAGTTCCCGCCCTGCAGGGCCCTCAGCCGCGTACGGCGCCAGGGCCCACCGGCCCGCCGTAAACCGGAGCCAACAACGGCGCCGCAGAGAACCAGCGCCCAGAGAAGGGCGCCGCAGAATGGTGGCACTCCGAAGACGACCGGGCGCTGCAACACCAGCGCCCGGTCAGAGGCCGGGGCCGGGCGTCAGCGATCGGCGATCGGCGATCGGCGATCGGCGGTCACTGGACGGGTCAGTGGACGGGCGCCGGCGGACGGCGGTCGCTGGTCGCTAGCCGGCGGTCGGGCCCCGGCGGACGGCGGACGGCGGTGAGTGGACGGCGATCGGGGGTCGGCAATCGGCCGTCGGGGGCCGGGAGTCGGCCGTCGGCGGCCGGCGATCCGCGGTCGGCAATCCGCGGTCAGTGGACGGCGATCGAGGGTCGGCCGTCGGCCGTTGGACGCCGGGGGCGGGCGTCGGGGGGCGGGGGCGGGCGTCGGATGTCAGGCGTTGGGCGTTGAGCGTTGGGCGTTGGGCGTTGGGGGTGGAACGCGAAAACCCCCGCCGGGGCGGGGGTTTTCGGTGGTGGTCGGTCAGTGCTGGATCGGTGCGGCGATCGCCGCCGCCGAGTCCGGGACCGTCGAGGCGGACTCGCCCTTGAAGATGAACTTCGCGTTGTCGCCTTCGCCCTCGATCGTCACCTTCACGACCTGCCCCGGACGGAGCTCGCCGTAGAGGATCTTCTCGGACAGGGAGTCCTCCAGCTCGCGCTGGATCGTACGGCGCAGCGGCCGGGCGCCCATGACCGGGTCGTAACCGCGGTCGGCGAGCAGCTGCTTGGCCTCCGGCGAGACCTCGAGACCCATGTCGCGGTCCTTCAGCCTGGCGTCGACCTGGGCGAGCATCAGATCGACGATCTTGATGATCTCGTTCGGCGTCAGCTGGTGGAAGACCACGATGTCGTCGACACGGTTGAGGAACTCGGGCCGGAAGTGCTGCTTGAGCTCCTCCTGGACCTTCGCCTTCATCCGCTCGTAGTTGGACTCGGTGTCGTTGGACTTCGCGAACCCGACCCCGATGCCCTTGGAGATGTCACGGGTGCCGAGGTTGGTGGTCATGATGATGACCGTGTTCTTGAAGTCGACCACGCGGCCCTGGGCGTCGGTCAGGCGACCGTCTTCCAGGATCTGCAGCAGCGAGTTGAAGATGTCGGGGTGGGCCTTCTCGATCTCGTCGAACAGGACCACGGAGAACGGCTTGCGCCGCACCTTCTCGGTGAGCTGGCCGCCCTCCTCGTAGCCGACGTAGCCGGGAGGCGAGCCGAACAGCCTGGAGACGGTGTGCTTCTCCATGAACTCCGACATGTCCAGGCTGATCAGAGCGTCTTCGTCGCCGAAGAGGAACTCCGCCAGAGCCTTGGACAGCTCGGTCTTACCGACACCGGACGGGCCCGCGAAGATGAACGAGCCACCGGGACGGCGCGGGTCCTTCAGACCGGCGCGGGTACGCCGGATGGACCGCGACAGGCCCTTGATGGCGTCGTCCTGGCCGATGATCCGCTTGTGGAGCTCGTCCTCCATGCGGAGCAGGCGCTGGGACTCCTCCTCGGTCAGCTTGAAGACCGGGATGCCGGTGGCGGTCGCCAGGACCTCGGCGATGAGCTCCTGGGTGACCTCGGCCACGACGTCCATGTCGCCGGCCTTCCACTCCTTCTCCCGCCGCTCGCGCTTGAGCTGGAGCTGCTTCTCCTGGTCGCGGAGCGCAGCGGCCTTCTCGAAGTCCTGCGCGTCGATCGCGGACTCCTTGTCGCGGCGGACGTTGGCGATCTTCTCGTCGTACTCGCGCAGGTCCGGCGGAGCGGTCATCCGGCGGATGCGCATCCGGGAACCGGCCTCGTCGATGAGGTCGATCGCCTTGTCGGGCAGGTAGCGGTCGCTGATGTAGCGGTCGGCCAGCTGCGCGGCGGCCACCAGGGCGTCGTCGGTGATGGAGACGCGGTGGTGGGCCTCGTAGCGGTCGCGCAGACCCTTGAGGATCTCGATCGTGTGGCTGAGAGAGGGCTCGGCCACCTGGATCGGCTGGAAGCGGCGCTCCAGCGCGGCGTCCTTCTCGAGGTACTTGCGGTACTCGTCGAGAGTGGTGGCGCCGATCGTCTGCAGCTCGCCGCGGGCCAGCATCGGCTTGAGGATGCTGGCGGCGTCGATCGCGCCCTCGGCGGCGCCCGCGCCGACGAGCGTGTGCAGCTCGTCGATGAACAGGATGATGTCGCCGCGCGTGCGGATCTCCTTGAGCACCTTCTTCAGGCGCTCTTCGAAGTCACCGCGGTAGCGGGAGCCGGCGACCAGGGCGCCGAGGTCAAGCGTGTAGAGCTGCTTGTCCTTCAGCGTCTCGGGCACCTCGCCCCTGACGATCTTCTGCGACAGGCCCTCGACGACGGCGGTCTTGCCGACGCCGGGCTCGCCGATCAGCACCGGGTTGTTCTTGGTCCTCCGGGAGAGGACCTGCATGACCCGCTCGATCTCCTTCTCACGGCCGATGACCGGGTCGAGCTTGCCCTCACGGGCCGCCTGGGTCAGGTTGCGGCCGAACTGGTCGAGCACCAGGGACGTGGACGGCGCCGACTCCTGGGGACCGCCCGCGGCGGCCGGCTCCTTGCCCTGGTAACCGTGGAGCAACTGGATGACCTGCTGCCGGACACGGTTGAGATCAGCTCCAAGCTTGACCAGCACCTGGGCGGCGACACCCTCACCCTCGCGGATGAGCCCGAGCAGGATGTGCTCGGTGCCGATGTAGTTGTGACCCAGCTGCAAAGCCTCACGGAGCGACAGCTCGAGGACCTTCTTGGCCCGCGGGGTGAACGGAATGTGCCCCGACGGAGCCGACTGGCCCTGGCCGATGATCTCCTCGACCTGCTGGCGCACACCCTCAAGGCTGATGCCGAGGCTCTCCAGAGCCTTGGCGGCTACGCCCTCACCTTCATGGATCAAACCAAGAAGAATGTGCTCAGTGCCGATGTAGTTGTGGTTGAGCATCCTGGCCTCTTCTTGGGCCAAGACGACAACACGCCTCGCTCGGTCGGTGAACCTCTCGAACATCTCGTCGCTCCTCACAGAGCGGTCAGTCAGGCCGGTAAATCCGGTCCCGTCATCCCGCATGCTAGCCCTGGCTCGGCGAACCGTGCCCACTGCCGCTGACACGCTCTATAGCAGAGACGTTCCCCGAGAGCAGGGCGTTCACCCTCTATCCAACTACTGTTCGGGGGTGACGTGTTCCCGATACGCCGCAAGCGAACGATGTTTAGGCGCTTCCCGGAAGCGCCTGGAATTCGACGCCCGCGGCCCAGGGCGGACCAACACGGATCGGCCGTCGGACGCCGGGGCGAAGCCGGCCTTGGGGTGCCCGCCGGCCACGCATCTCCGATGCCCGCGCCCGTATCTGTTACGTAATCATCGTATGTGCTGCTCCAAACCGCGTCCAAGCGCGGACGCTACGCCCTGAGCACAACTCGGCACGCAACGCACGCCACACGTATTCCCCATCGGGTCAGCCGGGTTACCGATCGCGGTGCGCACGAGGGTCCTGCGACGGGACAATGCGCGGCGCACGGGAGAGGCCACCGGTTTTCCATCGTGCCCCACCAGCCGCAGGCCCGCGTTTTGCCGGTCATCCACGGCCCGCCCCACCGAGAAGCCCGAGGAGAGGCCCGAAGAGAGGCTCGAACAAGCACCGACAAGCCCTGAGAACCCCGCACAAGGCCGTAAGAAGACGGAAGTACCCGGTACCGGAAGAGGGCTTGCGACGGCGCTTCCGGAAGGACCGGCTGCTCGATTGTGCGGCGGAGCGTCACCGCTTTGCGCGTACGCGCAGGGGCCGGGAAGCGGAACATTGCGGCGGGTGACGGCATTGGCCCGTTCCGGCCGCGGGTGACGAACACGGCGGCGAACACGGCGGCGTACACGCGGCGAGCCCGGCGGCGCCCGGGAATTGACACGGACGCCGGCCGCAAAGCCCGGCACGTTCCACTCCCGCGCGACGCCTTGTCCGGCGACACGAGTGAGCAATACGCCCACATTTGGGCGAATTAGAAGATCAACAAGTGGTCCGGGGATTCACGAACTCCCCACAAAAACGATCATGCGCTTATGGCGCTCGCCGGGGTCCTAGGCGAACGGCATAAGCGCATGGTCAGGAGATGGCTCTCTCGACGAGGCTCAGTGAGCCGCTTCGTACTTCTCCACGACGGTGGAGGCGATCCTGCCGCGCTCGCTGACCGGCAGGCCGTGAGCCTTGGCCCACTGCCGGATCTCCGAGCTCTTCTCGCGGCTCATCGCACGGTTGCCGCCGCGACCACGGCGACGGGCGGACACGGCTCCTGCCCTGCGGGCGTGCTGCACGAAAGGCGTGAGTGCGTCCCTCAGCTTCTTGGCGTTAACGTCGCTGAGGTCAATCTCATAGGAGGAGCCGTCAATAGCGAAGCTGACCGTCTCATTGGCCTCGCCCCCATCGAGGTCATCGATGAGAATCTCCTGGATCTGCTTGGCCATCTACGCAATCCTTTCCCGGAGCATTGTTTCATTCGCTCGCCCAAACATATACCCGGAAAGGCGCGGAGACAATTCAGCGCTGCGGGGATTCGGCTGACTGGCAGATCAGTTCTGGTTCTCGGCCTGATCCTGGCGGTTTGCCCGTCGCCCGGCGCCCTCCGATCGCAGCAACTTCACCGCGCCAAAGATGAAGGCGCCGCCGACCACGACCGGGGGGATGAGCGCTGACAATACGTCTGTTACGGCTTCCATTCGTCCTCGCCTCCAGGGCTTGCAGGGTTTCGGGGGCGCTAAATACGCATCCCGGCGCGACCTGCGGGACCTGCGGGAGCACGCCGGACGCTCATGACGCCTAGGTGACAACTCACCCGGAACCGACCATAGCCACACACAGTCGCCCTCAGGGAGCAGGGGCACCGACATCCGGCAACCCGGACGTCCCATAGCCTAATGCCAGTCTCTCCAGGCTCCTTACCGGATCAAGGGAAAATTTTGCGAAAAGGCATCTTCCCAGGTGCGGATGGCTCAACGAAGATCTTTTACCACCCGCGTTCCGGCCAGCCTGTCATGCGGCCCGCGCTCCAACGGCTTGTCGATCAGGATGAGCAGCCCGACGCCGAACAGCAGCATTCCGGCCAGCAGATTGACCACCGGAATGCCCATCAGCATGACAGGCCCGGGATAGACCAGGGCCCGTTTCAGCAGGGCGCCACGCGGAAGGTCGTCCGGCGCCAGGCGAATCTTCATGATCGCCTGGCCGAAGGTCCGCCGGCGCAGGCAATGGGCCCGCCAGTCATAGGCCGTATAACACAGGCCGGCCAGGAACCAGGCCAAGAGCCCGGGGAGCCGCCCGCCGAACGCCTCGACCATCCCGACAGTCCGGAAGACGCCCCACAGCGCGATGAACAGAATGTAATAGAAGACCCCGAAGACCAGCGCCTCAATGAAGCGGGCGGCGAGGCGTTCCCACCATTCCGCGGGCACGGCGCCCGGCCACGACGGTGTCCCGGCCATATCCCACCTCACGCGGTCGGCGGTCGTACCCCCCATTTTGGTACGCCCCGCACACACAAAACAGAGGCCGGCGGGAAGCCGGCCCCTGTTTTACGCTGACGCGGGATTACTTGATCTTCACGACCACCGTGCCCGCGAACTTGTCCGCGAACGTCTGCTGCAGCGGCTTGTCCCACAGCTGCGAGGCGCCGTTGACCGCGACGCACGCCCAGGCGAGCAGCGGGCCGAGGAACGGGATCCAGCTCAGGATGTAGCCGCCCCAGGTGACGCCGGCGCGCTTGATCGCCAGGTCGGACGCGAGCCCGCCCGGAGGAAGGGCCTGGCCCACCGGCACGACCTTGATCCCCATGACCATCTTGCCGACCGTCTGGCCGTTCATCTTCGTCAGGAAGAACTCGTAGCACACCCAGACGGCGGTCGTCACGATCGACGACAGGAGGGTGATGACGAAGGCGGACAGGAGGCCGGAGGTCAGGCCGGTCGCCGAGTCGTAACCGACCGCGAGCAGGCCCAGGATGAGGCTGACCACGAAGTTCACGACGCCGAGGATGACGCCGTCGATGATCCTCGCGACCAGACGCTGCCACCACTCCGCCAGGGGGGCCGGAGCGCCCGGAGGCTGTACGCCGACGGGCTGACCGTAGGGCTGGCCGTAGCCGGGCTGGCCGTAGGGCTGCGACTGCTGCTGCTGGCCGTAGGCCTGGCCGTACTGCTGCTGGTCGCCGTACTGCTGGCCGTAACCCTGTTGCTGGTCGCCGTACTGCTGCTGGGCGTAGCCGCCCTGCTGGCCGTACTGGGCTTCCTGGCCGTAGCCCTGCTGCTGGCCGTAGTCGGGTTGCGACTGCTGGCCGTAGCCCTGCTGGCCGTACTGGGCCTCCTGGCCGTAACCCTGCTGCCCGGAGGCGGCCTGCTGACCGTAGCCGGGCTGGGCGTACTGCTGGCCCGAGGACTGCGGCTGCTGGCCGTAGCCCTGCTGGCCCGAGGCGGCCTGCTGGCCGTACTGGGCCTCCTGGCCGTAGCCCTGCTGCTGGCCGTAGTCGGGTAGCGACTGCGGTTGCTGGCCGTACTGCGGCTGCTGACCGTAGCCCTGCTGGCCCGGGGCGGCCTGCTGGCCGTACTGGGCCTCCTGGCCGTAACCCTGCTGACCCGAGGCGGCCTGCTGGCCGTAGCCGGGCTGGGCGTACTGCTGGCCCGAGGCGGGCTGCTGGCCGTAACCCTGCTGGCCGTACTGGGCCTCCTGGCCGTAGCCGGGCTGCGTGTACTGCTGGCCGGAGGACTGCGGCTGCTGACCGTAACCCTGCTGACCCGGGGCGGCCTGCTGGCCGTACTGGGCCTCCTGGCCGTAGCCGGGCTGCGTGTACTGCTGGCCCGAGGACTGCGGCTGCTGACCGTAGCCCTGCTGCTGGCCGTAGCCCTGCTGACCCGGGGCGGCCTGCTGGCCGTACTGGGCCTCCTGGCCGTAGCCGGGCTGCGTGTACTGCTGGCCCGAGGACTGCGGCTGCTGGCCGTAGCCCTGCTGCTGGCCGTACTGCTGCTGTTGCTGGCCGTACTGCTGTTGCTGGCCATAGCCCTGTTGCTGCTGCTGACCGTATGGGGGCTGGCCGAAGGCATCGTCCGCCCGGTAGCCGACCACAGTCACGTCCGGGTCGGGCTCGCCGGGCCGACGGCCGTGGTGCTGACCGTACTCGGGGTTCTCGCCGGAATCGTCCTGTGGGTACGGCGGCTGTCCGGTGCTCACCGTGTCACCTCGCTTCGAGTGCGCATGTGGCACGTGTCAGGACACATGCCTGTGCTGCCCAACGTATCGACATAGGTATCAACAATCACCTTTCCAAGTGGTCAAGGTCCGCGTCACCCGATGTCAGATGCAGCAGCATGCGGGTGTTGCCAAGGGTGTTCGGTTTGACGTGTTCCAGATCAAGGAACTCCGCCACACCCTCGTCGTACGAGGCCAGCAACTCGGCGTAGACCTCGGGTGAGACCGGCGTGCCCTGGATGGGGCGGAAACCGTGCCTCGCGAAGAAGTCGACCTCAAAAGTCAGACAGAATACACGCCGCAGCCCCAGATCCTTCGCCTGCCGGACGAGTGCCGAGACGATCCGCCGCCCGACCCCCAGCCCCCGGCACGCGGGATCGACGGCCACCGTACGGACCTCGGCGAGGTCCTCCCAGAGCACGTGGAGCGCGCCGCAGCCGACGACCTCCCCGCCCCGCTCGGCCACCCAGAACTCCTGGACGTCCTCGTACAGCGTGACCGTGGCCTTCTCCAGGAGCCGCGGCCCCGCGCCCGCGTAGGTGTCCACGAGACGCCTGATCGCACGCACGTCGGGCGTGCGCGCACGCCTGACCACGACCGCGGTCTCGGGGACTGCCACTTCGGCCACCTGCTCCATGGCTCTCCAGGGTACAGATCTCATTACGGCTCGGCCCTAAATCCCACGTCTCGGGCATCTCATCACATCCCGTGGTCAGGTGAACACGGGCCGACTTGGAGCTTTCCTCCAGACCTCAGCACCCCGAATGCTGGACAAAAGGTGCAGAAGCCCGCTTCCGTACGGCTACCCACGAGATCACCTTGTGACCCTTCAGTTGTGAAACCTCTACAGACTCGGCAGTTCCGGTTGAGCGTGAACCCGGAGTGCATTAGTGTCCAGCGACGATGTTCTCCGCGTAATGCGCGCGGAAAGACACGCCCAATTCCCGCAAGGGAAGCCGGGGAACCAACGGCGGCGAGCACCTGGCGCCACCACTTGGGGTGAATCCGACCATCTCGGTAGGGCTGCTCCGGCCCGAACCCGTCAGCTAACCCGGCCGGCGTCGATGAGAGGAGCTCGGTTGGTGAAGCGGACGTTCGACCGCTCGGGGAAGTCCGGGGGCAGGCACGCCCGCCCCCAGGAGCAGGCCAGGCGCGCACGCCGCCTCGGCGTCATCGGCGTCACCGTCGCCGCGATGCTGTTCACCGTCCCCGTCGGTTCCGCCGCCGCCGACCCGAAGCCGTCGCTCTCCGAGCTCTCCGACCAGGTGGAGAAGCTGCACGAAGAGATCGAGACGCTGGCCGAGCAGTACAACGAGCAGCGCGAACGGCTGAAGGCGGCCCAGAAGGCCAACGACTCCGCCCAGAAGATCCTGGCCACCAGCGAGTCCGACCTGGCCGCCAAGCGCGCCAGGGCCTCGCTGCTCGCCCAGAACGCCTACATCACCGGCGGCCTGGACAAGGCCCTGGCCTTCGCCCAGTCCGGCGACCCCGAGACCTTCCTCGACCGGGCCGCGACCACGTACGCGCTCGAACAGCAGCAGGGCGAGGAGGTCAACCAGCTCGCCAGGGCCATGGAGGCCGCCGAGCGGGCCAGGGCCGGCGCCAAGACCCGCATCGCCGAGGTTCAGAAGATCGTCACCGATCTGGAGAGCAAGCGCTCGAAGATCACCAAGCTGGTCACCAAGGTCGAGAGCAACCTCTACCGGCGGGCCGTCGGCGAGGCGGGCCGTCCCGGCACCCGGGCCGTGCGCGTCAACCTGCCGGTCATCGGCGACGGCAAGGCCGCCCAGGCCGTCAAGTGGGCCCTCACCCAGCAGCTCAAGCCGTACGTGTGGGGCGCGGAAGGGCCCCGCTCCTACGACTGCTCCGGTCTGGTGATGGCCGCCTACCAGCGTGTGGGCATCTCGCTCCCCCACTACACCGGCGACCAGTGGACGGCCGGCACGCACGTCAGCCGCGACCAGCTGCGCCCCGGCGACCTGGTGTTCTTCTACAGCGACCTGCACCACGTCGGCATCTACATCGGCGGCGGCATGATGGTCCACGCCCCACGGACGGGTGACGTCGTGCGGGTCGCCCCGATCGGCGGGCGGCCGTTCGCCGGCGGCGTGCGCATCGCGGACTGACCCGCGCCGGTTCGCCCAGCGTCACTTCGCCCAGCGTCACTAGATGATGAGCGCCGCCAGATGAGCGCCGCTAGATGAGCTGGCGGCGCGCCGCCCATGCCACGGCCTCGATCGCCGTGGCCACGCCGATGCGGTCGCAGATGCCCCTCAGCCTGCGCCGTACGGTCCGTCCGCTGATGTCCAGCCGCCTGCCTACCCGATCGACGGTCACTCCCCTGGCCAGCTCGGCCAGTAACGCCAAATCCGCGTGGCTCAGCTCAACGCCTTCTGTGAGCACATCCACCGGGAGCCCTCCCCCCAACAGCAGAACTCGGACCTTTCAGGCGAAGCAAGCCGCTCGTCTCGGTGAAGGTAAACGCATCGCGGAAAGGTCGTCAAGCGCCACAATCGGCGCCCTTGACCAGTGCTATTGACATGATCACTTATATGTGACGTACTCCGCATATGTTGGCACGCCGTGGTCCGCTATGAACGGTCCAAACGATCAATTCGGCGGCCCGGTTCCACCTCCGATGAGCGCCACCGACGTGCTGGGTTTTGATCCCTCGGATCCGCAATTTGTGCGCGATCCGTACGTCCGATATCGCGAGCTGCGAGCCGCCGGGCCGATCTTCAGAACGCGCGGCGGGCTGCTCGTCGTGACCACGTACGAGTTGTGCGCGGCCGTGCTGCGCGACCCCGGGTTCGGTCACGGAACGTCCCCGCCCGCACAGGAAGAGGCAGGTCAGCCCGGCAGGTCGTTCCTGCTCATGGACCCGCCCGATCACACCCGGTTGCGTGCTCTGGTCAGCCGCGCGTTCACGCCGCGCATGGTGGCCCGCCTCAGGCCGCGGATCGAGGCGATCACCGCCGACCTGATCGGACGGCTGCCGGAGGAGGCGGAGCTGATTTCCGGCTTCGCGTACCCGCTGCCGGTGATGGTGATCAGCGAGATGCTCGGGGTGCCGCCGGAGGACCACGGCCGCTTCCGCGGATGGAGCGAGGCCCTTGCCCGCGGACTTGACCCGATGCTGACAGACGCCCTCATGTCGGAAACGGAGCGTTCCAGGAACGAGTTCCGCGACTACTTCCGCCACCTGATCGCACGGCGGCGCGAGCGTCCCGGCGAGGACCTCCTGAGCGCCCTCGCACACGTCGAGGAGCTCACCGAGGCCGAGTTGCTGGCGACCTGCGTGCTGCTGCTCGTGGCCGGCCACGAGACCACCGTCAACCTCATCGCGAACGGCGTGCTGAACCTGCTGCGGCACGACCTGCTGCACCTCGCCGCCGAGCGCCCGAGGGAGGTGGTGGAGGAGGTGCTGCGCTTCGATCCGCCGGTCCAGCTCACCTCCAGGATCGCGCTGGAGGACCGGGAACTGGGCGGGACGCCGGTGCCCGCGGGCTCGGCCGTGCTCGTGCCGATCGGCGCGGCCAATCGCGACCCCGCCGCGTTCGCCGATCCCGACCGGTTCGACCCCGCCCGCGAGCCCGGCCGCCACCTGGCCTTCGGCCTCGGCCTGCACTTCTGCCTGGGAGCGACGCTGGCCAGAATGGAGGGCGAGATCGCGCTGTCGGCGCTGGCCGCGGCGGCGCCGAAGATGGAGGCCGCCGATCCGGAGCCGCCGTACAAGGAGAACGTGGTGCTGCGCGGGCTGGCCCGGCTGCCGGTGCGGCTCAGGCGGTAGCGTCGTAGCGTTCCCTGGCGGCCTCGACGTCCTCGATGTGCTCCTCGGCCCATGCCTTGATGGCGGTGACCAGCGGCATCAGGCTCAGGCCCAGCGGGGTGAGCGCGTAGTCGACGCGCACCGGCACCTGCGGCGTGATCCGGCGCGCCACCAGGCCGTCGCGCTCCAGGCCGCGCAGGGTCTGGGTGAGCATCTTCTGGCTGACCCCGGCGATGTGCCGGGCCAGGTCGCTGTAGCGACGCTCGCCGGAGGCCAGCGAGCTGAGCACCAGCGTGACCCATTTGTCGCTGAGCCGGTCGAGCAGCTTGCGGGAAGGGCATTCGGCGAAGTAGGCGTCGAAGGCGAGTCTCGCCTGGTCACGCCGCTGCGCCGCCGTCGTGGTCGCCACCGTCTCACTCCTCGCCGTGTGTTACGCACTTCCAGGTGCCTACTTACTGAAAGAGAGTAACTCTTCCTAGGGTCGCTGGCATGACGAACATGCGTGCACTCATCGGCGGCTCCGGCGCTCCCCAGTTGGTGTCCGCGCCGCTGCCGGCGGCGGGGCCCGGCCAGGTGCGGATCAAGGTGGCCGCGGCCGGGGTCAACCCCTTCGATCTGGCCGTGGCGTCCGGGGCTCTGGCCTCGTACGGGCTGGCCAGGAAGCTCGACTCCTACGGGATCGGCTTCGACGCCGCGGGAACCGTGGACCAGGTGGGCCCGGGAACCTCCTTCAGCGTGGGAGAGGAGGTCGTGGGGCTTTGCGCGCGGCTGGAGCTGCCGTACAAGGCGCAGGCCGAGTACGTCGTGCTGGACGCCCCGGCGGTGGCCCGCGCCCCGCGCGACGTGAGCCCCGTCCACGCGGCCACGCTGCCGCTGAACGGGCTCACCGCCTGGCAGGCGCTCGACCGGACCGGCGTCGGCCCGGGCGGCACGCTGCTGGTCACGGGGGCGGCGGGGGCCGTCGGAGGCTACCTGGTGGAGCTGGCCGCCGTGCGCGGCGTCAGGGTGGTGGCCGCCGCCGGCGCCGCGGACGAGGAGCTGGTACGCGGCTTCGGGGCGGAATGGTTCGTCGCCCGCGAGGAGGACCTGGCCGAGGCCGTACGGGCGCAGGTGCCCGGCGGTGTGGACGCCGTGGTGGACGCGGCCGTGCTGGGCCTGCCCGCGCTCGACGCCGTACGGGACGGCGGGGCGTTCGTGGCGCTCGCGTCGGGGGTCGCGCCGGTGGCGCTGCGCGGCACGGACGTGGCCACCGTGCTGTTCCGCTCGGACGCCCGGCAGCTCGCGGAGCTGGTGCGCCTGGTCGAGGCCGGACGGCTGACGCTACGGGTGGCCGGGACGTACCCGCTGGAGAAGGCCGCCGACGCCCACGCCCGCCTGGCGGAGGGCGGCCTGCGCGGACGGCTGGTGCTGGTGCCCTGACCGTTCGGACCGGCGCCCCTGCGCGGGGCGCCGGACGGCGGCTCAGTGGGTGGGCTTGACCAGCGGGAACAGGATGGTCTCGCGGATGTTCTTGCCGGTGAAGGCCATGATCATCCGGTCGATGCCGGCGCCCATGCCACCCGTGGGCGGCATCGCGTACTCAAGGGCCTGCAGGAAGTCCTCGTCGAGCTGCATCGCCTCAAGGTCGCCGCCCGCGGCCAGCAGCGACTGCTCCACCAGCCGGTGACGCTGGTCGATCGGGTCGTTGAGCTCGGAGTAGCCGGTGCCGAGCTCGGTGCCGAACCCGATCAGGTCCCACTTCTCGGTCAGCAGCGGGTTGTCGCGGTGGAGACGGGCCAGCGGCGAGGTCTCCAGCGGATAGTCCATGACGAACGTCGGCTGCACGAGCGTGTGCTCGACCAGCGCCTCGAACAGCTCCTGGACGAGCTTGCCCGA
Source organism: Nonomuraea sp. NPDC049758 (assembly GCF_040674635.1). Taxonomy (NCBI): domain Bacteria; kingdom Bacillati; phylum Actinomycetota; class Actinomycetes; order Streptosporangiales; family Streptosporangiaceae; genus Nonomuraea; species Nonomuraea sp. NPDC049758. The sequence goes on from NZ_JBFAMZ010000006.1 coordinate 169,675, forward strand.
CCCCCACTTGGCGTCCCAGTGGACCTCGCGGCGGTCGGCGATCTTCCGCAGTTCCTCAAGGGTGGTCTCGGTGGTGATCTCCTCGCCCACGGCGTCGGACACCAGGTCGTAGAGCCGGACCCGCGGCCACTTCTCCATGCCGAGGTCGATCTCGACGCCGTCGTGCACGACCACGGTGGTGTCCAGGGCGGCCACGACGGCCTTCTGGTACATGCGCTGCGTCAGGTCGGCGATGTCGTTGTAGTCGAGGTAGGTGCCGTAGGCCTCGAGCATGGTGAACTCGGGGTTGTGCGTGGAGTCGGCGCCCTCGTTGCGGAAGTTGCGGTTGATCTCGAAGACCTTCTCGACGCCGCCGACCACCAGCCGCTTGAGGTAGAGCTCGATCGCGATGCGGAGGTAGAGCTCCATGTCGTAGGCGTTGATGTGGGTCTTGAACGGCCGGGCCGTCGCGCCGCCGTGGATGGGCTGCAACATCGGGGTCTCGACCTCGAGGTAGCCCTCCTCGTGCCAGAAGTCGCGCACCGCGCGCACGGTCGCGCTGCGCACCCGCGCCATCTTCCTGGCCTCGTCGTTGACGATGAGGTCGACGTAGCGCTGGCGCACCCGCGCCTCGGGGTCGGTGAGGCCGACGTGCTTCTCCGGCAGCGGGCGCAGGCACTTGGCGGTGATCTGCCAGCTGTCGGCGAGGATCGACAGCTCGCCGCGGCGCGAGGTGATGACCTCGCCGGTCACGCCGACGTGGTCGCCCAGGTCGACGTCGCGCTTCCAGGCCGCCAGCGACTCCTCGCCGACCTTGTCGAGCGAGATCATGACCTGCAGGTCGGCGCCGCCGTCGCGAAGTGTGGCGAAGCAGAGCTTGCCGCCCACGCGGTTGAGCATGACGCGGCCCGCGACCCCGACCGTCTCACCGGTGGCGGTGTCGGGCTCCAGGCCCTGGTGTTTCTCCTTGACCTCGGCGTTGGTCGCCGTGCGTGGGAAGTTCACCGGGTAAGGGTCGACGCCCTCGCTGCGGAGGCGGTCGAGCTTTTCCCTCCGGATGCGCATCTGCTCTGGAAGTTCCTCGCTCACAACAACAAAGCGTAGGGGATACGGCGAACTGCAAGCGCTCGTGACGGTTCCCTGCAGGGGCGCTGCAAGGACCCTTTTGTACCAATGACTCACGAGCTCCGGAGGGAGCCGGCAAGGAGCCGGCCCGAGGGGAGCTCCGGGAGAGATCATGATGAAGAAGATCGCGACGGGCATCCTCGCCATCGCCGCCACCAGCGCCGTGGCCCTGTCGCTTCCTTCGGCCGCCAGCGCGACCACCGCCGACTTCGACGACTACTCCGACTACTGGGGCCCGGTGTACGCCAAGCAGCACCTGGCCAAGGCCCAGGGTCACGTCAGCGTCGAGTGGGACGAGGAGGACTCCAACGAGGTCCACGTCACCGGCCGGCTGTACGACCTGGACAACCGCGACTACGACGAGGGCGGCAAGTGCGCGTACGTGAAGTTCCAGGCCGAGGACTCCGACGGCGACTGGTCCACGGTCTACGCCAAGAAGTACTGCGGCTTCCCCGGCTACAAGAAGTTCCACTTCGAGGAGAACGACGTCTTCACTCTGCGGGCCAAGGTCTGCCAGGTTCCCGAGCAGGGCATCTTCGCCACCAAGTGCGGCCCCTGGAGCGAGCTCTACAGCGCCGAGAACGAGTGACCCTCGCCGGCGACACCACGACCGACAGGCGGCCCCCTTCCCGAGCGGGGGCCGCTTGTCACGTTCTAAGCGGTATTGCGGTGATAAATCAGGCGCAAGCCGATGAGGGTCAGCCACGGCTCGTGCACGTCGATCGAGCGCGACTCGCCGACCACCAGCGCCGCGTGGCCGCCGGTCGCCACGACGGTCACCTCGTCGGGGTCGTCGGCCAGCTCGGCGGCCATGCGCTCGACGATGCCGTCGACCTGGCCGGCGAAGCCGTAGATGATGCCGGCCTGCAGCGCCTCGACCGTGTTCTTGGCGATCACCGAGCGCGGCCTGACCAGCTCGACCTTGTGCAACTGGGCGCCGGCGGCGGCCAGGGCGTCGACCGAGATCTCGATGCCGGGGGCGGTGACCGCCCCGACGTACTCGCCCTTGGCCGACACCGCGTCGAAGGAGGTGGCGGTGCCGAAGTCGACGATGATGCACGGGCCGCCGTACTGGTCGATGGCGGCCAGGGCGTTCACGATGCGGTCGCTGCCCACCTCTTTGGGGTTGTCCATGCGCACCGGCACGCCCGTGCGCACGCCGGGCTCCACGATGACGGCGGTGACGTCGCCGTAGTAGCGGCGGCACATCTCCCGCATCTCGTTGAGCACGCTCGGCACGGTCGAGCAGATGGCGATGCCGCTGATGTCGGCGCCCTTGAGCAGGGGTGACTGGGCCAGCAGCCCCTGGAGCACGACGGCGATCTCGTCGGCGGTGCGGCGGGCGTCGGTGGCCAGCCTCCAGTGCTCGATGACGTCCTCGCCCTCGAACAGCCCCAGCACCGTGTGCGTGTTGCCGACGTCGATCGTGAGCAGCATCAATTACCCCCGCAAATCCAGTGCGATGTCCAGGGCCGGCGCCGAGTGGGTGAGCGCTCCCACCGCAAGGTAGTCAACGCCAGTTTCAGCCACATCACGAGCCGATTCCAAGGTCAATCCCCCACTCGCTTCAAGCGCAACCCTGTTTTTCGCCCGACTTTTCACGATTTGTACGGCATGTACGGTGTCCTCGACCGTGAAGTTGTCCAGCAGGATCTCCTCGGCGCCCTCGTCCAGCAGGGGCTCCAACTGGTCGAGCCGGTCGATCTCGACCTCGATCGGCACCTCGGGATAGCGCTCCCGCACCGCGCGGTACGCCTCGGCCACGCCGCCGGCCGCCACCACGTGGTTGTCCTTGATCAGGGCCGCGTCCGAGAGCGACATGCGGTGGTTGACGCCGCCGCCGCAGCGCACGGCGTACTTCTCCAGGGACCGCAGACCCGGCAGGGTCTTGCGGCTGTCGCGCACCCGCGCCCGCGTGCCCTCGATCGCGGCCACCCACCTGGCGGTCAGCGTGGCCACCCCGGACAGGTGCGTGAGCAGGTTGAGCGCGGTGCGCTCGGCGGTCAGCACGGCCCGCGTCGGGCCCTCGACCGTCATCAGCACGTCGCCGGCCGCCACCCGCTCGCCGTCCTTGGCCCGCCGCTCGGCGCGGCCGGCGCCCAGCCGGAGGAAGACCGCCTCGGCCACGGCCAGCCCGGCCACCACGCCGTCCTTGCGGGCCACCACGTCGGCGGCCGAACGCTGCTCGGCCGGGATCGTGGCAAGGCTGGTCACGTCGCCCGCCTCCTGCAGGTCCTCTTCGAGCGCGCGGTCGATCAGCGCGTCGACCTCGGCCGGGTCGAGCCCGGCGGCGGTCAGCTCCTGCGCCAGCCGCGGCGGCATCGCCTCGCCGTGCGGGGTGTACGTCATGCGAAGGCCCTCCTCGGTCAGGGTCACGTCCAGGTGGCCCAGCCACTCATTGTCGTCCCGGCTCTCGTGGTCCTCGCGCCAGTGGGAGCCGCGCGTCTCCAGCCTGGCCGCCGCCACGCCGGTCAGGACGGCCGCGACGGTGAGGAGGTTGCTCGCCTCCCACGACTCGGTGCAGGCGGGCACCTCGACCGGCGTCCAGAGCGCGTCGCGCAGCGCCTTCGACGTGGCCTGCAGCGACGCGCGGCTGCGCAGCACCCCGGCGCCGGCGCTCATGTGCGCCTGGATCCTGGGCCTGACCCTGGGGTCCACCAGGCCCGTCGCGGGCCGCCCGGCAACCGGCTCGCCCGGCTCGGGACGCGTCCGGTGGATGTCCTCGGCGATGCGCTCGGCGAAGACCAGGCCCTCAAGGAGCGAGTTCGAGGCCAGCCGGTTGGCGCCGTGGACGCCGGTGCAGGCCACCTCGCCGCAGGCGTACAGACCGTCGATCGAGGTACGCCCGGACAGGTCGGCGCGGACGCCGCCACTGGCGTAGTGGGCGGCCGGGGAGACGGGGATCGGCTCGGTGACCGGGTCGATGCCGTGCTCCCGGCAGACGGCGTAGATGGTGGGGAAACGGCTCTCCCACTTGTCCCTGCCGAAGTGGCGGCCGTCGAGGAAGACGTGGTCGCGGCCGGTCTCACTCATGACCCTGGTGATCGCCTTGGCCACGATGTCGCGCGGGGCCAGGTCGGCCAGCTCGTGCACGCCCTGCATGAACCGGTTGCCCTCGTGGTCGACGAGGATGGCGCCCTCGCCCCTGACCGCCTCGGAGATCAGCGGCTGCTGGCCGGTCGAGCCCTCCCCCAACCACAACACGGTCGGGTGGAACTGCACGAACTCGATGTCGCGCACCACCGCCCCCGCCCTGAGCGCGAGCGCCACGCCGTCGCCCGTGGACACGACCGGGTTGGTGGTCGCGGCGTAGACCTGGCCCATGCCGCCGGTGGCCAGCACCACCGCCCGCGCCAGGACCGCCCCGACGCCGTCGCGCGCGCCCTCGCCCATGACGTGCAGGGTCACTCCCCTGGCCCGGCCGCGGGCGTCCTTGAGCAGGTCGAGCACGAGCGCGTGCTCGATCACCTCGATCGATCCGGCGCGCACCGCCTCGACCAGCGCCCGCTGCACCTCGGCGCCCGTGGCGTCGCCGCCGGCGTGCACGATCCGGTGGCGCCGGTGGCCGCCTTCCCTGGTGAGCTGGAGCTCGCCGTCGGGGGTGCGGTCGAACCGGGCGCCGCGCTCGATGAGCCGCCGCAGCGCGCCCGGCCCCTCGGTCACCAGGGTTCGTACGGCCTTGGTGTCGCACAGCCCGACCCCGGCGAGCAACGTGTCGCTCAGGTGCTCGTCGGGGGTGTCGCGCGGGTCCAGCACGGCGGCGATGCCCCCCTGGGCCCACTTGGTGGACCCGGCGGACAGCACGTCCTTGGTGACGACCAGGACCTTGGCCGCGGGATCCAGCTCGGCATGGCGCAGCGCCACGGTCAGGCCCGCGACGCCGGAGCCGACGACGACCACGTCCGCCTCGACCGTCCAGCCGGGTTCGGGGGCCGTCAGACGCTGGGGAATCGCCGGTGCACTCATGGGGGTCTCCTCACTGAGGCGATTTCGTCACTATGACGATAACGCCTGCCGCAGCGTGGACATGCCCCGGGGGCACCGTACGGATCAGCGACGAAGACTCAGGACGACGTTGTCGATCAGCCGGGTGCCGCCCACCCGGGCCGCCACGGCGAGCACGGCCGAGCCTTCGTAGGCGTCGTCGACCTCCTTGAACGTGGCCGGATCGACCAGCGCCAGGTAGTCGAGGTCGAGGTCGGGGCCGGCCTCGTCGAGCACCGCGCGGGCGGTGGACCGGATGGCGCCGGCGGTGAGCTCGGCCGCGCCCGTCCGCAGGGCGCGGGACAGGGCCAGCGCGACCGCGCGGTCGCGCGCCGACAGGTAACGGTTGCGGCTGGACAGGGCCAGGCCGTCGGGCTCGCGCACGGTGGGCGCCCCGACGATCTCGACGGCCAGGTCGAGGTCGGCCACCATGCGGCGGATGACGGCGAGCTGCTGGGCGTCCTTCTGACCGAAGATCGCCACGTCGGGACGGACCAGGTTGAACAGCTTGAGCACCACCGTCAGCACACCGTCGAAGTGGCCCGGCCTGGAGGCGCCCTCGACGATCGCGCCCATCTCGCCCGCGCAGACGCTCACCTGCCGCTCGGGGCGGTACATGTCCTCGGGCGAGGGCGCGAACACGACGTGCACGCCCTCCTCCCGGCACACGTCGAGATCGGCGTCAAACGTACGGGGATAGCGGGAAAGATCCTCGTTAGGACCGAATTGCAGCGGGTTGACGAAGATGCTGACCACGACCTGGTCGGCGCGTACCCGGGCGGCCCTGATCAGCGACCGGTGGCCCTCGTGCAGCGCGCCCATGGTCGGGACCAGCGCCACGCTGCCCGTGCCACGCGCCTTCGCCAGGTCGTCCCGGTTGCCGGCCACGATCAGATCCATTGCTGCCCTCCACACCCGACGGTCAGGTCCATATATTGCCCCCAAGCGCGTCGAGCAGCCGCTCCGCCTCCTCCGGTTTGAGCAGCCCAGCGGCCAGCGCCCGGTCGGCGGTGAGCCGGGCCAGTGCGATGTAGGCGTCGGCGGCCTCCGGGGCGGCCAGGATCAGCGCGTCGACGTGTTTGCGCACGGTGCCCGCGTCGCCGCGGACGACCGGGCCGGTCAGCCCGGCGATGCCCAGCCGCAGCACGTTGTCGAGCGCCGCGCCGAGCAGCGGGCCCAGCATCCGGCCCGGGTGCTCGACGCCGATGCGCCCGAGCAGCTCCTCGGACTCGGCGATGAGCGTGACCATGTGGTTGGCGGCGTTGGCCAGGGCCGCGTGGTAGAGCGCGCGGTCGGTCTCGGCGATCCAGACCGGCTCGCCGCCCATCTCGATCACCAGCGCCTCGGCGACCGGCCGCAGCAGGTCGGGCGCGGTGACGCCGAACGAGATGCCGGTGATCTTGTTGAGGTCGTCGTCGCGGCCGGTGAAGGTCATGACCGGGTGGAGCGCGAGCGGCAGCGCGCCCACCCCGGCGGCGGGTTCGAGCACCGACAGGCCGTACGCGCCGCTGGTGTGGACGAGCAGCTTGCCCTGGAGGTCGGCGCCCGTACGGGCCAGGCCGGCCACGAGGTCGGGCAGCGCGTCGTCGGGGACGGTCAGCAGGATGAGCTGGGCGGCGGCCACCACCTCGTCGGGCCGCGTCAGCTCGACCCCGAGCCGGTCGGCGGCCCACCTCCGCGACCTGTCGGAGACCCCGCTCGCGGCGACGATCCGGTGGCCCGCCTGCGCCAGCGCGGCGCCGAGCGCGGAGCCGACCTTGCCCGCGCCGAGCACGCCGACGGTCAGCCGTGCCGGGCGATCACCTGCGTCCATGACGTCTCACCCCTGTCGACGGTGATGGCACTGCCGACCAGCGTAACCGGCGGGCGGCGCCGCACATGTCGCGGGCCGACGAACGCGGTCAGGCATGCCCGCCGCTTTACCGCCTGTTGAGTTAACGACAAATGCGACAGGGGCATACGAATCGTGCACCCCCTGTCGAAAGAGATGAGGAGAGGGGTCCACGCACGACGACGGGCGCCGAGTCCTGAAACCCGACGCCCGCCTGGATGCGACCTCTTGGAGGTGCACTGACCGGTCATCCGCCGACTGACCGGCCGGGATCAGAGCCCGGACCGCGCGCGAGCGGTCCGGGCTCTCCCTGCCTCAGCGGCTGTAGACCGCGGTGTTGGGGCTCCCCTGGCAGCCGTTGATCGGCACGGCCTGGATGCCGATGTTGTTGCCGCAGACCGGCACGACGGCGGTGATGGGGAGGTGGATCGGGCTGCCGCTCAGGATGCCGTTGTTGCCGTGGGTGACGTCGTCGGCGTACGCGGGGGCCGCCAGCGCCAGCAGGGCAATGGCACCTGCCATGACCAGAGTCTTCTTCACGGGGGGCTCCTCTCAGTATGCGGCCGTGGTGGCCGCAATGCTTTGGTGGAGCGAACCGGCTCGCCGCTTACCGCGGATGGGCGAAACGCAGTCGCTCGGTGACAGTACGTAAACGTTAGCGCAATGTAGCGACCAAGTGTAGTCAATCAATGACTTAGCGTGTCGATGGCCGGAGTCATGAGATAGTCAGCCTCATGTGGCTCACCTGGCGCGCCGCGACCGAGCGCGCGCTCTACGGCGAGGAGGGTTTCTACCTCCGCGAACGCCCCTCGGGCCACTTCCGCACCTCGGTCGGGGCCTCGGCGGTGTTCGCGGAGGCGGTCCTGACCCTGCTGGCGGAGGTCGACTGCGACCTCGGCTCCCCCGAGTGGCTCGACCTGGTCGACATCGGCTCCGGCGAGGGCGTGCTGGTCCGCCGCGTCCTCGACCTGGCCGAGCCCGCTCTGCGCGACCGGCTCCGGGTCACGTGCGTCGACCTGTCACCCCGGCCGCCGGGCCTGCCCGACGAGGTCGAGTGGCGCCGCTGCCTGCCGTCCAGCATCACCGGCCTGGCCGTCGCCAACGAGTGGCTCGACAACATCCCGCTCGACGTGGCCGAGCAGACCTCCGGCGGCCCGCGTCTGGTCATGGTCAACACCCGCACCGGGGAGGAGCGCCTCGGCGGCCCGCTGCGGCCCGCCGATCGGGAGTGGCTCGACCGCTGGTGGCCGCTGCCGCACGTGGGCACCCGCGCCGAGATCGGCCGTCCCCGTGACGACGCCTGGGCCTCCGTTCTGGTACGCCTCGCCCGCGGCCGGGCGATAGCCGTGGATTATGCACACCCTGTGGATAACCGACCGCTCTGTGGCACGCTGACCGGTTACCGCGACGGCGCCGTCGTGGCCCCCGTCCCCGACGGGACCTGCGACATCACCGCCCACGTCGCGCTCGACGCGTGCGCCGAGGCCGGGCGGCGGGCCGGCGCGATATCCACAACCTTGTCCACACAGCGCGACATGTTGCGGGCGCTGGGCCTCACCGGCGCCCGGCCGCCGGTCGACCTCGCCCGCACCGATCCGCGCGGCTACGTGCGCGCGTTGTCGCGGGCGTCGGAGGAGGGCGAGCTGATCGATCCGGCCGGGCTCGGCGGGTTCGGCTGGCTCAGCCAGAGCCGGTGACGTCGAGGTCGAGCGAGCGCAGGCCGCGGATGACGAAGCCCGGCTTGTAGACCGGCTCCGCGCGCAGCTCGATCGTCCCGACCCGGTCCAGCAGGGCCGTGAACGACTCCGTCAGCTCGATCCTGGCCAGCGGCGCGCCCAGGCAGAAGTGGATGCCGGCGCCGAAGGAGATGTGCGGGTTGTCCGGACGGCCCAGGTCGAGCCGGTCCGGGTCCTCGAACACCTCGGGGTCCCTGTTGGCCGAGCCGAACAGGCAGGCGACCTCCGAGCCGCGCGGGATCCGCACGCCGTGCACCTCGATGTCCTCCAGCACCCAGCGCTCGAAGAGCTGCAGCGGGGTGTCGTAGCGCAGCAGCTCCTCGATGGCGGTCGGCAGCAGCGAACGGTCGGCGCGCAGCCGGGCCAGCTCGCCGGGGTTCTTCAGCAGGGCTCGCCAGCCGTTGCCGGTGACGTTGACCGTGGCCTCGTGGCCCGCGTTGAGCAGCAGCACGCAGGTGCCGGCCAGCTCGTCGAGGGTCAGCTCGGGGATCGCGGCCAGGGCGCTGACCAGGTCCTCGCCGGGGTTGGCCAGCCGGTCGCGGGCCAGGTCCTTGAGGTAGGACTCGAACTCCTCGGCCGCGCGCACCGCCTGGTGCTGGGTCTCCAGGCTGGGGTTGAGCTCGTACATGCCGCACATGTCGGCCGACCACGGGCGCAGCAGGTGGCGGTCCTGCTCGGGGACGCCGAGCATCTCGGCGATGACGGTGACCGGCAGCGGCTCGGCGACCTCGGCGATCAGGTCGCCGCCGCCCTTCTCGACGTAGGCGTCGATCAGGCTCTCGGCGATGGCCCGGACGCGCGGGCGCAGCGACTCGACCATGCGCGGCGTGAACGCCTTGGACACCAGCCGGCGCAGCCTCGTGTGGTCCGGCGGCTCGACCTCCAGCATGCCGTTCCTGCTGACCCGCCAGAAGGCTTCCTGGAACTCCGGCGCGGGCTGCCGGCCGAACTCCTCGTGCGTGGCGACGTGCGTGTAGTCGCGGCCCAGCCGCCGGTCTCTGAGCAGCGCGTTCACGTCCGCGTGCCGGGAGATCAGCCACTGGTTGGACGGCTCGAAGTAGCGGACGGGCGCCTCGCGCCTCAGCTCGTCGTACGCCGGATAGGGGTCGACGACGAAATCCGGATTCCAAGGATCAAAGCGCACCATTTCATCTTATGAGACGGGTTGACCTGCTGAGCTTGCGAATCATGCCCGGGTGTCGGTTATAGTGCCGTCGTAGGTCATGAGTGCCAGCGACAAGCCCCGGCTAGCTGGCCGGCAACCCTCGCGTCCGCGGCGGGGTGCCCCGGGTGAAGACCTGGTCCGTCACGAGGTGTGGCGGGCAAGCGCGGGCTCCGTGGCTGCTTCCAGGGGTCCGACCGACCCGTGAGGAGCTGTGCCGTGTCCACGCTGACGATCTTCAACTCCGTTCCCGCCCAGGCCGCCGCCGAGGCCCACGCCCCTGCCGCCGCCTCCGGACGGTCGATCCCCGCCGTGCTCGGCGCCGACCTCGAAGTGCCGGTCAAGGGCGGCCGGCTGGTGAGCTACGCCAACCTCGACTACGCCGCCAGCGCCCCCTGTCTTGAGCCGGTCAGCGCCGCCGTCGCCGCCGCGCTCCCGGCCTACTCCAGCGTCCACCGCGGCGCGGGCTACGCCTCCCAGCTCACCACCGCCCGGTACGAGCAGGCCCGCCACACGGTCCGGGCCTTCGTCGGCGCCCGCCCGGACGACGCCGTCATCTTCACCCGCAACACCACCGACGCCACCAACCTGCTGGCCGGCTGCCTGCCCGAGGGCACGACCGTCGTCGTCTTCGACTCCGAGCACCACGCCTCGCTGCTGCCCTGGGAGCGGTCCGTGCGCCTGGCGCCGCCCGCCTTCCCCGGCGAGGCCGTCCGCGCCGCCGACGAGGCGCTGGCCGGGATCGAGGGGCCCAAGCTGCTCGTGGTCACCGCCGCCTCCAACGTCACCGGCGAGCTGTGGCCCATCGCCGCCCTCGCCCACATCGCCCACCGGCACGGCGCCCGGATCCTGGTGGACGCGGCCCAGCTCGTCCCGCACCGCAGGCTCAACCTGACCGCGCTCGACCTGGACTACGTGGCCTTCTCCGGCCACAAGCTGTACGCGCCCTTCGGCGCCGGCGTGCTGGTCGGACGCCGTGACTGGCTGGCGGCGGGCGAGCCGTACCTGAAGGGCGGCGGCGCGGTGCGCTCGGTGGGCGAGACCACCGAGTGGCACGACGACCCCGAGCCGCGCCACGAGGCCGGCACCCCCAACGTGCTCGGCGCCATCGCCCTGGCCGCCGCCTGCGACGCGCTCACCGCCACGGGGTGGACGGAGCTGGTGCGCGAGGAGGAGCGCCTGATCGCCCGGCTGCGTACCGGCCTGGCCTCGATCGACGGGGTGCGCGAGCTGTCGTTGTGGGGCGAGGACCACCCGCGGGTGGGGATCGTGTCGTTCGTCGTGGACGGCTACTCGGCCCGCGAGGTGGCCGAGGCGCTGTCCGGCGAGTACGGCATCGGCGTGCGGGACGGGAAGTTCTGCGCGCACCCGTTCGTCCGGCACCTGCTCGGCACCTCGGACGGCGGCTGCGAGGACGGCACCGCCTCGGCGGTCCGCGCCTCCATCGGCATCGGCAGCACGCAGGAGCACGTCGACCGCCTGGTCGAGGCCCTGCGCGACCTGGTCAGCCGCTGACGCTCAGCGGTTGGGCGGCTTCTGCTGGTGCGGCTCGTCGGACACCAGGGCGTCGATGTCCCGCATGTCCTCGTCGTTGAGGTGCCCGGGGCGCGGCGCGTTGGGCTGCCGCGGCACGCTGGGCTGCTCGGCCTCGCCCTCGGGCCGGGCCGGCGTCGTCGGGCCGCCCTCGGGCCCGACCTGCGTGGCGGGCCCTTCGGTGACGACCGTCGTCGGCTCGGTGCGGCGGGCCGGCCGGTGCGCGGCGAGGTCGTCCTCGGCGATCTGGCGTTCCCTGCGACGGCGGTACGTCGAGTGGAAGATGCCGTCGAGCCCGATACGGCCGCCGCCAAGCGCGGCGAGCATCAAGGCCAGCGCACCCAGCGCGCCCGGCAGTTCCCATCCCCCGCCTTGCGACAACACCCCGTGGCCCGCGTGCACGAAGACGATCGCGCCGATCATGTCGATGAGCAGCAGCAACGCCACCGGCCGGACCAGCAGGCCGAGGATCAGCAGGGCGCCGCCGACCAGTTCGACGATGGCGGCGAATCCGGCCGACAATTCGGGCATGGGCACGCCCATCTCCCGGAACTGCCCCGCCGCGGCACCGAGCCCGCCCTGCCACTTCTGCCAGCCGTGCGCCACGAAGATCACCCCGAGTACCACCCGGGAGATCAGGGCCGCCACATCAAACAGGACTCTCTTCACAGTGCTTTCTCCCCCCGTTCCCGGTATTGATCCCCATGTCTGGCTTCGGGATGCGTTGCCATACGATTCCTTGACCATCCCCCACGCTGGATCACCCCGTGGGACGGTGGCAGCATGGGCCCTATGACGGAACGCGTGGTCGGGATCGGCGCCGGCGCGAAGGAGCTGGCGACCGAGGACATGATCCTCAACATCGGCCCCCAGCATCCCTCCACGCACGGCGTGCTCAGGCTCCGGCTCACCCTCGACGGCGAGCGCATCGAGGCGGCCGAGCCGATCATCGGCTACATGCACAGGGGCGCGGAGAAGCTGTTCGAGGTCCGCGACTACCGCCAGATCATCATGCTCGCCAACCGGCACGACTGGCTGTCGGGGTTCGCCAACGAACTGGGCGTCGTGCTGGCCGCCGAACGGCTGCTCGGCATGGAGACGCCGGTCAGGGCCGTGTGGGCGCGTACACTGCTGGCCGAGCTCAACCGGGTGCTCAACCACCTGATGTTCCTCGGCTCCTACCCCCTCGAACTGGGCGCGATCACCCCCGTCTTCTACGCCTTCAACGAGCGCGAACGCATCCAGGCCGTCATGGAGGAGATCTCCGGCGGGCGCATGCACTACATGTTCAACCGGGTCGGCGGCCTCAAGGAGGACCTGCCGCTCGGCTGGCTCGACCGGGTCGCCGCGGCCGTCGCCGAGACCCGCCGCCGGGTGCCCGACATCGAGGGCCTCATCCTGAACAACGAGATCTTCCTCGCCCGTACCAAGGGCGTCGGCGTGCTGACCCGCGAGCAGATCCTCCAGTACGGCGTCAGCGGCCCCATCGCCCGCGCCTCCGGCGTGGACTTCGACCTGCGGCGCGACGACCCGTACCTGGCCTACGGGGAGCTGCCGGTCACGGTCGTCACCCGGCGCGACGGCGACTGCCATGCCCGGTTCGAGGTGCTGTTCGAGCAGCTCAAGGTCTCCCTCGACCTGGCCGACGCGTGCGTCGCCCGGCTGCGCGAGCTGCCGCCCGGGCCCGTCAACCAGCGCCTGCCGAAGGTGCTCAAGGTGCCCGAGGGCCACACGTACGCGTGGACCGAGAACCCGCTCGGCATCAACGGCTACTACCTGGTCTCCAAGGGCGACAAGACGCCGTGGCGGCTCAAGCTGCGCTCGGCGTCGTTCGGCAACGTCCAGGCGCTGCGCGAGCTGCTGCCCGGAAACCTGGTGGCCGACATGATCGCCATTCTGGGCTCGATGTTCTTCGTCGTGGGTGACATCGACAAGTGAGCACTCCCGAACGCGACAAGTACGTCGACTGGCTGCGCGCCCTCAGCCTCATCGTCGTGGTGGTCTGGCACTGGGCGTTCACGATCCTGGAGTGGAAGCCGAGCGGGCCCGAGCCCACCAGCCCGCTCGGCTTCACCTCCGGGTTGTGGATCCTGACCTGGCTGCTCCAGGTGCTGCCGCTGTTCTTCTACGTCGGCGGCCACGTGCACCTGCTGTCCTGGAACCGGGCCCAGGCGCGCGGCGTCGGCATCGGGGCGTTCGTCTGGCGGCGCATCCGCGCGCTGTCCCTGCCCGCGCTGTTCCTGTGCGGCGTGTGGATCTCCGTCGGGGCGATCGTCACCTGGGCGTTCCACGTGGAGTGGATGTGGCGGGTGGTGCTGCTCGTGCTCAGCCCGCTGTGGTTCCTCGGCGTCTACCTGGTGCTGATCGCGCTGCTGCCGGTGGCCCTGTGGCTGCACCGGCGCTACGACGTGCTGGCCCTCATCTGGCTCGGCGGCTCGGCCCTGGTCGTCGACGTCGTGCGCTTCCGCTACGGCTTCGAGTGGGCCGGCTGGCTCAACATGATCATCGTCTGGGGGCTGGCCCACCAGGCGGGCTTCTTCTACGACCGGATCGTCGTCCTGCCCCGGCGCTACGACGTCGGCATCCTGTGGACCGGCCTGTTCGCGCTGATCGGCCTGGTCTACTCGGGCATCTACCCCGGCTCGATGGTGGGCGTGCCGGGCGACAAGTGGTCGAACATGGCGCCGCCCACGTTCGTCATCGTCGCCCTGCTGATCTTCCAGATCGGCCTGGTGGAAGTGCTGCGCCCGGCCATGGAACGCGTGCTCGAACGCCCCCGCTGGGCCCGTGCCAACTCCTTCATCAACCGCTACGCCCTGCCGCTGTTCCTGTTCCACACGACCGGCATGGCGATCGCCTTAGGGCTGTCGTGGTGGTTGTTCGGCAACCTCGGCACGAAGATCCCGCCCGACCTGAAGTGGTGGCTGGAGCGGCCGATCGCCATCGTCGGGCCGCTGATCTGCACGCTGCCGGTCATCTACCTCTTCGGCCGCCGCCGCTAGTCGGATTTGCGCTCGTCGGAGTCCTTCGGGATCCGGCAGCAGTGTTCCAGGTACAGGGCCGCGCAGACGAGCACCACGCAGGCCACGAACGACCCGGCCGCCACGAAGAACTCCGAGCGCGGCGTCTCCCGGTCGAAGATCTGCAGCGTGTACGCGGCGAACCCGGCGAACATCCCCGCGAACACCGCACCCGCGTACGCCGAGGCCTTGGCCAGCGCCGCCAGCCGGGCCACCGCCAGCGGCTCGACCGGTTTGGTGTCGGGTTTCCTGGCGATCCTGGCCTTGGTCACCCATCCGCTGTAACCCTCGCCGAGAGCGAGCAGCAGCACGGTCGGGATGGCCGTCCAGGGCATGATGGGCAGGTCGGAGTAGAAGTGCCGGACCGCCGCCCAGACGACCAGGGCGACGACGAGCAGGAGAGCGGCCAGCCGGCCGGGATGCGTCGGCTTCAATCGGGCCTCTGCAGCTTCAGGTCGTCACGCAGGCGCACGCCGTGCCGGTCGAGCTCGGCCAGCAGGTCGGCCACCCGGCCCCGGCCCGGCACCGTGGCCTCGGGGTCGATCACCGACCACGGCACCAGCACGAACGCCCGCTCGTGGGCCCGGGGATGCGGCAACGTCAGCTCGGGGTCGTCGGAGACGGTCTCGCCCACGACGATCAGGTCGACGTCGAGCGTACGCGGCCCCCACCGCTCCGCACGCACCCGGCCGAAGGCGTTCTCCACGCCCAGCGCCCGCTCCAGCAACGTGCGCGGCGGCAGCGCGGTCTCGGCGACGACGACCGCGTTGAGGTACGGCTCCTGGCCTCCCGGCCCCCCGACCGGGTCGGTCTCGTAGACCGGGGACACCTTGACGAACTCCAGGCCAGGGGCGTCGAACAACGTGTCGATGGCTCCCTGCAACGTCTGGAACCGCTCCCCCAGGTTGCTGCCGAGAGCGAGGACGGCCTTCATGCGCGGCTCCGCTCGATCGTCACGATCACATCGTCGAACGGCAGCGGGATCGGCGCCGCCGGTTTGTGCACACTCACCTCGACCTTGTGCACCAGCTCACTGGAGAGGCAGACGTCGGCCAGCCGCTGGGCCAGCGTCTCGATCAGCTCGACCGGCTCGCCCTCGACCACCTCGACCAGCGCCTGGGCCAGCTCGCCGTAGTGGACGGTCTTGGTGAGGTCGTCGCCGGCCGCCGCCGGGGCGGTGTCGAGGAACAACGTCGCGTCGATCACGAACTCCTGGCCGAGCTCCCGCTCGGCGGGCAGCACGCCGTGCCTGCCCCTGGCCCGCAGGCCCTTGAGAGCGATGCGGTCAGACCTCAAGCTCGCCCTCCTCGTCCTCGTCGTCGTCTCCCTGGAGCACCGGGGAGCCGTGGTGCATCCACAACCGCCAGCCCTGCGCGGTGCGGATGTAGACGTTGCTCGCCACCACCTTGCCCGCGGCGAAGCTGGACTCACCCTCCTCGCCCGCCGTCAGGATGTTCTCCACGCAGGTGAGCACGGCCACGTCGCCCAGCACGGTGGTGTTGACGTCGGTCAGCACGAACTGGATGTAGGTGGTGTTGGCCATGATCAGCGCCCACGACCGCAGCACCTCCGACCGGCCGGTCAGCAACGTCCAGCCCGGATGGACGCAGCTCACCTGGTCGTCGGCGGTGTCCTCGGCCCAGATCTCGGTCATCTTGTCGAGATCGGCGCTCTCGATCGCGGTGTAGAACTCCTCGTTGACCGTCTCGATCGCGGCAGTGTCGACGCTCATGTGCCTGCTCCGGCTCTCTTCCATGCGGCCGCCACGCGCACGGCATCGGCATTGGGACCTACCTCGTGCACGCGCACGCACCAGGCCCCCGCCTGAGCCGCCAGCGCGGTGACCGCCAGCGTTGCGTCGTCGCTCCTGCTGAACGGGCGGGGCGCGCCGTCGGGGCCGGCCAGCAGCCGCCCGAGGAACCGCTTGCGCGAGGCCCCGATCAGCAGCGGGAACCCCAGCTCGGCGAGCTGCGGGATGCCGGCCAGCAACGCCCAGTTGTGCTCGGCGTTCTTGGCGAAGCCGAGGCCGGGGTCGAGCACGATCTGCTCGGGGGACACCCCCTCGGCCAGCACGAGATCGACCCGCTTGCTGAGCTCCTCGCGCACCTCTGTCACGACGTCGGCGTAGACGGCGCGGCTGTCCATGTCATGGCTGTGGCCGCGCCAGTGCATCACCACGTAGGGCGCTCCCGTCGCGGCGACCACGCGCGGCATCTCGGGGTCGGCCAGGCCGCCGCTGACGTCGTTGACGAGCCTGGCGCCCGCCTCGACCGCGGCCCTGGCGACCTCGGCGCGCATCGTGTCGACGCTGACGGCCACGCCCTCGGCGTCGAGCGCCCGGATCACCGGGACGACCCTGGCCAGCTCCTCCTCCAGCGACACCCGCGCGGCGCCGGGACGGGTGGACTCACCGCCCACGTCGACGATGTCGGCGCCCTCCCGCACCAGGTCGAGCCCGTGCCGGACGGCGGCCTCCTCGTCGAACCACAGGCCGCCGTCGGAGAAGGAGTCGGGGGTCACGTTGACCACGCCCATGACGAGGCACCGTTCCGTGCCGCCCGGCACGTTGATGGGCACGCTAGTCATGGGGCAAGCCTAGGCGTTCCCCCACACCTGCCGACATCTCGGGTCCCCAGTTGTGGATAACGATCGTCACCTGCCGAGAATCAGCGCCATCGCCTCGGAGCGGGTCTTGTCGCTGGTACGGAAGTCGCCGCGGACCGCCGACGTGACCGTCTTGGCCCCCGGCTTCCGCACGCCGCGCATCGTCATGCACAGGTGCTCGGCCTCGACCACCACGATGACCCCGCGCGGCTCCAGCACCCTCATGAGGGCGTCGGCGATCTGCGAGGTCATGCGCTCCTGCACCTGCGGACGGCGGGCGAAGACGTCGACCAGCCGGGCCAGCTTGGACAGCCCGGTCACCTGGCCGCGCTCGTTGGGGATGTAGCCCACGTGGGCCACGCCGTGGAACGGGACCAGATGGTGCTCGCAGGTCGAGTAGACCTCGATGTCCCTGACCAGCACCATCTCGTCGTGGTCGACGTCGAAGACCTTGTTGAGCACGTCTTCGGGGGTCTGGCCGAGCCCGGAGAACTGCTCGGCCATCGCGCGGGCGACCCTGGCGGGCGTTTCGAGCAGGCCGTCACGGTCGGGATCCTCGCCGATGCCGTAGAGGATCTCGCGTACGGCCTTCTCGATCCGCCCCAGGTCGACCTCGTGCTGGGTCACGCACTGTCTCCGGACTGGAAGGCGTCCTGGTGGCCGGAGGTGAGCGAGCCGTTGGCCGACTGCTCCTTCGGGGTCAGGATCGGCGGGCGGTCGGAGGGCAGCCGCTTGCCGTAGCCCGCGTACGAGGGACGGTGCTCCTTGACGACCACCGGGGCGAAGATCTGCAGGACCTGCTCGCGGGAGAGAGTCTCCTTCTCCATGAGCTCCAGCACCAGGTTGTCGAGCACGTCGCGGTATTCGACCAGGATGTCCCAGGCCTGGTCGTGCGCCGTCTCGATCATCCGGCGGACCTCCTCGTCGATGGAGGAGGCGATCTTCTCGGAGTAGTCGCGCTCGTGGCCCATCTCGCGGCCGAGGAAGACCTCGGCCTGGCCGGTGCCGAACTTACGGGCGCCGAGCTGCTCGCTCATGCCGTACTCGGTCACCATGCGGCGGGCGACCGCCGTGGCCTTCTCGATGTCGTTGGAGGCGCCGGTGGTGGGCTCGTGGAAGACGAGTTCCTCCGCCGCGCGGCCGCCGAGCAGCATCGCGAGCTGGTCCATCATCTCGGACCTGGTGGCCAGGAACTTGTCCTCCATCGGCAGCGTCATGGTGTAACCGAGCGCGCGGCCGCGGGACAGGATGGTGATCTTGTGGACCGGGTCGGAGTTGGGCAGCGCGTGCGCCACCAGCGCGTGACCGCCTTCGTGGTAGGCGATCATCTTCTTCTCCTTGTCGGACATGACCCGCGACTTGCGCTCGGGCCCTGCCATGACACGGTCGATCGACTCCTCGAGGACCTCCATCGTGATCAGCTTCTGGTCGGCGCGCGCGGTGAGCAGGGCCGCCTCGTTGATCACGTTGGCCAGGTCGGCGCCGGTGAACCCGGGGGTGCGGCGCGCGATGACGTCGAGGTCGACGTCGGGCGCGAACGGCTTGCCGCGACCGTGGACCTTGAGGATGCCCTTGCGGCCCTCCAGATCGGGACGGTCGACCGTGACCTGCCGGTCGAAACGGCCCGGACGCAGCAGCGCCGGGTCGAGGATGTCGGGCCGGTTGGTCGCGGCGATGAGGATCACGCCGCCCTTGACGTCGAAGCCGTCCATCTCGACGAGCAGCTGGTTGAGGGTCTGCTCGCGCTCGTCGTGACCGCCGCCCAGGCCGGCGCCGCGGTGGCGGCCGACGGCGTCGATCTCGTCGATGAAGATGATCGCGGGGGCGTTGGCCTTGGCCTGCTCGAACAGGTCGCGCACGCGGGAGGCGCCGACGCCGACGAACATCTCGACGAAGTCGGAGCCGGAGATCGAGTAGAAGGGCACGCCCGCCTCACCCGCGACCGCGCGGGCCAGCAGGGTCTTGCCGGTGCCGGGCGGGCCGTAGAGCAGCACGCCCTTGGGGATCTTCGCGCCGATCGCCTGGAACTTGGCCGGGGCCTGCAGGAACTCCTTGATCTCCTGGAGCTCCTCGATGGCCTCGTCGGCGCCGGCGACGTCGGCGAACGTGGTCTTGGGGGTGTCTTTGGTGATGAGCTTGGCCTTCGACTTGCCGAAGTTCATCACCCGGGAGCCGCCGCCCTGCATCTGGTTCATGATGAACAGGAAGATCAGCACGATGATGACGATCGGCAGGAAGCTCACCAGGATGCTGAGCAGGAAGTTCTCCTGGGGCACCTCGGTGGTGAAGCTCTTCGTCTTGTTGGCGTCGACCTGGGCCTGCAGCTCGTCGGTCAGCTTCGCGCCGTAGCCGCTGACCCAGTTGGACTGGATCAGCTTCGCCGGGGCGTCACCCGGCCGGACGACGATCGGCTTGATGAGGGTGAGCTCGACCCGATTGTCCTTGTCGACGACCTTGGCGCTGGTGAAATTGCCGGCGCGAATCTGCTGGAGGACCGTGGACGTGTCGGCCTGCTTGAAATTGCCCCCGCCGCTCCAGAGCTGGGTGACGAGCAGGAGCAGCACGACGATGCCCAGGATCCACAGCAGTGGCCCACGTGTAAATCGCTTGAGATCCATCCGATGCGGAACCCCTTGCGGGCCCGTCCCTTCCTGACCATGGCCTGGAACCCCGGGCTGGCCCGGGGCCGCGGCATCCGACACCGCGACTTCTGACTACCCGAAGGGGACTTGCGGTCACCCTTCCGGAGTCTGAAGGTACACCGGCACGGCGCACGGAGGGACCCGCCCGCTACACCGGTCTTGCCCTATCAACGTACGTCACGTTGCGCGATGTTCCCGGCCATGGCCGGGATTACTACTTATAAACGTGCGGGGCGAGCGTTCCGATGAACGGCAAATTGCGGTAGCGCTCCGCGTAGTCGAGCCCGTAGCCGATGACGAACTCGTTGGGAATGTCGAAGCCGACGTATTTCACGTCGATCGGCACCTTCACCGCGTCCGGCTTGCGCAGCGCGGCGCAGATCTCCAACGACGCCGGATTGCGCGACTTCAGGTTTTCCAGCAGCCAGTGGAGGGTCAGGCCCGAGTCGATGATGTCCTCGACGATGAGGACGTGGCGGTTCAAGATGTCGGTGTCGAGGTCCTTCAGCACCCGTACGACGCCGGAGGACTTGGTGCCCGCGCCGTAGGACGACACCGCCATCCAGTCCATCTGCACCGGCACGTGCAGGGCTCTGGCCAGGTCGGCCATCACCATGACCGCGCCCTTCAGCACGCCCACGAGCAGGACGTCCTTGCCCGCGTAGTCCTCGTCGATGCGCCCGGCAAGCTCTTTGATCTTGGCCTGGAGGTCGTCCTCGGGGATGAGGACCTTCTCCAGGTCTTTGCCCATGTCGGCAGCGTCCACCTGTGGTTCCTTAAACGATGGGACTGATGGCGAGTATCAGGGTGCCATACCGCCGAACTGCGGACAGACCTCCGGGTAGATCCACCGCCTTCTGCCCGTGCCATTGCGTGACCAGCCGATCGACCGCCAGCACGTGGGTGGCGGAAAGCGCGCCGGAGGGCGAGCCCGTCGCGATGGCCGCGCGCCGCAGCACCCTGCGGCGCACGGCGTCGGGCAGTTTCTCCAACTCGGGAACGGACAGGACGACGGCCTCTCCGATATCGCTAAGAGCGCAATTCGGGAACGCCGATTCGGCCCACTGGTCGAGGGCGTCGGCGTCCTCCCGCGCCATGGCGGCGGTCCGCGCGAGCGCCTCGGCCACCCCCGGGCCGAGTTCCTCGTCGAGCATCGGCAGGATCCGCTTCCTGACGCGGACGCGGGTGTAGCGGGGATCGTCGTTGTGCGGGTCGTCCCAGGGGGCGAGGGACATGGCCGCGCAGGCGGCGACCGTCGTGGCCCTGGACAGGCCGAGGAAGGGCCGGCGGTAGCGGCCCGCGCGGGCGGCCATGCCGGAGATCGAGCGCAGCCCGCTCCCCCTGGCCAGGCCCAGCAGGACGGTCTCGGCCTGGTCGTCGCGGGTGTGGCCGAGCAGGACGGCGGCGGCCCCCAGGCGGTCGGCCGCCTCGGCCAGCGCGGCGTACCTGGCCTCGCGGGCGGCGGCCTCTGGGCCGCCGTCGGTGCCGACGGTGACGCTGAGCACCTCGGCCGGGGTCAGGCCGAGACCGGCGGCGATGCCGACGACCTGCCGGGCGCGGCCGGCCGAGCCGGGCTGGAGCTGGTGGTCCACCGTGACCAGCCCCGCGCGCAGGCCGGCGCGGGGGGCGACGAAGGCCAGCGCCGCCGCCAGGGCCAGCGAGTCGGCACCGCCGCTGCACGCGGCCAGGACCAGCGCGCCGGTGCCGGCGAGGTCGGTCAGCGCCTCGCGGACGGCCCGGCGCACGTCGGCGACGGCTGGACGGGGACCCACAGGAGCCATTGTCCCGGCTGGGGGAACCGGCCGCACGCCACGCGGACGGCCGGCGTCCCCGGGACGGGAAGGTCAGGCGGGAAGGGCCGGGGTGCCGATGACGCGGTGGATCCAGGCGTCGGGGTCGGCGATCTCGGGGGTGGTGGGCAGGGTCTCGGGAGAGGTCCAGACCTTGTTGAAGCCGTCCATGCCGACCCGGTCGACCACCTTGCGGACGAACGCGGAGCCCTCGGCGTACTGCTTCATCTTGACCTCGATGCCCAGCAGGCGCCGGACCGTGCGGTCGAGCCGGGAGCCGCCCTCGCGGCGCTGGGCGAACTTGGCGCGGATCTCCGAGACCGACGGGACCACCGAGGGGCCCACGGCGTCCATGACGAAGTCGCCATGGCCTTCCACCAGGGTCATCACGGCCGTCAGGCGGTCGAGGATCTCCTTCTGGGCGGGCGACTGGATGGCGTCGATCAGGTTGCCCTCGCCGCCCCTGACCACGTCGGCCACCGTGTCGGCGGCGTTGCGCAGGCGGTCTAGGAGCGTGGGCAGGTCGAGGTCGGAGGCGAGCAGGAACTCGGTCATCTGCGACCTGACGTACTCGCGCAGCCAGGTGACGCCGGTGAACTGCACGCGGTGGGTCTCCTCGTGGAGGCACACCCACAGGCGGAAGTCGCGGGGCACGACGTTCATCTCGCGCTCGGCGTGGACGATGTTGGGCGCCACGAGCGTCAGGCGGCCGGTCGGCTCCTGGCCTGTCGGGTCGGGCGGCAGGAACAGCTCGTACTGGCCGAGCACGCGGGAGGCGAGGAAGGCGAGGACGGCCCCGACCTCGACGCCGGTGATGCGCGAGCCCACCGCGGCGACGATGGCGGGCGGCGGGTTGTCTCCGCCGCCCATGCGCTGGGTCAGCGGTTCGAGGACCACGCGGAAGCCCTCGACGTTGGCCTTGATCCAGCCCGGCCGGTCGACGATGGTCGCGGGCTGCGGCGCGGTCTCGGTGTGGATCTTCGTGAACTCGCGCACGTGGCCCTCGGCCTCACGTGACAGCGTGCGGAGCTCGGCGACGGCCTGCCTGGCCTCCTCCTTGCTCACCTGAGGACCGGGGCGCACCAGGCGCGTGCCGGTCGTGACGGCCAGATCCCAGTCGATCACCTGCATGACGTCCACCGTACGTTGTTCTCGTCACGCCTGCGAAGAAGCGGCGGTCAGGATCGCGCGACGATCGCGGCGAGCCTGTCGAGCACGGGCTCGGCGTTCACCGGCACGTCGTCGGCCAGGAAGGCGAAGGTGACCAGCCGGCCGTCTTTGGTGGTGGCGAGGCCCGCCAGGGTGTTGACGTTGTTGAGCGTGCCGGTCTTGGCGCGGACGAGGCCGACCTGGCCCTTGCTGTCGGCGCCGGTGAAGCGCTTGCCGTTGCCCAGCGTGCCGGAGAAGCCGGCGATCGGCATGCCCGAGTCGACGGCCCGCAGCTCGGGATGCGCGGCCGAGCCGGCGATGGCGATGATCCTGGCCATGGCGTCGGCGCTGACCCGGTTGCGGATGGACAGGCCGCTGCCGTCGGCGACGCTGACGCCCTTGGTCACACCGAGCCGCCGCATGACCCCGATCACCGCCTCCGCGGCCCCGGCGTACGACGCCTCCTTGCCCTCCTTGATGGCGACGTGCCTGGCCAGGGCCTCGGCCATGTCGTTGTCGCTGTGGGTCAGGGTGTGCTCGACCAGGGCGTACAGGGGGGCGGAGTCGACCTTGCCCAGCTCGGCGGCGCCCGCCGCGGCCCGCTCCTGGCGGATGTCCTTGGAGACGGTGACGCCGTACCTGGGCAGCAGCCGGGCGAAGGCGGAGGCGGCGTACGCGGCCGGGTCGGGCACGCGGGGCCGGGCGCCGGGACGCTGGCGTCCCTCGTCCATGGCCAGGGCGTGGACGGGGGCCGCCTCGCCGTCGGGCACGTAGTTGGGCTTCCAGCCGGGCGCGATGGCCGGCCCGGTGAACAGGCTGTCGTCGTAGGAGAGCGTGACCTTCCTGACGCCCTTGGCCTTCAGTGCGGCGGCGGTCCGGGCGGCCAGGGTGGCGAGGGAGGCCTGCTTGGGGTAGCCGGGCCTGGCCGACGGCCCGGCGAGCAGCGGGTCGCCGCCACCCACCAGGACGATCGCGCCGGGCGCGCGGCCCTGGACGACGCGGGTGGAGAAGCGGGTGTCGGGGCCCAGCGAGGCGAGCGCCGCCGTGGTCGTGACGACCTTGTTCGTGGAGGCCGGGGTGATGCCCGTGTCGGGGTTGGCGGCGAAGATCCGGGCGCCGGTGGCGGCGTCGAGCACGACCGCGCCCACCCGGCCGCCGAGTGCTTTGTCACCCAGCGCGTCGGTGAGCTGGCGGGTCAAAGTACTCTTAGTCGGGAGAGGTCCGTTCCCTGACGTCGCCGAAAGCTGGGCCAGCACAGGCCCCGAGGTGACCACGGGGGCGGGGGGGATTCCCCGGGGAGACGCCGTCGGCCCGATCGGTGACGGCTGCCTCGTCAGCGCGCTCAGGTTGAAGTCGCTGGTCATGGCGTAGACGCCGATGACGATCGTGACGATCTGAAGCACGGCGAGAGTGGCCAGCATCATCGAACGCTCGTGCCGCGCCACGTCGCCTGACCTCTCTCCTGGTGTTCGCCTACGAGACATTAACGCCCAGCCGGGACTTCCCGGGGGCCTTGAGCGGAGGAACCGCGGTGGAGTTCGACGTTGTCGTTGAGATTCCCAAGGGGCAACGGAACAAGTACGAAGTGGACCACGAGACCGGAAAGATCAGGCTTGACCGGCTCCTGTTCACCTCCACGCAGTACCCCGCCGACTACGGCTTCATCGAGAACACCCTCGGCGAGGACGGTGACCCGCTCGACGCGCTGGTGCTGCTCCAGGAGCCGACGTTCCCGGGGTGCTACATCACCTGCCGCGCGGTCGGCATGTTCCGGATGACCGACGAGAAGGGCGGCGACGACAAGGTCCTGTGCGTGCCCTCGACCGACCCCCGGATGCACCACATCCAGGACATCCACCACGTGTCGGAGTTCGACCGGCTGGAGATCCAGCACTTCTTCGAGGTCTACAAGGACCTTGAGCCCGGCAAGTCCGTCGAGGGCGCCAACTGGGTCGGGCGCATCGAGGCCGAGGCCGAGATCGAGCGCTCGTTCCACCGGGCCAAGGACGCGGGTCACCACTGATCCTCACCGGGGCCTGGTGGCGCCCACCAGGTCCCCTCTCCAGATCGGGGCGACCCGTACCACGTCGCCGGTCTGGGGCGCGTGCACCATCTGGCCCTGGCCGACGTAGATGCCCACGTGGTGGATCGTGCCGGGGTCGTCGGTGATGCGGCCGAAGAACAGCAGGTCGCCGCGGCGGAGCTGGTCCAGCGGCACGTGCGGGCCGGACGTCCACTGGGTTCCGGTCCAGTGGTCCAGGCGCACGCCCACCTGCTCCCAGGCGCGCATGACCAGGCCGGAGCAGTCGTAGGTGTCGGGGCCCGCGGCGGCCCACACGTACGGCTTGCCGAGCTGGGTCAGCGCCCAGTTGGCAGCCAGGTTGCCGCCCGCCGAGCCCGCCGCCAGGCCGGCCGCCGACAGTGCCAGGGCCCGCCGTCTGGCCAGCAGCTCGGCGTGGCTGCGGGCGGCGTTCACCCGGTGCTGGAGCTGCCGCCGCTCCACCCGGAGAGTGCGCGTCTCGCGGCGCTGCCGGGCGACGGCCGCCTCCGCGGCCAGCTTCGCCCGCCGGGCGCGCTCCGAGGCGGCCTGCCGGGCGTCGTAGGCGTTCTGCGCCTGCGTCCGCAGGATGGCGGCGACCTCCTGGGCGTCGCGCATTCTGCGCAGGATCTGGGCCCGCTCGTCGCCGAGGTGGCCGAGCACGCTCGCCCGGTGCAAGAAGCCGTCGACGCCGCCCTCGTCGATGAGCATGCCGACGATCGGGTCAAGCGCCGTCATCCCGCCGTAGCTCTGCGCGGCGAGCAGCGCGACGGCCTGCCGGGCGCGCTCGGCCTCGGCGTCGGCCGCCGCCTGACGCGCCTGGGCCTGCGCGTACGACTGCTCGGCCTGCCGGAGCCGGACCAGCTCGCCGTTGTACGCCTCCACCTGCCGTTCCACGGCCGCGGCCAGGTCGTCGAGCCTGGACTGGGCCACGGCCAGCCCGGCGCTGGCCACCCCCAGCTCCTTCGAGCGCTCGCGGGCGGCCTCGCGCGCCTTCTTCACGTCCTTGGCCGACGGCATGGGGTCGGCCAGCACCGGCGAGCCCGGAGCGAGCGGGCACAGGGAGGCCAGCAGGACGCACGCCAGGAGCCCAGCCCGAAATGCGCGCATAGGTCCCCCCGGAAACAGATGGTTACTCTATGCACACAGTTCCCAGCGCTTTCATGCGCGTAACGTCATCACCGCAGGCGGAAGAGCCGTTCTATCCACGGACGGATTCCGGTGACCACCGGCCGGGCGGCCCGCGGGTAGGTGAAGACGGGGGTCTGGACGCCGTACGCGGCGTGCAGCTCGGCGGCCTTGCACCAGTCGGCGGTCACGCGGGCCGCGGCCCATGCCGCCGCGATGGCCGGTCTGGCCTCCGGATGGCGGTCGTAGGTCTGGAAGAGGGTCATCGCGGCGTCGGCGGCGGCGTGGCCGTCGCCCGGGTAGGCGGTGCCGGCCAGGTAGGGAGCGGTGACCCGGCCGCCGTGGCAGGTGTCGAGCACCCAGGTCCAGTTGGCCGTCACCAGCCCGAGCACGGGCTCGGGGACGTCGGCGGCGGCGCCGTACATGCGGTCCTGGCGGGGGCCGGTCAGGCGGCGGGCGTCCCACAACCAGTCGAGCTCCTCCGGCTGCGGGCCGCCGGCCAGCCAGGACAGCACCGCCAGCCCGCGCGCGGTGCGCAGGCGGCACAGGTCGAGCACGTGGCGCAGCATGCGGGGGCCGCGGTCGAGCCAGGTCGGCCAGTCGACGCGGTGCCCCCTCGGCACCAGCTCGGCCACCCGCCCCGGGACGGGCGACGGGCAGACCCGGCGCCCCAGATGCGGATCCTGACGCACCTCGAACGCCTCCACGACCCGCCCGGCGAGCCGGTCCTGGTGCGTCTCCAGAAGCTCCACGGGGTGCTCAGCCGCTCTCGACGGGGGTGACGGGCGCCTCGGTGGGGGTGTGCGTGGGGGCGGGCGTCGCCGTCTCCGAGGGCGTGGTGGTGGGCGCGGGCGTCTCCGTGGGCGTCGGTGCGGGGGTGGGGGTCGGCACCGGCGGGGTCCGGGTGGGCGGACGCGTGCCGGGTTCGCCGTGCGGCGGATGACCCGGCTCGCCGTGCGGCGGATGACCCGGGTGGCCGGTACGGCCGGGCAAACCGGGCTGGCCGTACGTCGGCTCGCCGGGGTCCTCGCCCGGGGGGTCGGTCTGCGGCGGGCCGTCGGGCGTCGGCCGCGGCTCGCCGGGCGCGGTTTCGGCGGGCGGCGAGCTCGCGTACGTGGGCACGAGCACGGCCGGCGGCACCGGCGTCGTCGAGCCGAGCATGCCGAACGGCTCGGGCGCGGCGCTGTCGAGGATGGGCGCTACGGTCAACTGGGCGTCCTGCGGGTCGGGTTGCCAGGGCAGTCTGATGCCGGGCGGCTCGCCGGTGGCGGGGAAAGCGGCCGTCGCCACCCCGGCGAGACCGCCGTTGTCCTTGCCGAACTGGTTGAAGATCACAGCTATCGCCACCACGGTCGCGACCGCCGCCAGCGCGCCCGCCACCGCCTGAGGCCACCTTCGAGCCGCCGTCTGCGTGGGAACGGGAAATCCGGCGGCGTCCAGGGCGGCCGTGCGCCGGGCGACGTAGCGG
Source organism: Nonomuraea sp. NPDC049758 (assembly GCF_040674635.1). Classification (NCBI taxonomy): domain Bacteria; kingdom Bacillati; phylum Actinomycetota; class Actinomycetes; order Streptosporangiales; family Streptosporangiaceae; genus Nonomuraea; species Nonomuraea sp. NPDC049758. The sequence goes on from NZ_JBFAMZ010000006.1 coordinate 196,864, forward strand.
CGGTAGGGCAGCAGCTCGGGGTCGGCGAAGCAGCTCATGACCCTGATGCGCAGGGCCTCGGGGAGCGCGGCGGCGGGCAGCAGGCCGAAGACCTTGGCGGCCGAGGCCTGGCGGGCGCGGTGGGGGGCGCAGACCTCGCAGCGGGCGACGTGCCCGACCAGGTGCTCGCGCATCTCCCTGGTGAGGTCGCCGGTGAAGCCGGCCAGGATCCGGGCCCGGCGCGGGCAGTCGTAGGGGCCCTTGCGCGCCAGGATCTCGGCGGTGACGGCGTCGGTGAGACGATCGCGCGCCTGCTCCCTGGCCTGCTCGACCTGGCGCGGCGGGATCGCGAGCACCTGGGACAGCTCGGCGGTGTCCAGGGCGTGCCTGGTCGCCAGCTCCAGCACCTCGCGGTCGGCGACGGGCAGGCTCACGACCGCGTTCCAGGCCATGAGCCGCAGGTCGGCGTCGGCGGGGTCGTCCAGCGGCGGAGCCTCGGCCAGGACCTCGTCGGCGCCGGGCGGCGCGGCCATCCGGCGGCGCAGGCACTCCTGCCGGGCCAGGGCGAGCAGCCAGACCCGGAACCTGTCCGGCTGGGACAGCGCGCCCGCGTGCGCCTCGGCGGCGATCAGCGTGTCGCGCAGGGCCACCTGGGCGCTGTCGGTGTCGAGGAGGAGGGACCAGCAGTAGCGGTAGACGTTCTCCGCGTGCGTGTCGTAGAGCTCGGCGAGGGCTCCCGGGTCGCGGGTGCGGAGTGCCTCCACCAGGACGCGGTCATTCATGTGACCGAAGGTAATGGATCGGTAACTAGTAGTTCTACCGGTTCCGCCGCTTCTACCGCGACCCCGCCAATTTCCCCAGCAATTTGTTCGGACTAATACCGATTATTGCTTTACCTGCCCCATGGCCTCGCTTCCCCGGTCCACCGCGAACGGCTCAGAGGTGGGCTTGACCGTGTGCACCGGGAGCGCGCCGCCCATCGCCAGGTCCTCGTAGGGACGGCCGGTCGAGCCCCAGGTCCGGGCGGTGACGTCGGTCTTGACGACCTTGCTGTCCTTGGGCAGTCCGGCCACGGTGAGGATGAACCTGGGCGGGCTGCCGGCCTTCACGTCGTCCACGAACGTGCTGCCGCCGCCGAGCAATTTGCCGGCCGCGTCGCGCAGCAGCGCGTTCACCACCAGGCTGCTCGCCGGCAATTGATACGGATTCCCGACATAGCCGGTAATAAGGTAAGAGCCGTCTTTTTGGCGCATTGTCTGGACGCGCGTGATCGGGAAGGACTGGAACGACGACGGGATGCGCGCGGCGGACCGCCACTGCGCCGGACGGTACTGGATGGTCACCTTCACCGGCTTCTCGGCGGCGGACGCCTGGCCGGTGAAGGCCAGGGAGCCGCCCGGCGGCACGGCGTCGAGCGGCTGGTCCATGCGCACCACCTCGGTGCCGGCGGCGTCGCGGCCCACGATGGTGGCCACCACGTGCTCGCCGAAGTGCCACGGGTTGGCGTTGGTGAGCACGCCCGCCCAGTTGACGGCGTAACCGTCGGTGGACTTGGCGATGTTCGAGACCTGCTCCTTGAGAACGAGCGGCTTGAGCGATTGGGCGGGCTGGTCCTCACTTGAACAACCGGCGAGGCAGATCGCCCCGAGTGCGAGGAGGCTGACGGTTCGGCTACGCGGGATCACTTTGCCGTGATAACCCGTGCATGGGCACGGCTGGCAGATGACACGCGCCGGGCGTACCAACTCTTTAACGCCTCCGGACGACCCTCGTCTCGTCCCACACCGGCTCGGACGACTCGTAGACCGTGCCGTCGGAGCCGAAGACCAGGAAACGGTCGAAGTCGGCGGCGAACCAGCGGTCGTGGGTGACCGCCATGACCGTGCCGTCGAACGCGTCGAGGCCCACCTGCAGCGCCTCGGCGCTGGCCAGGTCGAGGTTGTCGGTCGGCTCGTCGAGCAGGAGCAGCGTGGCGCCCGACAGCTCCAGCAGCAGGATCTGCAGCCGCGCCTGCTGGCCTCCGGAGAGCGTGTCGAACCGCTGCTCGGCGATCAGCCCGGCCAGCTCGTAGCGGGCCAGCGTCTTCATGGCCTCGTTCTTGAGCTTGGCGTGCTCGTTCATCACGATCTCGACCGGGGTGCGGCCGAGCAGGTCGGGCCGGGAGTGGGTCTGGGCGAAGTGCCCCGGGACGACCCGGGCGCCGAGCCTGGCCACGCCGGTGTGCGCGACGGGCTCGCCGGCCACCAGGCGCAGGAAGTGGGACTTGCCCGAGCCGTTGGAGCCGAGGACGGCGACCCGCTCGCTGTACCAGATCTCCAGGTCGAACGGGCGCATCAGGCCGGTCAGCTCCAGGCCCTCGCAGATGACCGCGCGCTTGCCGGTGCGGCCGCCGCGCAGGCGCATCTTGATGTTCTGGTCGGCGGGGGCCTGCTCGGGCGGGCCCGCCTCGACGAACCTGCGCAGCCGGGTCTGGGCCGCGTGGTAGGGGGCGGCCATGCCGTCGTTGTACCTGGCCTTGTTCTTCAGCATGTTGACCAGGGCCTTGAGCTTGGCGTGCTCTTCGTCCCAGCGCCTGCGCAGCTCGTCGAGCCGCTCGTTGCGGGCCTTGCGGGCCTCGGCGTAACCGGCGAAGCCGCCGCCGTGGATCCAGATGTTGCCCGACTCGACCGTGACGATGCGGTCGGCGGCGTTGGCGAGGAGCTGGCGGTCGTGGCTGACCAGCAGCACGGTCTTGGGCGTCTCGCGCAGCTGCTGCTCCAGCCACTCCTTGCCGGGCACGTCGAGGTAGTTGTCGGGCTCGTCGAGCAGCAGGGTCTGGTCGGGGCCGCGCAGCAGCGCCTCCAGGACGAGCCGCTTCTGCTCGCCGCCGGACAGCGTGGCCACGTCGCGGTACTTCACCCGGTCGAACGGGACGCCGAGGGCCGAGACCGTGCAGGTGTCCCAGAGCACCTCGATCTCGTAGCCGCCGGCGTCGGTGTAGTCGCTGATGGCCTGCGCGTAGCGCATCTGCGCCTTCTCGTCGTCGCGCTCCATCATCACCAGCTCGGCCGCGTCGAGCCGCTCGGCCGCCTGCCGCACGGCCGGCGGGGCGACGCCGAGCAGCAGGTCGCGGACGTTGCTCCCGTCGCGCACGTTGCCGATGAACTGGCGCATCACGCCCAGCCCGCCGGAGCTCGTCACGTTGCCCTCGACGGGCTCCAGGTCGCCCGCGACCAGGCGCATGAGGGTGGTCTTGCCCGCGCCGTTGGGCCCGACGAGCGCCGCCTTGACACCGTCGCCGATCCGGAAGGAGACGTCGTTGAGCAGGGGCCTGCCGTCGGGCAGCACGTACGTCAGATGTCCTACTTCAACGTGGCCCATCCGGGCAGGCTACCGGCCGCCCGCGACCACCGGCACCCGGTTTTCGGCCGGTGATCAGGGGGCCCTGGACAGCAAGTGATCTAATGACTAGAACTGTACGGGACTCCCCCAGCCCCTAGGAACCGGTGATGACGCGATTCCGCTCCTCCCTCCTCCCCCTCGCCGTCGCCCTGCTCGGCCTGGTCGCCGTCCCGCAGCAGGCGTGGGCCGCGCCGCCCAAGCCGGTGCCGCCGTCGGCCGGCGTGACGCGGGAACCGTCCGGGCCGGTCTCGGCGTGCGCGCCCACCGTGCGCGGCGCGTCCGTGGACGCCCGGCTGACCAGCCTGTTCACCTCGTACGGCAACGACAACAGCCGCCTGGACGACTGGACGGGAGCCGACGGCACCTACTCGCTCCGGCTGCCGAACGGCCGTGAGCTGTGGGTGTTCTCCGACACCTTCCTCGGCCAGATCAACGCCGACGGCTCCCGGCCGCCCGTCGTCGAGGAGGGCGGCAGCACCGTCTTCCTGAACAACTCCTTCGCCGTCGAGCGGGACGGGCGGCTGTCCACCGTCCACGACGGCACGGCCGCGAAGCCCGAAGCCGTGATGCCTCCGCGCGACGACAAGCACTGGTTCTGGGCCGGGGACGCCACGCTGGCGGGCGGCCTGGTCGAGGTCACCTACCAGGAGTACGAGCGGTTCGGCCCCGGCGCGTGGGACTGGCGCTGGCACCGCAACGTGGTGGCCAGGTTCGCGCCCGGCCGGCTCGACCAGCCGGTCAGCGTGCACGACCTGCCCTCGGGCCACGGCGTCTCCTGGGCCTCCGGCCTGCTGAAGGACGGCGGCTACACCTACGTGTACGGCGTCGAGGACCTCGGCTCGGCCAAGTACATGCACCTCGCCCGGGTCAGGGGCCAGAGCCTGCTCGGCGCATGGGAGTTCCGCACGGCCGACGGCTCGTGGTCACCGGACGAGACCGACTCGGCCCGGATCATGGGCGGGGTGGCGAACGAGTACAGCGTCACCCGGGTCGGATCCGGATATGTCCTGATCACGCATGACACCACCGAGGTGCTCAGCCCCAACATCGTGGCCTACTCCTCCTGCTCGCCCACTGGCCCCTTCACCGGCAAGCAGCACGTCTACACCACCCCCGAGACCAGCGGGAACGTCTTCACCTACAACGCCCACGCCCACCCCGACGTCGCCGGGAACGGCCTGGTGGTCTCCTACAACGTCAACAGCTTCGTCAACACCGACCACTACCGGGACGTGTCGATCTACCGGCCCAGGTTCCTGGACGTGACGTTCGGGTGAGGCGCAACTGGGCGGCGCGCCTGCGGCACCTCACCCTCGACGGGCTGCGGGCGGTCACACTGGAGAACGAACGGCTGCGCGTGACCGTCCTGCCGGACAAGGGCGGCGACGTGGTGGAGTTCCTGCACAAGCCCACCGACACCGACTTCGTCTGGCTCTCCCCGCAGGGCCTGCGCGACCCGCGCGACCACCGTCACGGCGCGGCCGACGACGTCGCCCAGTTCGTCGACCACTACGAGGGCGGCTGGCAGGAGGTCTTCCCCAACGGCGGCGCGCCGAGCGAGTACCGGGGCGCGCGCCTGGCCCAGCACGGCGAGGTCGCCGGGCTGCCGTGGTCGTGCGAGGTGGTGGCCGACTGCGCGGAGGAGGTCGCGGTGCGGCTCGCCGTGCGGACCCGGCGGCTGCCGTACCGGGTGGAGAAGGTGTTCCGGCTCCGGGCGGGCACGGCCGCGCTGGAGGTCGAGGGGCGGGCGACCAACGAGGCGGACCTCGCGCTGCACGCGATGTGGGGCCAGCACATCGTCTTCGGGGCGCCATTCCTGCGGGCGGGCGCGCGGATCCGGCTGCCCGAAGGCGTGCGGGTGATCCCGCACGCGACGCCGATCGGCCCGGCCGGGCGCCGGGTGCGGGCCGGCGGGCCGTGGCGGTGGCCGGTGGTGCCCGCCGACGGGGGCGGGGAGACGGACCTGAGCGTGGTGCCCGAGCGGGGCGGGCCGAGCGACATCGTCTACCTCACGGGTTTCCCGGAGGGTTGGTACGAAATTTCAGGGGATATCGGTATCCGGGTGGAGTGGGATGCGGCGCTCCTCCCCTACCTGTGGATGTGGCAGGAGCTCGGCGCGTCCACCGGCTACCCCTGGTGGGGGCGGGCCTGCACGCTGGGGCTCGAACCGTTCGCCGGCATGCCGACCGACGGCCTGGCCGCCGCCGTGGCCAACGGCAGCGCCCTGTCGCTCGGACCGCAGGAGACCAAGGTGTCGAGATGGCGCGCGGAGGTGCTGGCGTGAGTGAGTTTTCCGGCAAGGTGGCGCTGGTCACCGGCGGATCGATGGGCATCGGCCGGGCGGTGGTCGACCGGCTGGCCGACGGCGGCGCGAACGTGGTGTTCTGCGGCGTGGACGAGGACGCGGCGCTCGACAGCGAGCACGTCACCGGCGTCGTCGCCGACGTGCGCCGGGCCGGCGACCTGCGCGACCTCGTGGACCTGGCCGTGACCAGGTACGGCGGCCTCGACGTCGTCGTCACCTGCGCCGGCGTCCAGCGGTACGGCACGGTCGAGGACACCCCGGAGGAGGTGTGGGACGAGGTCATGGACGTCAACCTCAAGGGCGTCTTCCTCACCTGCAAGGCCGCCGTGCCGAGGCTCAGGGAACGCGGCGGCGGCTCGATCGTGGTCATGTCCTCGGTGCAGGCGTTCTCGTCGCAGGCGCAGGTGGCCGCCTACACCGCGAGCAAGGCCGCCCTGAACGGCCTGACCAGGGCCATGGCGCTCGACCACGCGGCCGACGGCATCCGGGTCAACGTGGTCTGCCCCGGCTCGGTGGACACCCCCATGCTGCGCTGGGCGGCCGACCTGTGGCGGGGCGACCTGTCGCAGGAGGAGCAGGTCGAGCAGTGGGGGAAGGCCCATCCGCTGGGCCGCGTGGGCCGCGCGGAAGAGGTGGCCGAGCTGGTGGCGTTCCTGGCGGGGCCGCGTTCGTCGTTCATCACCGGCGCCGAGCACCGCGTGGACGGCGGCCTGCTGGCCCGGAACCCTGCGGCGCTCCCCGACTAGGTCGAGTAAGTCCCCAGTCGCCTCCCGAACCTGGCAATCGTTGCGTCAATGCGGCGAAGTGCCAGGTGGTGAGCCTGGTAACCAAGGTCTCTGCGTGTATTCGAGGGTGGGTCCCGAGCCCCCTCACAGCACGCTTGGTACGGGTTCCGAAACGACTCACCGATCTAGGAGAGACCTGTGAGGCTCACCAAGAAGGCCGCCGGCTTCATCGCCGCGGCCGCGCTGTTCACCGTGGTCGTCCCGGCTGCCGCGGCTGAGGCCAGCCCACGCTCGACGTGCTACGGCGGCCGCGTCTGCCTGTACGCCGGATTCGACTACAACCGGGGCCAGAGCGACCACTGGCGCGACTTCACGGCCGACGACTCCGACCTGGCCGACAACAACTGGCTGAACTGGGACTTCAGCAACACCTGGCACAGCATGGACAACGAGACCAGCTCCGTCAGGAACCGGGTCGGCTGCAGCGCCACCCTCTGGCAGCACGCCGACTACACCGGTGCGCACAGCACCTTCACCCACAACTCCAACGACGGTTACCTGTCGAACAACGCCATCGGCAACAACCGCACCAGCTCGATCGACATCTGGTGCCGCTGAGAAATAACGGGAGTGCCGGTTTCCGGGCTTGGCCGCCGGAAACCGGCTGTCGCGGCCTCCTCGCGGGCACGCTGCTGCTGTCCGTCGCGGCCTGCGCCGCCGGCGAGCCCGTACCAGAGCGGCCCCCGGCGGGCGTGACCTCGGTGTCGCAGCTCGTGTTGCCGTTCGACGCCTACAAGCCGACTCCCGAGCAGCGGGCCGTCCTGGGCAATGCCCACAACCACCTGGTCGCGCGGTGCATGAGCCGCCGCGGCCTCACCGTCACCCCACCCGCGGAGGACGCCGCCGAGCTGGCGGCGATCGACCCGGGCAACTCCCGCCGCTACGGCGTCGTGGACACCTCGGCCGCCCAGCGGTACGGCTACCACCTGGCCAGGCCTCCGTCCCCGGACACCACCGGCTCCTGGGTCAACAAGCTGCCCAAGCACACCCGCCACCGCCTGTACGGCACCGCCGCCGACCGCGGCTGCCTCGACCGCGCCTCCGCCGAGCTGGAGGGCGGCACCCGCCAGGCGGACTGGCCCTGGCTGGGCCTGCAGGACTCGCTCACCCTGGAACAGGCCGCCAAGCACGGCGGCGTGGCCGCGGCGACCAGGCGCTGGCAGTCGTGCATGACCCAGGCGGGACACCCCTACCCCGACCCGGAGTCGGCCATCGCCGACTCCCGCTGGAACCTGGAGAAGCCGGACGTGAGCGAGGAGGAGAAGCTGACGGCCGTCGCCGACACGACCTGCAAGTGGGCCTCAGGCCTGGTCGCCGCCTGGTTCTCGGCCGACGCCGAGCTTCAGCGCGCGGTCATCCGGGACAACCGGGAACGCTTCGACGCGCTCGCGGCCAGCCTGCGGCAGCGGCTGGAGCGCGCCTCACGCCTGCTGTCCGAGCACGAAGGCCGCCAGGTCGGCTGACTGGCGCAGCCTGCTGGGCTCGTGCGCGTACATCATGTGGCCGGCCTCGTAGTACTTGAACTCGACGTTGGCGGCCAGCTCGGCGGGCACGGGCAGGTGGGCGAAGGCGTGCTCGGCCGCGTAGTACGGCGTGGCGCCGTCGTGGTAGCCGCAGGCCACGTGCACGCGCAGGTGCGGGTTGGTGCGCATGGCGGCGCCGAGCCGGTCGGTCACGCTGACGTGCACGCCCTCGAACTCCTTGTACGACCACGGGTGCACCCGCGAGCTGAGGATCTCGTAGGGCAGGTCGTTGGCGTACTCCAGCTCGGTCCGCAGGTAGTGGTTGAGCGCGGCGCTGTAGGGGCCGGTGATGGCGTTCATGCTCGGGTCGGAGACGAAGTGCTCGCGACCGCCGTCGGGGTCCCAGCCGGTGAAGCGGCCGTCGAGCCTGCCGACGGTCAGCCGGCGCTCGCGCAGCAGCTCGGTGAAGAAGCGGATGTGCTCGATGCGCAGGTCCACGCGGTCGACGTAGTCCTCCGACAGGCCGGACAGGGCGGCGACCCTGGAGACCGCGGCGGCGCGCTCGCCGGCGGTGAGGCGGTTGCCGCGGGCCAGGGCCCACGGGTAGTCGCGGGAGGCGTACTCCTCGGCCTCGCGCAGCACGTCGGCCAGCGGGCGGTCGCCGTGCAGCCCGTGATAGTGCGCGATGGCGGCATAGGTCGGGAGATAGAGGGCGTAGGCCACGTCGTTGCCCTCGTTGAACTCGACGGTCGCGTAGTCGAGCACCGAGGAGATCAGCATCACGCCGTTGAGGTACATGCCGTGGCGCGACTGGAGGTGGTCGGCCAGCCCGGCCGCCCTGACCGTGCCGTACGACTCGCCGGCCAGGAACTTCGGCGACATCCACCGCGCGTTCCTGGTCGTCCAGAGCCGGATCACCTCGCCGACCGACTCCACGTCGCCGCTGAACCCGTGGTACGGCTCGGCCTTCTCGCCCTCGGCCGCCCGCGAGTAGCCGGTGGACATCGGGTCGATGACGACCAGGTCGCTCACCTTGAGCAGCGTCTCGTCGTTGTCGGCCAGCGCGTACGGCGGCGGCAGGAGCGCGCCCGCGTCCCCCATCACGACCCGGCGCGGGCCGAGGATGCCGAGGTGCAGCCACACGCTCGACGACCCCGGCCCGCCGTTGAAGGCGAACGTGACCGGCCTGGTCAGCGGGTCGGCGTCGTCGAGGGTGTAGGAGGTGAGGAACACCTCGGCCTTCGGGCGGTGGCCGTCGAACGTGCCGTCCGTGAACACCTCCTCGCGCACCACCATGGTTCCGGTGGTGGCGGTGTACCCCTGACCGGTCGGCAGGGTGTGCCGGGTGGTGACGAGGTTGTCGGCGGGCTTCTTTGTCTGTACTTCGTCGGACATAGCGGCCAATTATGGGGCAACGTCCACCGAGATCGCGGGGTCGGCGAAGCGCTCGTTCGGGACGGTGGCGTACCAGCCTGGACGCCCCGGGTCGCGGTCGTAGGGATAGCCGCCGGTCTCCCGGTAGAACTCGGCGTAGCGGGCCACGCGATCGGGGTCGAGACGCACCCCGAGCCCCGGCCCGGAGGGCACGGCGATGGCGCCGTCCGCGTACGGCAGCCTGCCGCCCTCGATCACGTCGTCGCGCAGCTGGTGGTAGTGGGCGTCGGCGGCGTAGGTCAGGTTCGGCAGCACCGCGCCGAGGTGCAGCATGGTCGCGAGCTGGATGCCGAGCTCGCCCGAGGAGTGCACGGCCACCCCGACCTGGAACGTGTCGCACACCCCCGCCGCCTTCACGCACGGCCGGACCCCGCCCCAGAACGTCGTGTCCAGCAGCACCACGTCGGCGGACCTGCGCAGCACGTTGGAGGCGAGCTGCTCGAAGTTGACGACCACCGTGTTGGTGGCGAGGGGCACCCTGACCTGCTCCCGGACGGCCCTGAGCCCCTCCATCCCCCAGACGGGGTCCTCCAGGTAGTCGTTGTTCAGCCCCTCGATGGCCCGGCCGAACCGCAGCCCCTCGGCCACCGACAGGACGGCGTTGGGGTCGTACCTGAGCCGGTCGTCCGGGAACGCCTCGGCCAGGGCCCGGTAGCACTCCAGCTCGTAGTCCGGCGGGAAGACGCCGCCCTTGAGCTTGTGCACGGTGAACCCGTGCGCCTGCTTGAGCAGGGCGGCGTGCTCGACGAGCTGGGCGGGGGTGCGGATCTCCGGATGGCCTTCGGCGGCGTACCGGAAGAACAGGTAGGAGGCGAACGGGACCGTGTCCCGCAGCCGCCCGCCCAGCAGGTCGTGGACGGGCACGCCGAGGTGCTGCCCGACGAGGTCGAGGCAGGCGAACTCGACGGCGGCCAGGAGCTGGGTGCGGTTGTTGTAGAGCGAGGCGGTCGGATTGGCGATCTTGAAGCGCAGCGCCTCCAGCTCGAACGGGTTGTGCCCCTTCAGGTACGGGACGAGCGCACGGAAGGCCGACTCCGCGCTCTCCCCACCGCCGCCCATCTCCCCCAGGCCGACCAGCCCGTTGTCGGCCTCGACCTCGACGATCGTGCGCACGAACCGGCCCCAGTGGGCGCCGTTGCTGTGCCGCAGCGGCGCCTCCAGCGGGACGGCGACCGTCGTGGCCCGGATGTCAACGATCTTCACGCGCGCTTCCCTCCGACGACGGCGACCCCGCAGGCGGGCAGCCGGACCTCGACCGGATCCCGTCCAGGGACCGTGACCGTCGCCGTCACCGGCTCGGCGGCCAGCGACTGCAGCCGGACCACCTGCTCGCCGTCCACCCGGCCGATCGAGGTGATCAGCACGTCGGGGTGGTCCACCGAGGCGTAGGTCTCGGTGGCCCCGGGACCGCCGGTGATCAGCGCGCCGACGAACGGCTCGGTCAGCCCCGAGGCCGCCGCCGCGCCCAGCCTGCTGCCCTTGACACCGGCCGCCGAGGTGACGGCGTACCGGAAGGTGGTCTCGCCCTGCTGCTGGGCCGGGAAATTGGTGTCCCAGATGTTGTTGAGCGCCCAGGAGTAGACCGTGCCGTCCTCCTTGTCGAGCGTGGGCGGGAACGGCGCGTACGGCATGTGGATGGTGCCGAGCTGCACCAGCGGCGCTTCCAGGGTGGCCCAGGCGACGGTCAGCTCGGGGTCCTCGAAGGCGATCCAGTGCCTGATCGGCAACATGTACTCGGCCGAACCGGGCACGCGTGGCACGCCGGGGCCGCCGACGCCGCCGGTCAGCTCCCAGGCGGTGGCCGGGCCGGTCGCGAACGGGAAGGCCAGGAACACCGCCTCCTTGGCCGGGGTTCCCTGCTTGGCGAGCTGGTAGGTCAGGTCGAGCCTGGGGACGCCCCGGTGCAGCTCGATCGTGGTGCGCAGCCAGTCGACGCCCTTGCCCTGGAGCTCGATGACCAGCCTTTCGCCGACCGCCGTGCGCTGGGCCTTGACGATCGTGGCGTGCCGGGCGACGGCCCGGTCGCCGAGGAGCGTCCTGTCGTGCGCCCCGACGTGACCCGACAGGTGGTTGAAGTGCGGGGCGGTGGCGTAGCGGTCGTATACGTACTGGCCGAAGCCGGCGGCCGCCTCGCCGTTGACCAGCTCGCGGCCGGCGGACTTGTCGAAGATCGAGCTGATGTGGCCCTCGCGCACGTCGTAGGCGACCCGGTAGAACTCGTTCTCGATCACGCCGTCCAGGTCCGGCTCGACCGGCTCGGGGGCCTGGCCCGGCCCGCGGACGACGTCCAGCCGCGCGTAGCCGAAGCCGGGGACGTCCGGCACGACCGCGTGCACGTGCCGGCCGATCGGGCGGGTCGGCCAGTCGTCGGGGTCGACGTACTCCTCGTGGTGCGGCACGGTCTCGCCGGTCCGGGCGTCGACCAGCGCGATCGGCACGTCCACGGCCACCACGTCGCGCGGCAGGAACGCGCGCACCACGTCGGTGCGCGCCCTGGTGCCGGGGTTGAACACGGCGAAGGCCGCCAGGACCGCGCCTTCCGTGCCCTCCGCGCCTTCCGGGTCCGGGGAGGAGAGGGCGGCGGCGAAGCGGCGGGTGGCGGCGTGCAGCAGGTCGGAGGCGTCGTCCTGGGCCTGGTAGGCGCCCGACGACTTGCGGGTCCACTGCAGGCCGCCGGAGTCGCCCGCCTCCTCGGCGTCCTCCCACGGGTTGGCCGCGCCCCAGGTGTGCTCGTTGAACAGGGCGACCTTGTCGTAGGCTTCGTCGATCTGGTCCGTGGCGTCCGCGCCCGCGATCGTGTGCAGGGTCTCGGCGACGCGCAGGGCCGACTGGGCGCGGCGCACGTAGCCGAGCGGGCGGGCGCCCGAGCCGAGCCCGTCGGCCCACCAGTCGGTCCAGTCGCCCTCGTGCACGGCCAGGCGGTCGTGGTAGTGCTCCTCGACGTGCTCGAAGAAGTCGCTGTTGACCGCCGAGCGCAGGCGCGGCCAGGCCCACGTCTCGTTCCACCGGCGGGCGATGGAGGCCGGCACGATCGACGGCCCGGCGTTGTCGGCGTGCGCGCCCTGCACCCGCAGGTGCAGCACGTCCAGCTCGTACGGCTCGCGCGGCGCGTCCGGCCCCTGCCACCCGAACGTCCCCGGCCCGTACGGGTAGCCCCGCGTGGCCAGCGCCGACAGGTAGCGCGGCAGCAGGTCGTCGGCCAGCTCGTAGGAGTCGGTCAGCCCGACCGTGTTGCCCTCCATGTACGCCATCCCGTGCGGCGTGTCGGTGAACCACACGAGCAGCTCGTTCCCGCTCGGCGCCCGCCACCGGAACGGCCTGGTCAGCTTGTCGCCGCCGTGCAGGTACGGCACCGACCGCCCGGCCCAGTTGTGCGCGGCGGCCAGATAACGCACGCCTGAGGCGTTGAGCGCGTCCACCAGGCCGACGACCGCGCCCGGCACGTCGGTGTGCATGGCGGACCTGGTGGCGAAGCCGTACCGGTCCTGGAGCTGGGCGGTGAAGCGGAGCTGGCGGTAGAGCTCCTCGGTCGAGCACGCCTCGGTGTGCAGCTGGAACGGCAGCGCGGTCACCTCGATCACGCCCGCCCTGGCCAGCGCGGCGAACGACTCGACCTGCCCGGCCGGCCGGGCGTCGAGCCATTTGAGCGCGGGCATCGACGACTCGACCGTCCAGCGGAACTTGGCGTCGTCCGGCCAGGAGGCGGTCTCCTCGGCCAGCCGCACGGCCGCGTCGAGGTAGTCGAGGTGGTGACGGAGCACCGTGCCCTGGGGGTCGGTGTAGCCGATGTCCAGGTGCGAGTGGTGCACGACGAACACGCTCCACTTGCGCTGCGGGGTGACCGTGACCTGCGCGCTGCCGACCACGCCGGCGTCGTCGCGGCACTCCAGGGTGAGCGTGCGCGGCGCGTCCACCTCGGGCACCAGCAGCGTCACGTCCGTGCCGGAGGCGCTGTCGACGCCCACCAGCACGTGGGTCAGGGGTTGCGTGCTCGACACCCTGACCGCCTGGCGGCCGTCGTGCGTGAACAGCGGCAGCACCGCGACCCGCACCTCCAGCCCGCGCGCGCTGATCACCGGGGTCGAGGTGTCGTTGCGCAGCGCCTGCCTGATCCCGTCGTAGTCGGGGCTACCCAGGCTCCGCTGCAGCAACCGGCTCGTCATCTAAACACTCCCTAGGGACAGGCCCCGTGCGAAGAGGCGCTGGGTTGCCAGGAACAGCACGACCGTCGGCAGCGAGACCACCAGGCCCGCCGCCAGGCCGACGGGGACCGGGGTGCCGGCGTAGACGTCGGTCATCAGCCCGGCCAGGGCGGTCATGACCGGCCGTACGCTCTCGGTCTGGGTCAGCGTCAGGCCGAAGACGAGGTCGTTCCAGATGAAGGTGAACTCCAGGATGAACACCGCCGTCAGCGCGCTGAGCGAGATCGGCAGGTAGATGCGCCAGAAGATGCGCCACGTGGACGCGCCGTCCATGCGGGCCGCCTCGAAGATCGAGAACGCGACCCCCGTGTAGAAGTTGCGCAGCACGAACGCGGCCAGCGGCACGTTGATCGCGGTGTAGATCAGGATCATGCCGAGCCTGCTGTCGTACAGGCCGGCGTCGCTGTAGCCGACGAACAGCGGCACGAGCAGCATCTGCGACGGGAACACGGTGCCGCCGAAGATCAGCAGGAACCACCAGAACCCGTGACGCAGCCGCAGCACCACGATCGTGTAGCCGGCCAGCGCCCCGATCACCACGCCGAGCAGCGGCGAGACGACCGCGTAGAGTGCGGTGCTGGCCAGGCTGCCGGTCAGGTCGGCGCTGTCCAGGGCGCGGCCGAAGTTGTCCAGCAGCGCGAAGTCACCGGACGGCGCCCACGCGCTGCCCGGGTCGTACGAGGCCGCCGGCCTGGAGGCGTTGACGACGAGCAGGTAGGTCGGGCCGAGCCAGATCAGCCCGAGCACGATGAGCACGATCCGCCGGATCATCGCACCTGCCTCCTCAGGTAGAGGTAGGAGGCCAGCCCGGTGACCACGGTGAGCAGCACCGCGACCGCCGAGCCGTAGCCGTAGTCACTGGCCACGAACGTGTCGCGGTACATGGTCACCGCCAGCGTCTCGGAGTTGCGTCCCGGGCCGCCCTGCGTCAGCACCCACACGATGTCGAACGTCTTCAGGCTCGCCACCAGGGCCAGCCCGACCACGACCGCGGTCAGCGGGCGCATCAGCGGCCAGATCACGTGCCGGAACAGCCGCCAGCCGGAGGCGCCGTCCAGGCGGGCGGCCTCGATGGGCTCCTTGGGGATGGACTGCAGGCCCACGACGAACAGCAGCGTGTTCACGCCGAGCTGCTGCCAGGTCCACACCAGCAGCATGGCCAGCGTGTTGTCCGGCGCGACCTGCAGGAACGCGGTGTCCACGCCGAGGAGCCGGTTGGCGATGCCGTCGTGGGACAACACCGGGCTCCACACCATGGCCAGGCCCGCGCCGCTCAGCGCGTACGGCAACATGAACGGCACCCGGTACCAGGCGCCGCCCTTGATGTCGTAGGACAGCACCGCGACCAGCAGGCCGAGCCCGACCGGCAGCACCATCGTGCCGGCCACCCAGATGAGCGTGTTGCGGGTCGAGGTGAGCAGCGCGGGGTCGTCCAGCAGCTTGACGAAGTTGTGCACGCCGACCCACGCCGGAGGCTCCAGGCCGTCGTAGCGGGTGAGGCTCAGGTAGGCCGTCCACAGGAACGGCGCGTAGAGCAGCCCCGCGACCAGCACGGCCGCGGGCGCCACGTAACCGTGCCTGAACCGGCCCAGCATCGGGGTCCGGGCGCTCATCACTGATGCGTGGCCCAGTACTCGTCGGCGGCCTTCTGGATGGTGTCCAGCACGTCCTTGTACGTGCCGGGCTCGGTGACGAACTTGCCGAAGCCGTCGAGAGCGGCGGTCAGCACCGGCGGCGGCGTGGCCTCGAAGTAGCGGTTGACCAGGCGGTACTTGCCGCCGCCCGCGTCCTTGGTGACCGCGCCGAGCGCTTCGTCGGCGATCTCGACCTTCGGGTTGGCGCTCACGTCGCCCCTGGTGGTGGCCCACTTCTTCTGGGCGTCGGCGGTGGTCCACCACTTGAGGTACTTCATGCTGGAGTCGGGGTCGGCGCCCTTGGCGAGCGAGCACAGCGGCCCGCTCTCGAAGATCATCGAGGTCTTCGGCAGCGCGGGGTTGACGTTGGGGATGACGAAGAATCCGTAGTCGGTGCCGGACTTCAGGTCGCGCTGCGTCATGCTGGTGCTGAACCAGGTGCCGAAGGAGACCATCGCCGCCTTGCCGGTCTTCATGACGTCGCCGGGGTCGGTCTTGTCACCCGGGTTCATGAAATATCCGGCGTCGATGAGCGACTTCCACTTCTCCATCACCTGCACCACACCCGGATCGGTGTACTTGGCCTGGCCCGTGGACAGCCGGTCGTACAGGTCGGGGTCGGAGCCGGCCAGGAGCTGCTCGAACCAGACGAAGGAGAACAGCACGCTGGTGTGGTAGAAGGCCTTGACGCCGTTCTTCTTCAGGGTCTCGGCGGCCTGGACCAGCTCGTCCCACGTCTGCGGGGGCTTCAGGCCGTACTTGTCAAAGATCTTCTTGTTGTAGAACATGCCCCAGTAGGCGACGTTCATCGGCACGCAGTACTGCTTGCCGCCGATGGTGTAGTACGGGGCGAGATCCTGCGACAGGTCGCCCGCCTTGATCGCCTCCTGCCAGACGGCCGTGCTGTCGGCCACCTGCTTCTGCTTGACGATCTCCGCCAGCATCCCCCCGGTCTGCCAGGTGAACAGGTCGGGCTTCACGTCCGTGCGGAACGACGCCTTGATGAAGGCCTGGTACTGCGCGGAGTCGGTGTATCCCGTCGGCTTCATGCCCAGGCCGATCTGCTGCTTGGACAGCGCGCCCATCTCGTCGAAGTATTTCGTCCAGGCGCCCTTGTCGTTGTAGAGCGTCAGTTCGGTCTTCTTCTTCGGCGCCTCGGCGCTGTTGCCGCCGCAGGCGGTCAGGACCAGCGCCGCCACGCCGAGCGTGGCCACACGTGACCGGAACATGGCCGGCCTCCTTGCTCTTTCGGGGGGACTTGCTCTATCTGGGTGGCAACCTCTGTTCGACGACGGTCCGGACGTCGACCAGATGGGCCCGCATGCGCGCCTGCGCCTCGGCGGCGTCACGCGCTTCGATGGCCTCCAGGATGGCCAGGTGCTCCTCGTAGTCGCGGCGCCGGTCGTCGAAGATCTGCAGGATCTCCCGCTGCTCCGGCCCGTGGACGGTGAGCAGCGAGTCGACGACCTCGTGCAGCACGCTGTTGCCCGCCATCCGCGCGGTCGCCCGGTGGAAGGACATGTTGGCCTCGTGCAGCTCGGCGTCCTCGCCGCGCAGGTGCCGGCCGGCCTGGTCGAGCACCCGCTTGAGCGCGGCCAGCTCCGCGCCCTCGGCGTGCTCGGCGGCCATGGCGGCCAGCGGCGGCTCGATCACGATCCGCGCGCCGAGCAGTTCGAGGAGCTGGGCGGCATGCATCTCGCGCATGTTGGGGTTGGGCAGCACGAGCCGCTCGATGTCGGCGCCGACGTAGATGCCCGAGCCGTGCCGCAGCTCGATGGCTCCGGTGGCCTCCAGCCTGCGCAGCGCTTCGCGCAGCGTCGGGGTGGTGACGGCGAAACGCTGGGAGAGCTCCCTGGTGGAGGGCAGCCTGTCGCCCGGCCGGTGCCCTCCACTACGGATGAGCTCCAGCATGCGCTCGGTCAGAGCGTCGGAAAGCGTCGGCCGCGCAACCTCGGACATATCAAGTGATCTAATCACCTAATCCGACGCACGTCTACGCCGACCGGGGATCTTCCCCGATCAGCGCTTGAGCAGGTCCTTCATCAGGTCGATCTGGGCCTTGCGGGACGCCTGCACCTGCCCCGCCCACTCCTTGACCGCCGGGTCCGCGCCGGAGGCCACCTCGGTGTCCGCCATCCTGATCGCGTCACCCTGGTGCGCGATCAGCAGGGTCATCAGGTCGTGCTCGAAGGACTTCGACTTCTTCAGCGCCCTGATCTGCTTGCGGTCGGTCTCCGGCATGCCGCCATGGTGGTCATGGGCGCCGGAGGCGGCGGTGAGCGGCTGCTCCCAGGCGTACAGCCAGCGCAGCATCATCTCGACCTCGTCCTGCTGCGTGCTGGCCACGGCGGCCACCAGGATCCGGAGCTGGTCGTCGGTGGCCCGTTGACTGCCGAGCTTGGCGATCTCTATGCCCTGACGGTGGTGCTGCACCATCATCTGCACGAACATCACGTCCTGGGCGTTCACCGGAGGGGCCTGGGCTCCGGCAGCCCCGCAGGCGGTGGCCAGCAGGAGGCACAGGGCCGCCAGGACGAGCTTCAGGGCGCCGGATCGGGGGGTAGCGGCCACTCTGCGCGCCTTCCATTAAAAAGGAAACCTTCCTAAGAGTTAGACGATTTCCCCCCGGCGCGCAAGGGCCCCTGTCAAGGCGGCGGACCGCCTGCGCGGCGGCCGGCACGGGGCCGCTCGCCGTCCGGCACGACCGGCGCGGCGGACCGGCGCCGGGCCGCCCACCGTCCGGCCCGGCCCCTAGGAGGCCGCCTGGCCGAAGACCTCCTTGACCAGCCGCTGCACGACCTCCTGGAACGCCGCGGCCTGGGACATCGCGGCGTCGTCCACGTAGGTCACCGAGGCGGTCAGGGTCCTGCGGCCGTCGGGCGTGCTGTACATCAGCGCCGCCGAGCCCGAGATGCCGCCGTTGTGCGTGATGACGGTGCCGGTGTCGGGGTCCGCGTCCTGCACGAACACCCCCAGGCCGTAGCCGACCTTGGGAT
This sequence comes from Nonomuraea sp. NPDC049758, assembly GCF_040674635.1. Taxonomy (NCBI): domain Bacteria; kingdom Bacillati; phylum Actinomycetota; class Actinomycetes; order Streptosporangiales; family Streptosporangiaceae; genus Nonomuraea; species Nonomuraea sp. NPDC049758. Next base: position 215,043 of record NZ_JBFAMZ010000006.1, read on the forward strand.
GCGCGGCGCGCATCTCGTCCAGCAGCGGGGCCGGCAGGAGCCGGCCGCCCATCAGCCCGGAGATGAACGTGTGCAGGTCGCGGGTGGTCGAGATCATGTCGCCGCCGGTGGAGATCCAGGAGGGGTTCTGACGGGTGACGTCGACCGTCTTGTCCTGGCCGTCCTCCTCGTAGCGGTAGTAGGCGTGGGCGTGCGGCCCGGCGATCTCCGTGTCGGTGTCCGGCACGACGGTGTCCGGCAGCCCGAGCGGGTCCAGGACGCGCAGCCGCATCTCCTCGGCCAGCGGACGGCCGGTGACCTTCTCGATCAGCAGCCTGACCAGGACGTAGTTGGTGTTGGAGTAGCTCCAGTCCGCCCCCGGCTCGAAGCGGGCGGGCTTGGACAGCGCGAGCCGTACCAGCTCCTGCGGCTGGTAGGTCTTGAAGCGGTTCTCCACCCACTCCTTGCCCGACCAGACGATCCCCGGCACGACGGTGCCGTCCTCGTAGTACTCGCCGGTGAAGTTGAACACGCCGCTGGTGTGCTGGAGCAACATCCGTACGGTGATCCGCCGGTCCAGCCCGAACTCGGGCAGGTGGTCGTCCACGACATCGTCCAGGCCGAGCACGCCGTCGGCCACCAGGCTCAGGACCAGGGCCGCGGTGAAGGTCTTGGTGACGCTGCCGACCCGGAACCGCCCGTCCGCCGGCGGCTCGGCGAGGCCGCCCAGCTCGCGCACCCCGGCGGTGCCGACCCACTCGCCCCGCTCGTCGTTCACCCGCATCTGCACGCCGACGAAACCGGCGTCCACGATCTCCTGGAGGATCTTCTGCAGCTCCGGGCGCTCGGCCACGTTGTCCACGGAAACGCTGTCGTTCGTCATGCTTCGTACGCCTTTCAGAGCCTTCGGGCCGATTCCCCGAACCGGTGATGGTTCAACCATCCCCGGCCGCACTGACACGGGACCGTCGCCGTCCTGACGTGCCCGCTGACGCGGCGTCTCCCGTACGCCTACCGATGGCTCCGGTGCACGGTCTCCGGCCCCACCACCCGCAGCAGCTCCAGCGCCTCGAACGTCTTCGACCCGGGCGGCGGCGTGAAGATCAGCAGCCGCTGGTCCTCGGCCGGGGCCAGCAGCACCTCGTAGTCGAACTCCATCGCGCCGATGGCCGGATGCCGGACCCGCATGCGGCTGCCGCGGCGTACCGCGACCTCGTGCCGTTCCCACAACGAGACGAACTCCGGGCTGGCCCGGCGCAGGCGCTCGACCAGGGCGCGGGCCGGCTCGTCGTTGCCCCGGCGGACCACCGCCGCACGCAGGTCGGCCACGTGCACGCGGGAGCGCTCGGCGTGCTCCTCCTCCGGGTAGGCCTCGCGCCTGAACGGGTCGGTGAACCAGCGCCACACGATGTTGCGATCGGGCTCCTCGACCGTGCAACTGCACCCGAACAGGGACTCGGCCATGGCGTTCTGCGCCAGCACGTCGCCCAGGTCGCTCAGCACCTGCGCGGGCGTACCGACGAGGCGGTCGAGCAGGTAGAGCAGGCTCGGCTTGACGTGCTCGCCCGCCCGCGGCCCGGCCGGCGGCCGGTGCCCGGCCAGCAGGTAGAGGTGGTCGCGTTCGTCGCCCGTCAGCCGCAGCGCCCGCGCCAGCGCGCCCAGCAGCTGGGTGGACGGCTGCGGACTGCGCGCCTGCTCCAGCCGCATCAGGTAGTCGGCCGACATGCCCGCGAGCTGCGCCACCTCCTCCCGCCTCAGCCCCGGCGTACGGCGACGCGGCCCCGACGGCAGCCCCACCTCGCCGGGCAGCAGCCGCTCCCGCGAGCGGCGAAGGAAGTCAGCAAGCTCTGCACGATCCATGAGCCCATCCTGCAATACCGCGAAATATCGCAGTCCAGGACTGTCTGTCCTAGGGAATCCGGTCCGCTCCTCATCCGCGACGCCGGCTGGCACGGTGGCGCCCATGACCCGACACCTGACCGTCTCCGGGACCCGCGTCGTCTACCGCACCGTCGGCGACGGCCCCGGCCTGGTGCTCCTGCACGGCACCGGCCCGGGCTCATCGACCTGGGACGGCGTCGCCGAGCGCTTCGCCGACCGCAACACCGTGATCCTGCCCGACCTCGGCGGCAGCGACCTCGTCGAGGACGACGGCGCCCCCCTGACCGTCGAGGGCCTGACCGAGCAGCTCGCGGCCGTCATCGAGGACTCCGGCAAGGCACCCGTGGACCTGCTCGGCTTCTCCCTGGGCGCGGTGGTCGCCCTGTCCCTCGCCGCCACCCGCCCCGAACTCGTCCGCCGCCTGATCCCGGTCTCCGGCTGGGCCCACACCGAGGACGCCTACCTGCGCACCGCCCTGCAGACCTGGCTCGGCCTGGCCGGCACCCCGGACGCCTTCGCCCGTTTCTCCATGCTGACCGCCTTCAGCCGCCGCTATCTCAACTCCCTCGGCCCCGAGGACCTGGAGAGCCGGGCGACGTACTTCCGGCCGCACCCCAACCGCCTGCGCCAGATCGACCTCGGCCGCCGCGTCGATCTCCGCCGCCTGCTGCCCGGCATCACGGCCCCCACGCTGGTCGTCGGCGCCGCCCGCGACGGCCTGATCCCGGTGGAGAACTCCCGCGAGCTCCACGCCGCCATCCCCGGCAGCTCCTACGTGGAACTCGACACCGGCCACGTCTCCGCCGTCGAACGCCCCGACGACTTCGTCACCCTCGTCCGCGACTTCACTTCCTGACCTCTGCCCCCGTCACCAGTCCGGCGTCCGGCACAAGGACGGCGGGGGCCGGTCCGCTCACCGCGGACCAGCCCCCGCCACCGACCCGCCGGCTCAGACCAGAGTGTCCTTGATCTTGATCTGACCCCCGTCGATCACGAACCTCTGATTGTTGTTGTTGGCCTGACACTCCCACTGATAGATCCGGACCCCGTTACCGCGGTCGTTGGTGACATCGACACACATCGGCCGCGACGTCCCCAGAGTGTCCTTGATCTTGATCTGACCCCCGTCGATCACGAACCTCTGATTGTTGTTGTTGGCCTGACACTCCCACTGATAGATCCGGACCCCGTTGCCACGGTCGTTGGTGACATCGACACACATCGGCCGCGACGTCCCCAGAGTGTCCTTGATCTTGATCTGACCCCCGTCGATCACGAACCTCTGATTGTTGTTGTTGGCCTGACACTCCCACTGATAGATCCGGACCCCGTTGCCACGGTCGTTGGTGACATCGACACACATCGGCCGCGACGTCCCCAGAGTGTCCTTGATCTTGATCTGACCCCCGTCGATCACGAACCTCTGATTGTTGTTGCCGCTCTGACACTCCCACTGATAGATCCGGACCCCGTTACCGCGGTCGTTGGTGACGTCGATGCACATCGGGTTCGGAGCGGAAGCCGCGGCGGGCAGCACGAGACCCGCACTGACGGTGACGACGAGGACGGCTCCAGACAGAAGGCGACGAACCAGCATGAGTGTCCCTCCGAGGGTGCGTTGAACAGGGCTCATGCACCATGTCGCAACTCATGGTGTTCGATCAATCACCTTCCGTTTACAGTCCCCTTCCCTCCTCCCGGCACACACAGTGACCAACCCGCGCACACCGGCCATTACACCCGGTCCCGCCCGGCATTCTCCGCAGCCCGGGAGGACGGCAGTCGCCTGCGTTGCGCCAATTCGGAGATCGAGCCACGATTCGCCCGCGCCAGGACTGCGAGGGCCCGCAGGATCTCAGGCCGCTCATCCGGCCGCGTGCCGCGGAGCGCGACGATCGCCACAACCGTCATCGCCACGGCGGGAATCGCGAGCGTGACAACGGCCGCGATCACCAACACCGACAACTGCATGACCCGCACTCCTCCGCCTGCTCGGGTCGAGCAAGCGGGGGCTCAGCTCGACCAGTGGCACACTGGCAAGCTGAGTTCCCCTCACCTGGCGGGTCTCAGACGGGATTTCGTCATCCCATTCGGTTGTCTCAAGGAACGCTGTTCGATCATGACCGCCCGGACGACGGTGGGCGCGTTCCATCACCCGAGGTCTCCCCCGCCCGCTCAGGCGGACCGACGGCCCCGGGAGTACAGACAGGGCTTCCAGGGCTTCCCTGTGTGTACTGTGCCGTGATGACGAGGCCGCCGCGAAGGGGTACTCCCCTCGCTCCCAGAGTGCATCGGCACCGCGGCCCCGTCAACCAGCCGGCCCCTGTGCGCCGAGGCGGGCCGGTGGACCCGCACCCGCAGTTGATCCCGCCACTGAACTGGTCTGACCTGTCCATGACAGAGGCGGGTGCTGTACGCCCATGCAAAAGGCCCTCCTGGACGAACCGGGAGGGCCTTTGAAGTGGAGCCGCCTTGGGGATTCGAACCCCAGACCCCTTCATTACGAGTGAAGTGCTCTGGCCGACTGAGCTAAGGCGGCGTGCCTGTACGGCTTGGAAGAGTCTACAGGAGATCTAAGGGTTCTTGCTCCTTCCGATCACCGGATGCCCGGACAGATCGCACCGTCCTTCGGCGGCACCCCCTTCACGAGATACTGGTCCACGGCGTCGTCCACACAGGGGGAGCCGTTCCCGTACGCGGTGTGGCCGTCGCCGTCGTAGGTCAGCAGTACGCCGGACCGCAGTTCACCCGCCAGCGCCCGCGCCCACCCGTACGGCGTCGCCGGGTCCCGTTTCGTGCCGACGACCAGGATCGGAGGAGCCCCCGCGGCGGTCAGGCGGTGCGGCGAGAAGGTGGGCCGGGCCGGCCAGAACGCACACGGCAGGGACGACCACACGATGTACGGCCCGAACCGGGGCGCCTTCCTGGACGCCTGCGCCGCATCCTCGGCGAACGCCGCGGCCGTCGCCGGATAAGGGCCGTCGACGCAGTTCACCGCCAGATTGGCGGCCAGTTGGTTGGAGTAGGTGCCGTCGTCCTGCCTGCCGGCGAGCTGGTCGGCGTTGCGCAGCAGGAGTGAGCCGTCGCCGTTCAGCGCCCGGCGTAGCGCCTCGGTGAGTTCCGGCCAGGAGGCACGGTCGTAGAGCGGCGTCAGCGCGCCGAGGGTGGCCAGCGCCTCGGTGACCCGCCGGCCGCCGCCTTCCAGAGGCCGGGTGTCCGCGCGGTGGATCAGGGCCCCGACCTCGTCCGTCGCCTCTTCGACCGTCCGGCCGGCGAACGGGCAGTCGCGGTCGCCCAGGCAGTCCTCGGCGTACGCGCGCAGCGCCTCCTCGAACCCCACGGCCTGCTCGGTGTTGACCAGCACCCGCGAGCCGGCCGGGTCGAGGGCGCCGTCCAGCGCGAGCGCGCGCACCTTGCCGGGGAACAGGTCGGCATAGACGGCCCCGAGAAAGGTCCCGTACGACTTGCCGAGATAGGTCAGCTTCTGGTCGCCCAGGGCCTGGCGCAGCAGGTCCAGGTCGCGGGCCACGTCCACGGTGCCCAGGTGGGGCAGGAGCCGGCCGGAGTGCTTCTGGCAGCCGTCCGCGAACCGCCGCGCCGCCGCCTCCAGCGCACCTCGCTCCTCAAGGGTGTCGGGGGTGGTGTCCATGGCGACGAACGCGTCGAGAGCTTCGTCGTCGAGACACTCGACCGGCGCCGACCGGCCGACCCCGCGCGGGTCGAACCCGACGACGTCGAACCGCTCCCGTACCTTCTCGCCCACCACCAGCCGGGCGGCCCTGGCGTACTCCACCCCGGACGCCCCCGGCCCACCCGGGTTCAGCACCAGCGAGCCGATCCGGTCGCCCGTCGCGGGCAGCCGGACGACCGCCAGCTCAAGCCGCTCACCGTCGGGACGCTCATGGTCGAGCGGCACCCGCAACGTCCCGCACTCGAAGCCGTCCCCGCAGCCGGACCAGCCGAGCCCCCGCACCACCCGCTCCGCCGGACGGCCACACCCACCGGCGAGAAGCACCACCGGCACCACGCCCCCCGCCACGACGCGGCGCAGCCACCGCGCGACCCACCACCGCGACACGCCCGGCACGGGCAGCAGGGCGAGGGCTCCCCACGAGCGGTATTCACGCACCGCACCAGGAAACCACCCCCTGGATGCCCTCCGGCGAATCGCCGGGCCGAGGCGCGCGGTCGTCACCCTGGATGACTTCCTGCGATACCAGGAGTTAGCCTGAAAAGGCTGCTCCGTCCCCCCGGTGACGGTCGCCAAGTCGACACGTCCGGAGGCAGTCGTCCGGTATGTCCGGCGAACAACGGAGGCATCGATGAACGGCTACCCGCAGATCGCGGACCACGGCATGATCGGAGACCTGCAGACCGCCGCGCTCGTCTCCAGCGACGGCACCATCGACTGGTGGTGCACGCCCCGGTTCGACTCCCCGAGCCTCTTCGCGTCCATCCTCGACAGTGAGCGCGGGGGCCACTGCCGGCTGGCCGCCGACATGGAGGGAAGCGACGAGGCGGCCGTGCGGCAGCTCTACCTGCCGGACACCGCCGTCCTCGTCACCCGGTTCATGGCTTCCGGCGGCGTCGGCGAGGTCGCCGACTTCATGGAGCCGAACGCCTCCAGCACCCCTTCCGGCCGGCACCGCCTGGTGCGGTTCGTCCGGGTGGTCCGCGGGAGCCTGCCTTTCGTCTTCGCCTGCCGTCCCCGCTTCGACTACGGGCGGGCACCGCACACCCTCGCGCTCGGCGACGCCGGCTCAGCGGTCTTCCAGGGCCCCGGCACGAACCTCCACCTGCAGGCCGCCGGCCCTGTCGCCCTGCGCCCGGACGGTGAGGACATCGTCGCGGACTTCACCCTCCAGGCCGGCCAGACGGCGGCGATCGTCCTGACCAGCTGCAGCGGCGACGACCAGGACGTGCCGCCCGTGACCGCCGACGGGATCCGCGACAGCTTCGAGGCCTGCCGCGCCTTCTGGCACGGTTGGCTGCGCGCGTCCCGGTATCGGGGTCGCTGGCGCGACATGGTGAACCGGTCGGCGATCACTCTCAAGCTCCTCACGTACGCGCCGACCGGCGCTCCGATCGCCGCCGCCACGATGGGGCTGCCGGAGCAGATCGGCGGCGAACGCAACTGGGACTACCGCTACACCTGGGTCCGCGACGCCTCCCTGTCCGTCCGGGCCCTGATCGGCCTCGGCTTCGTCGAGGAGGCCCAGGCGTTCCGTACGTGGCTGCATGAACGGCTCCTCGCCGGCCGCGCCTCCGGTGAGCCGCTGCAGATCATGTACCGGATCGACGGGGATCCCCATCTGACCGAGGAAGTACTCGACCACCTGGAGGGATACCGGCGCTCCCGGCCGGTACGGGCCGGAAACGCCGCCTCCGATCAGCTCCAGCTCGACATCTACGGTGAAGTCGCCGACGCCCTGGCCCAGGCCCAGGAGATCGGCGGCATCCGCGGCTGGCGGTCCTTCGCCGAGCTGCTCGACTGGCTGGCCGACACCTGGGACCGTCCCGACGAAGGCATCTGGGAGACCCGCGGCGGGCGTCAGGAGTTCACCTACAGCCGGCTGATGACCTGGGTCGCCTTCGATCGCGGCATCCGGATGGCCACCACCTACTCGCGTCCCGCTGACCTCGTGCGCTGGATGAGTGTCCGGGACGCCGTCTTCAACCAGATCATGGACCGCGGCTGGAGCCCTGACCGGCAGGCCTTCGTCCAGCACTACAGCACCGACGTGCTGGACGCCTCGCTGCTGCTCATGCCCCGGGTCGGGTTCATCTCTCCCCGCGACCCGGCCTGGCTGAGCACCCTGGACGCCATCGACCAGGAGCTGGTCAGCGACAGCCTCGTCTACCGCTACGACCCCGCCGCCTCCCCCGACGGCCTGCGCGGGTCGGAGGGAACGTTCAACCTGTGCAGCTTCCTCTACGTCGAGGCCCTGGCCCGCGCCGGACGGCTGCAGCAGGCCCGGTACGCCTTCGACAAGATGCTCACCTACGCCAACCACGTCGGCCTGTTCGCCGAGGAGATCGGCCCGTCAGGCGCGCAGCTCGGCAACTTCCCGCAGGCGTTCACCCATCTGGCGCTCATCGCCGCGGCCGTCGCCCTCGACGAACACCTCGACCGTGCCGAACCGGGCGGGCGGTAGACCGCGCACGGCGTCTCGGGGTCACCGGGGGTCGGCGGGGAGCCGGATCGCGGCGGCCAGGCCCACCAGGGCGAAGATCGCAAGAGCGATCATGGCGAGGGCATAGGACCGGTTCCCTTCGGCCAGCCCGGAGATGATGATCGTGCCGGCGATCGCCGTGCCGAACGACGAGCCGAGATTGGACACGCTGCGCGACAATCCGGAGATCTCGCCCTGCTGTTCCTCGGGAAAACTGGACTGCACGACGTTGACCGACGGCGTGAGCATCACGCCCACGCCCAGCCCGATCAGCAACAGCCCCGGCACGAAGGCGACGACCCGCGACGACGATTCGACCAGGGCGAGCAGGACGGCGATCCCGGCCACGGTCATGGCGAAACCCGCCGAGATCAGGTTCTTCTGGGCGTGCTTCTTGGCGAGCCGCTCCGCCGCCAGGGAGCTCACCAGGATCCCCGCGGTCGCCGCGGTGAAGACGACACCCGTCTGGACGGCGTTGTACCCGCGGACCTTCTGCAGGAAGACCGCGACCACGAAGGACGTCCCCATGAGGACCAGCCACTGCATGTTCTGCGTGACGAGCCCGAGATCGGACGTACGGTTCCGGAACAGACGCGTCGTGAGCAACGGCTCCTTCCCGGCGCGTTCCCGGGCCCGGATGTGCAGGAAGAACCAGATCAGGAAGCCCACTCCGACGACGAGGAACGCCGTCATCAGCAGTACGTTCTTGCCGGCCTGGAGAATCCCGAACACCACGAAGAACATGCCGACCGCCGACAGGACCGCGCCGGCGGTGTCGAAGGGCCGGGTCGGATCCGGCGGCACCGGGTCGGCGATCCGGCGGCTGAGGAAGACGATCACCGCGACCACCACCGCCTGGAAGACGAACGCGGCACGCCAGGTGATCGCCGTCGCGATGAAACCGCCGATCAGCGGGCCCGCAGCCGCGCCGACGCCTCCCAGCCCGCTGATCAGGCCGAAGGCGCGGGCCCGCGACCGCAGATCGTCGAAGGCCATCGTCGCGAGAATGTAGACGGGCGGGATCAGCAACGCGGTCCCCACCCCTTCGAGGACCGAGTTGCCGAGGATCAGCACCGCGAGGCTGGGCGAGAACGCGCTGGTCAGAGCGCCGATCCCGTACAGGGTGAGGCCCGCGAGGAAACACTTCTTGCGACCCCAGCGATCAGTCAGCTTGCTGCACGGGATCATCAGCACGGCCATGATCAACAAGAAGAGCGTGATCGTGCTCTGCACGCCCTTCACCGTGGTGTTCAGGTCCCGGCCGATGTCGTTGATCATCACGTTCATGTTCGAGCCGGCGAAGCTGCAGATGAACTGGGCGAGGGCCAGCGGGGCCAGCGGGCTCTTCGCGAAGGCGGCCGAGCTCCCGGGGGCTGCGGGTCCGGTCATGGCCCACCCCGCCGTCGCGCTCGCCGAGCTTGATCGGTGGCGAGGAGGGCGGCGCCTTCGCCGTACGAACCGGCGCCGGCCCTTTCAAGGACGGGATCGCTGCGGCACATCATCCACCTGCGCATGACCACCTCGATGTGAAACCGGCATGATGTTCGCCGCCTCCGCGGTGCCCGCCTCCGCGGTGCCCGCCTCCGCGGCGGCCGGCTCCATGGCGGCCGTCGCCACGGATGACCGGCCGCCTCTGCGGTCGGAGCGGCCGTCCCGGCGGGCGTCCGGTCAATGGTGGAACGCGGCCTTCAGCACCACGATCACCAGCCCGAGCAGCAGATTGATCACGCTCGTGACCAGCACCATGCGAGAGGAGGCGCCGATCCCCACGGCCGCCGCGGCCGACCAGCCGACCTGCCCGGCCACCGCGACCCCGAGGGCCAGCCAGGCGGTGCCCTGCGGTTCGAGGCCCAGCAACGGCCCGACGGCCACGGCGACGGCAGGCGGAACGGCCGCCGTGACGATCGGCCACTCCTCGGCGCAGGCCCGGCGGATGTCGGCCACGCTCATGCTCTGGAAGACCGCACGGGCGCCGAACAGGCGGGCGTGGACATGAGCCGCCCAGAACACCGCGCTGGTCCCCAGCAGCAAGATGATCATCTCCAGACGCGGGAACCTGCCGAGCGACGCGGCACCGGCCACCACAGAGGCGGCGAGCAGTGATCCGTAGACCGCACCGGTGTAGTCCCTGTGGGCGCCTTCGGCCGGCGACCGATGACCGTCGGCCGGATCGGGCACCTTCCCCATGACGACCTCTCTTGATGATGACCGGACCACCTCTGGACAAGGGTGCTCAACTCTCACCCTCGCGACAATGCAAACGCGCCGCGCTCACAAGGCGAGGCGGGGCCGGGTGAGGCGGGGCAGGGTGAGGCGGCGCAGGGCGAGGCGGGGCCGGGCGGGTGCACCGCGGATCTGTGGCGGTGTGCGGCATTCCGTTCACCGGGCGCCGATCCCCTCCATCATCTCGCGCAGTTGCGCCTCCTCCTCGCGGTTGAGCGAGGTCTGGATGACATGCCCGCCGTACGACTGGATCTCCGGAATGACCTTGTCCGGCGTACTCTGCACGACCAGGACGAACAGCGCGGCGGTGCCGGGTTCGAGCTTGCCGGCGATCTCCCTCATGAACTCGTCGTTGACGCCGGCGTCGGTCATCGCTGCGGCGGCCGCTCCGGTGGCGGCGCCCATCGCCATGCCGAAGAGCGGCACGAAGAACAACATCCCGATCAGGCCACCCCACAGCGCTCCACCGGCCGCACCCATACCCGTCGTACCGCTGGTCTGGTGGAGCTTGATCGTCCCATCGGCCCGGCGTTCGACGATGGCCACGTCCTCCATCGTGATCAGGTTCTGCCGTTGCAGGTCGGCGAGGCGGTCACGTACGGCGATGGCGGTGGGGAGGTCGGGATAGGAGATCGCGATGAGGTTGCTCATTGGGCTTGTTCCTCCTGATCGGTTACATCGGCGAGCAGCTGCGGACGCCCCCGGAAGGCAGTGCGGGCAGCCACCGGGAACAGGTCTGCGACCGGCTTTCCGGGCGGGCAGGCCACGTGACCCGGGACTCCCAGCGGAAGATCCCCAACGGCCGCATCACGGCATATGACGGCAACGCCCTGGCAAGCCGCTGTCCATGCTTCTGATCCCCTGTTCCCAATCGGGCGGCCACCGCGAGAAGGCAAAGATTTCCCTCAGGCAAATCTGTGCATTTTTCGGAAATGACCTCTATGCGCAGAGACAGCACCCGGGCAGGCAAATCGAAGCAGGGACTTTCCATGCACAACGTCGAGGATGAGCAGCCCCGGCTGCGGGGACCATCCCCTTCGCCTACCTTCCGGCGAGGCGTGATGGAGGGACGTGGGCCGCCATGGGATGTCTGTTCGCGATCTTCGCGGGCCTCTTTCCGCGACTTGCCGTTTTCATCATCTGGGTGGCGCGGCCCGCTCTGGTCAGCGCCGCCTTCCACACGTGGATCTGGCCTCTCCTCGGGCTGATCTTCCTGCCGTTCACCACGTTGATGTACGTGATCCTGTACGTGCCCGGAGTCGGCCTGAGAGGAGCGGACTGGTTCTGGATCGCCGTATCGGTCGCTCTGGACCTCTTCCACTGGATCGGCACCGCGACCCAACGTCGCCAGATCCCCGGCTATCCCCGCGGCTGACCGGCCACCGCCCGTACCGCCGCACGTGACACCGACCGGAGGGCCCGGGGCGGTCTCCGCTCGGCCCCCTGCCGGAACGATCGTCGATCCGCTCGGGTCCACGTCACTTCGGCGGCGGCGAACCGGGGTCGCCCTTCGAGGACGTTCCTCCGCCTCCGCCCTTCGAGGACGCTCCCCCGCCTCCGCCCTCCGGCGGCGCCGATTCGGCGGCCATGGCCTCTCGCAGCTCCTGACGGGTGGCGAACGTGTCGATCAGCGACAGCAGCATGGCCACGATGGGGATGGCCAGCAGCGCGCCCATCGCGCCGAACAGCGACGCCCCCGCGATCACGGCGGCGAAGGACACCCCGGGATGGATGTCCACCGCCCGCGAACTGATCTTCGGCTCCAGCGTCAGGTTCTCCACCTGCTGGTACACGACGCCCCACGCCAGCGCGGCCAGGCCGACCCAGGGACGTGACGAGACCAGTCCCACCACCACCGGCAGGGCGATGGAGATGTAGGTGCCGATGGTGGGCACGAGCTGGGCGACCAGCCCCGTCCACGCACCGAGCGCCAGCCAGGAGGGCATGTCCAGCAGCAGGAACACCAGGGCCGACGCCGTGCCGTTGATGGCGGCCAGGATGAGCCGGGATGAGACGTATCCACCGGTCTTGATCGTGGAGACGTCCCAGACACTGATGAAGACCTGCTGGAGCCGGCCGGGCAGCAACTGCGCGAGCCACCGGCGCAGCCTCGGCCCGTCGGCGGAGAAGTAGAACGTCAGCAGCGCCAGGGTGAACAGGTTGAACAGCGTTCCGGTCACCGTGCCCAGTAGCCCCAGCACCCCGCCGAGTGCGCCCTGCGCGTAGTCGGCCGCCTGCTGCGGGGTGAGTTTGATGGACTTGAGAATGTCGGAGATCTCATAACGAGTGCCGAGACGGGCGTTGACCCACTCGACGACGCCCGCGATGACGTCGGGCAGAGCCTTCAACAACACCGCGATCTGCTGCACGAACATGCTGCCGAACAGGACCATGAAGATCACGAAAGCCAGGATGAACAGCGTCATCACCAGCAGCGTCGCTCTGCCTCGGCGCATGTGCCGCGACGTGCGCCGCACGGCGGGCTCCATGGCCAGAGAGAGGAACCACGCCATCACCAGCATGGCGATCAACGCACCCGCGTCCGTGATCACGAACCGGACGAAGAACGCCACCGCGACGACGGCCGCCATGGCAAGCCCGGCACGCCAGACGTTGGCAGGTGAGAGCATCACCTGCACTGCGGGCCCGCCGTCACTCGACTGCACCGGCTTCTTCATGACTCTCCAGAGATCTAGATCCCACCTCCGATGACCACGGCGAACGACAAGACCGCAGAGGACAACGAGTCCGGCCCTCACCCCGGGCGCACGGCCATCAGCCTCCGTAGCCTGCGGCCGAATACGTCATACATGGAAGTGACGCACCCAACGTACGACGACCAGCCTCTCCACCCCCGCATCTCCCACCCGACCGGCTTGTCCACCCCCTCCCCCCAGCCCCCACCCCCGCTGAACGGCACCCCACACCCAGGCCGTACTAGCCGGGTGGGGCCGAGCCGAGCCGAGGCGGGGCGGGGCGGGCCGAGGTTGGGGGCCGAGCCGAGCCGGGCCGAGCCGGGCCGGGCCGAGCCGACGCGAGGCGAGGCCTGGGGCGCGGGCGCGGCGGATGGCTGACTCCGGCACTTCGAACGGACTTCGCAAGCTGCCCCCTTACATAGGCGCCGGAAGGTGGCGCTTCGGGCGCGCTGCTGTGGCGGGTGCCTAAAGTGGGCCTGGAACTCTGCTGGGGCTCGGTGGGCTGGTGCTTCCCAAGGAACTGCGGGGGCTGATCAGACAAGCTGTTGCGAACTGATGCCCCGCTGAGGCTGTTCGAGCCTGGCCCACTGTTGGGACTGCAGCGAGTTGGTGCTGCTGGCCGGCCCCGGCGGACTGATGTCTCAGGTGGTGGCGTCGAGAGCGGTGCCTCGGGTGGGGCTCTTGCAACTGCGAATCGGCGCTTCCGATGTGGCTACTTCGGCTCCGAGTGGCGGTTCCGATGGGCCGCTGCGGTGGCGGGCTGGCGCCTCGGGTGGGGCTACTACTGGCTGCGAGTCGGCGCTTCCGGTGGGGCCTGCTAGGGCTCCGAATGGCGCGCCGGTGGGGGTGCTGCGGTGGCGGGCTGGCGCTTCGGGTGGGGTTTGTTGTGAGCTGGTGCTTTTCGCCATGGTGGGCCTCATCAGTGAGCGCGGGGCCGTACGAGGGGCCGCACGGAGCCGCCGCAGCCATGCCGCTCACGCTGTAGCTCCCACGGCCTCCCCGTCGCCTTCGGGAAGGCGGTCAGCCTGATACCGGCCGCCTATGAGCGCCATCTGGGCCCAGGACGGGAGGAGCGTTCAGAGGTCCTCCCCGCCCCCAGAAGGCTTGTGGTCGGGCGATTCCTGCTGGTTGCCGTACATCGTGTCGTGCTGGATGCGGGGCGAGCACACCGACGCGGAGGGGCACGCACAGCGCCTCCCACCATCGTCCAGGCGCACCGTCACCGTGTCGGCGGGGACGTTGTGCCCGGTGACGACCCCATCACCCTGCGGCGTGCTCACCCGGCTTCCCGCGCGGGGCATCCTGTACCGGCTCTCGACGTACAACGGGTGCTCGTACTTGAGGCAGCACATGAGCCGCCCACAGGCCCCCGCGATGCGCAACGGGTTGACCGGCAGGTCCTGGTCTTTGGCCATGCGCACGGACACGGGCTCGAAATCCTTCAGGAACGTGGCGCAGCACAGGTCACGGCCGCAGGGACCGATGCCGCCCTGCAGCCGCGCCTCGTCCCTGGGACCGATCTGCCGCAGCTCGACCCTGGCCCGCAGGTTACGGGCCAGGTCGCGGACCAAGGCCCGGAAGTCGACCCGATGAGGGGCCGAGAAGTAGACGGTGTAGACGTTGTCCTGGTCGAGATAGTCGATGCCGACGACCTTCATCGGCAGCGTGTGCCGTTTGATCAGCTTCTTCGACACGCTGCGAGCCTCGGCCCTGCGGCGTTTGTTGGACTCGTCACGCGAGAGGTGATCCTCGCCCGCCGGCCCCTCGCACACGGGCAGACCGTCGATGTCCTCGCTCGTGTACTGCGGCGCCCACACACACTCCGCCACCTCGGGGCCCGAGTCGGTCGGCACCAGCACCTTGTCGCCGACCTTGAAGGTGTGCCCGCCCGGATCGAGGTAGTAGAGCCTCCCGTAGCGCGTGAAGCTCACGGCCATGATCATTCCCATGGGCTCGAGCTCGCCTCCCTGACGGCCTCGGGGGTTGTTACGGCCTTCCGTTGCCACACTACGTGGGTCCACCCGGTGAACGTGAGGGGCACCGGGCCCGATCTTGAATCAACCGCCCGTCCGGCAGTCCTGGCCCTTCGGCAGGGAGACCCGGTACCGGGCCATGGCCAGAGTCGCGTCGATCAGACAACGGCCGTCGACGACGGACGCGACACCCCGCCGCTTTCTCAGGGCCTTGATCAGCGCGCTCCAGTCGTCGCGCTCCGACCTCATCTGCAACCGGTACGACTCCGGCATGTCCTCGACCCTGGTGGCGGCGAGCAGTGTCTTGTTGTCCTTGTAGCTCCGTTTGAAGTTCTCGTACGCCGTCGACTGGTCCTCGTAGACGATGGACTTGACCTGCTTGGACGCACGCAGGAGTGCGACGATCTCGTCCTTCTGTCTGGCCGTGGCCCCCTTGCCCTCCTTCACGATCTTCTCGCCGTCCGCCGCACGTTCGGCCCCGCAGGCGGGCAGCGCCGAACCGTCGCCGCAGAGGAAGACGCTGACCTGAGTGCCGGATGACGGAAGGGAAGCGGCGGAGGGCACCAGGTCGATGTCCTCGACCCCCGGGAGCGAGCTGAGCGCCTGCTTCACCGGCACCGGATCCGTGCCGGGCTCAAGCCGCAGCCGGAACGAGGCACGCAGGTCGTCGACCGTCACCGCGTCGAGCAGCCGCTGGTTGTGCGCGAAATCGCGCCGGAAGCTCTCGAAGGCTTCGGCTTGATCCACATATATGAGCGAGGTGACGCCGGACACCTCCTTCGCCGCATTGTCGATCGACTTCAGCTGATCAAGCGTGACGCCATGCCCTTGACAGGACGGCGCCTTCCCGCTGGCCGACCTCGAACAGAGGAAGATCGACAGCTCCAGCGCATCGGCCTGACCGCCGGTGGGGCCGGCCAGCGTCGCCACGTGCTCGTCACCTCGCACGCCCAGCCAGACGGCGGTCGTAGCCCCCGCGAGCACCACCGCCACGGCCGCGCTCACCAGCCGGAGGTCCACCCGGCTCCGGCGCCGCTCGGGCGTGCGCAGCGGCTTGAGCGCGCCGGTGTCGACGGTCGCGCCGGCCTCGACGAGCGCCGCACGAAGCCTGTCTTCCATCGGACTGTTCATGATTCCTCCCCAAGCGCCCGGCCGAGAGCGGCGAGCCCTCGCGCGATCGTGGACCTGGCCGTGCTCGCGTTGACGCCCATGGTCGCGGCGACCTCCTGGTCGGACAGGTCGAAGTAGTAGCGCAGGGTCAGCGCCTCACGCTGTCTGCGCGGCAGCTCTCGCAGGGCGAGCAGCACCTCCCGACGCTCCTCGCCCAGCAGCGCGGCGCTCTCCGCCGACCAGACCGGCGGCTCGTAGGGCACCGCCCGCCGGAACACCGTCGCCCGTCTGCGCAGGACGGACCGGCACCCGTTGAGCACGGCGGAACGCACATAGGCCAGCGCCTTGTCGGCGTCCCGCAGACGGGCCCGGCCGGCGTGCGTACGTGCGAACGCCTCCTGTACGACGTCTTCGGCGGTGGCCTGATCACCGACCATGATCAGGGCGAGCCGCACGAGGCCCACATGATGCTCGGCGAAGATCGATGCCACATCGACCTGTTGCCGCGCCAGGGCCTGTTGTTGGGAGAGCAGTTCGACTTCCACGCTACAGAGACGCTTCGCGGGCTCACTTGCTGCTCCGGTCACCCAGCTATCTTTTCGCCCTCCTGACAAGCGAGAAGGCGGAAACCGCAGGCCGCCGCAGCCGGACCCCTGAGGCAAGCCACCGCAGGCGAAGCCCCAAGCAGCCCGCGCAGCCGCCACCGGCAGTGGCCGGGATCAGCTCAGGCCGCCCCGCGCAGCGACAAC
Organism: Nonomuraea sp. NPDC049758; assembly: GCF_040674635.1. NCBI lineage: Bacteria > Bacillati > Actinomycetota > Actinomycetes > Streptosporangiales > Streptosporangiaceae > Nonomuraea > Nonomuraea sp. NPDC049758. The sequence continues at coordinate 231,827 of NZ_JBFAMZ010000006.1, forward strand.
ATCATCGCCTCCACCGCCATCTGCGGATTGACGTTGGCCCCCAGCCGCTCCCGGCACCGCATGATCGCGTCGATCCGCCGCAGCGTCTCCTCCGGCGTGGACGACCTGGCGAGCTGGTCGAGATCGAACCGGATGTCGTCGTTGGCCAGCTCCACCCCCGCCCCGAACTGCATGGCCAGCACGTCGCGGTAGTACGACACCAGCTCCAGCAGCGCGGCGTCGAGCGAATCCCGTTTGATGCGGGTCGCCCGCGACTTCTGCCGGTCCTCCAGCTCCTTGAGTGCGCCCGCCCCGCCGCGCACCAGCCCCCGATTGAGCCCCTTGCCCGTGGAGCCCTCGCCGTAGATCTTGCGCAGCTCGGCCGTCTCGTTCTCGTTGAGCGCCGCCGTGGCCGCCGCGGCCTCTTCCTCGGCCGTCTTGACCAGGCGTTCGGCGGCGGACACGCACTCGCCCACCCCGGTCAGCGTGCGCGGGATGCCGAGCACGGCCTCCCGCCGACGACGGGCGCCCTCGTCGAGGGCCAGTGACCGCGCCCTGCTGATGTGCCCCTGCGCGGCCCGCGCGGCGAACGCGGCGGTCTCCCACGGCACGCTGTCGCGGGTGGCCAGCACGTGGGCGACGGCCTCGGTGGACGGCGTGGTCAGCGTGACCTGGCGGCAGCGCGACCTGATGGTGATCATGAGGTCGTCGGGAGCGGGCGCGCACAGCAGCCAGACCGTGCGCGGCGGCGGCTCCTCGATGGCCTTGAGCAGGGCGTTGGCCGCCGACTCCGTGGCGCGGTCGGCGTCTTCGAACAGGATGACCCGCCAGCGGCCCTGGGTGGGCGCGCCCGCGGCCCGCAGGATGAGCTCGCGGGTCTGCTTGACGCTGTAGGACAGGCCCTCAGGACGTACGGACTCCAGGTCGGGGTGAGAGCCGATGAGCACCTGGTGGCACTGGTCGCAGTGGCCGCAACCGGCATCGGGGCACAGCAGCGCGGCGGCGAAGGCGCGCGCGGCCTCCTCCCGGCCCGAGCCGGGCGGGCCGGTGAACAGCCAGGCGTGCGTCATGCCGGCGCCGCGACCGCCCTTGACGGCCTCGCCGGCCGCCGCAGCGGCCCGCGACAGCACGGAGATCGCCTGGTCCTGCCCGACGAGGTCATCGAAAACTGTCACGGCGTAAGGCTAGTCGCGGATGGCGGGCATCGTGCCCGTGGCGTCTTCGGACTCCCGGGGCACCGGGTCGGGCAGGATCTCGCGGATGCGGTCCTGGATCTGGCGGGTCAGCACCTCGGGCGGCATCGTGCCGTCGACCACGAGGTAGCGGCCGGGATCGGCGGCGGCCAGCGCGCGGAACTCCTTGCGCACCCGCTGGTGGAACTCCAGCGGCTCGGACTCGATGCGGTCGGCCGCCCCGCCCAGCCGGGTGAGCCCCACCTCGGGCGGCGTGTCGATGAGCACGGTCAGATGCGGCACGAGGCCGCCCGTCGCCCACGCGTTGATCTTGGACACGTCTTCGGGGTCGAGCGCCCGGCCGGCGCCCTGGTAGGCCAGGGACGAGTCGACGTAGCGGTCGCTGATCACCAGCGAGCCCCGGTAGAGCGCCGGGCGGATCACCTTCTCGACGTGCTCGGCCCGGTCGGCCGCGTAGAGCAGGGCCTCCGAACGGGCCGACAGACCTCGCTCGGCCGCGTCGAGCAGGATGGCCCGCAACCGCATGCCGATCTTGGTCGAGCCGGGCTCCCGCGTCTGGACCACGTCGTAGCCCTGGTCGCGCAGCCAGATGGCGATCAGCCGTGACTGGGTGGTCTTGCCCGAGCCCTCGCCGCCCTCGAACGCCATGAACAGCCCCGGCACGTGCTCGGCCGGCTCGGCGGGGTAACGCTCGCCGCGCACCGCCGCCAGAAGGTCGGCCGACAGCGAGACGCCCTGCCTGTCGTCCATGTGGCGCAGCGCCAGGATCCCGACGGCCATCGCGAGCCCGCCGCCGATGACCAGCACCAGGTTGGTGCCGTCGAAGCGGTAGGCGATGGTGCCGAGGCCGAACTGGTGGGCGCCGAAGAGCGCCGCCAGTGGGTTGGCCACCGCCACCACGAGCAGCAGGGTGACCCGCGCCGTGGACTGCAGGAACGAGAACGTGCGCCCGCGCAGCGCGTCTTCGACCTCCAGCCCGATCAGGGTGTAGCCGATGATCCACGCGATGCCCGCACACGCCCCGAGCAGCACGGTCAGCATGACGACGATCGGCAGGTTGTGGATCAGCGCGATGGCCACGAGCACCACCCCGGCCACGGTGATGGCCAGGCCGAACAGCCGCCGCCGCGACAACCCGCGCAGCAGCCTGAGACCGACGAACATGCCCAGCGCCATGCCGACGAAGACCGCGCCGAACACGACGCCGTAGGCCGCGTCGCCGCCGCCGAGGGCCACCACGTAGATCTTCGCCACGCCGACCACGGCCCCGCCCGCGGCGAACGCGCCGAGCATGCCGATGATCAGGCCGCGCACGAGCCGGTTGCCGCCCACGAAGCGCCAGCCCTCGACGACCTGCTTGAGCACCGAGGGCGTCGAGATCGCGCCGTCGCGCTTGGGAATGCCCCGCAACGTGAAGATCAGGAAGGCCGACACCAGGTAGGCCAGGGAGTTGACGATCAGCGCCGGAGCGGTCGGGTCCATGCCGTTCAGCACGGGCAGGACGCTGCGACCCATGTCGCCGGCCAGGGACAGCGCGGCGAACAGCAGGGCCGCGATCGGCGCGCTGCCGTAGGTGACCAGCAGGTTGAGGCGGTTGGCGGATTCGAGCTGGTCCTTGGGCACCAGGTTGGGCACCGTGGCGTCCTTGGCCGGGACCCAGAACAGGTTGACGCACTCGACCAGGACGGTCGCGACGATCACCCACTGGTAGGTGCCGATGACCGGGATCGACAACACGACCGCGAACCTGGCCAGGTCGGCGGTGAACATGGTCAGCCGCCGGTCGAACCGGTCGGCGAACACCCCGGCCAGCGGCCCGAGCAGCACCGCGGGCAACATCTTGGCGATGAACACGCCGCCCACGGCCAGCGACTGCATGCGGTAGTCGCCCTGGTTGAGGTTTCCGGCGAGGGCGGTCAGGGCCAGGATGTTGAGCCAGTCGCCCAGACTGCACACCGACATGGCCGTCCAGAGACGGCGGAACGGCGCATGGGCCAGCACATGTGCAGCGCGCCTAGGGGCAGTCATGATTTCAGCGTATCCAGGTGTCGGCCGGACATGGGAAGGCAGGAGACAACGCGGAATTACCCGCTTGTCCGTGGCTGAGGGTATTACGTTCGCGGGTCGGCGTGCAGGTTACCCGCATGGAATAGGCCCTCGAAAGCGTCGTCAATTCATTACTCCGGCCTCTTGCCTGATCTCCTCCACCAGAGGCATCCAGGCGGCACGGACGGCGGCCGGCAGAGCCAGCTCGCCCCAGAGCTCGACGAGCAGCGCGCCGTCGACGTGGTCGAGCAGGTCGGCCGGGCCGCCCTCGCTCAGCAGCGCCGAGTAGGCCGCCCGGCGCCGGTCGCGATCGGCCAGGTCGTAGACCCGGCCGCCGAACCGCAGGACGCCCAGCGCCGCGGCCACCGGCAGCCGCCGCAGGCGGCTCGGGACGTGGAAGCTGCGCCCGCCCGCCGACTGCACGGCGAACTCGACCTTGGGCTCAAGGGCCAGCCGGAACCCGGCCGCGTCGAGGATGCGCCCGGCGGTCTCCAGCGTCGGCGACTTCCTGCCGTGTTCGTAGGCCGACAGCGTGGTGCGCGAGGTGCCGCTCCTGCTGGCCAGCGCCTTCTGGTTCATGCTCGCCGCGTGGCGCGCCTGCCTGAACAGCAGCCCGCCGCGCCTGGCCCAGAAGGCGACGTCGGGCGCGAGCGAAGCCGCCTGACGCAACGCCCCTTCGGCCGGGGAGGAAACCATGCTCACCTCCTGCGAGTATCCGGTCGGATACTACGCCAGGATGACACCACGTGGCGACCGCGTCGCGCAAAGTCAGGAGCGCAGCTCCAGCATAGTGATCTCAGGCGGCGCGCCGACCCGTACCGGCGGCCCCCAGAACCCCGCGCCCCTGGTGACGTACACCTGCACGCCGTCGACCGTGGCCAGCCCCGACACGACGGGCTGCTGCAGGCCCACCACCAGGTTGAACGGCGCGATCTGGCCGCCGTGCGTGTGCCCCGACAGCTGCAGGTCGACGCCGAAGCCGGCCGCCTGGTCCACCTGTACGGGCTGGTGCGCGAGCAGCACGGTGGAGCGCCCGGGCGTCCGTCCGCCGAGCGCCTTGGCGAAGTCGGGCCCGTCGCCGACGGCCTCGCCGTTGAGGTCGTTCACCCCGGCCAGGTCGAGTACGGCGCCCTGGTGGCTGATCTCCACGCGCTCGTTACGCAACGAGCGAACGCCGAGCTGGTCGAGCTCCTCGATCCATTCCTGGGGGCCGTTCTGGGTGTAGTACTCGTGGTTACCGGTCACGAAATATGCCCCGTAGCGGGACTCAAGGCTTTTGAGCGGCCTGGCAAGGGCGCCCAACTGGGCCACGGACCCGTCCACCAGGTCGCCGACGATGGCGACCACGTCGGGACGCAGGCCGTTGATCATCCTGACGATGCGCTCGGTGTGGCCGACGCCCGTGAGCGGGCCCAGGTGGATGTCGCTCACCACGGCGAAGCGCAGGCCGTTCAGTCTCGGGTCGAGCTTGGGCAGCCGGACCCGCACCGGCTCCAGCACCGGGTCGCCCAGAGCGCTGGTCATGCCGTAACCGACCGTGCCGAGCGCGCCGACCCCGGCCACCACCGCGGTGGTGCGCCCCAGGAAAAGCCGCCTGCTCATGGGCGGCACGGTAGGGGGAACAGGCACAGCGGCAGGCTCGGCCGGCGGGGCGGCGGACGCCACCGCCGCGACCGGGACCGGCTCCTTGACCGCCACCGATCCGCGCTCGCCCCTGCGGATGATCACCGACGCGACGGCCCGTGGCACCTCCAGCACGAGCAGGAACACCACGAGGTAGAACATCAGCGCCACCCACAGGTACCCCGGCCAGGCCAGCCAGTTGCCCAGCTCCATCCGCGTGCCCGCGAACGCGGCCACCACGAGCAGGACGAGCCCGACCAGGCCCCAGGTCAGCGCCTTGCGGGCGCGCCCGGGGCGGGTCGCGGAGCGCACCATCCGATGCCACAGATAAAGGTGCGCCACCACGACGAGAGCGACGAAGACCAGCACGATCACACGTCGATGCTACTTACGATTTGGCCGCCGGCTTCTTCGCGGTCGTCTTCTTCGCCGGGGCCTTCCGCGTGGTCTTCTTCGGCGCGGGCGCCCGATCGCGGCGCTCGGCCAGCAGCTCGGCGGCCCGTTCGATGGTGATGTCCTCGACCGTGTCGCCCTTGCGCAGCGACGCGTTCGTCTCGCCGTCGGTCACGTAGGGGCCGAAACGCCCCTCCTTGACCACGACCGGCTTCTTCGACGCCGGATCGTCGCCCAGCTCCCGCAGCGGCGCCGCCGCCGCGGCCCGCCGCCCGCGCTGCTTGGGCTGCGCGAACAGCTCCTTGGCCTGCTCGATCGTGACCGTCAGCAGGTCCTCTTCCGAGGTGAGCGAGCGGGAGTCGGTGCCCTTCTTGATGTACGGCCCGAACTTCCCGTTGTGCGCCACGACCTCCTCGCCGTCGAGCTCGCCCACCACCCGGGGGATGGCCAGCAGCTTGAGCGCGTCGTCGAGGGTGATCGTGTCCAGCGACATCGTCTTGAACAGGGAGCTGGTGCGCGGCTTGGGGGCGTCTGCCTTCTTCGTCCGCTTCTTCGGTGTCTCGTCCTCGGCCGGCTCGGGCAGGATCTCCGTCACGTACGGTCCGTAACGGCCGTCCTTGGCCACGACCATGTGGCCGCTCACGGGGTCGCGCCCCAGCTCGCGGTCGCCGGTCGGCCGCGAGAACAGCTCCTCGGCCTTCTCCGCCGTCAGCTCGTCGGGCGTGGTGTCCTCGGGCACGTTGACCCGCGCGCCGTCTCTGTCCAGGTACGGCCCGTAACGCCCGACCCGCAGGACGATGTCCGTCCCCTTGATCGGGAACGAGCTGATCTCCTTGGCGTCGATGTCACCGAGGTCGGTGACCATCTCCTTCAGGCCCTCGTCGCCGTCGCCCGCGCCGTAGTAGAAACGCTGCAGCTCGGGCACCCGCTCGGCCCGGTCGTTGGCGATGTCGTCGAGCACCTTCTCCATCTCGGCCGTGAAGTCGTAGTCGACCAGGTTGCCGAAATGCTGCTCAAGCAGGTTGACCACGGCGAAGGCCAAGAAGGACGGCACCAGCGCGGTGCCCTTCTTGAACACGTAGCCGCGGTCGAGGATCGTGCCGATGATCGACGCGTACGTCGAGGGCCGCCCGATCTCGCGGTCTTCCATCTCCTTGACCAGCGAGGCCTCGGTGTAGCGGGCGGGCGGCTTGGTGGAGTGGGCGGCCACGTCGAGCCGCGACACGGTCAGCGCGTCGCCCTCTGCCAGGTTGGGCAGCCGCTTCTCGGAGTCGTCGCGGTCGGTCGAGGGGTCGTCGGCACCCTCGACGTACGCCTTGAGGAACCCGTAGAAGGTGATCGTCCGGCCCGAGGCGCTGAACTCGACGTCTTCGCCGGAAGCCGAACGGCCGCCGACCTTGACGCTGATCGACTCGCCGACCGCGTCCTTCATCTGCGAGGAGACGGTGCGCTGCCAGATCAGCTCGTACAGGCGGAACATGTCGCCGGACAGCCCGGTCTCGCCCGGCGTGCGGAACTCCTCGCCGGAGGGCCGGATCGCCTCGTGGGCCTCCTGCGCGCTCTTGACCTTGCTGGTGTAGACGCGCGGCTTGTCGGGCACGTACGCGGCGCCGTAGAGCTTGATGGCCTGCGAGCGGGCGGCGGCGATCGCGGTCTCCGACAGCGTGATGCTGTCGGTACGCATGTAGGTGATGAAACCCTGCTCGTACAGCCGCTGGGCGACCTGCATCGTGTACTTGGCGGAGAAGCCCAGCTTCCGGCTGGCCTCCTGCTGCAAGGTGGTCGTCCGGAACGGCGCGTACGGCTTGCGCGTGTACGGCTTGCGCTCGACGGACTTGACCGAGAACGACGTGCCCTGGAGCCGGCCGGCCAGCTCACCGGCGGCGGCCTCGGACAGGTGCAGCACGTCGGCCGTCTTGAGCTGCCCGGTGCTGGCGAAGTCGCGCCCCTGGGCCACCCTCTTGCCGTCCACCGAGGCCAGCGTCGCGGTGAAGTCACGCGGCCGCTCCTCGGGCTTGCCCGAGTCGAACAGCGCCTGCAGGTCCCAGTAGTGGGCGGAGGTGAACGCCATGCGCTCCCGCTCGCGCTCCACCACCAGCCGTGTCGCCACCGACTGCACCCGGCCGGCCGACAGCCGCGGCTTGACCTTCTTCCACAGGACCGGGCTGACCTCGTAACCGTAGAGCCGGTCGAGGATGCGGCGGGTCTCCTGGGCGTCGACCAGGCGGAGGTTGAGGTCGCGCGGGTTCGCGACGGCGTCGCGGATCGCCTGCGGCGTGATCTCGTGGAACACCATGCGGTGGACGGGCACGGTCGGCTTGAGCACCTCGCGCAGGTGCCAGGCGATCGCCTCGCCCTCCCGGTCCTCGTCAGTGGCCAGGTAGAGTTCGTCAGCACCCTTCAACAGCTGCCGCAGCTTGCTGACCTGCGCCTTTTTGTCGGGGTTGACGACGTACAGCGGCTCGAACTCGTGCTCGACGTTCACGCCAAGGCGCGCCCAGGACTCCTTCTTGAAGGCCTCGGGGATGTCGTCGGCCCGCTCCGGCAGGTCACGGATGTGGCCGATGCTGGACTCGACCGTGTAGCCGGCGCCGAGGTATTTCTCGATCGTCTTCGCCTTGGCGGGCGACTCGACGATCACCAGGCGTGTTCCGCCGGAGCTGCCGTTCTTGGCTGGCACGCTGCTTCCTACCTCACTGTTCGCTTGCAATCCCCCTGCCGGGAGTCGGCATAGATCTGAAAGGTAACCCGACTCGCGGAAATTTCCTTCCCCCGGGCTACCCACTAGCTTCCGGGTCCACCCACAAGCACGCAGAATAAGCCCCATCGAGCGGCATGGCGCCCTGACTCACCCTGGAGACTAATCGTTGTGCTCGACTACTCCTACATGGATATCTTCATTCCGCGCGACCTCACTCGCGAAGCCGCACGTCAACTGCTGACCGAACACGCAGAGTACGGCCAGTGGGAGCTCGCGCGGGTGCGGGTGCACCCTGACGGGAGCCGGCACGTACGGCTGCGACGCAAGGTCATCCGTGTCCGCAGCACGCTCTGAGCCTGGACATGGCTTTGCCCGCTCCGGGCCGCGCCCCCGGAACGGGCAAAGCATCTATCGCCTACCGCTCCCAGGCGGTGGAGCGGTAGCGGTATCTGTGGTTACCGACCTATGCCGTATATCTACTTACGGCCGAACCGGAACCGGCGGGCAGTCGCGAACAGCGTGGCCGACGCGGCGAACATCGAGCCGAGCAGCAGCGCGAGCAGCGAGCTGGAGTTCATCCCGGTGAGACCGGCGGGCTGGGCGGCGCTCATCAGGCCCAGGTTGCCGACCGGCAGGCCGCCGGTGGCGGAGGTCACGGCGCCGCCGACCGGGGTGGAGGAGAGCAGGTCGGTGGCCGGGGAGAGCGGCGAAGAGGGACGGGCCGGCGCCCTGCGCACGTGGTCGGTCCTGTCGGCCATGTGACGCTTGCCGGGCCGGACGGGCACCCGCTTCTCCCAGGACTTGGCCGGCATGTCCACCTCGCCGGGCCTGGCCTGCGCCGGACCCTGCACCGGAGCCTGCGCCTGGCCGGGAAGGCCGGGCAGCTCGGGCAGGGCGGGCAGGCCCAGGGTCTTGGACGCGTCGTCCACGAGCGGCAGCGAGGACAGGCCGCCGCCGACCGGCAGGCCCGAGCCCTCCAGCTGCTGCGTCACATTGCCGGGAACCGGCAGGCCTGAGCTCTGGAGCTGCTGCGTCACGTTGCCGGGAACCGGCAGGCCGCCGACGTCGGGCAGACCGGGCACGGCGCCGGTGCCGTTGACACCGTTGAGCGCCGGGACGGCGGGCACCGCGGGCAGCAGCCCGCTCTTGGCCGCGGCCTGGTGGCCGGTGGACCGCAGGAACTGGCCGTAGCCGCCCGGGTTGCCGGGCTTGCCGACGTGCGCGCCGCCCAGGCAGCCCGCCGCGGCGTCGCCCAGCACGGCCACGGCGTTGCCGCAGACGTTGACCGGGGCCGTGATCGGCGCGATCACCTGGTTGCCGCTCAGCACGCCCGAACGCCCGGAGGTCGAGTTGCCGCCGCCGCCCACACCGTTGTGCGGCCAGACGGCCGCGCCGCCCTTGCAGTGGGCGCTGGAGGCGCCGAGCACCGCGGCCGCGTTGCCGCAGACGTTGAGCGGAGCCGTGATCGGCGCGATCACCTGGTTGCCCGCCCCGACGCCCGACTGACCGGAGGTGTGGTTGCCGCCGGCGCCCCGGCCGCCGTTCTTGACCGAGACGACGCCCCGGCACCCGGCGAACGCCTTGCCGAAGGCGGCCACCGCGTTGCCGCACACGTTGATCGGAGCCGTGATCGGCGCGATCACCTGGTTGCCGCTCAGCACGCCCGAACGCCCGGAGGTCGTGTTGCCGCCCGCCCCGGAACCGGCGCGGGTGTTCAGCACCGTCGCGCCGCCCCGGCAGTTGGCCACCGCGTTGCCGACGGCGTTGCCGCAGGCCGTGATGGGCAGGTTGACGGGGGCGATCACCTGGTTGCCGCTGCCGGCGCCGTAACGCCCGTCGGTGTCGTTGCCCGTGGAGCCCGGCGCGGCCATGTGGTGCAGCCAGCCGCCGCCGCCCGAGTTGGTGACGCTGGCGCCGCCCTGGCAGCCCGCGAACGCCCGCCCGAACACCGCCACCGCGTTCCCGCAGATGTTGATCGGCCCGTTGACCGGCGCGATCACCTGGTTGCCGCCCAGCGCGGACGAGCGCCCGGACGTACGGTTGCCGCCCGCGTTGCCGACGCCGCTGTTGTGCGCGGAGGCGCCGCCCTTGCAGCCCGCGGTCGCGTCGCCGAAGATGGCCAGCGCGTTGCCGCAGGCGTTGATCGGAGCCGTGATCGGCGCCGTGAGCTGGTTCCCGCCGATGAGGCTGGAGTCGCCCGAGGTCTGGTTGCCCCCGGCGCCGCCCTTGCCCTTGTTGTGGACGGTCGCGCCGCCCCGGCAGCCCGCGTCCGACTTGCCGAACAGGGACACCGCGTTGCCACAGGCGTTCAGCGGCGCGGTGATCGGCGCGTTGACCTGGTTGCCGCCCAGCACGCTGGAGTTTCCCGAGGTGCGGTTGGGGATGTCGCTCGGGCCGGCGTTCTCGACCGAGGCGCCGCCGTGGGACCCGGCGGACGACTGGCCGGCCGCGCCGACGGCGTTGCCGCTGATGTCGATGGGCAGGTTGATCGGCAGGTTGACCTGGTTGCCGCCGCCGACCGAGGAGTTGCCCGAGGTGTCGGCGAAGGCCGCACCGCTGCCGAACGACATGACCGCGACCGCCAGAAGGGCCGCAGGAGTAGATGCTCTAGCCCACGTACGCATGGTGAATGCTCCTAGTGGTTCTTGGGGGGATACCTGAAACGGTTCGCGGGCAGCCGAGGCCGTGCGAGGTCGCACACAACGGTGACCTCGGATTCGCGAACAGGTTGACTGACGTCTCACCCGCCGGCGGAGGGGATCTGACCACGCTCCGCCGTCGCTCTCCGGACGGGACGTCCGGGGCGTGTGGATATGGCGGGATCAGTCAGGTGAGAAGGAAGGGTCGTCCGCCGCTGTGCGGACGACGGGGGGCAGCACACGCGCCATGACGGCGGACTGGTACTGCAGCCGCGGGTCGACACCGGACCTCGCGACATCCCCCATACCGGGCCCGAACGGGCCGCTGCCACCACCGTTGGGCACCAGTCCATCGGTGTCCAAGATCTTTCCGGCGGAGGATGGTGGTGGCAGACCAGGATCCTGCTGGCTGTTGAGACCGTCCACGGTGCGGCCGGCCATCGCCTCGGCGTTGTCCGACGCCGAGAGGTAGCCGGGGACCGAAAGGGGAGCGGGGGCCGCGTCGGCGGCTCCTGTGGTGGCCGCAGTGGCATCCGCGGCCGCCGGAGCGGCGGACATGGCTCCGAACACGACGGCGAGCAGCCATCCGGCCGCCACGAGGGCGCCCATCGTGGCTGCCCGCACGACAACCCTGCGGGCACCGGCCGCGAACCGCGCCATCCGGTCGGCCCGCTCGGCGGTCGTGTCCTGCTCCGGGAGCGTCGTGGGCACGCGGCGCGCAGCGAGGGACGACGCCCTCGACTGCCCGACCTTCGTGCGTGCCACGTGACCTCCCAGCTTCCGGAACCGGCCTCACGTCGTGAGGCCGGTCCGTGGACTCACCCCTCAACGATCCGTAACCGTAGCAGCACCCAAAGTTGCCGCAAGGGCTTTTCAGCAGAGACCCCGAAAAAGGCCAAAGACACGCTGGTCCGCTTCACGGAAGACACCTGGGAGGGTCATCAGGACGGTCCGGCGGGGCCGCCGGAGAGGCGGCGCCTCTCCCCTGTGCCGATACTTGGTATGACTCACCCCCCAGAGTTTGCTAACCTTACGGAGCCGACGCGAGATGACGTCCCGCGTGCAGGCACCAAGTCCGGGTGGCGGAATAGGCAGACGCGCTAGCTTGAGGTGCTAGTGCCCAGTGATGGGCATGGGGGTTCAAGTCCCCCCTCGGACACACCGCACACATGTGGAGGCACCGGTTCAACCGGGCCTCCACATTTTGCTTTCCGGGCAGTACGTGCCCCTCGCCTCAGCTGCGCAAAGAGCTCACCTGTCATCAGGGACCGCCCTGATCAGCCGTTGCCGCAAATGATCGCGGCGAACCTGCAGTCCACGGGGAAGGCGGCTCGCGCTCTGATGAACGAAAGCGATCAAGCAGTCCCACACCAGCAGCGCGCCGGCGACCTCTTCACTTTTTGTCGGACTAGAGGCTACCTTCCCAATTCTTGGGCGTTTCGCACGACACCAACCTCTTGGAGATTTATCGTCCTACGATACGAGCGCGAAAGGCCGGTGGACATATGGTGCAGCGTCGCACCGATAGGGACGAATGTGAGCATCCCGCCCCGTTAGGGCGCGTTCGGGAGCTGCCCTCGTTCCAGAAGGCGGCTCTGATCGTGACGGACGCGGCTGGACGGGTATCCGGCGACGATCTCATGACTGTCCGCGCCTACCCTTCCGACCTGCGCAAAGCCATCCTGAGCCACGCAGGGCTCGCCAATCTGCGGTCAATGAACGCGCCGGCGGCCACGACGCTCGCACGCCTTCTCCACGGCAGCGACAGCAGGCGCCGAACCTCCCTGATCTGCACGCTGGCCGCGTACTTCATGCCCGCATTTCACAATTACGACGATTTATCCAAAGACGAATGCGTACGACTACTGTGTGGCGGGCCCGGCGCCGATGTCCTTTCTCGTACGCGCGTCCTCTCGATACTGCTCGCGACCACCGCGAATTTTCCCGACCCGATCATCGACCTCATGCTGGCCGACATCTACCGGCACGACGAGGCCTTGTCCCCGATGGCACTCGGCCTGCTCGTACACTCCTGCGATCGTCTGGGTCCCGAGGCCGCCGAGGCGGTGCGCGAAGGCTGGCGCGAGCTGCGGAACCTGCATCCGGAGCTGCCCGAGGTGCCCGTCCCGATTCACGAACTACGCAACGCGGCCCTGGCGCTTCTGCACGAGCAGCACAAGAGGGGCAGCGCCCTCCCGAATGAGGAACCGGATCCAGCAGTGAGCGACACCGTCGACGATCAGTCAGCGACAGCCGACACCCACGGTCGGATGACCGAGATCGATCAGCCTTCCATCGAACTGTTGTGCCACGAGTTGGATCAGTTGCGCGAGACCTTCTCGTCGGCCTGCCTCGCGGCTGAACGCGTACGGGCGGCGCTGGAGCGGGCGGAGCGTCCACTCGACCAGGACGTCGAGGTCATCCTGCGCGGCATCCAGGACTTCGACGACCTACGGGACCGGTTGCAGGCCCGGCAGGATCTGCCGGTTCCGACGCCGACCGTCGCCACGTTCCAGCAGGTCCTGGACCAGCTCCGGTCAGCAGACTCTCGGCGTGCCAAGCTCCGGTCGCTGACCGGGATCAGCGGGCCGGCCTCCATCGAGGGCCTTTTGAAGGAGGTCCGCGAGGCTGCGCGCACAGAGTCGCCGATTCTGGAGCCACTGGTTGAACTCATCGGCCTCGCCGGCGTCACGGAGTCCCTCCTGGAGATCGTCGAGGCAGAGCAGCGCTTCCGCGACCTGGCTCCGCGGCATTGGTTGCCCCTGGCGACGGCAGCCGCGCACGGTTGGTTGATCCTGACCGACGATGAAGACGCACATGACCCGGCCGACGGGCAGGAGACGGCAACTCCCCCCGTGGACGAGCCGACGCCCACGCCTCTCCGCAATGCTGAGCCGGCCCTTCCCACGCACCGGCCGGAGGTCACGGCCACCGTCCCGCCACCGGAGCCGGTGCAGCCGACGGAGGACGATCTGCACGATCTCGATGCATTCATCGAGGAGAAACTGAGTCGCAGACTCGCACCGGTTTCTACCGCGTCCCCGCCTCTCACGACTGCCGAGACGGACGCGCACGAGCCGGCGACTCCGGCGAGTGACGTGGTCAAGGCCACGGAATCCGCCACGGCCGAGGCACCGGCTCTCTCCACATACGATCTTCCGGAACTGGACGGCGCGCTGAAGGCCGAGGCGTGCGCCCTGCGGAGCAGGCGCTTCGGGCTCGCCGCCTGGGTTCGCGACGTCGCAGGTGGGTCATCCGCCGAGGTGAACGCCCGCCGGTGCGCGGCGATCGCCGGCGAGATGAGCGAGTTCGCCGGTCGGCTGTCGGCCGCGTTCGCGGAGTCCGCCGCCGATCTGTCGATGAGAACACTCAGTGACGACACCGCTGGGCAGCTTCTGGCATGGGCTGCGGCATTGCGCATCTGTCTGGTGCATCCCACTCCTGAAGCGGCACAGTTGCTCGACGAGCTGGCGCCATTGCTCTCGCCGTACCCGGGGCTGGCCGCGTACGGCGACGGCTTCAGCAAGTTGGCCCAGGCCGGTGCATATCTGATGCCAGGGCTGTCGGGCCAGATATACGACACGTCTCAAGCGGAGGTCAGCCGCCGCGAGGCATCAGAGGCCGCTGCCAGGCTCCTCAGCGAGGGCCCCTCCCAGACGATCAAATTCGCCCTGGCGACCGAGGTGTGGAAGAGCCTGCTGCAGAACGCCTCCAGTGGCCCCGGGAGGCTGCTGGCGATCGCGGCCGCCGATGACACTTCCCACGTTGAGGACGTACGCCAGGACTTGGGCCGGCTCAGGGCGGGAGGCGCGCTCGACCGGCTCATCGACGAAGAGGCAAAACAACGTGCCACCAGGCGCAGCAGCAACCACATCCACTCGGGCGCCCGCGCGAAGCTGATCATGAAGATCGACAAGGCGTTGGATGTCGTCGCGGCATGGGTGGCCGCGGTCCACGAGTTGGAGTCGTCCCGTGTCGACGATTCGGGCGTCGCACGCGTGATCAGGCACTTGAACGACCTGCGTTCGACCGTGGGCCAGAACCGCCGCCGAGCCGATGAGGAGCTGACGCGGCTCACGAACTCTCCTGATCCGATCGTGGCGGCGGCGGCATCCGGCGCCGAAGCGTTGATCGCCGACACCTTGTGGCGACTGGACGGCGGGCAGAGTGACCGGATCGAGCCTCCACCCGCTCTCGTGCTCAACAGCGACCTGCTGCTGTCCCCGGCGATCCGGGTGGCGGCGGAAGGCCTCACCCCCAAGGGAAAGCCCTTGTTGGAGGAGCTCGTACCGCTCTGCGCCTCGACCGCGCGGGACTGGCGGGCTGCCTTCGAGGCTCGGGCTCAGCGGGGGGACCACGAGGGCACCCGCGCGCTGCTGTCCGTCCTGGCGTACGAGGAACCAGGCCTGGCCGTCGAGCTTCGTCCACACCGTGACAAGTCGGTGGACTCGGCCCGGCAACGGCGCGGCGATCGCATCGAGGACCTTCAGGACCGCATCGCGGAGTGGCGTAGGGACGGTGTCCTTCCGGAGGGCGTGGCCAATGACTTCGTCACCCGGCTGCACGCCCTCGACAGCGATGTCCGCGATGACTTCGACGTCATCGAGGAGGCGCTGGCGGAGTTGGAGCGGGAGATGACAGGCGTCCGCGACAACGAGATCGCCTCCGACGAACGCCTTCTGGCCGAACTGAGCGCCGAGAACGCCGACGTGGCAGCCGTCCGGGAGCGGATCGAGGCATACGTCGGGGCCGGGGACCTGACTACCGCGCGCGAGTTCATGGCCCAGGCGAAGGCGGGCAATGAACTGCCCCAGGTCAGTGACGCGGTCGACCACCTGGAGCGATTCTTCCCCGCCTTTCCGCAGGCCTTCGAGGATCTGTCCTCCGCCCCCAAGGGGCGGCAGCGCGGGAGAGAGGGTGATGAGTGGCTCCAGAGCCTCAAAGACGCCCTGCACAGCGGCAACGACGTGTCCGACGCCGATCTGAGGGCGCTCCTGCGTCGGGCCGGTCTGTCGGTTCCCGGCATTCCCCGTGGCCGCCGCGGCCTGGCTCTGAACGGCATTCGCACCTGGCAGACCATGTCGCAAGGGCCGAAGGCCGCCGGGAACTTCAAGAGCGCGGTGGCGGCGGTCCTGCAGATGATCGGCCTGGAAGGCGTTCAAGAGCCCGCCAATCCCGAACAGAACCGGCAGTGGATCACCCTGAAGCAGGTACAGCGACTCGGCGACTCCCTCCTACCCGCGTTCGGATCGCGCATGAGCCCTTCGGGCGACCGGCTCAAGCTGCTCCTGGTGTGGCGACCGCCTGGTCCCCAGCAGGTCATGGAGTGGCTCAAGGACCAGCCGGAGGACCAGACGGTCCTGGTGTTCTACTTCGGGGTGCTCTCCGCTGACCAGCGCAGGCAGCTCGCGACGCTGAGCCGCCGTCGGCCGACGCCCGTCGTGGCTGTGCTCGACGATGCCGCCATCACCTACCTCGCTTGCGTGCCCGACGCGAACTGGGCGACAACGCAGTGTCTGTTGGCCCCGTTCACCGCCGCGAACCCGTACGCGCCCACGGGCGACGTCCCCGAGGAGATGTTCTATGGCCGGCAGGGCCAGCTGAGGGAGGTCACCAGCCCAACCGGTTCCTCGTTCGTGTACGGCGGCCGGCAACTCGGCAAGTCCGCGCTGTTGCGCAAGGCCGAGCGGAAGATCCATGAGACCGATCCCCATCGCAGGGTGATCTCGGAGATCATCCAGGACATCGGCAGGGTCGCCAAGGTCACGGCACTCTGGCCCAGGCTCGCAGGCAGGCTTGCGGAGGCCGGCGTGCTGTCCGGCGGCGCGGCATCACTGACGGATCCGGCGGAGATCTGCCGGGAGGTCAGAGAGTGGATCGACGGCGACCCGGCCCACCAACTGCTGATCCTGCTCGACGAGGCCGACGAGTTCCTCAACAGGGACGCGCGGGACGAGTCCTTCGCCAATGTCATCAGCCTGCGCAACCTGATGAAGGAGACGCACAACAGGGTCAAGGTGGTCTTCGCCGGCCTGCATCAGACGGCACGGTTCGAGAGCCTGTCCAATCAGCCGCTGGCCCACCTCGGCACACCGATCGCGATCGGTCCGCTCGACCCGCGGGACGCCTACAACCTCCTCACCGAGCCGCTGGCGACCCTCGGGTTCCGTTTCCCCGACCGGCTGGCGGCACGGGTGATCGCGGAGGCGAACAACGCGCCCGCCCTCATCCAGTTGTTCGCGGACGCCCTGCTCACCCGACTGCGCCGGATCTCGACCTCCCATACGGCGCTTCCGTACGAGATCACACGCGATGACGTGGATGCGGTCTGGCGTGACAACAAGCTGGCCCGCGGGTTCCGCGACCGGTTTGAGTGGACCCTGAATCTGGACAAGCGTTACAAGGTCATCGCCTATACCGTGGCGTTTCACGCGCTCGAAGCGGGCCCCGATGTCACGCTGACGGCCAATGAGCTGCGCAGTGAATGTCAGGAGTGGTGGCGACAGGGGTTCAGCGACTCCACCAGCGACGGCTTCCGCGGGTTGCTGGACGAGTGCGTGAACCTGGGCGTGCTCGCCGCGGACGGTGAGCGCTACCGGCTCCGCACGCCGCACATACTTAACCTTCTGGGCGGCGCCGAAGAGGTCGAGACCATCCTCGGCCAGGCGGACGCCTTCGAGCTGCCCGACTCCTTCGACGCTCAGTCCTACCGCTACGCCTACAAGACACACGGCGAACGTTCGCCGCTCACTGGCAGTCAGATCACCCGGCTTCTCGGCCCGCGCAACGTACTGCACCTGGTGGCCGGCTCACTCGCCTTGCAGATCGACCGGGTGGCCACGGCCTTGGAGGACGCGGCGGCCCAGCACAAACAGGCGCAGACGCTGCGCGTCGGAGCGGGCCTCACGCTGGAGGGCGCCGTGCAGCGGGCAGCCCAGAGCGCGGAGCACGATCTGCTGATCGTCGATCTGACGGGGCTGCCGTACAAGCGAGCCGCCGCAATGGCCAGGACCGCCGCCAAGGCGATCTCCATGCCGACCAAGGGGCACCTGTCCGTCGTGCTGATCGCACCCCCGGAACACGCCACGGAGTGGCTCGCCACGGCCCGTCCCGCGGGGTACGGCGAGGTCGGGGACTGGACGAACACGGCAGACCTGATCGAGTTGCAGCCGTTCAACAAGGCCGCCGTCCGTCAGTGGATGCATGAGGAAGGGCTCGGCTTTCAGGACGAACCCAGCCAGGACGCGCTCTTGCGCATCACCGGCGGCTGGCCGTCCCTGATCAGCAGGGTGGTCCACGCGCTCAAGGGGGGCAGGGCGGACCGCGATCTGGCGCTGGAGGCCTGTCAGGCCAGTGTGGAACGGTCGCCGAAGGAGTTCGTGCAGTCGACCGGGGTCCTGAGCGACAAAGTGATCCGTACGGCCTGGCGCACACTCGTCGAGACCGACGAATGCGACACACCGGAAGTGCTCGCCGAATGGCTCACCCTGGCGGCGGCAGGTGACGAGCCGCATGCGCTGTCGGAATCCGGGCTTGCGGAGGAGGGCTACATGTCCACCTCCGACCTCATTGAGGTGCTGCGAATCCTCGGAGCCCTACGCCCGCTGAGCGACGGCAGACTTCGGCCGGAGCCCGTGCTCGTGAAGGCCACGCAGCTGATGGGACCGCTCGGTGACTGACGCACTCCTCCCGGTCCTCCAGGCCGCGGCCGAGGTCTTCCTGGCCAGGCCGGCGCTGGCCGCGCAGGCCCACCACCGGGACCAGTTCGTACGCGATCAGCGCCAGGTCATCCTTGAGGCGCTGGTCCGCATCCCGGCTCTCAGGACGCAGGTGCGGGATCGTCTACGGTTTCCACCCGGCCCCCCGGATCTGGAAGCCATTCTGTCCGAACTGGCCCTGTCGCAGGACGACGAAACCGTGCGTGCAGCGGTGCGGCTGGCCGAGCAGCTCAACAGGGAACGCCAGTTACAGCAGACCCAGTGCAAACGCCACCAGAACAAGGTGCACGAACTACGTGCCAAGCTGGACACCTCAAGAGGTCGCCAGGAACACGCTGTCACGGCGTTGAAGGAGGTCGGCGACGCGCTCGCCGAGGCCGAAAGGCGGTCGGAGGAGCTCGAAGTCCAGGTGGCGGCGTTGCAGCGCCGTCTGCATGACCCCCGGACGCTGGCAGCCAACCTGCTCGGCATTCTGCAACGGCCGATGGAACAGAGCGACGAGGGACCCGAGAGCCGGGACCCGCGCAATCCTCGTCAGCAGGCTCGGACGGCGCTCCCCGCCGGGCCGGCCGCCGAGACCGCCGGCATCGATACGGAGGTCCTTTTCGCCGGGCTTCAGGCGCTGGTCGTCCCGCAGCCGAGCACGCCTCCGGCGGCAGTCGTCAAGGAGCGGCACCTACGGGTCACCCCGCTGGGCGGCGCGAACGAGATCGGCGGTTCCTGCGTGCTGGTCGAGGCAGGTGGCACCAGGCTGCTCGTCGACGCGGGACTTCGACCGGGCGACCCGGCGCTTCCGCCCCGGGGCATCACCGACGCCTTGTCCGGGCCCCTTCATGCGGTCGTGGTCACCCACGCGCACACCGACCACTGTGGCTATGTTCCCGCGCTGGTGGACCAGCGCCCAGAGGTGCGTGTCATCGCCACCCCCGAAACCACGCTTCTGATGCCTCGGATGTGGATGGATTCGGCGAAGCTCATGAGCGAACGGGCGCGCCTGCATCGTGAGTGGGGGGCGGACGACCAGGTTCTCTATCGGAACGACTCCGTCTCATCCGCCACCCAGCGGTGCGAAGAACTTCCGTTCGGTGTGGAACGGGTGATCCAGGATGTCTCGGTGGAGCTGTTTCCCGCGGGTCACATCCTCGGCGCAGCCGGCGTCGTCGTCCGGGCGGGCGGGCAGCGGATCGTCATAACCGGCGATATCTCGGGTTTTCGCCAGGAAACGGTGGATGGCTACGCCATCCCTGACTCGGCTCGCGAGCCGGACCTCCTCGTCATGGAGTCCACCTGCTGCGCCGAGGACCACGCACCAAGGGAAACCCGGGTGAAGGACCTGGTCAGGGCCGTCGAAGACATCTACGCGGGCGGCGGAAGGGTGCTCATCCCTGCCTTCGCCCTTGGACGCGCCCAAGAACTGGCCATGATCATGCGTTCCCGTCTGCCCCACGTCCCCGTGCTCGTCGACGGGATGGCCGCGTCGATCGCCTCGTCGTTCGAGCAGATCACCTCCGCTCGGCCCTCTCCCCTGCGCATCTTCGGCGACAACGTGCGCCGCGCCCAGCGGCCGCGGGACCTGTCCGCGTTCACCTCCGGCGTCGTGATCACCACCTCCGGGATGCTGAGCGGGGGCCCCGCGGTTCAATGGGCCGCCCAGATCCTGCCGGAACCGCACAGCGCCCTGTTCCTGTCCGGCTACCAAGACGAAGAGTCCGCGGGCGCGCGACTCCTGCGACTGGTCGAGGAACAGGCGCCTCATCTGACCATCGGCGATCGCGGTGGCGACAGGGACGTTCCCCTGAAGGCGCGGATCGAGATGATGCGGCTGTCCGCCCACGCCGACAGGCGAGGGCTTCTGGAGATCGCCGACGAAGTCGGAGCTCACCAGGTGATGCTGGTCCACGGCCTCCCGCATCGGCAGCGCGACTTCGGCCGGATCCTTGAGATCCGCGGCCATCGTCTCGCTTCGACAAGTCCGTGGGCGTGATCCCTGTCGGGCGGAGGCAGTGGCGGCATCGCCGGTTCTCCCGGGCTGATGAAGGCCTTCGAGGGAGGCCAGGCGGGACGCGGCGATGAGTTTCGTCGGTGGGGATGGTCAGTATGGGGGTGACGAGGACTGCTGACGAGACCCATGACCGCCAGACCGGCCGTGACGAGGCCGGGCCCGAGACCGATAGAGGTACCGTGTCCAGCCCACAACTCGAATCATCCGCCAAGGGCGTGTCCGCCGGTTCGGGCCGTACGCCCGCCGTGATCCGGTTGCTGGTGCTGGCGACGTTCGTGGTCGTGCTCAACGAGACGATCATGATCAACGCGATCCCCCGGCTGATGGACGCCATGCACATCACCGAGCAGACCGCCCAGTGGCTCTCCACGGCCTTCATGCTGACCATGGCCGGGGTCATCCCGATCACCGGCTGGTTCCTGCAGCGGGTCACCACCCGCACGGCGTACACCACCGCCATGGGGCTGTTCCTGCTGGGCACGGCGCTGGCCGCGGTCGCGCCGGTGTTCGGGGTGCTGCTGGGGGCCCGGATCGTCCAGGCGTCCGGCACGGCCGTGATGATGCCGCTGCTGATGACCACGCTGATGCAGGTCGTTCCGGAGAAGGACCGGGGGCGGGTGATGGGCAACGTGACGCTGGCGATCTCCGTCGCCCCGGCCATGGGTCCGGCGATCTCCGGGGTGATCCTGCACTTCGGGTCGTGGCGGCTGCTGTTCGCGGTGGTGCTGCCGATCGCCGGGCTGATCACGTGGAGCGGCCTGCGGCAGCTCAGGAACACCGGCGAGCCCGAGGTCAGCACGATCGACTGGTTCAGCGTGGTGACGGCGGCGGCCGGGTTCGGCGGGCTGGTCTACGGGCTCAGCCGGTTCGAGGGCGGGGACGTGCGCGTCGCCGCCGCCATCACGGTGGCCGGGCTGGTCACCATCGCCGTCTTCGTGGTGCGCCAGCTCGTGCTGCAGCGGCGCGGGACGCCGCTGATGGACCTGCGCACGTTGCGCCACCGCACGTACACGGTGGCGCTGGTCCTGATGTCGGTGGCCTTCATGGCGATGCTCGGGTCGATGATCCTGCTGCCTCTCTACCTGCAGAACGTCCGGGCGCTCAGCCCGCTGGAGACCGGGCTCCTGGTGATGCCGGGCGGGCTGGCGATGGGCCTGCTCGGCCCGGCCGTCGGCCGCGTGTTCGACAACCGCGGCGGCCGGGTGCTGGTCATCCCCGGCGCGATCGGGATCATGCTCGCGCTGGCCGGGTTCACCCAGGTCACGATGACGATGCCGTACTGGCAGCTGCTGGGCCTGCACGCGCTGCTCATGGTGAGCCTGGCCGCGACCTTCACCCCGGTCTTCACGCTCGGGCTCGGAGCGGTCCCGCCGCACCTGTACCCGCACGGCAGCTCGATCCTGAGCACGCTCCAGCAGGTCGCCGCGGCGATCGGCACCGCGCTGGTGGTCACCGTGATGAGCGCGCGGGCCGACACCCTGCGGGCCGAGGGTCTCACGCAGGCGCTGGCGACCCTGGGCGGCATGCGGCTGGCGTTCGTGGTGGGGGCGGTCCTGTCGGTGGCGGTGGTGGTGACCGCGCTGCTGCTGCCGTCCCGGGCGGAGCGCGCCGCCGAGCACTAGGGGGCGGTGGCGCCCAGGTAGGTGAGGACGGCGCGCACCCGGCGGTTGGTGTCGTCGTCGGCGGCGAGGCCGAGCTTGGCGAAGATCGTGGTCGTGTACTTGCTGATGGCGCCCTCGCTGAGGAACAGCCGGGCCGCGATCGCCGCGTTCGACAGGCCCTCGGCCATCAGTTCGAGCACCGAGCGTTCGCGTTCGGTGAGGGTGGCGAGGGGGTCGGCGTGGGCGGGGCGGCCGAGCAGCTTGGCGACCACCGTCGGGTCGAGCGCCGTGCCGCCGTCGGCGACGCGGGCGAGCGCGTCCATGAACTGGCCGGCGTCGAGTACGCGGTCCTTGAGCTGGTAGCCGACGCCGCCCTGGCCGTCGGCCAGCAGTTCGCGGGCGTAGAGCTGCTCCACGTGCTGGGAGAGGATCAGCACGGGCAGGCCCAGCACCTCGCGGCGGGCGGCGAGCGCGGCCTGGAGCCCCTCGTCGGAGAGGGTCGGCGGCAGCCGCACGTCCACGATGGCCACGTCGGGACGGTGGCCGACCAGCGCTTCGAGCGTCGCGGGCCCGGAGTCGACGGCCGCGACGACGGTGTGCCCGTACGCCTGGACGAGACGGACGAGCCCGTCGCGGAGCAGGAAGAGATCCTCGGCTATGACAATTCGCACGGCACCGCCACTGAGACGCGGGTGGGACCCCCGAGGGGGCTGTCGATGTCCAGACGGCCGCCGAAGGCGGCCATCCGGCGTCTGACGCCGTCCAGGCCGGAGCCGGCGGACGCGCTCGCCCCGCCGGCGCCGTCGTCGGTGACGGTCGCGGTGAGGGTCCGCGCCTGCGGCTCGTAGCCGAGCTCGACGGTCACGCGGGTGGCGCGGGCGTGTTTGGCCACGTTCGCCAGCAGCTCGGCGACGGCGAAGTAGACCGCGGACTCGACCGGACGCTCGGGCCGCGCGGGCACGGAACTGCGTACGGCCACCTCGACGGGCGCGTCGAGTGCCAGGGCCCGGACGGCGTCGACCAGGCCGCGCTCGGTGAGCACCGGCGGGTTGATGCCGCGCACCAGCGAGCGCAGCTCGGCCAGCGCCGCGATCGACGAGGCGCGGGCGTCGGCCAGGATGGCGCGGGCGGCGGCGGGGTCGGTCTCCAGGAGGTGTTCCGCGGCCTGCATCGACATGCCCATGCCGACCAGCCGCGCCTGGGCCCCGTCGTGCAGGCCGCGCTCGATGCGTTCGAGCTCGGCGGCCTGGGTCTGGGTGAGGTCGGCGCGCACGGCCTCCAGCTCCGCCACCCGCCGGCCGAGGCGCGAGTCCGGGATCGGGCCGAGGAAGCGGCCGGCCAGGGGACCGAGGACGCGCCAGGCGAAGGGCGCGGCGGCCAGCCCGCCGACGATCAGGGCGAGGCCGAGGCCGCGGAAGTCCGGGACGAGCGCCAGGTAGCCGCCGCCGGCCAGGCCGACCAGCGGCAGGGCCGCGACCGGCAGCACGGTCAGCCCGGCGAGCACGCACCACAGCCCGTCCCAGTGCAGCTGGGGGTCGTGGAAGCGGGCGTTCATCCGGGCGCGGCGGCGGGCCTCCCGTTCGGACTTGTGGTACTCCTCGCCGTCCCACCAGTGGCCGGTGGCCATGCGGGTGACCGGCGAGGGGGTGCGGTAGGCGACCTCGATGCGCAGGCCGAGCCAGCGCGCGGCGAGCCGGCGGGCGGCCTGGCTGAAGGTGCGGCTGGTCAGCGGGTGCACGACCCACAGGGCGACGGCGATCCACAGGATCACCACCAGCGTCTCGCCCAGCAGCGCCAGGGCCACGACGAACGGGGGCGCGGTCAGGTTCGCCGACCAGGAGTAGGCCAGCTTGGCGCCGAAGTGGCCGACGACGACGCCGACGACCGGCATCAGGCAGGTCAGCAGGACCAGGACGGCCGAGCGGCAGAGCCCGAGCACGATCTCGGCGCCCCAGCGCAGGGGCCCGCCCCTCGCGGGCGGTCTCACCTGCCAGCGTCCTTCGGCACGGCGCCAATTGTGCCAGGCTGCCCTTTTCTGCGATGTCCGGGCACCCTTTTGATCGTCCCGAGCGGGCGGGCTGTCATGTCTGTCTTCTCCGGTTCCCGGGCGATGCCGCCCGACCTGGAAGAACGTACGACTGAAGGCACCTCCCCCGGTATCCCGCTACACCCCCGTACGAAGGGGGCCCAGACCCACCGCGACGCCGACGGCGGCGCGGACGAACGCGGCCACGGCCGGCGAGCGGGACCCCTGCGGCCACCCCACGGCCAGCTCGGACGGCGACAGATCGGCGACCTCCCGGTAGGCGATGCCCGGCCGGGGGTGCCGCCGCGCCACCGAGACGGGGACGAACCAGACGGCGCTCCCCAGTTCCACCAGGTTGCAGACCTGGGCCAGGTCCAGGCCGGTGCGGCGCGGCCGGTGGCCGGGGAGGGGTTCGGCGCCGTCCCGCTCGGCGGGGGTGCCGTCGGGCAGCGGCCGGCCGGCCAGGTCGGCCATGGCGAGGACGGGCCGGGCGGCCAGCGGGTCGGCGGCCGGCAGCGCGACCAGGCGGGGCTCGCTCAGCAGCGGCTCGGTGTCGAGGTCGCGGTCGTCGAAGGGGGTGGTCAGCAGCGCGACGTCGGCCCGGCCGTCGCGCAGGGCGGGGGCCTGCTCGTTGCGCCCGCCCAGGAGCAGCTCGACCGGGAGCGCGCCCTCCTCGTCGCGGTAGGCCGCGAGGATCCGCGGCAGCAGCCCGGCGTCGTAGTCGGCCTTGAGCGCCACCCGGAGCCCCGGCTCGGGACGGGCCGCGTGCCGGACCCGGCGGGCCGCCGCGGCGACCGCGTCGAGGGCGGCCCTGGCGTCGCGCAGGAAGACCTCGCCCGGCGGGGTGAGCGCGACCTGCCGCGTGGTGCGCTCCAGCAGGCGCACGCCCAGCCGGCGTTCCAGTTCGCGGATCGCCCGGGACAGCGGGGGCTGTGCCATGCCCAGCCGCTCGGCGGCCCGCCCGAAGTGCAGTTCCTCGGCCACGGCCACGAAGTAGCGGAGCTCGCGGACCTCCAGGTCATTCATATCCGCAGGGTATCAATGGTGATCGGATCGGTCCTTCAGGTTCGCCGCCGCGCTCGGTTGACTGGCCGTACCCCCCGGGCACGACGTCCCCGATTCCCCTTGGAGTTCTCCTTGATCGTCATCACCACGCCCAGCGGCCGGATCGGCCGGCAGGTTCTCGACCTCGTCCTGGCCGCGGACGAGCCGGTCCGCGTCGTCGTACGGGAGCCGGCCCGGCTGCCGGCGGCCGTGCGGGAGCGGGTGGAGGTCGTGCCGGGTTCGCACGGCGACGCCCGCGTCGTCGAGGAGGCGTTCGCCGGCGCCGACGCCGTGTTCTGGGTCGTTCCGCCGAATCCGCGGGCCGCCGGCCTCGACGCCGCCTACCTGGACTTCAGCCGTCCGGCCTGCGAGGCGTTCGTGCGCCGCGGGGTGGGCCGGGTGGTCGGGGTCTCGGCCCTGGGCCGCGGCCTGCCGCTGAACGCCGGTCTCGTGACGGCCTCGCTGGCCATGGACGACCTGATCGCCGCCACGGGCGTGCCCTACCGGGCCCTGACAATGCCCTCGTTCATGGACAACCTGCTCGACCAGGCGGCGGTGATCAGGGACCAGGGCGTGTTCTTCTCGCCGGTCCACGGTGACCTGAAGGCCCCCGTCTGCGCCACCCGCGACATCGCGGCGGTGGCCGCCGGGCTGCTGCTCGACCGCGGCTGGAGCGGGCGGGCCGACGTCCCGGTGCTCGGTCCGGAGGACCTGTCGGGCGAGGACATGGCGCGGATCATGTCCGAGGTGCTGGGACGGCCGGTCGGCCTGCGGCACGTGCCGATGGCGGCGTTCACGGCCATGCTGGCCGAACAGGGCTGGTCGGAGGCGATGGCCCAGGGGATGGCCGACATGATGGAGGCCAAGAACCAGGGGCTGGACAACGCCGAGCCGCGTACCCCGCAGGCCGGCACGCCCACCGGTTTCCGCCAGTGGTGCGAGGACGAGCTGCGGCCGGCCGTCCTGGGGTGAGCGGTCCCTTGTGCGGGGCTCCGGTGCGGCGTAGCGTGACTGATGACCAGATTTCATATCTAGTCATGAGGTGTGGCGCATGGCGGAAAGGGCGGACCGGATCCTCGACGCCGCGGGCGAGCTGCTCCTGCGTCACGGCTACCGCAGGGTCACCGTCGACGACATCGCCGGCCGCGCCGGGGTCGGCAAGGGCACCATCTACCTGCACTGGCGGACCAAGAACGAGCTGTTCGAGGCGCTGCTGCTGCGGGAGTCCATCGAGGTCGTGGAGGAGTTCGCGGCGCTGCTGCGGCACGACCCCGCCCAGGTGCTGCCGCATCGTTTCTCACGGGCGGCCTTCGTCTCCATGAGCCGCAGGCCGCTGCTGCGGGCGCTGTTCACCACCGACATCGAGCTGCTGGGCAAGCTGGCCAAGCACCCGCTGCGCAGCCACGACGTCCTCGCGGCCGAGCGGTTCCAGCGGGTGGCCGACCGGTACGGCCTGCTCAGGCCCGACATGCCGCACCCCCGGTACACGCTGAGCGCCGCGTCCACGGGTTTCTACCTGCTCGGCGGCATCGACACCGTCGGGACGGAGCTGAGCGTCGAGGAGCAGGCGGACGCGCTCGCCTTCACCGTGCTCCATGCCTTCGAGCCCGCCGTGCAGCCGTCCGCCGAGGTTCTGGAGGCGGCGGCGGCGGAGTACGTCGCAATTCTCGAGGAACTGATCCCGCCCTACCGAAAGTGGATCTACGACTAAGGAGAGGCGATGTCCGACATCGTCGAACGGTACAACATCTCCAAGCAGCACTTCTGGCTGCACGGGCCGCGATCGGGCCCGTCCGTCGAGTACGACGCCGCCGCCGGGATGTACAACGTCCACGGCTACCAGGAAGTGCACGACGTGCTCGCCGACCCCGTCACGTTCTCCTCCGACACCATGCGGCTGATCCCCAAGGGGCTGCTGCCGGAGGGCGAGGACTTCTCGATGAAGGGGTTCATCACCCAGATCGACCCGCCGGAGCACGGCAAGCTGCGCAAGCTGGTCAGCAGCGCGTTCACCCGCAAGGTCGTCGCGGACCTCGAACCGCGGATCGCCCAGCTCACCCACGAGCTGCTCGACGCGGCCGACGGCCGCGACCGCCTGGAGCTGGTGGCCGACCTGGCCTATCCGCTCCCCGTCATCGTCATCGCCGAGCTGCTGGGGGTGCCGAGCAGCGACCGCGCCCTGTTCAGGCAGTGGGCCGACGGGCTGTTCCAGCGCGACGCCAAGGTCTCGCTCGCCGAGCCGGTGGAGAGCCAGAGCGCGAACGTGGCGAACACCCTCAAACCATGGCGGGAGATGACGCAGTACCTCGCCGGGCACGCCGCGGAGCGCCGCGCGCGGCCCCGCGCCGACCTGCTCACCAAGCTGGTCGAGGCCGAGGTGGACGGCGAGCGCCTGCCCGACGACCAGGTCGTCAACTTCGCGATACTGCTGCTGCTCGCCGGGCACATCACCACGACGATGCTGCTCGGCAACACGGTCGTGTGCCTGGACGCCTTCCCCGGCCAGCAGGACAAGGTACGGGCCGACCGCTCCACCGTGCCGGCCGTGATCGAGGAGTCGTTGCGGCTGTTCACCCCGTTCGCCGGGCTGGCCCGGTCGACCACCCGCGAGGTCGAGCTGGGCGGGGTGACGATCCCGGCCGACAAGATCGTCATGCTCTGGCTCGGCTCGGCCAACCGGGACCCCAGGCAGTTCCCCGACCCCGACGTCTTCGACGCCGGCCGCGATCCCAACCCGCATCTCGCCTTCGGCCGCGGCATCCACTTCTGCCTGGGCGCCCCCCTGGCCCGGCTGGAAGGGCGGGTGGCGCTGAACATCCTGCTCGACCGGGTCGGCGTCCTGCGCACCGATCCCGGCGACCCGGTGGTCTTCATGCCCACGCCGACCATGACGGGGGTGAACCGGCTTCCGCTCGTGCGGTGACCCGCCGCTGCGCGAGGGGCCGGTTCCCGCCCTCGTCAAGCGCGGGTCCAGGACGCGGCAAAGTGCCGCGCGTCGCCGTGGGCGTCCCGTCCTGTGGGGGGCAAGGTGGCTTGTTCACCTTCGTCGCACCACAAGAGGGGACGATCCTGGCTATGAGCGGCAAGCAGCGGAAGCTGGAGCTGAGCGTGCCGCAGATCGTGGGAAGCGCCCTGGCCGCGGTCACCGCCGCCGTCGCGGCCTCCTACCTCGGGACGGCGGGGACGGTGATCGGCGCCGCGATGATGAGCGTGGCCAGCACCGTCATCGCCGACGTCTACACGCATTACCTCAAACGCACGGGCGACAGGGTGAAGCAGCGCACGGCGGTCGCCCTGTGCAGGAGGAGGCCGCGGTGGGCCAGGGTGGGCGGCGCCGCGGCCCTGGTGTTCACCGTCAGCATGGGCAGCATCGTGATCTACGAGGTCATCGCGGACCGCACGGTGGCCGACCAGGTCGCCGGACGGGCCCCGGGCGAGGCCGGCAAGGCCCCCGGCCGCAAGGACCGCCGGGACGGGCGGGCGGCCGGGGAGCCGCGGCACGAACGTCCCGCGACCCGGCCGCCGAGCCCGACGCCGTCATCCGTGCCGTCCACCGGCCCGTCCGCGACGCCCACGCCGTCCGTGCCGGTCACGGTCACGCCGACGCCCACGCCGGGCGGGACGGGTTCGGCCGGCCCGTCCCCCACGGCCACGCCGGACGCCACCCCCTCGGACCCCGTCCCCACCGCCCTGCCCTCGCCGACCGACCGGGACCCGGGCGAGCCGGCCGACCCGAACTTCGGCGACCTCCTCTTCCGCTGACCCGGGTGTCAGGCGCACGTCCGGCGGGCGGTGCGCCGAGCAGTGGATCCCAAGTGGCTTCCAAGTAGGCGTT
Organism: Nonomuraea sp. NPDC049758; assembly: GCF_040674635.1. Lineage (NCBI taxonomy): Bacteria > Bacillati > Actinomycetota > Actinomycetes > Streptosporangiales > Streptosporangiaceae > Nonomuraea > Nonomuraea sp. NPDC049758. The sequence continues at coordinate 260,627 of NZ_JBFAMZ010000006.1, forward strand.
CCTAGGCTTGCCGGGAGTCGAGTGGAGAGGCGGGTGAGCCATGGGGGTGGCGGGTGACGGTTCCAGGCGGGGGGCGCCGGCCGTGAACGGTCCGTACGGCACGACGCGCCCGGCCCCGCGCCACGCGGCACCCCCCGCGCGGGACCCGCGGGAAGGGCAGGGCATCTACCGGGAGGAGGCGTTGCGGCACCGGGCGATGTCGCGGGTCACCCGGATGCCGCCGGTGATCAGCACCCCGTCGTTCCTCGCGCTGTGGCTGCTGGTGGCCGCGCTCCTGGCCACCGGCCTCCTGCTGACCATGGCCGCGGTGGAGGCGGTCGCCTGATGTTGCGCCGCCTGCCCGTGCTGCTCCAGAACACCGACACCGAGTGCGGCGCGGCCTGCCTGGCCATGGTGCTGTGCCACCACGGGCACCGCACCACGCTCCACCAGGTCGCCGAGCGCCTCCAGGTCGGCAGGGACGGCCTGAGCGCCAAGGCCGTCGTGGACGGCGCCCGCGACCACGGCCTCAAGGCCCGCGCCTTCTCCCTGGCCCCCGAGGACCTGGCCCGCGTGCCGCTCCCCGCCGTCGCGCACTGGGAGTTCAACCACTTCATCGTGGTCGAACGCTGGTCCCCCGACCGCGTGGACGTCGTCGACCCCGGGCACGGCCGCCGCAGGCTGACGCCGGAGGAGTTCGGGGCCGGGTTCACCGGCGTGCTGCTGGTGTTCGAGCCGGGCGAGGGCTTCCGGCGCGGCACGACGTCGGCGGCGAGCGCCTGGCGCAGGGAGTTCGTCCGGACGCTGTTCCGGCGGCGCAGGGGGCTGCTCGCGCAGCTCATCGCCGCCTCGTTGCTGCTGCAGGTGCTCGGGCTGGCGCTGCCGATGTTCTCGCAGCTCCTCCTGGACTCCATCGTGCCCAGGCGGGCGGTGGACGTGCTGTCCCTGCTGGGCGTCTCCGTGCTGCTCGCGGGGGCGGCCCAGCTGGTGATCGGGTACCTGCGGGCGGCCCTGCTGGTCGCCGTACGGGCCCGGGCCGACCAGGAGCTCACCGAGAGCCTGGTCAGCCATCTGGTGACGCTGCCGTACCGGTACTTCCAGCAGCGCGGCAAGGGCGATCTGGTGACCAGGGCGGGCAGCGTCTCGACGCTCGGCGACATCCTCACCGGGCAGGTCGTGGCGGCGCTGCTGGACGGCCCGCTGGCCGTGGGTTACCTGGTGCTGGTCTACCTCTGGGACCCGGTGTTCGGGCTGGCGCTGACCGGGCTGGCCGTGCTGCAGACGGTCCTGCTGCTGGCCACGACCAGCCGGATCGCCACGCTCACCCGGCAGGAGCTGACGGCGTTGTCGGCGTCCCAGACCAGCCTGATCCAGACGATCACCGGCATCGAGACGCTGAAGGCGTCGGGCGCCGAGAAGCGGGCCGTGGACCAGTGGTCGTCGCACTTCGCCAGGCAGCTCAACGCGGACGTGCGGGCCGGGCTGACCAGGGGGCTGCTGGAGTCGGCGCTGGCCGCGATCCGGGTGACGGCGCCGCTCGGGCTGCTGTGGCTGGGCGCCTGGCGGGTGCTCGACGGGCAGCTCACGGTGGGCGCGCTGGTGGCGCTGAACGCCATCGCGCTCGGCGCGCTGACCCCGCTCGGCTCGCTGATGACCGGGCTGCAGAGCCTCCAGCAGGCGGGCGCGCACTTCGACCGGCTGTCCGACATCCTGGCCTCGGAGCCGGAGCCGAGCAACGGCATCGAGGTGCTGCGGCTGCGGGGCGCGGTCGAGCTGAGCGGGGTGAGCTTCCGCCACGACCCGCGCGCCCCCTGGACCGTGCGCGACGTCTCGGTCTCCATCCGCCCTGGTCAGAAGGTCGCCCTGGTGGGCGCGTCCGGCTCGGGCAAGAGCACGCTGGCCCGGCTGCTGCTCGCGCTGCACACGCCCGTGCTCGGCGAGATCCGTTACGACGGCGTCCCGGCCGCCGAGCTGAACCTGCGCACGCTGCGCCGCCAGTTCGGCGTGGTCACCCAGGATCCGTCCCTGTTCAGCGGCTCGATCAGGGAGAACATCGCGCTGAACGAGCCGGGCGCGTCCCTGGAGCGGGTGGTCGCCGCGGCCCGCCTGGCGGCGCTGCACGACGAGATCATGGACATGCCCATGGGGTACGAGACGATGCTCACCGACGGCGGCGGCCTGTCGGGCGGGCAGCGGCAGCGGCTCGCCCTGGCCCGCGCCGTCCTGTCGCGCCCAAAGGTGCTGCTGCTCGACGAGGCCACCAGCAACCTCGACAGCGCCACGGAGGCGGCCATCGAGGCGAACCTGAGCCGGCTCGTCCAGACCAGGATCGTGATCGCCCACCGGCTCAGCACGGTCAGGGACGCCGACCTGATCCTCGTGATCGACGCGGGCCGGGTGGTGCAACGCGGCACCCACGACGAGCTGACGGCCATCGGCGGCAAGTACGCCGAGCTGGTCGCGGCCCAGGCCGTGCTCTCCTGACCCCGTCACGACAGCCGGACGGTCACCGTCACCGAAGCGCCCTCCAGGTCGGCCGTCGGCCCGAAGGCGAGCCTCAGCCGGTCGCCCGTCGCCGCCCCCGTGAGCAGCGGGTGGCCGCGCAGCACGCCGGCGACCGGCCGGTCCCAGGTCACGGTCAGGCCGTCCAGGTCGCGCCGGGGGTCGGCCACGGTCACGGTGGCCGTGCCCGCGGCGTCCTCCCTGACCAGCACGGCGCAGGGCCCGGAGGCGGCGAGCGGGCCGGCGGCGCCCTCGTTCCAGAAGGCGGCCGCGGTGACGCCCAGCGCGTCCACCCGGACGGCCTGCCGCCGCGCGGTGTTGGCGAGCACGCGGGCCCACCCGGGATCGGCGGCCCTGGCGACCGTGCGCGCGCGGCTCGCGCCCGGCAGCAGCAGGTAGACGTAGTCCGCCTGGTCCGGATCGACGCCGTGGTCGAGCCAGAGCGTGACGTAGTCGCGGTCGCCGCGCCGTTCGCGCAGGGTGCGCAGGCCGTCCGGCACCACGTAGCCGCCGTGGCCGTCGAGGTGCGCCCACCCCGCCCGGAGATCCGCGGTCAGGGGGGCGGCGGTCCTGCGGTTGTCCACGATCGTCTCGACCGGCACGCCGTCCGCGCCGCTGATCCCCGCGCCGAGGCAGACCACGGCGTCGTCGAGGAAGAACCACGACTTGAACGCCTCCATCGTGCTGTCGAGGCCGTTCAGGTGCTGGCCGACGACGGCGTGCGTGCCGTCCGTGGCGCCGCCGACCCAGCGGCCGGGCGGGCAGGTGTCGCCCCAGGCCGGGCCCGCGCCGTCGGGCAGCCGCCGGGTGGAGACGGTCGTGCCGGGCAGCCGGTAGGGGTCTACGGTCGTCCAGAACGAGTCGGAGTACTGGTCGGCGTGGCCGTCGGCCCACCAGTAGAGCATGCCGGAGCCGGTGTGCCAGCCGCGCAGGTTCTCGCCGTTGCCGTGCTCGTAGTGGCCGATCGTGGCGGAGGCCATGCTGAGCGCGGCGCACCAGCCCGGCCTGCGGTGCACGGCCCGCGCGCTCATCGGGAACAGCCGGTGGCCGACGGGCTCCGGCGCGGCGGGCACGGCGTCGTCGGCCAGGACGGCGGTCAGGCGGGCGTGGAAGGCCGGGCCGGCCTCGTCCGGCATGGGACGGCACGTCCGGCGTACCGCCCAGCCCTTGACCATCGCCTGCCAGCGGGCCCGGTCGGCGGCCGGGGCCACCTCGCCGAGCAGCAGGATCGCGGCGGCCAGCTCGCGGCCCCTGTCGTGGTCGCCGAACGGCTTCCTGCCGATCCCCCTGCCGCGCACCAGGTCCATGCAGAACCCGTCGTGCACGAACGGCGTGAACGACCGCTCCACCATGGCGAACACGGTCGGGTCCACGACCTCCCACGGCGTGCCGCGCAGCACCGCGAACAACGTCGCCAGCCCGGTGAGCAGCGTCACCCCGTAGCCGCCCTGGTAGGGCACGGTCGAATGCTGGACGAACGACCCGTCCCGGTAGAAACCATCGCCCTCGGAGACCACGCGGAACACCGGGGCGAGCGCCGAGACCGCCAGCGCCGCCTTGCCGGGGTCGGCCCTGAGCATGGCGCGCAGCACCATCACCACGCACAGGTCCACCCGGTTGGCGGCGGTGCTGGTGCCGCTGTAGTCGCCGAGACGGCTCTCGGGCACGAAGTGGTCGACCGCGTCCCGCAGCGCGGCGCTGCGCCGCTCGCCCAGGTGCGGCCCGACCAGCACGGCCGCGTCGAGCAGCGCCCTCGGCACGCCGATCTCCCAGTGCCACCAGTTGCCCGCCGGGTCGGCGCCGGCGGCGTACACGTGGCGGCGGTAGTGGTCGATCCCGGCGGCGACGGCGGCGGCCAGGGTGGCGTCGCCGGTCAGCCCCGTCCCCGGCAGCGCGTACGCGCGGGCCATGGCCAGCAGCCGTCCCGGCGTCGCGGCGAACGACGGGAACGGCTGGTCCGCCCAGAGCGACGTGCCCGTGTACGCCATGGCCGCGCGGTACCGGGCCGCCCGCCGCCCCGTCTCGGCCAGCCGCGTCCGGTACGGCTCCGCGCCCGCGTCGAACCCCGCCCCAAGCGTCACCTCGCGCCACTGGCGGCGCAGCCTGACGAAGGAGTCGTCCGGCGTGTGGGCGGGCTCGGCCCGGGCGAGCGCGCCCGCCGCGGCGGCCACGGCGACCGCGCCCGCCTGGAGGAGGAGTCGCCTGGACGGCCGGTGCACGCCTCGATTATGACCCCGGCGCCCGCGGGCCCGCGGGCGGTCAGACCTCCAGCAGGGTCTTGCCGTTCACCGCGCGGGCCTCGATCGCCGCGTGCGCCTCGGCCGCCCGCTCCAGCGGGAACGTGCGCCCGACGACCGCCTTGAGCCGCCCGGCCGCCGCCTCGGCGAGCGCGCGCACGGCCCGCTCGTTCCCGTCCTGGCCCAGGGCGGCCAGCTGCTCCAGGCCGATCACCGTGACGCCCCTGCGGTCGGCCTCCGCCGGATCGACGGTCGTGACGCTGCCGCTGGACGCGCCGTGCACGGAGAACCGCCCGCCGCGCGCGGTCACCTCGAACGCCTGGCGGCCGAGTTCGCCGCCCACGCCGTCGAAGACCACGTCGGGGCCGCGCCCGCCGGTCGCGTCGAGGACCTCCTGGGTCCAGCCGGGACGCGAGTAGTCGACGGTCGCCTCGGCGCCGAGCCCGGCGACCACCGCCAGCTTGGCCGCGCCGCCCGCCGCCCCGACCACCCGGGCGCCGGCCGCGCGCGCGAGCTGCACGAGCAGGCTGCCGAGCCCGCCGGCGGCGGCCTGGACGAGCACCCGTTCGCCGGGCCGGATCGCGACGTTCGCGAACAGGCCCACGGCCGTGTTGCCGTCGATGAGCAGCGCCGTGGCGTCGGCCAGCGCGAGCCCGTCCGGCACCTCGATCAGATCCGCGGCCCTGGCCACGACCAGTTCGGCGTTCCCGCCGCCGAAGCCCGGCGTACGGGTCACCACCCGCCGCCCCACCAGCCCGGCATCGACGTCATCGCCCACGGACAACACCAGCCCGCCGACGCCCGCACCCGGCACGTACGGCGGCTCCGGCAGCGGCGGCCCCGGCGTGAACCCCCGCCTGAGCTGCGTCTCGATGAAATTGATCTCGGCGAAGCCGACCTTCACCACGACCTCGCCCGGCCCGGCCACCGGATCCGGGACGGTCCGCGTCTCCAGCACCTCGGGCCCGCCGAACCGCGTCACCTGCACCACTCTCATGACCACTCCTCATCCCGGAAAACGTCCACGGCCAGCGTGCAACCTCAAGACGACTTGAGGTCAACTCGTCAGCCCGGCGCCCGCCCGCTTGATGGTCCTGATGATCGGCGCGGTCTCGATGTGCCGGATGGCGGGCAGCGCGCCCAGGCTGTCGGTGAGGTAGCGGTAGAAGGCGGTGTCGTCGCGGCACACCACGCTGGCCGCGAGGTTGGTCGGGCCCGTGGTCGCCCCGGCGAAGGCGACCTCCGGGTGCTCGGCCAGCGCTCGGCCGGTGGCGTCGAGGTCGGCGGGCGGCACCGACATCCACAGCTGGGCCTCGACCCGGTAGTCCAGGAGCTGGGGCAGCACGTCCATGTCGAAGAACAGGGCGCCGGCCGCGCAGAGCTGTTCCATCCGCCGCCGGACCGTGGACTCCGACCAGCCGGTCGCCGCCGCCAGGTCGGCGTGGCCGGTGCGGCCGTCGCGGGACAGCTCGGCCAGCAGCGCGTCGTCGCCGGGGCCGAGCGTCACGTCCTCGCCGGCGTCGCGGGGGGCGTATACGCGGCCGGCCCGCAGGTGGGCGACCTGGTCGGCGGAGAGCGCGGCGAGCCCGGCCCAGCCGATGCGGCCGCCGACGAACATGTGCAGGGTCCGGTGCGCCGACACCGCGAGCACCCGGTTGGTCCTGGCCAGCTTGGTCAGCAGCAGCGGCTCGCGTTCCCGGTCGAGGCGCTGGATGGCGCCGCAGGAGATCTCGGTGCCGCCGGACAGCAGGTGCACCCAGAACGTGTCGGGCCGCCGTCCGAGTGCCTCGGCGATCGAGGCGCCGGCGTCGGGCGTGCAGCGCAACCGGATGGCCCACGACTGGTGGCCGAGCCGCTGCCGGTCCACCACGCCGACGACCCGGATCCCGCCGCCGGACCGCAGCCGCCGGTAGCGGCGGGCCACCCGCTGGTCGGACACCCCCAGCACCTCGGCGATCCGACTGAACGAAGCCCGCCCGTCCACCTGCAACGCGTGCAGCAGCCCGCGGTCGACCTCGTCGAGCGTGACGTTTTCCACCAGATGAGGCTACAGAGCGCAGAAAACCGGCAGAAGCGCCTCGACGGCTAGGGTTATCCCCCGTCCGGGCCGGACCCTTGCCGCCATGAACACGACACTGACCCGTACGAGCTGGTGGCCGCTGGCCGCCGCCTGCCTGGGCGCCTTCATGCTCCTGGTGGACGTGACCATCGTCATGGTGGCCCTGCCCGGCATCACCGCCGACCTGAAGATGTCCTTCACCGACGCCCAGTGGCTCCTGGACGGCTACGCCCTGGCCCTGGCCGCGCTGCTGCTGGCGGCCGGCTCGGTCGCCGACCACGCCGGGCGGCGCAAGGTGTACCTGATCGCCCTCGGCGTGTTCGCGCTCGCCTCCCTGGCCTGCGGCCTCGCGCCCACCGGGGGCCTGCTGCTGGCGGCCCGCGTGCTGCAGGGGGCGGGCGGCGCCGCCATGATGGCCACGACGCTGGCCCTGATCAGCGCCACCTACCACGGCCGGGAGCGCGGCATCGCGTTCGGCGTGTGGGGCGGCGTGAACGGGGCCGCCGCGGCGCTCGCCCCCGTGCTCGGCGGGCTGCTCACCGAGCACCTGCACTGGCGGGCCGTCTTCCTGGTGAACCTGCCCATCAGCCTGGCCGCCGCCTGGATGACCTGGCGCACGGTCGGCGAGTCCCGCCTGCCGGGCGGGGGCCGGCTGGACCTGGCCGGGATGGGCACGTTCACCCTGGCGGCGGGCGCGCTCACGTACGGGCTGATCGAGGCCGGGCCGAACGGCTGGACGTCGCCGCGCACGCTGGCGCCGCTCGCCGTGGCGGTGCTCGCGTTCGCCGCGTTCGTGCTGGTGGAGTCGCGCGGCGCGCATCCCATGGTGGACCTGCGGCTGTTCGCGAACAAGGCGTTCAGCGGGATCATGGCGGGGGCCGGGCTGCTCATGCCGGCCGCGTTCGCCTGCCTGGCCTTCACCTCGTTGTGGTTGCAGCAGGCCGGCGGGCTGGGGCTCGGGCCGGTCCAGGCGGGGCTGGCGCTGACGCCGATGGCCGGCACCTCGCTGGTCGTCTCGGTCGCCGCCGCCCGCCTGCTCCCCCGGCTGACGGCGCGCGCCGCGGTCGGCGGCGGGCTGCTGCTGATCGCCGCGGGCGCGCTGCTGCAGGGCATGCTCGACGAGCACTCCACGTGGACGGCGCTCGCGCCGGGCCTGGTGGTGACCGGGATCGGCGTCGGCCTGGCCGTCCCGGCCCTCAGCTCGGCCGCCATGGCGCACGTCCCGCCGCACCGGGCCGGGATGGCGGCGGGCGCGGTCAACACCGTCAGGCAGCTCGGGTACGCCCTCGGCGTCGCCGCCTTCGGCATCCTGTTCCAGGACGGCATGACCGGGCCGGGTTCGTTCCCCTCGGCGCTGAACGCCGTCTACCTGGCCGCCGCGGTCACCGGGCTGTTCGCCGGGCTGCTGGTGCTGGCCGCCGTCCGGCCGGCGCGGTCGGCGTGAGCGGGGCAGTCGGCGCGGTCAGCGTGAGCGGGGCAGCGGCTGGCGGGCCAGCCAGGTGAGGGCGGCCAGCAGGTGCACCCGCCACCAGTAGCCGTCGTGGCCGCCGATCCACGCCGCGCACCGGTGGGCCACGCCCGCCCCGGCCAGGCGCGCGGCCAGCGAGCGCGCGCAGTCGAGCGAGGCCGGTTCGAGCGTGCCCGCGGCGAGGTAGCGGGGCACCCGTACGGAGGTGTCGAGGAGCTGCGGCAGCAGGTCGGGGCTGAGGGCGACGGCCGCGGCGATCCGGCCGGGGCACCGGTCGGCGGCGGTCAGCGCGAACGCGGCGCCCTCGGAGAAGCCCGCGCTGATCACGTGGCGCGCCTCGGGGAAGCCGGGCAGGACCTCGCCGACGACGAACGCCAGGTGCGCCGCGAAGCGCCGCGGGTCGGCGTAGGGCAGGTACTCCCTGGCCCGCCCGTCCGGGTACGGCCCCGGCGCGCCGGCGGCGTGCGGACCGGCCAGGATCAGCGGCGGCAGCGCGCCGGCCAGGATCGCCGGCTCCAGCACCCGGGCGTGCGACTCGGCGGCCTGCCCGTCGGCCAGCAGGCACAGGGGCATCGGCCGGATCGGGCCGGGCGGCCGGTAGACGGTGATCGCGCGGCGCTCGCCCAGGTGGACGCTGCTGATCTCGCGGGTGACCAGCGTGCCGGCGAGCCGGGCGGCCGTCGCGGGGGCGGGGGCGGCGCGGGAGCCGTGCCAGATCCGCTCCACCGGACGGCCACCGGGAGGCACCGCGGTGACGCCGATCACGGCCCGGTCCAGGTGCCGTACGCGCAGGGACAGCTCCCACAGGTCGGCCGCCCCCTTTACCGGCCACATCGGGAACCGCACGCCGGCGACGAGCTGGGCGTTCGGCCCCTGCCAGAGCACGTGCAGCACGTCGTCGTCCTCGCCCCAGACGGCCAGCGGCCCGCCGCTCAGCAGGGGCCGCAGCTCGGCCAGGGCGCGCCGCCGCCACACGCGCGCGAAGTGCTCGCCGTCGGGCAGCTCGTGGGCGTAGCGGCGCCTGGCCCGGCGGCGGTTGCCCCGCAGCAGCGCCTGGTTGCGCTGGGCGAGCGTCTCGCGGCCGGCGGCGGCGCGTTCCTCGTCCGTCACGCCGGCCTCGCCGAAGGCGACCTTGTCACCGTGGAACTCGATGGTCTGCACGGCGAGCCGATCACCTGGGGGCATACCTGTACCAAAGCCTGCCGGCCCGCCCGGCGCAAGAATCCCAGGTCAGTGGACGCGGCTCCGGATCAGCCGGTCGAGCAGGCCGTGCACCTGGGCGGGTGACAGGGCGGCGCCCTCGCGCAGGCACTCGGCCAGCTCGGCGGCGGGCAGCGCGCGCCGGATCAGCTCCTCCCGCTCGGCGCCGTCGGCCGGGTCCAGCTCCGGCGGCGAGAAGCCGACCCGGGCCCCGACCGCCTCGACCGCGCCGAGCAGGCGGGCGCCGTCCCGCGGCAGCCCGCCCGCGGTGAGCACCCCGGCCAGCGTGTGCGCCATGACCAGCCAGGACGTGACGTCCTTGTCCTCGTCGAGCATGCGCAGGATCGGCAGCCCGGACGCCAGCGGCCGGTCGGTACGGCCGCCCAGCAGGTCGATCTTCATCAGCAGCCAGGTCGAGGAGGCGGTGACGAAGCGGTGTCCCGTCCTGGTGGCCACCTCGATCGACCGGGTCAGCCAGCCGGCCGCCTCGCCCGTCTCCCGGGCGAACACCAGCAGCATGCCGAGCACCATCAGCGCCTCGGCGTGCAGCCACGCCATGCCGGCCACCTCGGCCAGGTCGAGCGCGGCACGGGCGTCGGCCAGGGCGTTCGGCGCCCCGCACATGCCGCCGAACAGCGCGCGGTAGGTCAGGGCGCGCCCCTCGGCGACCAGGTCGTCGGCCAGGCGGGCCATCCCGGCCGCCTCCCTGGCCCGCCGGCTCGCGGCGACGAAGTCACCGGCCAGGTAGTGCAGGCCGGCCATGCCGATCAGCGCCTGGGAGCGCACGCCGGGCTCGGCGTCGGGGTAGAGCTCCATGGCCGCCGACAGGCTGGCCAGCCCCTCGGCGACGTGGCCCCTGCGGTACCAGAACCACGACAGCAGGCCGGTGAGCCGCAGCGCGTACCCGCCGTCGCCGGCCAGCATCGCCGAGGTGAACGCGGCCCGGTGCTCGGCCTGGTCGGCGAGGAGCACCTCCATCGCGGCGGTCGCCCCCTCGCCGCGGATCCTGGCGTCGGCGGCCTCGGCGCGGGTCAGCACCCAGGCGCGATGCGCGGCCTGGGCCTCGGCCAGCTCGGCCGGGTCCTGCCGGGCGCGGGCGAACTCCTTGATCGTCTCCAGCAGCCGGTAGCGGCGCGGCGAGGTGCCGGGCTCGACCGCGACCAGCGACTTGCGCACCAGCGCGCCCAGGCCGCCCAGGACCGGCCGCCCGCACACCGCGGCCGCGGCGTCCAGGTCGAAGCCGGAGGCGAACGCGCCGAGCCGGTGGAACAGCTCGCGCTCGGCGGGTTCGAGCAGGTCGTAGCTCCACTCCACGGTACGGGCGAGCGTGCGGTGCCGCTGCGGCCCGGCGCCGTCGGTGAGCACGCTGAACCTGTCGTCCATCGAGGTGAGGATCTGCTCGACCGACAACATGCGGCACTGCCCGGCGGCCAGCTCGACCGCCAGGGGCAGCCCGTCGAGCCCCAGGCAGAGGCGTTCGGCGTTGGCCAGCTCGGCGGGCGTCGGCTCCCAGCCGGGCGCGGCGGCCCTGGCCCGGCTCAGGAACAGGTCGCGGGCGTCCGCCGTGGACAGCGGCGGCACGTCGTACAGGGCCTCGCCCGGCACGCCGAGCGTCTCGCGGCTGGTGGCCAGCACGCGTACGCCGCCCGCCCCGGCCAGCAGCTCGGACACCGTGTCGCGGACGGCCGTCACGAGGTGCTCGCAGTTGTCGATCACCAGCAGCGGGCTCCGGCCGCGCAGCGCGTAGGCCAGGCGTTGCCCGGTGACCGGCCCGGTGAGCCCGAGCACCTGGGCGATGGCCCCGGCCACCAGCGAAGGGTCGGCCAGCCCGGCCAGCTCGACCAGCCACGGCCCGTCGGCGTCGTCCCTGGCCCGCGCGGTCTCCAGCGCCAGCCGGGTCTTGCCGATGCCGCCCGGCCCGCTGAGCGTGACCAGCCGGTGCTCGGCGAGCAGCGCGGCCACCTGCTCGACCTCGGCCGCCCGGCCGACCAGCGCGGTCACGGGGAAGGGCAGGTTGCCGCCGCGTTCCGGCAGCGGCGCGGCGCCGCCGGGACGCAGCGCGTCGTCCTGGGCCAGCACCGCCGCCTCCAGCTCGCGCAGCCCCGGCCCCGGATCGATGCCCAGCTCCTCGGCCAGCACGCGGCGGGCGGAGCGCAGCGCGGCCAGCGCGTCGCCCTGGCGGCCCGACCGGTACAGGGCCAGCACCAGCAGCTCCCAGCCGCGCTCGCTCATGGGCTGCTCGGCGGTGAGCTTCTCCAGCTCCGGCACCACGGCCGCGTGCCGTCCGAGGGCGAGCTGCGCGGCGAACAGGCTCTCCCGCGCCGACAGGAACAGCCCCTGGAGCCGCGCGATCTCCGGGACGGCGAAGGCCGCGCCCGCGAACTCCCCGTACGGCTGCCCGCCCCACAGCTCCACGGCCTCGCCCAGAACGGCCAGCGCCGAGCCGTGGTCGCCCGACTCCAGCAGGAGCTGCCCTTCGGCGACCTTTCGGGCGAACCGCTCGGCGTCCACGGCGTCGGGCTCGACGCGCAGCGTGTAGCCGTTGCCGACGCGGGCCAGCACGCTCTGCGGCGACCGGCTGGTCCGGCCGGGTTCGAGTGCCTTGCGCAGCCTGGTGATGTAGGAGTGCAGGGTGGGCATCGAGGCGGGCTCGCCCTCGTCCCAGGCGGCGTCGAGCACCCGTTCGGCCGAGACCACCTGCCCGCGCGCCGCGACCAGCACGGCGAGCACCGCGCGCTGTCTCGGGCCGCCGAGCGCGACCTCCACCCCGTCGATCTCGGCCACGATGGGTCCCAGCACCTTGACGCGCAGCGCCACTTTCCACCTCGGTTCCGCGGCCCGGGCCGCCCCGGGTCAAGGAAGCTTAAATGAGGTTCGGCACCTTTGGCTGCTTTGTTATGACTTGACTCATTCGTCATCTCCCCAGTTCGGAGCCAGGTTCCTGGCGATCCGGATGTCGTCGTTGCTCGTGCCGGCGGGCACCATGGGCCACACCATCGCGTCCCGGTGCACGACGAAGTCCACCACCACCGGCCGGTCGTCGATCGCCATGGCCTGCTCGACGACCGCGTCCACGTCCTCTCTGCCACTGGCGGACCATGCCGAGGCTGCCGTTGTTGATGACGGCCACCTTGATCGGCACGCCCTCCAGCGCGCACACGGCCGGCTCCTGGTCGGTCATCTGGAAGCAGCCGTCGCCGTCGATCGCCCACACCGTACCGACCGCGCCCCCGTCGGCGTCGCGGACCTCCAGCGGCCCCAGAACTCGGAATTCCACGTTGTCCCACTCATCGGCTTCGCCCTAATTGATCACAGTATGGTCGGGCCGACTTGCAGGAGACTGGAACCCTCTACGTGCCCGCCCTGATCGGCACGACGTTGCCGGGCCCGCCGCGGCGGGGCAGCGCGAACCAGGTGGCCTTGCCGACCAGGTCGGGGTGGGTCAGGTAACGCTGGGGATGGCAGCCGTAGAAGCCGTCGGAGAGCCGGGCGACGATGCGCAGCCCCCGTCCGTGCTCGGCGGACGGGTCGGGGACCGAGGGGGCGGGCAGAGGCGGGCCGGCGTCCACGACGACGCACATGACCTCCTTGGCGTCCACGTGCAGGAGCAGCTCGTAGGGGCCCTCGCCGTACATGAACGCGTTGGTGACCAGCTCGCTCACCATGAGGACGGCGTCGTCCACGACGTCGTCGTGCAGGTCGAGCCCGGACAGCTCCTCCCGGATGATCGACCGGGCGTGGCCGACGGTCCGGGCGTCCGGGCGCAACGGCCATACGTACTGCATCCGGCTCCGCCGGGCCGACCGCAGCCTGGACATGGCCTCTCCATCCTGGGAAGGGCGGCGACGAATGCTCGTTTCAGTCAACACGAGACCTGCCTCCGAGTTGTCGGACATGCGGCTGTCCAAACCTGTACGCACGCAAGGGCCGTTCGGGTCGAACGTTTTCCGAGAAATCCTGACTTTCTTCGCGGCTCGACATGTCTTCCCAGGTCAGCGGGTACGGACAGGGCCATGAGCAGTCCTGACGAGAACACCCCCGACACCGACACCACGCCGCTCCTCGACGCGGCCAGGCGTCCGGCCGAGCGCCCGGGTGAACGTCCGGCCGGGCGTCCGGCCGGGCGTCCGGGCGTGGCGGGGAGGATCCCGGCGGAGCACAAGACCGCCGGGCAGGCGGCGCTGGAACAGGCCCTGTCGCAGGCGGGCAAGCACCTGGAGGACCTGACCGGCGAGACGCCCGACCGGCCGCGCGGCTAGCCAGGCCCGCGCCCCAGGACCGGCCGGGCCCGCGGCTACGGGCGGCCGATGCCGGCGCCCACCTCCTCGATGAGGTCGTCGACCCGCCTGGCCAGCTGCACGTCGAGGGCCGTCACCGCGCCCACGGAGACGGTCCTGACCACGATGGCCAGGCCGTCGGCGGTGTCGTGCAGCTGGGGCTGCCGGCCGTAGGTGGCCTTGAGCCGGTCGAGCGCGCGGCGGACGGCACGCAGGTTCTCCCGCGGCAGGGAGATCTCCCGGCGCAGCGCCGAGCGGTCACCGGTCCACAGCGGCAGGGTGGCGAGGGCCGCGGCGATCTCGTCGGCGGTGAGCGGGGCGGCGTGCCCCTTGGGGCCGGTGATGCCGCCGCCGCTGTCCGGCGGGTCGAACAGGGGGCGTACCTGCTCGGGGATGTGCAACCGGGCGATCAGCTCGGGGTCCTGCTCGGCGACGGCGGCCAGCACGGCCTGGGCCCTGATCCTGGCCTGCTCGGGCGGACGACGGCCGAGCAGCGCCGCCTGCCGGACGAAGCCCTCCTCGGTGCCGTCGTTGCGCGGATGGTCCATGGGGAAGTCGTTGGTCAGCTCGGGCGGCAGGGCGTCGATGAGCTCGCGCCGGTCGTCGTCGTCGAGCGTGCGGGCGAGCGTGGTCAGCGTGGCCTCCGCCGCCGCTCTGGCCGGGCCGGCGCCCAGGCCCGTCATGCGGCCGATGGACGCCAAGAGTGCACGATATTCCATGATTCGTCCCCCGATCCGAACCTTCAGGCTCCTCGTGCCCAGGTCAGAGGTGCCGACACCTCCACACGACCTGAGGGGTGAGGGGCACGTCGGTAACGCGTCCGGCCAGCTCGGGCATGGCGGCGGCGACCGCGTTGCCGATGGCGGCGGGCGGGCCGATCGTGCCCGCCTCGCCCGCCCCCTTCATGCCGCCCGGGGTGAGCGGTGAGGGGGTCTCCAGCAGCACGACCTCGATGTCGGGCACCTCGCGGGTGGTCGGCAGCAGGTACTCGGCGAGCGGCTGCCCGTCCTCGGTGTGGACGATCTCCTCGGTCAGCGCCATGCCGATGCTCTGCGCGACCCCGCCGCGGATCTGGCCCTCGACCACGGACGGGTTGACCAGCGTCCCGGCGTCGTTGACCACCCAGTAGCGCTCCACCTCGACCGCGCCGGTCTCGGGGTCCACCGCGACGGCGGCGGCGTGCGCGCCGTAGGCGAAGGTGTAGGCGGCCGGGTCGTAGCTGACCCGCTCCTCCAGGCCCGGCGTGACGCCTTCCGGCAGGTCCCAGGCCCGCCAGGCGGACGTGGCCAGCTCCCGCAGCGACACCGACGCCCGCGGGTCGCCCTTGACGCGCACGCACTCCTCGGCGATCTCCAGGTCGCCGGGCGCCGCCTCCAGCCGGTGGGCGGCGATGGCCAGCAGCTTGTCCCGCAACCGGGCGGCGGCCTGGACGAGCGCCCCGCCGCCGACCGCCAGCGACCGGCTGGCGATCGACCCGATCGACGAGTACGGCGTCGCCGCCGTGTCCCCCAGCACCACCCGCACCCGCTCGATCGGCACCCCCATCCGGTCGGCCGCGACCTGGGCCAGCGCGGTCTCGATGCCCTGCCCGATCGAGACCACCCCGGACGACACCACCACCGACGCGTCCGGCTCCATCCGCAGCACCGCCGTCTCGTAGCCGCCCGCCTGGATGCCCGACGCCTTCATCTCCATCGACGGGCCCAGGCCGGTGGTCTCGACGTGGCAGGAGTAGCCGACGCCGCGAAGGCGGCCGTCGTCCACGCCGGTGACCGGGGTGACCAGGTCGCGCAGGGTGCGCAGGGCCCGGGGGTAGTCGCCGGAGTCGTACTGCTGGTGGACCCGGCTCGTGCACGGCAGCTCGTCCGGCGTCAGCATGTTGCGCAGCCGCAGCTCGACCGGGTCGAGGCCGAGCCGCCGGGCCGCCTCGTCGATCAGGCGCTCCCTGGTCCAGGTGCACTCGGGCTGCCCGAAGCCGCGGTAGGAGCCGGTCGGGGTGGTGTTGGTGACCACCCCGCGCACCCGTACGCCGACCCGCTCGAACCGGTACGGCCCCGGCAGCAGGGTGGCCGAGACCGCGAAGGGCGAGATGCCCACGTTCGAGGGATGGGCGCCGAGGTCGCCGAGGATGTCGGCGTCCAGGGCGACGAACCGGCCCCGGCCGTCGAGCGCCAGCCTGGCCCGGTGGACGGCGGCCCGCGCGGGCAGGGTCGCCGCCAGCCGGTCGCCGGGCGACTCGGTCCAGCTCACCGGGCGGCCCGTCCGCATCGCGGCCAGGCAGACGAGCGCCTCGTCGGGGTAGACGTGCTCCTTGCCGCCGAACCCGCCGCCGACGTCCCGGCTGATCACGCGTACCCGGTCGTGGGTGAGCCCGAACGCGTCGGCCAGGTGCTCGCGCACGTGGTGCGGGGCCTGGGAGGAGACGTGCACGGTCAGCTCGTCGTCGGCGTAGGAGGCCACCACGCCGCGCGGCTCGACGGGATGCGGCGAGATCCGGCCCATCCTGAACGTCATCTCGACGACGTGCTCGGCGGACTCGACGAACTCCGCGCAGTCGGCGTCGCCGAGCAGGAAGTCGGTGACCAGGTTCGTGCCCCACTCGGGGTAGAGCAGCGGCGCGTCCTGGTCGAGGGCGCGTTCCGCGCCGACGGTCGCGGGCGACTGGTCGAGCTGCAGGTCCAGCAGGTCCGCGGCGTCGCGGGCGGCGGCGGGGGTGCCGGCCACGACGACGGCGATCGGCTGGCCGGCGTACCTGATCGTGTCGTCGAGCACCCGGTAGGAGGTCAGCCGCTGGCCCGGGGCGAGGGTGACGCAGGGCAGCAGCAGCTCCGCGGCGTCGGCGGGGGTGATGACGTCGAGCACCCCCTCGACCGTCCAGGCCGCCTTGGCGTCGCAGCCGAGGAGCCGTCCGTGCGCGACGGGGCTGCGCACCACCACCGCGTACGCCATGCCGGGCAGGCGTACGTTGCCGACGTATCTCCCCTTTCCGGTCAGCAGTCTGGCGTCTTCCCTGCGAGGCGTCCGTGCGCCGACATAGCCCATGGGCCGATTGTGCGCGCCGCCAGGCGTGCGGTCCATATACGATCTCGCGGGGCGGCAGGCGGGAAAGACCAGGTCAGCGGGGGCATAGATGCAGACATTTCTTCCGTATCCGGATTTCGCGGCCAGTGCCGGGGTCCTGGACGCGCTGCGGCTGGGCAAGCAGCGGGTGGAGGCGCTGCAGGTGCTGCGCGCCCTGACCGTCCCCGGCTACGGCTGGCGCCACCACCCCGCCGTCAAGATGTGGGCCGGCTACGAGGAGGCCCTGGTCCGCTACGGGCTCGACGTGTGCGAGCGCTGGTGCTCGACCGGCCGGGCCGACACCTGCGCGGCCACGATGTCCGTCGAGCTGGGCCGCGCCTGCGGCACCCCCGTCATCCGCACCCAGCACGAGCTGGCGGCGGCCGGCGAGCTGCCGCCCTGGCTCGGCGACGACGCCTTCCACCTCAGCCACCGCTCCGCCCTCCTGCGCAAGGACCCCGATCACTACCGCCCGCTCTTCGGCGACGAGCCCGACGACCTGGAATACGTCTGGCCCGCCTCGGGCCGCCCGCCCGCCTGCCTACCGGCCTGACCTGCCGCCGGCGCCCACGCGGGTCCCGGTGAGGACGCCCTCCGCGTGCCGCGTCGCCGTGGCGGCGCCGAAGGCGACGAGCCGCACCAGGTCCTCGTCCGTCGTCGCGGCGCCGCGCCAGGCGGCGACGTCCGCGTCGGTGAGCCGGTAGGGCGCGAGGGCGGCGAGCAGCGCGAGCCTGGCTCCCGGCCGTTCCTCGCCGGGCACGCCGGTCAGCGGGCCCGACAGCCAGTCGCCGCCCATCGGCGGGTGCTCGCCGTCCCAGGCCGCGACCGCCTCGGTGACGGCCGTCCGCGCCGCCTCGCCGAGCAGTTCCCCGCCCGTCACCGCGACGGCCATGAGCGTGGCGTACGCCGTGCCGACCGGCGTGCCGGCCGCCCAGGCGGGCTCGGGCGAGGAGGGCAGGCCGTCCAGCACGTCCAGGCCCGCGCCGGGTGGCAGCTCCCTGCGCACCGTCCGGGACATGGCCCGGCCGCCCACGCTGCGCACCAGGCGCGACTTCTGCAGGTTGCCCGGCAGCAGGTTCTCGGTGAGCAGGGACGAGGCGATCCGGTTGACGAAGTGGAAGGTCAGCGCGGTGCCGACGTACCCGGGCGCCTCGTCCGCGGGGAAGGGCGCGGGCACCCGCCCGTCCTTGGCCCACCGCAGCAGCGCGGCGTGCCCGGGATCCGCCGGCACGCCCCCGGCCGCGACGGTCTCGGCCAGCCTGTGGTCGCCGGTGGCGTGCAGCAGCGTCGTGTGCGCGGCCACGCAGAACGGGCACCGGTTGGCCAGCGACACCCCCAGCGCCACCACCTCCCTGCCGGTCCTGGACCCCGGCCCGGCCAGCAGCGACTCCCGCAGCAGCGCCCAGGTCCCGGCCAGCACGGCGGGCGCGGGCGACAAGGTCAGGAAGACCGCCATGCGGGCCATGCCGAAGTCGTCGGCGAGGCGGGCGTAGACCTGGGCCACCCGGCCCGTGGCGTCCTGCGACCGGACGGGGGTGACGTAGCGGAACTGGCCTGCGGCCGTCTGCGTCGTGTTCATGGCCGCCATGGTGGGCCGTGGGACGGGCCGGAGTCGTCCTGCCCGGGATGACTTCCGCGGCTACGGCGCGGGGCGCAGAGGCGGACGGCGTACGACGGCGGGAGTAGTCCCCCATTCCGCCCATGTGAGGACGATTATCGACACATCAGGCTCTACTGTGCTTGGCATGAGCTTGCGATGGCACCCCGCCGTCATGGACGCGGCGCTCGCGGCGGTGGTCGCCGTGCTGCTGACGGCGACCGTGGTGGCCACGCCGGACGCGGGGCCCGCGGACTACGCCGCCGTGCTCGCCGGGTCGCTCGCGCTCGTCGCCTGGCGGCGGGCGCCGGTCCCGGCGCTGCTGGTCACCACGCTGTGCATGCTGGTCTACTCCGCGCACGCCCAGCCCGGCCCGCCGGCCGCCTTCCCGGTGATGGTGACCGTGTTCGCCACGGTCAGGGCCGGTCACCGGGCGCTCGCGGCGGCGGCCGGCGCGGTGTTCCTGGGCGGGACCCTGGCGGTCAACCTGGCCACCCCCGACGGGCAGACCGCGCAGGAGATCGTGCAGAAGACGACGCTGCTGCTCGGCTGGTTCCTGGCGGCCGGGGTGACCGCGACCGTGACCCGGCACCGGCAGGCGTACCTCGCGCAGGTCGAACAGCGGGCCGCCGAGGCCGAGCGGACCCGCGAGGAGGCGGCGCTGCGCCGGGCGGGCGAGGAGCGGCTGCGCATCGCCAGGGAGCTGCACGACTCGCTCACCCACACCATCTCGGTCATCAAGGTGCAGGCGGGCGTGGCCGTGCACCTCGCGCGCAAGCGCGGCGAGGAGGTGCCGGCAGCGCTGCTGGCCATCCAGGAGGCCAGCGGCGAGGCGATGCGCGAGCTGCGCGCCACGCTGGAGGTGCTGCGCGAGGACGACGGCGCCCCCGCGGCCAGCGGCCTCGACCGGCTCACCCACCTGGTCGAACGGGCCCGCTCGACCGGCGTCCCGGCCACGGTGACGGTCACCGGCGACCGCCGCGACCTGCCGGCCGAGGTCGACCGGGCGGCCTACCGGATCGTCCAGGAGGCGCTGACCAACGTCTCCAAGCACGCCGGGCCCGCCACCGCCTCGGTACGCGTCGACTACGGCAAGGAGGAGCTGATCGTGCAGGTGGACGACGACGGCCGCGCGAACGGCGGCCCCTGCGACCCCGGCGTGGGCCTGCTGGGCATGCGCGAGCGCGTCACGGCGCTGGGCGGGCGGCTGGCGACCGGGCCGCGTCCCGAGGGCGGGTTCACCGTGCGCGCCGAGCTGCCGCTGCAGGAGGCCCGGTGATCCGCGTGCTGCTGGTGGACGACCAGGCCCTCATCCGCGGCGGCTTCCGCGCCCTGCTGGAGGCCGAGGACGACATCGAGGTCGTCGCCGAGGCCGCCAACGGGGAGCAGGCGGTCGCCCTCGCCCTGGAACACCGCCCCGACGTGGCGCTCGTGGACGTGCAGATGCCCGTCATGGACGGCATCGAGGCCACCAGGCGGATCGCCGCCGACGAGCGCCTGGCCGACGTCCACGTGGTGATCCTGACCAACTACGGCCTGGACGAGTACGTCTTCCACGCCCTGCGCGCCGGCGCGAGCGGCTTCCTGGTCAAGGACACCGAGCCCGCGGACCTGCTCCAAGGCGTCAGGGTGGCCGCCCGCGGCGACGCCCTGCTCTCCCCCGCCATCACCCGCCGCCTGATCGGCGAGTACGTCGCCCGCCGCCCCGAACCCGAACCCCAGGGCCTGGACGTGCTCACCAACCGCGAACGGGAGGTGACCGCCCTGGTCGCCCGCGGCATGTCCAACGACGAGATCGCCGCCCAGATGGTGATCAGCCCGACCACCGCCAAGACGCACGTCAGCCGGGCGATGACCAAGCTGCACGCCCGCGACCGCGCCCAGCTCGTGGTCTTCGCCTACGAGTCCGGCCTGGTGACCCCGCGCGAGCGCTGACCCGAGGCTTGACCGTCAAGGAACGCGGTCCCTCCGCATACCCGTCCCGGACTGAGTACACTCGGGCACGTTCAACGGCCGAGACTTGTACGGCGAGGCTCTTGGCCCGGGGCGGTGGCCCCTCGGCCCCCGTCCCTCTGGAGTCACGTGAGCAGCGGGCTTGTCGATGCTCCGCCCTCCAGCGACCCCGGCGCCCCCAAGAGGCGCCGCGGGCGCTGGCTACGCTGGGTGATCGCGATCGCGGTCGCCGTCGTCCTCCTGGTCGCCGGCGTGGCCGTCGGCGTCACCGCGAAACTCAGCGGCAACCTCAAGCGCTCCACGGTCACCAAGGAGGACCTCGGCGAGACGCGGCCCCCCAAGGTCGCCACCTCGGCGATGAACGTCCTGATCGTGGGCTCCGACCAGCGCGACGGCAAGAACGCCAGGTACGGCCGCCGCATCGCGGGCGAGCGCACCGACACGATCATGCTGGCGCACGTGTCGTCCAAGCGGGACAACGCCATGGTGATCAGCTTCCCGCGCGACTCGCTGGTCCAGCTCCCCGCCTGCCGGGCCACGGGCGGCCTGCCCGGCCAGCAGCCGCACCTGGGCATGATCAACGAGTCGTTCAACTCCGGGGGCATCGCCTGCACCTGGAAGACGATCGAGTCGCTCACCCGCATCCACATCGACCACTTCGTGAAGGTCGACTTCACCGGCTTCAAGAGCATGGTCAACGCCGTGGGCGGCGTCGAGGTCTGCCTGCCCTCCCCGGTGAACGACAAGAAGGCCCTGCTCCACCTGCCCGCCGGGCGGCAGACGCTCAACGGCGAGCAGGCGCTCGGCTACGTCCGCGCCCGCTACAGCCTCGGCGACGGCTCCGACATCGGGCGCATCCAGCGGCAGCAGATGTTCATCGCCTCGATGCTCAAGAAGGTGATGAGCGGCGAAACGCTCACCGACCCGTCCAAGCTGTTCGGCTTCCTCGACGCCGGCACCAAGTCGGTGACCGTCGACGACGACCTGTCGGTGGGCGTCATGAAGGACCTCGCCACCAGCCTCCAGGGCCTCAACGCCGGGCAGATCCGGTTCATCACCACCCCCTGGCACTACTCGCTGACCCAGCCGGGCCGGGTCGAGTGGGTGCAGCCGCAGGCCGGCCGGCTGTTCCAGATCGTCGCCAGGGACCAGAGCGTCCAGGGCGTCAAAGGCGGCCAGGCCAAGGTGGGCCGGTCGAAGATCCAGATCGAGCTGCGCAACGGCACCTACCGCGGCGGCCTCGGCACGCAGGTGGCCGCCTTCCTGGAACAGCGCGGCTACCACATCAGCAAGATCGGTGACACGGCCAGGAAGCCCCAGGCGAAGACCACGCTGCTCTACGGCCCCAACGCCGAGACGCGGGTGCCCACGCTCACCAACGACCTGCTCGCCGCCACGCCCAAACTGGTCGCCGGCGCCCGGACGAACCACCTGGTGCTGGTGATCGGCGACGACTGGAAGGGTCTCAAGCCGCTGCGCGCCGACGACACCGAGGCGATCAAGGGCTTCGACGCCACCCACGACACCTGCGCGGCCTGACCCGGCCCACCCTGGCCCGTCACGGCTCGGCCCGGGTCACAGCGCGTCGGCCAGCCCGCCTCCGTCGATGGCGGTGAAGCCGGCGTCCTCGATGAGCGGCACCACGGCCTTCTTGGCGGCCTCGTCGTCGCCCCAGTAGGGCATGTCGGCCCGCGGGCCGCCCCGCTGCCCGGCCGTGCCCAGGTCCAGCAGCTCGTTGGGGTACTTGGTGTTGAACGTGCGCACCAGCCGCACCTCGCGGCCGAGCACGTGCTGCTGGTACTGCGGGCTGGTGAGCCCGTCCGGCACGGCCACCACCGCCTCGGCGCCGTCGAGCCGGGTGATCGGGTTGCTGGGGTCGATGACGATCTTTCCGCCCAGCGCCGCGCCCAGCTCCTCGACCACGGTGGGGAACGCCTCCCACCACACCGCCATGACGACGACCTCGCCGAAGCGCGCCGCCTCGATCGGCGAGCCGACGCCCGACTGCCCCTCGGCGGCGGCCGCGGCCTCCTCGGCGAGAGCCGGCCGGGCGTCGCTGAAGAGCACCTCATGACCGGCCGCCGCGAGCAGCCGGCCGAGCGGCGCGCCGAGCCGGCCCGAACCCACGATTCCTACGCGCATGTCTGGATCTCCTTGTCGGCCGATCGGCACCTGCCCATCGGCCTTCCCCGCATGCCCGGCTTTGCGCCTGCGCCGCGAGATCTTTGCCCGCCGGTGATCCCTACACTCGTCGTCCATGAACGATCCCGACGTCCACGAGCTGCGCAGGGGCAGCGCCGAGCGGGCGCACCTGCGTGCGCGGGGGCCCGAGCTGCCGCAGGTGACCGACCTGACCGGGCCGCGCGGGCTGCCGCTGCGGCACTACCGGCCCGCGCGGGAGCGGCGGCCGCTGGTGGTGTACGTGCACGGCGGCGCGTGGGTGCTCTGCGACCTGGACACGCACGACCGGATCTGCCGCCTGCTGGCCCGCGAGTGCGAGGTGGAGGTGCTGGCCGTGGACTACCGGCTGGCGCCCGAGCACCCCTACCCGGCGGCCGTCGAGGACGTCGTGGACGTGCTGCGCGAGGCCCGTCCGGTCGCGGTGGCCGGGGACAGCGCGGGCGGTTACCTGGCCACGATGGCCTGCCTGGCGCTGCGGGACGCGGGCGACCCGTTGCCCGCCGCCCAGATCCTGGTCTGCCCCAACACCGACCTCACGCTCTCCTGCCCCAGCGTGCGGGAGAAGGGCACCGGTCACAGCCTCGACGAGAGCTTCCTCGCCTGGGCCGTGCGGCAGTGGGCGCCCGACCCGGCGCGGCGCGCCGACCCGAGGCTGAGCCCGCTGCTCGTGCCCGACCTGAGCGGGATGCCCGCCACGCTGGTGGTCACCGCCGAGCACGACGCCCTCAGGGACGAGGGCGAGGCGTACGCCCGCCGGCTGGCCGAGGCGGGCGTGCCGGTCACGTGCCGCAGGGAGCCCGGCCTCACGCACGGATTCCAGCAGAACGCCGACCCGGTGTCGCGGGCCGCCACCGGCCGCCTGCTCGCCGACGCGCGCCGCCTGCTCGAAGCGGTGACGGGCTAGCGGCCCGCCAGACCACCGCGGCCCGGCCCGCGCCCTGCGGCAGGCCGCCGGGCGGGCACGGGAACACCGCCTGGAACTCGCGGCGACCGGTCAGGCGCCGGAGGCCAGGCGGCCCGAGAACGTCGCGGACGCCCCCGCGAAGCCGGCGCGCGTCATTGCGCGCGCTCGGACTCCTGCTCGGACGCCGTAGACGTGTACATCTCCTCGCGCGGCGTGTCCGCGCCCAGCTCCTCGCGCAGCCGGTCGTAGTCGATGTTGTGGTTGGCGTACTTCAGCTGGCGAGCGACCTTCGTCTGCTTCGCCTTGGCTCTTCCTCGGCCCATGGCTACTCCCTAGTCCCCGCTGTCATGCTATCCAACAACGTTACGACTTGAAGAATTATGCAACTGCGCTCGATTAGTCTTGCAATATGCACGTGGAGGTCCACCAGGCCAAGGCCGACTTCTTCAGGACGCTCGGCCACCCCGCTCGCATCAGAGTGTTGGAGCTACTCCAGGAAGGTCCACTGCCCGTCAGGGACCTGCTGGCCCAGATCGACATCGAGGCGTCGAGCCTCTCACAGCAGCTGGCGGTCCTGCGCAGGGCCGGGATCGTGAGCGCAATCCGCGAAGGCAGCACGGTGGTCTACACCCTGGCCACTCCCGAGCTGGCAGACCTGCTCGGGGCCGCCCGCCGCATCCTCACCGACATGCTGGCCGACCAGGGGGAGCTCCTGGCCGAGCTGCGGGCGGAGGTCACTTAGCGGCGGCCTCGGCGCGGCGCCTGACGACCTTCGGGTAACGGGCGGTGAAGACGGCGGGGACGACGAACGAGAGCACCTTGATCGCGATGACGACCGTGGTGGCGTGGGGGGCCGCGGCCAGCACGAACGTCAGCGAGACGGCGGCGAGCGTGAACGCCACCGCCCACACCGTCGTGATCACCACGTTGACGCGGCGGAACGCCTGGGTCTCCCAGATCTCCTTCGGCGCCATCGTGCGCGCGATGCCCAGCGTGAACGGCTTGCCGATGGCCAGCGAGCCCCAGGCGGTGCCGGCCAGCCAGACGTTGACCAGCGCGGGCCCGTACGGCGTGAGCGGCGAGTGCGGGGCCGCCAGGGAGAGCACCGTGAGCAGGGCGAAGAAGGCGGCGGCACTCGTCTCGATCACGATCTCGTCCCAGGCCCGGCCGGACCGGCGGTCGATGACCACGAGGGCGAGGGCGATCACGAGGCCGGTGATGGCGCCCCAGCGCCACTCGTCGCCGGTGGCGATGACCGCGTAGACGACCCAGGGGAGGAAACCGAGCAGACCGCGCATCGCGCAACTCCTTTGACATTCCTAAGTAGACATGTCGAATGTAGAACCTCCTGCAGAGATATGTCAATATAGGAATATGAGCTTGAGACACGCCGTGCTTGGTCTGCTCGCCGAGGGGCCGGCCAGCGGCTACGACCTGCTGAAGACCTTCGACGTCTCATTGTCCAACGTCTGGCCGGCCACGCAGAGCCAGCTCTACGCCGAGCTCGGCAAGCTGGCCGACGCCGGTCTCGTGAGCGTCGCGGCCGAGGGCCCCCGCGGCCGCAAGGAGTACGCGATCACCCAGGAGGGCCGGGCCGAGCTGCGCCGCTGGATCACCGAGGTCGAGCCGGTCAGGGTCGGGCGCAGCGACATGCTGCTGCGGGTGTTCTTCCTCGGCCAGGTCGATCCCGAGCAGGCCCGCGCCTACCTGCGCCGCCAGGCCGAGGTGGTGGGCAAGCACCTGGAGCACATGGAGGCCATCAAGGGCTTCGTCGAGAGCGGGCAGGACAACCTGTCGGTCTACGGCCGGCTCGCCCTGGAGTACGGCCTGCGGCTCGGCGCCGTGCAGAAGGAGTGGGCCGAGTGGGCCGAGGGGCAGATCCGTTAGGCTCGCCCCCATGGTCTCCGAGCTGTTCGATCCGAAGATGTGGCAGGTCGTCGAGGGCTTCGACTTCACCGACATCACCTATCACCGGGCCCTCGACCAGGGCACGGTGCGGGTCGCGTTCAACCGGCCCGACGTGCGCAACGCCTTCCGGCCCCAGACGGTCGACGAGCTCTACCGGGCGCTCGACCACGCCAGGCAGGCCACCGACGTCGGCTGCGTGCTGCTCACGGGCAACGGCCCCTCGCCCAAGGACGGCGGGTGGGCCTTCTGCTCCGGCGGCGACCAGCGCATCAGGGGCAAAGACGGCTACCAGTACGCCGACGGCACCCCCGCCACCGGGCGCCTGCACATCCTGGAGGTGCAGCGCCTGATCCGCTTCATGCCCAAGATCGTGATCTGCGTGGTGCCCGGCTGGGCCGCGGGCGGCGGGCACAGCCTCCACGTCGTGGCCGACCTCACCCTGGCCAGCGCCGAGCACGCTCGCTTCAAGCAGACCGACGCCGACGTGGCCAGCTTCGACGGCGGCTTCGGCTCGGCCTACCTGGCGCGGCAGGTCGGGCAGAAGTTCGCCCGCGAGATCTTCTTCCTGGGCGACACCTACAGCGCGGCCGACGCCCACCGCATGGGCATGGTCAACGCCGTCGTCCCGCACGCGGAGCTGGAGGCCACGGCGCTGGAGTGGGCGCGCAAGGTCAACGGCAAGTCGCCCACCGCGCAGCGCATGCTGAAGTTCGCCTTCAACATGATCGACGACGGGCTCGTCGGGCAGCAGGTGTTCGCGGGCGAGGCGACGCGGCTGGCGTACATGACGGACGAGGCGGCCGAGGGGCGCGACTCCTTCCTGGAGAAGCGGGCGCCCGACTGGTCGCCCTTCCCCTGGCACTTCTAGCCGCGGGCGCCCCGGCCGGAGGCAGACTGGGGCGATGAGGATCATGGTTCCCGAGGCGTTGACCGCATCACATGTGAAGATCGACGGCGAGCGGGGGCGGGCCTGGTCGGCCGGCCTGCCCGCGCTGGCCGAGCGTTACCTGGAGGAGTGGGGGCTGCGGCTGGACGAGGGCCGCCCCATGCACGGCGTGGTCTCCCTCGTGCTGCCCGTCGTGCGGGAGGACGGCACCAGGGCGGCGCTCAAGCTCCAGCCCGTCACCGACGAGAACGCCACCGAGGCGCCCGGCCTGCGCACGTGGGCCGGGAAGGGCTCGGTCCTGCTGCTCGACGACGACCCCGAGACCGGCACCCTGCTGCTGGAACGCCTCGACTCCGGCCGCCCGCTGTCGGCCGTCCCGGACGACACCGAGGCGCTGACGATCCTGACCGGGTTGCTGGGCCGGTTGACCGCCTTCCCCGCCCCGCCGGGGCTGCGCCGGTTGGGCGACATCGCCGCGCAGATGCTGGCCGACGTCGACCGCGCGACGGCCGCGCTGCCCCGCGAGCAGGACAGGTACTGGCTGCGCTGGTGCGCCGACGCGGTCGCCGAGCTCGTCGCCGAGCCGGGCGACCGGCTGCTGCACTGGGACCTGCACTACGACAACGTGCTGGCCGCCGAGCGGGAGCCGTGGCTGGCCATCGACCCCAAGCCGCTGGCCGGCGACCCGGGGTTCGACCTGTGGCCCGCCCTGGACAACCGCTGGGACGCCGTCGTCGCCACCGGCGACCCGATCAGGGGCGTGCTGCGGCGGTTCGACCTGATGGTGGACGGGCTGGGCCTCGACCCCGCCAGGGCGGCCGGCTGGACCCTCGGCCGGATCCTGCAGAACGCCCTCTGGGACGTCGAGGACGGCGAGCACGAGCTCGACGAGACCGCCCTGGTGATCGCCGAGGCCGTGCGCCACCGGCAGTGACGGGTCACCGCCAGTAGGCGGGATATCTGTGACCCGGCAGCGCCCGTCCGAGCGCCACCCCGGCGGCGATCACCACGACGCTCGCGACCAGGACCGGGTCGAGCAGGTACACCGGGTCGGGGGCGGTGAGCCCGATCAGCGCCGCCGTGGCCCCGGCCGGCGGGTGGGGGCCCGCAGCAGCAGCATCGGGGCCGTGTAGAGCGCCGCCGCGGTGGCCAGGGCCACCGCCCTGCCGGACGGCCGGGCGGGCGCCCCCGACGTCCCGGCTCGCCCCCACCTCCGGGTGGGCGGCGGCCCGGCCGTCGGGCCCGCCGCGAGCCCGTGGGGGGCGGGCGCGCGGCGGGAGCCCAAGGATCGGTGCGCGTGGACGGCCGCGGCGG
Organism: Nonomuraea sp. NPDC049758; assembly: GCF_040674635.1. Lineage (NCBI taxonomy): Bacteria > Bacillati > Actinomycetota > Actinomycetes > Streptosporangiales > Streptosporangiaceae > Nonomuraea > Nonomuraea sp. NPDC049758. Next base: position 288,152 of record NZ_JBFAMZ010000006.1, read on the forward strand.
ACAGGCCGGGGCGGGCCGTGGTGTTCCCGCGGCGCTGGGGCTGGACCATCGGAAGCTCCCGTAAGTCGGAGAGGCGGCGGAGGGCCTGGGCTTTTGGGCCTGTCAGTCGGAGAGGCGGCGGAGGGCCTGGGCTTTTGGGCCCGTCAGTCGGAGAGGCGGCGGAGGAAGTCGCGGACCAGCGCGGCGATCTGCCGGCCGCGGGTCTCCAGGGCGAAGTGGCCCGCGTCGATGAGCTGGATCTCGGCGCGCTCGGTGTCCCGGTCGAAGGCGAGGGCGCCGTCGGGGCCGAAGATCTCGTCGTGCCGCCCCCACACGGCCAGCACCGGCGGCTGGTGCGTGCGCAGGTACTCCTGCCACTGCGGGTAGAGGCCCGGGTTGCGGCCGTAGTCCACGAAGAGGGCGAGCTGGACGGCGTGGTTGCCGGGCCGGTCGAGGCGGGCCTGGTCGAGGGCCGCCTTGTCGGGGTTGACCATGGTGGCGTCGGGGACGCCGTGCGTGTACTGCCAGTGGGTGGCCTCGGGGGTGAGCAGGCCGAGCAGCGCGGAGGTGTTCTCCTCGGAGGGGTCGGCCCACGCCTTGCGCAGCGGCTCCCAGAACGGCGTCAGACCCTCCTCGTACGCGTTGCCGTTCTGGGTGACGATGCCGGTGATGCGCTCCGGGTGCCGGACGGCGAGGCGGAAGCCGACGGGGGCGCCGTAGTCGTGCACGTAGAGCGCGTACTTGGTGACGCCCAGGGTGTCCAGGAGGCTGTCCACCACGTCGGCCAGGTGGTCGAAGCTGTACTCCCACTCGTCGGCGGCGGGGGCCGAGCTGTGACCGAAGCCCGGGTAGTCCGGCGCGATCAGATGGAACTCGTCCGCCAGGTCGGCGATCAGCTCCTGGTAGGCCACCGACGAGGTCGGGAACCCGTGCAGCAGCACCAGCGTGGGCGCCGACGGGTCACCGGCCTCCCGGTAGAACACGTCGAGGCCGTCCACCACAGCGGTGCGATACCGAACAGTCATCTCATCCTCCAGCTATAACCGACTAAATCCGTTTTGCTGGTTAAGTGATAGCATGGCGATCGATAACCGGTCAAATCGCTTTGGGGGGTTAGAGGCAGTGAGGATCCGGCCGCTTCGCGACGAGCCCATGGCGCTCGACCTGGTCGACACCGTCTGGGTGGACCACGGCGCCCTGCTCGACCAGTTCGACGACCTGGAAGGCGTGCGCTCCTGGCTCGGCGACCACGGCCTGCCGGGCGAGGACGATCTGGAACGGGTGCGCGACCGGCTCGTCCGGGCACGGGACGCGTTGCGCGGCTCGCTCGAAGGCCGGGGGCACGACGCGCTCAACGCGGTGCTCGCCGAGGGCTCGACCAGGCCGCGGGTGGACGCCGACGGGCCGCGCGAGACCGTCGTGGTGAGCGATCCGGCCTGGGAGGCGGCCTGGACGGCGGCCGCCGACTTCGTCCGGCTCCTGCGCGAACGTCCCGAACGGCTGCGCAAGTGCGCGAACCCGGCCTGTGTCCTGTGGTTCCTCGACGTGAGCAAGAACGGCAGCCGCAGGTGGTGCTCGATGGAGGTGTGCGGCAACCGCGCGAAGGCGGGCCGGTTCAACCAGCGCCACAAGAACGCCGTCTGAGCCGGCCCGCCCGGAACGCGAGGGGATGGCGGACCTCAGTCCGTCACCAGGACGACCTTCCCCCGGCCGTGGCCGGTCTCGATCTCGCGATGGGCGTCGGCGGCCTCCTCCAGCCGGTACGTCCGCCGCACCGGGAAGGCGAAGCGGCCCTCGGCGTACCGGGCGGCGTACCGGGCGAGCCGTTCGGCCGTGCGCTCGCCCCGGACGACCTTGACGCCCAACTCGGTTGCCCGGCCGTGCTCGACCAGCGTGACGATGCGCCCGCGGTCGGCGACCAGGTCGAGCGAGACCTCCAGGGCGTGGCCGCCGGCGCCGTCGAGGGCCGCGTGCACGCCGCCGGGGGCGAGCGCGCGGACCCGGTCGGCGAGCCCGTCACCGTAGGCGACCGGGATCGCGCCGAGGCCGCGCAGGTGGTCGTGGTTGGCCTCGCGGGCGGTGCCGATCACCGTGGCGCCGCGCATGCGGGCGATCTGCACGGCCGCCGTGCCCACGGACCCGGCCGCGCCGTGCACGAGCAGCGTCTCGCCGGCGGCGACCGCCAGGGCGTCGAGGGCCAGCTCGGCCGTCTGCACGCCGGAGGTCAGGCCGCCGGCCACCTCCCAGGGCGTCCCGGCGGGCTTGGGGGCCACGTCGGCCGCCGGGACCACGATGTACTCGGCGTAGGCGAACAGGCGCGAGAAGCCCAGCACCTCGTCCCCGGCCGACACCCCGGTGACCCCGTCGCCCACCTGGTCGACCACGCCGGCGAACTCGTTGCCCGGGATGCGCGGCCAGGGCACGTCCCCCATGTACGGCGGCAGCCACCCCGCCCGTACGGCCGCGTCGAACGGCTGCACGCCGGCCGCACGCACGCGGACGCGCACCTGCCCCGGGCCCGCCTGCGGCGCGGGCACCTCCATCACCTTCAGCACCTCGGGGCCGCCCGGCTCGGCGAACGCCGCCGCCCTCATCACGTCAGTCATGTCGTCGAGCGTGCTACCTCAACCGCCCTTGAGGTCAAGTCGGCCAACTTTCGATATGAAGTCGGGAACTTTCCGCTTTAGTCGCGCTTTATGTGTATATAGTCCGTCAGGACACACCGGGGGATGGGGCAAACCGAGGGCTGATGACCGAGTTCTTCCACGCCGCTCTGGGCTTTCCGACCGTCATTTTCACTTTCCTCCTCGCGGCGGTCCTGGCTTATTGGCTGGCCGTCATCGCGGGACTGCTGGACCTCGACCACGACGCGCCATGGCTGGGATTCGGGGGCGTCCCCGCCGGGATCGTCATCTCCCTGCTGGTCGCGGTCGCGTGGCTGCTGAGTCTGGTCGGCAGCCAGGTGCTGCCGGACGCCGCGCTGCCCGCCGTGCCCTTCGCCGCGGCGGCGGGCGGCTGGCTCGCCACGCGCGCCCTGATCAGGCCGCTGCGCAGGGCTTTCCAGGACGGCGGGCAGCACTCGCGCGGCGACCTCGTGGGCCGCCCGTGCGTCATCCGCACCGGTGCCGCCACCCCCGACTTCGGCCAGGCCGAGGTCACCGCCGAGGACGGCTCGACCGCGGTCGTCCAGGTCCGGACGACCGGACGGGACCGCCTGGGCCGCGGCGACAAAGCACTCATCTTCGAATACGACAAAGACGGCGAATTCTTCTGGGTCATGCCCTACGAAAGCGAGCTCTGATGGACGTCATCTCCACGGGCTTCGGCGTATTTCTCGCCGTCGTCCTGGTCATCGTGATTGGCCTGCTGGTCATCATCGGCCGCCTTTTCCGCAAGGTGGAACAGGGCAAGGCGCTGATCGTGTCGAAGGTCAACAAGGTGGACGTGACGTTCACCGGCGCCATCGTGCTGCCGGTCGTCCACAAGGCCGAGACCATGGACATCTCGGTGAAGACCATCGAGATCACGCGTACCGGCCGTGAGGGGCTGATCTGCCGGGACAACATCCGGGCCGACATCAAGATCACGTTCTTCGTCCGGGTGAACAAGACCGCCGAGGACGTCATCAAGGTCGCCCAGGCCATCGGCACCGCGCGGGCCAGCGACGAGAACACCCTCCAGGAGCTGTTCAGCGCCAAGTTCTCCGAGGCGCTGAAGACGGCCGGCAAGCAGCTCGAATTCGTCGACCTCTACACCAAGCGGGACGAGTTCCGCGACGAGATCATCCGGCTCATCGGCACCGACCTGAACGGTTACAGCCTCGAAGACGCCGCCATCGACTACCTGGAGCAGACCGCGCTCACCCAGCTCGACTCCAGCAACATCCTGGACGCGCAGGGCATCAGGAAAATCACCGAGCTGACCGCGCTGGAGCACGTACGGACCAACGAGTTCCAGCGTGCCGAGGAGAAGGAGATCACCCGCCAGAACGTGGACGCCCGCGAGGCCATCCTGGAGCTCCAGCGCCGCCAGGCCGACGCCGAGCTCAAGCAGCGCCGCGAGATCGAGACCGTCAAGGCCCGCGAGGAGGCGGAGATCGCCCGCGTGCAGGCCGAGGAGCGGCTGCGCGCGCAGACGGCCGGCATCAAGACCGACGAGCAGATCGGCGTGCAGCGGGAGAACCAGGCCCGCGAGGTGGCGGTCGCCGAGAAGAACCGCGAGCGGGTGATCGCGATCGAGAGCGAGCGCATCGAGAAGGACCGCCTGCTGGAGGTCATCGCCCGCGAGCGGGAGACCGAGCTGTCGCGCATCGCCAAGGACAAGGAGGTCGAGACCGAGAAGCGGTCGATCGCCGAGGTCATCCGGGAGCGCATCGCGGTCGACAAGACGGTGGCCGAGCAGGAGGAGAGCATCAAGCGGCTGCGGGTGGTCGAGGAGGCCGAGCGCACCCGTCAGCAGGTGATCATCGCGGCCGAGGCCGAGGCGCAGGAGAACCTGGTCAAGGACATCAAGGCGGCCGAGGCCGCGGAGGCGGCCTCGAAGTTCAAGGCCCGCGAGGAGCTGGTGCTGGCCGAGGCCCGGCAGCAGGCCGCGGAGCTGGAGGCGCGGGCCAAGATCCGGCTCGCGGAAGGCGTGCAGGCCGAGTCCGCCGCGGCCGGGCTGGCGCAGGTGCAGGTCAAGGAGCGCGACGCGGACGCCATCGAGAAGGTCGGCCGCGCGGAGGCCCTGTCCCTGGGCGAGAAGCTGCGGGCCGAGGCCGAGGGCGCGCGGGCCATGGCGCTGATCGAGGGCGACCGGCTCAAGGCGCAGGCCGAGGGCGAGCAGGCCATGGCGCTGGCCGGCGCCACCGCGATCGGCGAGAAGCTGAAGGCCGAGGCCGAGGGCCTGACCCAGAAGGCCGCCGCGATGGCCGCCCTGGACGAGGCCAGCCGGGGCCACGAGGAGTACCGCCTGCGCCTGGAGGCCGACAAGGAGATCCGGCTCAAGCACATCGACGTCACCCGCCAGGTGGCCGAGTCGCAGGCCAGCGTGCTGGCGGCGGGGCTGGCCAAGGCCAACATCGACATCGTCGGCGGCGACACGATGTTCTTCGACAAGGTGGTCGGCTCGATCACCACGGGCAAGGCGGTGGACGGCTTCGTCAGCCACTCGAACGTGGCCGGGGCGCTCGCGGCGCCGTACCTCAACGGGACGGCCAGCCTGGCGGCGGACATCGCCAGCGTGGTCGGCGGGGTGCGCACCGAGGACATCAAGAACCTGACCGTCTCGGCCCTGCTCATGCGGCTCATCCAGGACGGCGGCCCGCAGTCGACGGCGCTCGGCGAGCTGCTGGAGACCGCACGCCGGCTGGGCGTGGCCGACTCCCCCGTGGCCGCGCTGGCGGCGGCGAAGGGCTGACGTGAGCACCACCGAGCTGGAAGCCGGGACCTACGAGGTTCTGCGGAACCGTCTCCAGGCGCAGGCCAAGGCCCTCGCGGTGGCGGCGGAGGAGGTCAACGGGCAGCGGCTGCGCGTCTTCGGCGGCGCGGAGCTGCGCCTGCTCGGCACCGAGCGGATCAGGACCGAGAACAACTGCGTCCCGAGGGACATCGTCTCGCTGGGCGAGGTGATGTTGTTCGGCTACAACGTCTTCATCGGGCTCAAGCCCGAGACGACCGTGGCCGACGTGTTCGCCGTGCACCGCTTCACCAGGGACGGGGACGCGTTCACGTTCGAGACCGGGAAGCTGGAGACGCTGGAGGAGCCGGCGTTCAGGAAGGACTTCGCCGAGCTGTACCGGTACTACAAGGAGACCAGGCTCCAGCAGCTGCGCCGGGTCGAGGGCAAGCTGCTGGCGGTGTTCCGGACGGGCCCGGCGGACACGAGGGTGCTCAGGTGGACGGTCAGCAACGGCGGTATTCCGAAATATCTGGATAACAGGGGGGAGCGGGACCACGTCTTCCCCCCGTCCCACGACTTCGAGTGGACGCCGACCACCCGCGACGACCACGTCCTCGGCCGCCATCCGCACATCTCCATCGAGGGCGAGGTCTTCGTCGAGACGATCGGCGGCGACCTCACCATCAAGGTCGAGAACAACACCGAGACCGGCGCGGGCGTCTACTCCGAGCCGGTCACCGAACGCCTCCAGTCGCTGGCCGACGCCGACGTCGAGTACGCCAGGGTCGGGCCGCTCGTCCTCATGCGGATCAGGCCGTACAAGGAGCCGGACTGGCGGCATCTGGTGTTCAACACCCGTACCAAGGCGGTGACCAGGCTCGACGGCATCGGCCAGTCCTGCCAGCGGCTGCCCGAGGACCAGGGGCTGATCTTCCCGGGCGGCTACTACCTGGCCACCGGGATCAGCAAGACCTTCGACACGGACGTGGCGGACCTGGAGTTCGAGCGGGTCGTGCGCTCGCCCAACGGCGAGGACGTCCTGTACGTCTTCCACGCCCGCGGCGACGGCCGCTCGTTGCTGCTGCCGTACAACGTGATCAGGAAGGAGGTGGCCAACCCCATCGTCTGCCACGGGTACTCCCTGTTCGACGACGGCACGATGGTGGTCTTCCGGGCCCTCTCCGAGGAGCCGACCCGGGTCCACCCGATGCAGGTGTGGCAGACGCCGTACGTGTCCGACACCTACGCCGCCGCCCAGCCCGCCGGGACCGGGCCCCTGGAGCGCATCGGCAACGCCGAGCTGGTGCGCGGCATCTCCGACTGCCTCTCCGTGGCCCGCATGGTCGAGGAGATGGCGGCGTCGGAGGCCACGTTCGAGGCGCTGATCGCCGCCTGCACCCGCGCCGCCGACTCCTACCACTGGCTCGGCGAGCACGGGCTCGCCGCGCCGCTCGCCGACGTGCGCGCCACCGCCGAGCAGGTGCTCGACGAGTACGAGAACGTCGAGCAGCTCACCCGCCAGGCCGCCGACACCCTGGCCGCGGCCGCCGAGGAGACCGCCCACCTGGTACGCGCGGCCGCCGCCGACACGCCCGCCACCGCCGACGCCTGGGTCACCACGCTGGCCGGCCTGCGCAGGCAGCAGGGCCGCCTGGTGACCCTGCGCGACGCCCGCTACCTGGACCTCGCCCGCCTGGACGAGCTGTCCGCCGCCGTGAGCGCGGAGCTGGCCGCGACCGGCAGGCGCGCGGTCGCCTTCCTGGAGGGCGCGGAGGCGTTCACCGCCTACCACGCGGCGGTCGAACGGCTGGCCGCCGACGCCGCCGCGATCGCGACCGTGGCCGAGGCCGCGCCCGTCGCCGACCGGCTGGCCGAGCAGGCGGAGGGCCTGGAGGTGGTGACGGAGGTCGTCGGCTCGCTGGAGATCGCCGACGCCACGGTCCGCACGTCGATCCTGGGCCGGATCGCCGAGGTGCTGGCCGGGGTGAACCGGGCGCGAGCCGTGCTCGACGGGCGGCGGCGCGAACTGCTCGGCGCGGAGGGCCGCGCGGCCTTCGCCGCCGAGTTCGCCCTGTTCGGGCAGGCCGTCTCGGGCGCGCTGGCGATGGCCGACACGCCGGGCAAGTGCGACGAGCAGCTCGGCCGCCTGATGCTCCAGGTGGAGAACCTGGAGGCGCGGTTCGGCGAGTTCGACGACTTCGCCGCCCAGCTCGCGGGCAAGCGGGACGAGGTCTACGAGGCGTTCTCGGCCAGGAAGCAGACCCAGCTCGACGGCCTGGCCCGGCGGGCCGACCGGGTCTTCGCCTCGGCCGAGCGCATCCTGGGCAGCGTGACCAGGCGGCTGGCGTCCCTGGGGTCGATGGACGAGGTCAACACGTACTTCGCCACCGATCCGATGGTCGGCAGGGTTCGTACGGCGGCGGTCGAGCTGCGCTCCCTGGGCGACGCCGTCCGGGCCGAGGAGCTGGACGGCCGGGTCAAGGCGGCCCAGCAGGAGGCCGGGCGCGCCCTGCGGGACCGGCTGGACCTGTTCACCGACGGCGGCGAGACGCTGCGCCTCGGCCGTCACCTGTTCGCCGTCAACACCCAGCCGATCGACCTGACGCTGGTCCCGCACGACGGCGAGATGCACTTCGCGATCACGGGCACCGACTACCGCGCGCCCGTGCCGGCGTCGTTCGCGGACACGCGGCCGTTCTGGGAGCAGCTGCTGGTGTCGGAGACGCCGGAGATGTACCGGGCCGAACACCTGGCCGCCTCGCTCCTGGACTCCGCAGAGCCCGGCGCTCCCCTGGCCGACCTGGTGCGCCAGGCCGCCGAGCAGCGCTACGACGAGGGCTACGAGCGGGGCGTGCACGACCACGACGCGATCCTCGTCCTGGAGAGCCTGGTCCGCCTGCGCGAGGGCGCCGGCCTGCTGCGCTACCCGCCCGAGGCCCGCGCGGCGGCGCAGCTCTTCTGGGCCTTCGGCACGGACGAGGTTTCACGTAAAACATTGGCCACCAGGGCCGCCTCCCTGGTCCGCGCCCGCGCGGTCTTCGGCCGGACGCCCGCCCTGGAGGCGCTGGCCGCCGAGCTCGGCGGCCGGATCGCGGCCTTCTCCCCCGGCCAGGACACCGGGCAGAGCACGGCTTCGCTGGCCGGCGAGTACCTGGTCGAGGAGCTGGGCGCGACGCCGCCGGGCTTCGTGACCGGCAAGGCGGCGCGCGACCTCCTCGACGGCTTCAGGCAGGCGCTCGGCCCGGCCAGGACGCGCGAGTTCGAGGAGGAGCTGGCCGCGCTCCCCCTGCCCGAGCGGCTGCAGCTCGCCCACGCCTGGATCGGCGCCTACCGGCAGGGCCCCGAGGTGGCCGAGGCCGTCGCCGTGCTCCTGTGCGACCTGCCGCGTCACGACTCCGGCGCCGCCGTCGAGGAGACCGTCGAGGGGCTGCTCGGCGCGCATCCGCGCGTGCAGGACCGCAGGCTGCGGATCAGGCTCGACGAGCTGCTGACCAGGGCGCGCGCCTTCAGGCAGGACCGGGTCCCGGCCTACCGGGCCTACCAGCGCCGCCGCAACGAGCTGGTCGAGCAGGAACGCCGCCGGTTGCGCCTGGAGGAGTACCGGCCCAAGGTCATGAGCGCGTTCGTGCGCAACCGGCTGCTGGACGAGGTCTACCTGCCGCTGATCGGCGACAACCTGGCCAAGCAGCTCGGCGCGGCGGGCGCGGGCAAGCGCACCGACCAGATGGGCCTGCTGCTGCTCATCTCACCGCCCGGCTACGGCAAGACCACGCTGATGGAGTACGTCGCCAGCCGCCTCGGCCTGGTCTTCGTCAAGGTGAACGGCCCGGCGCTCGGCCACGGCGTCACCTCGCTCGACCCGGCCGACGCGCCCGACGCCACGGCCAGGCAGGAGGTCGAGAAGATCTCCTTCGCGCTGGAGAGCGGCAACAACACCCTGCTCTACCTGGACGACATCCAGCACACCTCGCCGGAGCTGCTGCAGAAGTTCATCTCGCTGTGCGACGCCCAGCGCCGCATCGAGGGCGTCTGGAACGGCCGGACCCGCACGTACGACCTGCGCGGGAAGCGCTTCGCGGTGTGCATGGCGGGCAATCCGTACACCGAGTCCGGGCAGCGCTTCCGCATCCCGGACATGCTGGCCAACCGCGCCGACGTGTGGAACCTGGGCGACGTGCTCTCCGGCAAGGACGAGCTGTTCGCGCTGAGCTACGTGGACAACGCGCTGACCTCCAACCCGGTGCTCGCCCCCCTCTCGGGCCGCGACCGGGCCGACGTCGAGCTCCTGGTGCGCCTGGCCAAGGGGGACCCGGCCGTCCGGCCTGACCAGCTCCGGCACCCGTACGGCAAGGCCGAGCTGGAGCAGGTGCTCGGCGTGCTGGGCAAGCTGGTGCGGGCGCAGGAGGTGGTGCTGGCCAACAACGCGGCCTACATCGCGTCGGCGTCCCAGGCGGAGGCGTCCAGGACCGAGCCGCCGTACCGGTTGCAGGGGTCGTACCGGAACATGAACAAGCTGGCCGAGCGCATCGTGCCCGCCATGAACGACGAGGAGCTGGAGGCGGTGATCGACGACCACTACCTGGGCGAGGCGCAGACCCTCACCCAGGACGCCGAGGCCAACCTGCTCAAGCTGGCCGAGCTGCGCGGCCGCCTCACCCCCGCCCAGGCGGCGCGCTGGGCGGAGATCAAGGCGGCCTTCCTCAGGGCCAGGGCGCTCGGCGGCTCCGGCGACGACCCGATGACCAGGGCCGTGGGCGCCCTCGGCCTCCTCGCCGACCGGGTGAGCGAGGTGGGCACAGCCATCAGGGAGTCCGACCGCTGACCGCAGCCGTCAGAAGGCCCCCTCCCTGAGCGGAGCGGCCCGTCTGTCAGGGGCCCGATCCCCGAGCGCAGCGGCCCGGCCCTCAGCGGGCCCGGCGGTCAGCGGGCCCGGCGGTCAGCGGGCCCGGTCGCTGGGCGGGGTGGGTGCGAGCTGCAGGTGGGTGCCGGTGAAGGCGGCGCGCAGGCGGCGGTCGTGGGTGACGACCACCAGCGCGCCCTCGTAGTGGGCCAGCGCCTCCTCAAGCTGCTCCACCAGCATCGGCGACAGGTGGTTGGTCGGCTCGTCGAGCAGCAGCAGGTCCACCGGTTCGGTGACCAGGCGGGCCAGCTCGACCCGGCGGCGCTGTCCGTACGAGAGGTCGGCCAGTCGCCGCCGCAGGTCGTCCGGACGGAACAGGCCCAGGCCGAGCAGCCGGTCGGCGTGCTCGTCGGGGCTGCCCGTCCGCCCTTCTGCGAAGGCCGCGAGGACGGTACGGTCCAGCCGCGCCGCCCGGTCCTCCTGGCGCAGCAGACCGGCCCGTCCGGTCCGGCGCACGGTCCCCTCGTCGGGACGCAGCTCGCCGGCCAGGACCCGCATGAGCGTGGTCTTGCCCGCGCCGTTCGGCCCGGTGACGAGCAGCCGCTCCCCCCGCCGTACGGCGAGCCCGTCGATCCGCAGCCGCCCCGCCACCCGCACCCCGTCGAGCACGACCACCATGGACCGCCACCCCGCCCCACCCACGTCGGCCACGCCCTGATGACGTTCCGGCAGACGCACGTCGGCCCGGACGACCACGTCGGGGTGTTGCGGCAGAAGCACGTCGGCGGGGGTGATCACCTCCTGGGGGTGATCCGGGAGGAGCGCGTCGGCCGGGGGCGGGGCGGTGATGGCGGCGGTGAAGCGGAGCGGCACGGGGGGCGGTGGCACCGCGTGCTCTTCGAGCCATCGCATCCGTGCCCGCGACTGCCGGACGCGCCCGGCGGCGCCGTGGGTACGCGACCGCGCCCGCCACGCGCCGGTGCCCATCCCGGCCTTGGCCATCCCGCGCGGGATGGCCGCCATCCGCCCCGCGTTGGCCGCCACCAGCCCGGCGTGCCGGGCCAGCTCGGACCGCCACTCCTCGTGGGCCCGCACGTGCGCGGCCCGTTCGGCGGCCTTGGCCGCGAGGTAGCCCGAGTAGCCGTCGCCGTAACGGCGCACCCGCCCGTCGGAGACCTCCAGGATCACCGTGGTGACCCGGTCGAGGAACGTCCGGTCGTGGCTGATCGCGACGACCGTGCCGCGGTGCTCGCGCAGGTGCTGTTCGAGCCAGGCGACGGCCTGGTCGTCCAGGTCGTTGGTCGGCTCGTCGAGCAGCAGCAGCTCCGGCGCGGCGGCCAGCGTCGCGGCCAGGGCGAGCCTGGACCGCTCGCCGCCCGACATCGTCGCGACCGGGCGGTTCCGGTCCAGGCCGGGCAGGCCCAGGCCGTGCAGCGCGACGTCCACCCGGGTGTCGGCCTCGTAGCCGCCGCGCGCCTCGAACTCGGCGACGGCGGCGGCGTAGGCGTCCAGGTCGGTGCCGGCGAGTGCGCGCATGCGCGCCTCGATCTCGCGCAGCCCGGCCAGGGCCAGATCGACGACGTCGGCCACGGTGGCGTGCGGCGGCAGCTCCAGCGACTGCGGCAGGTGCCCCACGCCGCCGGGCGCGACCACGGTCAGCTCGCCGTTGTCCGGACGCTCGACGCCCGCCATGAGCCTGAGCAGCGTGGACTTGCCCGAGCCGTTGTCGCCGATCACCCCGGCCTTCTCCCCGGGCCGGACGGTGAGCGACACCCGGTCCAGGACGATTCGGGTGTCGTAACGCTTGGTGATCTCGTTCAGTGCCAATTGGGCAGCGGTACGCATAGAGGCTCCACCTCCTTGTCTCAACGCGGACATGACCGGTACGAGGCGCGGCGGAGCGGTCAGCTCAACGCGTATGCGCCTCGGGCGTGAGAATCACAGGAAGCAGTAACCCATATCGGCGGACACCGTAGCCCATAAGCGGGATTGTGTACAGCCCTTTATTGGGTGCGCAGCGACGTGGTGGCCTCCCGCTGCAGGGCCGTGGACCGCCGGAGGAAGTCGACGATCAGGGCCAGCTCGTCGTCGGTGTAGCGGCCGTACAGGCCGGACATGGCGGCCACGAACGGCTCGAACAGCTCGCCGAAGCCGGCCAGCCGCTCCCAGTTGATCTCGACGATGACCCGGCGCCGGTCTTTGGTGTCGCGCACCCTGCGGACCAGCCATTTGGCCTCCAGCCGGTCGATCAGCCCGCTGACGGAGGCCGGGGCGAGGCCCGTGTGCTGGGACAGCTCTCCGGCGGTCAGCGGCCCGAGACGCTGGAGCAGGTCGAGCGTCTTCTCCTCGGTCACCCCCAGGCCCAGCCGCTCGCCCATGGCGCTGTGGTACATGACCGCGGCGTTGCTGCTCTCCCGGCCCGCCTCGACCAGTTCGTCCAACAATTTCTTTCGATGCTCCGAAATATCTCTGGACATCCCGCCACCCGTGCTCATATATTTCGTTCGGCCGAACGAAAGGATACCAGCATGAAGGCTCTGATCATAGGCTGCGGGATCGGCGGGCCCGTCACGGCGATGGCCCTTCAGACGGCCGGCATCGACGCCGAGATCCACGAGGCGTACCCGCGGGGCGCCGAGAACGTCGGCTCGTTCCTCAACCTCGCCTCCAACGGCCTGGCCGCCCTGCGCGTGCTCGGCCTCCACCGCGAGGTGCTGTCGTCGGCCATCCCCACCCCGCGCATGGTCATGTGGAGCGGCACCGGCAAGCGGCTCGGCGAGGTGGCCAACGGCCTGCGCCTCGACGACGGCACGGTCAGCCACACCGTGCTCCGCTCCGACCTCTACGGCGCCCTGCGCGACGAGGCCGCCCGGCGCGGCGTCCCCATCGCGTACGGCCGGCGCCTGGTCTCCTACGACGACACCGGCGACCAGGTCGTGGCGACCTTCGAGGACGGCACCTCGGCCGCCGGCGACCTGCTGATCGCCTGCGACGGCGTGCACTCGCGCACCCGTTCGCTGCTCGACCCCGGCGCGCCCGGCCCGCGCTACAGCGGCCTGTACAGCTTCGGCGGCATCGTCAGGAACACTGAAACCGGCGGCTTCGGCGAGCCCGGCGTCTACGACATGGTCTTCGGCAAGCGGGCCTTCTTCGGCTGCACGGTGACCGAGTCGGGCGACACGTGGTGGTTCGCGAACCTGCCCAGACGGCTCGGCGACGTGCCCGCGGACTGGCGGCCCGTCCTGGCGGCGGCGTTCGAGGGGGACGCGAACCCCTCGGCCGACCTCGTCCGCCGCGGTCCCGTGGGCCCGGCGCTGCCGGTGTACGACCTGCCGCCGGTGCCCGTCTGGCACCGGGGCCGCGTCCTGCTCACCGGGGACGCCGCCCACGCCACCTCGCCCAGCTCCGGCCAGGGCGCCTCGCTGGCCGTCGAGGACGCGGTCGTGCTGGCCAGGTGCCTGCGCGAGGCGAAGGACCACCGCGCGGCGTTCGAACGCTTCGAGGCCGAGCGGCGGCCCAGGGTCGAGCGGGTGGTCGCCTACTCCAGGACGATCAGCAACAGCAAGGCCGCGGGCCCGGTCGCCCGGGTCTTCCGCGACCTGATGCTGCCGATGTTCCTGAAGCGCGGCGCGAGCCAGGAGTCACTGTCCTGGATGTACCGCCACCAGGTCGGCCTGTGACACCGCGGCGGCGGAGGCCGGCAGCAGCGGCAGCCGCACGTCCGGCGTCGGGATCAGGCCCCTGGCGTGCAGGACGCCCTTGATCACGGTCGGGTTGGGCTCGGCGAAGAGCGCGCGGGAGACCTGGGCCAGCCGGTGCCCGAGCGGGCGCGCGGTGGCCACGTCACCGGCCAGCCAGGCGTCGGCCAGCTCGACGAAGCTCCTGGTCAGCACGTGCGCCGAGGCCAGGATGCCGCCGGTGGCGCCGAGCGCGAGCAGCGGCGAGACGAACGCGTCGTCGCCGCCCAGCACCTCGAAGCCGTCGGGCAGGTCCGCGAGCAGGTCCACCGTGTCCTGGTCGATGCCGCCGGCGGCGTACTTGACGCCCGCGATGTTCTGGTGCTCCCCGATGGCCCGCAGCGTCGCGGCGCCCACGGCCTGCCCGGTCCGGTAGGGGATGTGGTAGATCACCAGCGGCACGGGTGACGCCTCGGCCAGCGCCTCGAAGTGCGCGATCACGCCGCGCTCGCCGGGCCGCAGGAAGTACGGCACGGTCACCAGGGCCGCGTCCACCCCGGCCGGCAGCTCGCGCAGCGCCGCGGCGGTCGTGCGGGTGTCGTTCCCGGTCACGCCGACGGTCAGCAGCGCCCGGCGCTCGGCGCACACGCGCACGCAGGTCTCGACCACCAGGGCCCGCTCGCCGGGGTCGAGGGCGGCCACCTCGGCCGTCGTCCCCAGCGCCACCAGACCGGCCGCGCCCTCGTCGAGCATCTGCCGGGCGAGCTTCTCGACCGCGTCGGCGGCCACCTCCCCCGACGACGTGAACGGCGTGACCAGCGGTACGTGGATTCCTCTCAGCATGCTTCGAGCCTGCCGCCTGCAGACCTGTTAGGTCCAGTTCGGATTTCTTCGTTCGAGCTTAAGATGGACTTATGCTCGACCCACGCAAGCTCCACCTGCTCCGCGAGCTGGCCAGGCGCGGCACGATCACCGCCGTGGCCGAGGCGGTCACCTTCACCCCCTCGGCGGTCTCGCAGCAGCTCAGCGCCCTGGAACGGGAGGCGGGCGTGCCGCTGCTGGAACGCACCGGGCGCACGGTCACGCTCACCCCGGCCGGGCTGCTGCTGGTCGAGCACGCGCAGGCCGTCCTGGAACAGCTCGAACGCGCCTCGGCCGCGCTCGCCGCCGCCCGGGGCGGGCCGTCGGGGCCCCTGCGGATCGGCGCGTTCCCGACGGCCACCCGCGTGCTGCTGCCGCCCGCGCTCGCCCGCCTGGCCGCGGACTGTCCGGGGCTGGAGCCGATGGTGGCCGAGATCGACCCCGCCGACGTCTCGGCGGCGCTGCGGGCGGGCGAGCTCGACGTCGCCCTCGTGCACGAGTACGACTTCGTGCCCCCGGTCACCGACGCCTCCATCGAGACCGAGCCGCTGTTCACCGAGCCGATGTACCTGACCGACCGGGCCCGCGTCCTCGACGCCCGCGACGACCCGTGGATCATGGGCAAGCCGGGCACGCTCTGCCACACCATGGCGATCAGGGCCTGCCAGGCGGCCGGGTTCGAGCCCCGGGTCCGGCACCACATCGACGACTTCGACACCGTGCTGGCCTTCGCCGCCGCAGGTCAGGGCGTCGCGCTCGTGCCCAGGCTGGCGGCGCTCACCCCGCCGGACGGCGTCTCGCTGACCCGCCTGCCCCTGAGCCGCCGCACGCGGGCCGCCTTCCGCCGCGGCTACGGCGACCACCCGGCGGTCCGCGCGGCCGTCGCCGCCTTCCATACGGCCGCCACCGCTCTCCCCCTCTGACCGCGCGGGCCCTCCGCAGGCCCCGCCGGTCCTCCGGGCTAAGGGGCGGGCCTGCCGAGCAGGCCCTCGGCGAGGGCGGCGAAGCTGCGGGCGAGCCGCGCGCTGTCCCCCGCCCGCAACCGGCTCGCGATCGGCTCCATGTGCAGGGACCCGAGCAGCAGGTGCGCGATCTCGTCCGCGTCCACGTCGGGGCGGCCCTCGGTGATCAGGGCGGTGACGTGCCGGTGCCAGCCGGTGTAGATCGGGTTGGTCTCCCGGGGCTCGGATCTGCTGGTCGCGACCGCGTGCTCGTGCGCGGCCACCAGGTTGCCGTTGCGCGCCGCCAGCTCGGCCACCGCGCCCAGGAAGGCGACCAGCCGCTCGACGGGCGGCGCCCCGGGGCCGAGCGGCGGCGGGCCCTCGGCCACCGCCTTGTCCAGCTCGCGGGCCCGCTCGCTCATCAGCTCGCGCATCAGCCCCGTACGGCTGCCGAACCGGTGGAACACCGTCCCCTTGCCCACGCCGGCGGCCACCGCCACCCGCTCGACGGAGACCTGCTCGGGCGGGTGGCGGCGGAGCAGCTCCTCCGCCGCCCGCAGGATCGCCCGCCTGTTGCGCGCGGCGTCGGCCCGCTCTTGACGTTCCATCCGGTCATTGTTGCCCATGGACAAACTTGACCAGCGGTCCATATATTAACTGGACCAACGGTTCAGATAGAGACGGGAACAACCATGCGCGCCATTCAGCTCGACGCCCTCGGCGGCCCCGAGACCCTGCGGCCGGTGGACCTGCCCCGCCCGCGCCCCGAGGCGGGCCAGGTCCTCCTCCGCGCGCGAGCGATCGGCGTCGGCTACGCCGAGACGCAGATCCGCTCGGGCGCGCTGCCGTTCCCGCTGCCGCTGCCCGTCGTGCCCGGCGCGGAGGCGGTCGGCGAGGTCGTCGAGACCGGCGAGGGCGTGGACGACGGCCTGCTCGGCACCGTACGCGTGGGGGTGACCGGCGGCCTCGGCGCCTACGCGGAGTACGTGGCCATGCCCGCCGCCCTGACCTGCCCCGTCCCCGAGGACGTGACGCCCCTGGAGGCCCTGGCCGGGGCCGCGCCCGGCGCGATCGCCCTCGCCCTGCTGCACCGGGCGCGGCTCGGCGGCGGGGAGACCGTGCTGGTCGAGGCGGGTGCCGGCACGGTCGGCGGCTACGTGGTCGCGCACGCCAAGGAGTTCGGGGCGGCCCGGGTGATCGCCACCGCGGGCTCGCCGGCCAAGCGGCAGCGGGTCCTCGACCTGGGCGCCGACCAGGCCCTGGACCACGGCGACCCGAGCTGGCCGGACGCGCTGCCGGACGTCGACGTGGCCTTCGAGTCGATCGGCGGCGCGTCGGCCCGGCGGGTGCTCGACCGGCTCGTGCCCGGCACCGGGCGGATGTTGTCCTACGGCATGCTGAGCGGCGAGCCCGCCGCCGTCACGGCCGCCGACCTGATGGAACGCGGCGTGACCGTCGTCGGCTGCAGCGGCCCCGGCTGGGCCGGCCAGGTGTTCGGCACGCACTATCCCGAGATGCTGGCCCGGCTCGGCTCAGGACGCAGCCGCGCCGTCGTCCACGAGACCCTGCCGCTGGCCGAGGCGGCGAAGGCCCACCGCCTCCTGGAGTCGCGCGCGGTCACGGGCCGCGTCCTGCTGGTGCCGTGAGCGGCTCAGCGGTCGAGGACGGCGTCCAGCACGGCCGTCGCGCTGACCTGCTCGGCGTTGTAGTCGCCGGCCGTCACCGCGACGACCAGCTCCTCGCCGGGCAGCACGAGCAGCCGCTGGCCGCCGTTCCCGATGGCCTCGGTCCACGGCCGGTCGCCGGTGCTCACGTACCACTGGTAGCCGTAGCGGAAGTCGCCGTCGATGACGACGCGGGGCCGCGTCATCTCGCGCACCCACTGCTCGGGGACGATGCCCAGCCCGCCGCCGAGCACCAGCCGGCCGAGCGCGGCCAGATCGAGGGGCCGCAGCCGCAGCCCGGCCGCGGCCATCGCCACGCCGTCCGTGCCCTTGACCCACTCGGTCCTGGTGATCCCGAGCGGCTCGAACAGCGCCTTGGCGGCGTACTCCTCAAGCGGCTCGCCCGCCCCCCGCGCGATGAGCCCGCCGAGCAGGGCCGCGGTGCCACCGCAGTACAGCCACCGCTTCCCGGCCTCCTCGACCACCGGACGTTCCAGGACGAACCGGTACCGGTCAGGAGCGAGCTCCATCGCGATCTCGCTGTTGGCCGGGCTCGTGTACGGCAGGTCCTCGTTCCAGTCGATCCCGAGCGTCATGGTGAGCGCGTGCGCGACGGTGAGGTGCGCCCGGCCCGGATCAGCCACCAGGTCCGGATATTCGGGGAACTGCTCCACCAGCCTGGCGTCCGGCGGCGGCACCAGCCCGTCGCGCAGGGCCACGCCGTACAGCAGCGCGACCACGCTCTTGGTGACCGACCGCACGTCGTGCAGCGTGTCGCGGTCGAAGACGGCGTGCCGGGGGTCCTCGCCGATCCGCTCGTCGACGCCCGCGCCGTAGTGCTCGACGACGACCTCGCCGCCCCGCATGACCACGACCCCGTGCAGATTGGGCGCCGTGCCGGCCTTCAGGACCGCCTCGACCCGCTCCGCCATTCCCATGATGTCCTCCTAAGCCCGGGGGACATCCTGTCGTACCCGCTCCCACGATGTCAGGGTCAAGGGCTGAGAGCGTCCTCAGCGTCTCTCAGGAGGGGCACAGCGGCGCGGGAGCAGGCTTGGTTCCATGGAGCAACTCGTGAACAGCCCCGCCGTCAGCCAGGGTCTGCGCAAGGTCGAGGCCAGGATCAGGCGGCTCAGCGGCTCGTCCGCGCTGCCGGGGATCAACGCGGGCGCCGGGCGGATCGTCAGCGCCGGAGGCAAGCGGTTGCGTCCGGCCCTGACGCTGGCGACCTCGCTCGCCCTCGGCAAGGCCCCCGACCGCCGGGTGATCACGGCCGCCGCGTGCGTGGAGCTGATCCACGCCGGCTCGCTCGTGCACGACGACCTCATGGACTGGGCGACCGAGCGGCGCGGCACCCGTACGCTCAATGCCGAGCTGGGCGCGGGCAAGGCCCTGGTGATCGGCGACTTCATGCTGGCCAGGGCGGGTCTGGCGGCCATCACCGCGGTGTCCAGGCCGGTCGCCGAGGTGCTCGCGGCCACCGTGGTGGAGCTGGCCGAGGGCCAGTACCTGGAGACGAGCGACCTGTTCAACCCGGCCAGGACCAGGGAGAGCGCGCTGCGTTCGATCACCGGCAAGACCGCCGCGCTGTTCCGGGCCGGCTGCCTGGTGGCGGCCGTCTGCGCGCGGGCTTCGACCGAGGACCGGGCGCGCGTGGCGGCGTACGGCGAGAAGTTCGGGCTGATCTTCCAGGTGCTGGACGACCTGCTCGACCTGACCGCCTCCAGCGCCCAGCTCGGCAAGCCGGCCGGCAACGACCTGCGGCAGGGCGTCTACAGCCTGCCGCTGCTCCTGTCCGGCACCGATCTCGGCGACCTGCTCGGCCGCGACATGAGCGACGAGCAGGTGGACGAGGCGCTGCGCCGGCTGCGCGCGGGCGACCTGGTGCCCAACACCCTGGAGTTCTGCCGCGGCCTGGCCTCGGACGCGCTGGCCGCCCTCCCGGTGATCCACGACAGGGAGATCGCGGCCCTGCTGTACGGCCTCCCGACGGCCTACATCGACCACGTCGCGGGGGTGTCGTCGCAGTTGACGGGCGTCAGTTGAGATTTGTTGGAACAATTGGTAGTAATCGCCTCCACAACCCGGCGAATCGCGCTAATACTGGAGTCACGCACTACAGGAGCGCACATGCGAAAGATCCCCCCTCGCATGATGATCCGGGACGACGGGCTTGAGTCCAGTCACTTCCTCCAGCTCGCCGCCGTGGACTTCACCGGCATCTACGCGGTCCACCTGGCCGCGAAGGAAGAACGACTGAAGATGACCAGGCTCGCCATGAGCCTGTTGTCTGGGCCGTTCCTCGCGGCCATCGCCCTGACCAGCGCCAAGGTGGTGGACCCGCAGAGCCTCACGGAGTGGCAGCGCGTGCCGTGGTACCTGTTCGCCCTGGTCACGGCGTTCGGGGTGCTCAGCGTGCTGCCGTTCCTGCGGCTGATCGAGGCGGTCCGCGCCCACGCCAGGACGGCCCGCGCGATCAACAACTTCCGCCTGCTGTACGCCTCCAGGCTCAAGGACCGGCTCGGCTGGAGCCCGAACCTGCCGATCGACCCCCGCTTCCCGGAGACGTACGCGCCGCTGGCCTGGCCCGGGATCAACGTGACGACCCTGGCGCTGGCGAACTCGGCCTACCTGACGGTGGGCCTCACCGGCCTGTGCGGGCAGGCGCCCAACCTGCTCCTGCTCACCTTCGGCATCCTCCTCGTCACGCTGGTCCACTACGCCGTCTACTACGTGCGCTGCAACGTGACCAGGCGGCGCCGGCTCCCGCGCGACCCCTACGAGTTCCCGGATCAGGAGACCTGAATGCCCGGCCCTGCGTCATGGGCGTCATGTGGGGAGGCGTGGATGTGGATGATGCGACATGTCTGGGCGGCGGGCACGCTCGCCGACGACGACCGCGGCCCCGTGATCGAGGCCCCGTCCGTGCTGTTCGAGATCGCCGAGGTGCGGGGCGACGACCCGATCATCGCACGGTACGGCGACGCGGAGCGGCTGGCCCTGTACAGCAGGAAGTTCAGCGAGGACGTGATCGTGCCGCCGTTCAAGTACAGCTACGGCGCCCGGATCAGGGGGCAGCTCGCCTGGGCGGCCGACCTGCTGCGGGTCAAGCCGTACAGCAAGAGCGCGTGGATCTCGCTGACCATCCCCGGCGAGCCGTACGACGCGGTGCCCTGCCTGATCGGCGTGGCGTTCCGGATCCGGGACGGCGCGCTCGCCATGACCGCGACCTTCCGCTCCCAGAACGCCTTCACCAGCTACCTCAACTACCTGCCGCTCGCCGAGGTGCACGCGACCATGGCCCGCGACCTGGAACTGGACCGCGGCCCGATGCGGGTGTTCGTGGACGTGCCGCACCTGTACCTGGCCGACAGCACCCAGGTGCTGCGGGTCATGCGGCCCGCGCGGCGGTGAGCGGCGCGGCGATCTCCTCCAGCCCCTTGCGCTCGGCCTTGACCCCGAAGGCCAGCTCGACCAGCCCCGCGACGATCATCACGATCGCGCCGATCGAGAACGCCAGCGCCGTGTCGCCCGGCGCGCCGCTCTCGACCAGCGAGGCGAACACGAGCGGGCCGGCGATGCCGCCGGCGGCCGTGCCGATGGCGAAGAAGAACGCGATGGCCATCGCCCTGGTCTCCATGGGGAAGATCTCGCTCACCGTCAGGTACGCCGCGCTGGCCCCCGCCGAGGCCACGAAGAGCACCGCGGACCAGCAGAGGGTCAGCGTCATCGCGGTCAGCGCGCCCTGGTTGAACAGCCAGGCGGTGCCGAGCAGCAGCACCCCGGAGCCGATGTAGGTCGCCGAGATCATGGGGACCCGGCCGACGGTGTCGAAAAGCCTGCCGAGCAGCAGCGGGCCGAGGAAGTTGCCGACCGCGATGATCGCGAAGTAGTAGCCCGTGTGCGAGTCGATCTTGAAGAACGTGGTCAGGATCTGGGCGTACCCGAAGGTGATCGCGTTGTAGAGGAACGCCTGGCCGATGAAGAGCGACAACCCGAGGACCGTGCGCTTGGGGTAGAGCGCGACCATCGTGTGCGCGATCCTCAGGAAGCCGATCGACCTGCGCTGGTGGATGGTCATCGACTCCTGCGGCTCGGGCAGGTCCCGGCCGATCTGACGTTCGATGTCGTCCACGATCTGCTCGGCCTCGCGGTCGCGGCCGTGGATGAACAGCCAGCGCGGGCTCTCCGGGACGTTCCTGCGCACCAGGAGGATGGCCAGGCCGAGCACCACGCCCAGCCCGAACGCCACCCGCCAGCCGATGTTGACCGGCAGGTCGTTCAGCAGCGGCACGGTCAGCAGGGCGCCGCCCGCCGCGCCGAGCCAGTAGCTGCCGTTGATGAGGATGTCGATGCGTCCCCGGTGGTGGCTCGGGATCAGCTCGTCGATGGCCGAGTTGATGGCCGCGTACTCGCCGCCGATGCCGAAACCGGTCATGAAGCGGAACAGGAAGAACCACCAGGCGTCGAAGGACAGGGCGGTCATCAGCGTCGCCGCGAGATAGACCACGAGCGTCAGCAGGAACAGCTTCTTCCTGCCGAACCTGTCGGTCAGCCAGCCGAAGAACAGCGCCCCCACGCAGGCCCCGGCCACGTAGAGGGCCGCGGCGAGGCCGGCGACCTGCGCCTGGGTGATGTCCAGGCCGCTGCCGGGCTTGGCGAGCTGCCCGGACAGGTTGCCGACGATGGTGACCTCCAACCCGTCGAGCACCCATACCGTGCCGAGACCGATGACGATCATCCAGTGCCAGCGGGACCACGGCAGCCGGTCCAGCCGTGCGGGCACCTTGGTGGTTACGGTGCCGGTATCCACATCGCTCATAAGGGCACTTGGGTACCCGGTAAACGGATGGCAAACGTTCCCTACAAGGCAGGTTTTCTGGCCTCGACCAGGGTGGTGCCGAACCAGGGGCCGCCGTACCACAGGCGGGCGCCCAGGTCGCGCCGGCGGATGTCGATCACGTCCAGGTCGCGCAGGGCGTCCTCGTAGTCGGGCGCGTACCGGAAGTCCGCGATCAGCATGAGCCCGCCGGGCCGCAGCACCCGATGGGCCTCGCCGATCGCCCGCCGGCGGCCTTCGGCGGAGGGGATGTTGTGGATCGCCAGGCTCGACACGATGACGTCGAACGCGCCGTCCTCGAACGGCAGGTCGCGCATGTCGCCCGTGACCAGGTCGATCCGGTCGGCGACGCCTTCGGCCGCGGCGTTGGCCAGGGTGACGGCCGCGGCGTTGCCCGACTGGTCCTTCGAGCTCCACAAATCGACGCCGGCCGCCCGTCCGGAGGTGAGCCGGGCGGCGGCGGCCAGCAGCACCGCGCCGCGTCCGCAGCCGAGGTCGAGCACCCGCTCACCGCCTTCGAGCGGCTCCAGCAGCTCGGCCCAGACGGCGAACTTGCCCCGGCGCGTCGTGTAGAGGTAGCTGGCCGCGCTGGCCAGCGTGTAGAGCCCGCCGAAGGCGAAGGCGATCCCGGCGGCGGGGATGTCCAGCACGAAGGAGAGCGCCGCGAGAGCCAGCAGGACGATCGCCCCGAAGAGCAGTCCGCCGAGGGCCCACGGCGCGTCGAATCCGTAGCTACCGTGTCGAGTGCTCACTCTCACGTTATATCTCAAGAGGGTCTTGACCGGGAATTGAGCAAACACTTCCCCTTCACCCTCAATTGGCCCGCAACGCAATAACTATGGTGACTTGGATGGGCTGGCATTGGGGGTTTGACCAGGCATGACAGGGAAACAACGCGAATTCGGCCTAGGAGCGAGCATCGCGCTGACGGTGGCGTCGGCCGCGCTGTGGGGGGTGGCGCACCTGGCCACCCACCGTCACCGGATGGGCATCGCCCTCATGGCGGCCTACGTGCTGATGCTCGCCGGCGTCCTGACGGTGTTCACCGCGTTCAGCACCCGCCTGCTGTCGCTGGCGGTCCAGCCCGGCTGGCTCACCGTGCTCACCGTGGCGCTGGTCGGGATCGCGCTGGCGTGGACCGCCGTGATCATCCGGTCGTTCCTGCTCGTCCGTCCCGACTCCTCCGACACCGCCGGACGTTTCCTGACCACCACTCTCGCGGCCGCCCTCTGCGCGCTCGTCCTGGCCCCCACCGCGTACGCCACCCGCATGGCCTACCTGTCCCGCGACGTCGTCAGCCACGTCTTCGCCACCACCACCAGCAGCGCGCCCGTCGTCGCCCAGGACCCGTGGAACGGCGCGAAGCGCGTCAACTTCCTGCTGATCGGCGCGGACGCCGCCCCCGGCCGCCCCGGCGTGCGCACCGACAGCATGACGGTGGCCAGCGTGGACACCGAGACCGGCGCCACCACCCTGTTCGGCCTGCCGCGCAACCTGCAGAAGGTCCAGCTCCCGCACGGCCCGGCCAGGAGCCGTTTCCCCTTCGGCTTCACCGGCGACGGCCCCAGCACCCCCGGCCTGCTCAACGAGATCTTCCAGTACGCCGAGGACCACCCGGAGATGGTCCCCGGCGTGGGCAAGGGCAAGCGCGGCCCGTCGCTGCTCAAGCGCACCGTCAGCGACATCCTCGGCATCCCGGTCAACTACTACGCCATGGTCGACATGAAGGGCTTCGCCGAGATCGTCGACGCGATGGGCGGCGTCCGGGTCACCGTCAAGGACCCCATCGTGTACGGCAAGTACCGCGAGGGCCTGCTGCCCGCGGGCACCCGCAAACTGTCCGGCGAGGAGGCCCTCTGGTACGGCCGGTCCCGCACCGACAGCGACGACTACGTCCGCATGGGACGCCAGAAGTGCCTGCTCAACGCGGTCGCCAAGCAGGCCGATCCGATGACCGTGCTCAAGAGCTTCGAGAAGCTGGCCGCGGCCACCAAGCGGGCCATCTCCAGCGACGTGCCCCAGGACCTGCTGCCCGCCCTGATCGAGCTGTCGGACAAGGTGAAGGACACCAGGATCCGGAGCCTCAGCTTCGTCCCGCCGCTGATCAGCACCGTCACGCCCGACTGGTACCTGATCAGGCGGAAGGTCTCCGAGGCCCTGGACGAGCGCCCGGCCAACCGGTCGGCGAGCGCGCACCACTCCGCCGCCCCGCCCCAGGACCCGGAGAACCCGGTCAGCCTGGACGCCGCCTGCGGCTGAACCTCACCTTTCCGACAGCCATCACCCCAGCACGGAGTGTGGCATGATGGTGCGCGGGCCCAACGGAAACGATTTTCATCGTCATTTCAGGAGCGCACGTGAGAGTGGCATTCGTCGGCAAGGGCGGCAGCGGGAAGACGACGATCTCGGCGCTGTTCGCGCGGCACGTGGCGGCCCAGGGCGACCCGGTGGTCGTCATGGACGCCGACATCAACCAGCACCTGGCCCTGGTGCTCGGCCTCAACGCCCAGCCCGAGCCGCTCGGGGCCCACCTCACCGAGATCAAAGACCTGCTGCGCGGTGACAACCCGCGCATCGCCTCGGCCGAGACCATGGTCAAGACCACCCCGCCGGGCCGCGGCTCGCGCCTGCTGGGCTTCGACGACCTGGCCGCGCTCGACTACGCCGTGACCACCCCCCATGGCCTGCGCCTGCTGGCCACGGGCGCGTTCGACGACGACGACCTCGGCGTGGCCTGCTACCACTCGAAGGTCGGCGCGGTGGAGCTGCTGCTCAACCACCTGGTCGACGGCCAGGGCGAATACGTGGTGGTCGACATGACCGCCGGCTCCGACTCCTTCGCCTCCGGGCTGTTCACCCGGTTCGACCTGACCTTCCTCGTCGCCGAGCCCACCAGGCAGGGCGTGAGCGTCTACGAGCAGTACCGCGACCACGCCGCCAAGTACGACGTCGCGCTCGCCGTGGTCGGCAACAAGGTCCACGGCCCGTCCGACGTGGAGTTCCTCCGCGCGCACGTGGGCGACGACCTGCTGACCTGGATGGAGCACTCCTCGGCGGTGCGCGCCATGGAGCAGGGCCGCCACTTCACGCTCGACGACCTGGAGCCGGCCAACACCGAGGCGCTGGCCGTCCTGCGCAAGACCCTCGACGCGCAGGAGAAGGACTGGCCGCGCTTCGGCCGCCAGACCGCCGAGTTCCACCTGCGCAACGCCCGCGCGTGGGCCAACGCCCGCACGGGAGCCGACCTGGCCGAGCAGATCGATCCTGACTTCGTCTACGGCCCCTAAAACGCACCTCCAGGGCTCTGGAGCTACCCACTTCTCCCACATAACGTCAGATTCGATCCCCTTCGAGAGGAGACAGCATGTCGCTGACCGTCCCGAACGATCTGCTGGACCAGGCCCGAGCCGGAGACGTGGACGACGCCGCGTTCGTCGCCTGCGTCCGCGACTCACTCCCCTACGCGTGGTCGCTGATCAGCGAGCTGGTCGCCGAGCGCGCGCAGAGCGGAGCCGAGTTCACCGACAACCAGGTGCCACCGCCGTCCGAGGAGGCACGCGGCCAGCTCCTGCGGTGTCTGGCGAGCGACGCGATGCGCGGCGCGCTCGAACGCCACTTCGGCGTACGGCTGGCCTTCCAGAACTGCCACCGGGTCGCCGTCTTCGACCCGTCGGCCACCAAGGCCCTCGACGAGTTCGTCACCCCGCGGGCCCAGATCCTCAACCAGAAACCGGAGCTGGTCGACTGCTGAACCCATGGGCGAGCCGGGCCGTCCCGGCTCGCCCGTCAGCCCTCCAACAGGGGGAGGACCTCGGCGCCGAGGCGGCGCACGTCCTCCAGGGCCCGCCGGTGGTCGCCGATGCCCTCCACGGTCAGGATCACGTGCTCGATCCCGGTGCTCTCGGCCGTGCGCCGCAGCACCTCGGCGCAGTGGGCGGGCGAGCCGACCGGATGGATGCGCGTCAGCAGGTCGACGTAGGCGGTGACGTCCCGGGAGGGGCGCGGCCGGCCGTCCACCGGCACGTAGCCGGCCAGCCCGGGGCCCAGCCACGCGGGCATCGACTCCTTCAGCTCCCGGACGGCCGCCTCGGTCGTGTCGGCCACGTGCGCCACCCCTGCCGCCAGGTGCCCCGCCGGGCTCCCGCCGCGCGCGACGTGCTCGGCGACCAGCAGGGCCTTGTCGTGGTCGCCGATGTGCATGCCGAGCAGCATCGGCAGCCCGCGCTCGGCCGCCAGCGCCACCGTCGGGCCCGACGTGCACGCCACCACGGGCCGCAGCCGGGCACGCGGCACCAGGGTGACCTCCCTGAACCGGAAGAACTCCCCCTCGGCCGCCACCGACCCCGCGGACAGGGCCTCGACCAGCAGGTCGAGCGACTCGGCGAAGCCCCGCTCGAACCGGTCGAGCCCGGTGCCGAACACCTCCAGGTCGACCCACGGGCCGCCCCTGCCGACGCCGGGCGTGAACCGCCCGCCCGACAGGTGGTGGAGCATGGCCGCCTGCTCGGCCAGCGCCACGGGATGCCGGCAGGACAGCACGCTCACCGCCGTGCCGAGCCCGATCCGGCTGGTGCGCCCCGCCGCCACGGCGGCCAGCGTGACCGCCGACGGGCACACGCCGTAGGACATGAAATGGTGCTCGGCGATCCAGGCGTCGTGGAACCCGGCCGCCTCGGCGGCCTCGATCAGCTCCACCGAGTTCCGCAGGACCTGCCCTGGGTCCTGGCCGGGAAAGCAGGCCGCGATGACGAAGATCCCGATCCGCACTCCCCCGATCCTACGGCTCAGCCGAACAGCGCGGCCTGCCCTTCGCCCACGAGCGGATCCCTGACCTGCTTCAGATGCCGCCACTGCGGCAGGTCGTCCAGGTAGGACCAGGAGAGCCGGTGGTGCGGTGTGGGACCGAGCCGGGCCAGGGCGTCCTGGTGCGCGGGCGAGGGATATCCGGCGTTCTCCGCGAAGCCGTACTCCTCATGCCCGATCGTGCCCATGTAGGCGTCCCGCCGTACCTTGGCCAGGACCGAGGCCGCCGCGACCGAGACGCTGGCCGCGTCGCCCTTGATCTCCAGGCGGACCGGCCAGGGTGCGCCGATGTAGTCGTGCTTGCCGTCGAGGATCACGGCGTCGGGGCGCACCGGCAGAGCTTCGAGCGCCCGGCGGGCGGCCCTGCGCAGCGCCTCCGTCATGCCGAGCGCGTCGATCTCGGCGTGGCTCGCCTCGCCGAACCCGATGCCGGCCGCCCATGCGGTCAGCTCGCCGGCGAGCGGGCCACGCTTGGCGGCCGAGACCTGCTTGGAGTCGGTCAGGCCGGGCGGCGGTTCGGACAGATCGGTCACGACGGCGCAGACCGTCACCGGCCCCGCCCACGCGCCCCTGCCCACCTCGTCGACGCCCGCGACCGTGCGGGTGCTCGGCATGGACAGCAGGAGCTGCTCGATCTCGTACGTCGGCGCCATGGGCAGACGCTACCGCTCGGCCGGGGTCACCGGTTCCAGATCACCGGCGATGTACCGGGCGGCCACGTGGATCGCCCGCAACGTCACCGACACCGACGGCCGGTGCACGCTGGACCTGCGGGCGACCGCGTGCACGTCGCGGCCGACCGGGTTGCCGGGGAACTCCCTGACCGCCAGCCCGCGCACCCCGGCGGCCAGCGCGAGCGCGGGCACCGCGGCGATGCCGATGCCCTTGGCGACGAGGGACAGGATCGTCCCGAGCCCCTCGAACTCCCAGGGCGTCGGCCGGGTGCCGCCGACGTCCACGAACAGCCGGTCCACGGCCAGACGCGAGGGCTCGCCGTCGGGGGTGGCCATCCACGGCTCGTCGCGCAGCTCGCGCAGGTCGAGCGGCACTCCGGGGTCGGCCAGCCGGTGCCTGCGCGGCACGACGAGCACGATGGGGTCGCGCAGCAGGGGGAAGACCCGCAGGCTCTCGCTCTCGCGGACCGACCCGTACCAGTCGTCGACGAGGGCGATGTCCACCTCGCCCGACTGGACCTCCCGCATGCCGCGCCCCGACCTGCTCTGGCCCAGGCGGAGCGTCAGCTCGGTGTGGCGGCGCAGCGAACGCGCGAGCGCCGGCGCGAATGCCACGGCCGCTGTGGGGAAGGCGGTGACGACGACGCGCCCCGAGGGGGTGCCCGCATGGGCGGAGAGGTCGGACTCGGCCTCCTCGACCATTGACAGGATGCGTTCGGCGTGCTGGACGAGCCGGCGTCCGGCGTCGGTCAGCTCCGCGCTGCGCGCGGTTCTGTCGATCAGCGCGGTGCCGGTCTCCCGTTCCAGCGCCGCGAGCTGCTGGGAGACGGCCGAGGGGCTGTAGCCCAATGACTCGGCGGCGGCCGCGATGCTGCCCCGGCGAGCGAACTCACAGATCAGCGCCAAACGCCGGAATTCGAGCATCAGACTTCCTTACGCCTACCCACAAAAAGCCTCGCTTGTACTGATGCCTTCATACAACCACCCTGGGAACGTGACAAACATGACCGTGACCTTGTCCGCCACCTTGGCGGCGAACGAAGACATCGAACGAAGACGGCGCGCTGGGGAACGCGTGCTGCACCTGGCCTTCGGTGAGGCCGGTCTGCCCGTCCACCCGGCGCTGCGCGACAAGCTGGCCGCCGCTTCCGAGCGCAACGGCTACGGGCCGGTCGCGGGCGCGTCCGGGCTCCGGGCCGCGGCAGCGGGCTACTGGACACGACGGGGGCTCCTGACCGACCCCGAGCTGGTCGTCTGCGGACCTGGCAGCAAGTCGCTGCTGTACGGCCTGCTCCTGGCGATCGGCGGCGACATCGTCCTGCCCATGCCCAGCTGGGTCAGCTACGCCGCGCAGGCCGATCTGGTGGGCTCCCGTCCCATCCTGGTGCCCGCACCGCCAGGAGAGGGCGGGGTGCCCGACCCCGACCTGGTCGTCGCGGCGGTCCGCAAGGCCCGCTCGGCGGGCAGGACGGTCAGCTCCCTGCTGGTCACGCTGCCCGACAACCCGACCGGCCGGCTGGCCACGCCGGAGACCGTCGCCCGCCTGGCGGCCGTGGCGCGCGAGCTGGACCTGATCGTGATCTCCGACGAGATCTACCGCGACCTGGTCCACGACGAGTCGGCCGCCTACACCTCGCCGGCCGACCTTGCGCCCGAGCGCACGATCATCACCACCGGGCTGAGCAAGAGCCTGGCGCTCGGCGGATGGCGGATCGGCGTGGCCCGGCTGCCCGAGGGCGCGCACGGGCTGCGCACCCGGCTGCTGGCGGTGGCCAGCGAGATCTGGTCGGCGCCGGCCGCACCCGTCCAGGAGGCCGCGTCCTACGCCTTCGACGAGCCGCGCGAGCTGACCGACCGGGTCGCCGGCAGCCGGAGGTTGCACGGCATCGTGGCGCGGGCCGTCCACGAGCGGTTCACGGAGATCGGCGCCTCGGTGCCGCGACCTCAGGGAGGCTTCTACCTCTATCCCGACCTGAGCCACCTCAGGCTCGGCGGCTCCGCCGAGATCACCCGGATCCTGCTGGACGAGCACGGCATCGGCGTCCTGCCCGGACACGCCTTCGGCGACGACCCGTCGGCCGCCCGGGTACGCGTGGCGGTGAGCCTGCTCTACGGCGACTCGCCCGAAGAACGACTGACCGCGCTGAACAGCACAGATCCCCTTCAATTGCCATGGATCGCAGCGAATCTGAACCATCTGTCCATGGGCCTGAAGGAGCTCGCCCTGGTCCGTCACGGCGTCGTGGGTGAACGTCACCCGGCGCTGGTGCCGGCACCATGTCACGGTTAGGCGAATCTTTCCCCAAGAGCTGGTTTACCATCCACCAAATCAGCCCTCTGACCTGCGGAAACACCGCACATCCAGAAACCCGGGAAAGATGGCTTCGAGAGCCTGGTTACGCGCGCGCCGCGCGAGCCTCATCATGTGCTCATGCCCGCTCTTGTCACCTTGTCCGGGCGCTCCGTGCGCCTGGAACCTCTCAGCCACGCGGTGATCGACGATCTCGTCGCCGCGGCGAGTGAAGACCGCTCCACTTACGCCTTCACTCGCGTCCCGGACGGCCGGGACGAGATGGTCTCCTATGTGGAGGCCGCCATGGCTGAGCAGGCGGAGGGCCGCACGCTGCCCTTCGCCATCCGGTGGCTGAACACCGACCGCGTGGTCGGTGCCACCCGTCTCATGCACCTGGAGTATTGGCAGGGCCCCATGCCCTGGCCTCCGGGTACACGGGGTGCGGTGGGCGACATCCCGTCCGTGGCGGACATCGGTTACACCTGGCTGGGCGCCTGCGCCCAGGGCACCGGCGTCAACCGGGAGAGCAAGTTCCTCATGCTCTCACTCGCCTTCGAGACCTGGAACGTCCACCGCATCACACTCAAGGCAGATGTCAGGAACGTCCGATCCCGGGCCGCCATCGAGGCCCTCGGCGCACACTTCGACGGGGTGCGGCGAGCGGATAGCCGAGGCGCCGACAACACGGTCCGAGATACGGCCTTCTACTCGATCCTGAACTCCGAATGGCCGCTCGTCCGAGAACGGCTGGCCATGCGGCTCGGACTGGTAGAGGCAGCGTAGGAACATCGGCAACGGCCCCGCCCATACTTTCCGGGCGGGGCCTGTATTTTTCTGCGTCCCCATCGGCTCTACATGACACGCCCCCGTGTCGGTGCGCCATGTACGGCCTGCCATCAGCATGCGGCGGCACGGTCAACACCTGATCAAAGGCGGATCAACGGTTCGTTCCGGCGATCAGCCCAGTTCTAGGTGGTAAGCGGTACTGGATCTATCATTTGGACACAAATCGTTCCATTGCCCGGGAGACAGACGGCATGGCTGGTCAGAGCGTTGAGGGCGGGCTGCGGTTCGCCGTGCTCGGTCCCGTCCGCGCGTGGCGCGAGGGGCAGGAACTCGACCTGGGCACCCCGCTGCAACGTTCGATCCTCGGCATGCTGCTCCTGCGGGAGGGCCGCGCGGTCACCCCCGCCGAGATGATCGACGCCGTGTGGGGCGAGGACGCGCCGCCCCGCGCCCTGGGGGCGCTGCGCACGTACGTCTCCCGCCTGCGCACGGTGCTCGAACCCGACAGGCCCGCCCGCTCCCGTCCCGAGCTGCTGACCTCCATCGGCCGGGGCTACGCCCTCCGCCTGCCCGACGACGCGCTCGACCTGACCCGCTTCGAACGCGGCCTCGCCGAGGCCGAGACCGCCCGCAAGGCCGGCCGGCTCTCCGCCGCCGCCGAGGGCATGCGGGCCGCGCTGACCCTGTTCGAGGGCGAGCCGCTGGCCGGCGCCGTCGGCCCGTACGCCGAGCACCAGCGCGACCGCCTGGCCGAACGCCGCGTCAGCGTCATCGAGACGCTCATGGACCTCGACCTGGAGCTGGGCGGGCACGCCGCGGTCGTGTCCGAGCTGATCGCCCTCACCGCCGAGCACCCCCTGCGCGAACGGCTGCGCGCCCAGCTCATGCTGGCCTACTACCGGTGCGGACGGCAGGGCGACGCCCTCAACGTGTTCACCGAGACCCGCGAGGCGCTGATCGACGAGCTGGGCATCGAGCCCGGCAGCGAGCTGACCGCCCTCCACCAGCGCATCCTGGCCGCCGACCCGGCGCTCACCCTCGTGCCGCCGCCCGCCGCCCCGGCCGAGCAGGCCGCCGGCGAGCCCGAGGCCGAGGAGGAGCCGCCCGCGCTCGAACTGCCCCGCCCGGCGCAGCTCCCGGCCGCGGTCGGCGACTTCACCGGGCGCAAGGAGGTGGCCGTCCGCGTCCACACCCTGCTGTCCGCGCAGTCGTCGGCCGAGGGCGTGCCGGTGGTGGCGTTGTGCGGCATCGGCGGCGTCGGCAAGACCACGCTGGCCGTCCACGTGGCGCACGCGGCCGACGACCTGTTCCCCGACGGCCAGCTCTACGCCGACCTGCGCGGCCACAGCGACGAGGTGACCGCCCCCGAGTCGGCGCTCGGCGGCTTCCTGCGCGCGCTCGGCATCCCGCCCGACGTCATCCCCGACGGCCTGGCCGAACGTTCGGCGCTGTACCGCTCGCTGCTGTCCGACCGGCGCATCCTCGTGCTGCTGGACAACGCCCGCGACGCCGACCAGGTCAGCCCGCTGCTGCCGGGCTCGCCGGGCTGCGCGACGATCGTCACCAGCCGGGCCAAGCTGGCCGACCTGCCCGCGGCCCGGCTGATCGACCTCGACGTCATGGAGCCGGACGAGGCGCTGTCGCTGTTCTCCTCCGTGGCCGGGCCCGAGCGGGTGGCGGCCGAGCACGGCGCCGCCATGGACGTGGTCGCCGCCTGCGGTTTCCTGCCGCTGGCCGTCCGGATCGTGGCCGCCCGGCTGGCCGCCCGCCCCTCCTGGACGGTCGCCTCCCTGGTGCCCAGGCTGGCCGACGAGCAGCGCCGCCTCGACGAGCTGCGCGTGGGCAACCTGGCCGTCGAGGCCACCTTCGCGCTCGGTTACGGCCAGCTCGAACCGGCCCAGGCCCGCGCCTTCCGCCTGCTGTCCCTGCCGAAGGGCCCCGACATCTCGATCGGGGCCGCCGCGGCCGTCCTGGCGATGAACATGTACGAGGCCGAGGAACTGCTGGAGTCGCTGGTCGACATGAGCCTCCTGGAGGCCACCGCGCCCGGCCGCTACCGCTTCCACGACCTGCTCAGGCTGTTCGCCAGGCGCGTCCTGGACAAGACCGAGCGTCCCGAGGACAAGACGCTGGCGCTGCGCCGGCTGCTCGGCTTCTACCTGGCCTCGTCCCGGTCCGCCCACCGGCTGGCCTACGAGGGCAGCATGATCCCCGACAACCTGGCCGTGGTCGGCAGCGGGCTCACCTTCACCACCGTCGACGAGGCCGTGGCCTGGCTGATCTCCGAGGGCGACTCGCTGTTCGCGGCCATCAACCAGGCCGCGACCACGTCCACCGCCGGCGAGCAGCTGCTGCCCGCCGCCGACATGCTGGTGGCCATGGAACCGCTGCTGGAGGCCGGCACCCACACCCGCGAGTTCGACCAGGGCACCCGCGCGGTGCTCGCCGCCGCGCTGAACCTGGGCGACGAGGCCAG
Source organism: Nonomuraea sp. NPDC049758 (assembly GCF_040674635.1). NCBI lineage: Bacteria > Bacillati > Actinomycetota > Actinomycetes > Streptosporangiales > Streptosporangiaceae > Nonomuraea > Nonomuraea sp. NPDC049758. The sequence continues at coordinate 321,365 of NZ_JBFAMZ010000006.1, forward strand.
CGAGCTGCGCTCCCGGTACGTGCTGGGCCGGGTGCTGTTCGCCGGCAACCAGCTCTCGGAGTCCGAGACCCACTTCCGCCGCGTGTACGAGCTCTCCGACACCCGCGGCGAGAAGATCGTCACCGGCGAGGTGCTCAACGCGCTGGCCGTCGTCGTCGGCCGGCAGCGCCGCCACACCGAGGCCCTCACCCTGTTCGACGCCGCCTCCCGCTACTACCGCGAGAACGGCGTCCCCGCCGGGGAGGCCCTGGTGCTCAGCTACTCGGCCCGCGACCACCTGGGCCTCGGCCACGCCGAGGACGCCATCGCCGCGGCGGAGAAGGGCCTGGCCATCTTCACCGAGATCGGCAGCGGCGCCGGCACCGCCCGCGCCCGCTACCACCTGGGCATCGTGCTCAGCCGGGTCGGCCGGCTCACCGAGGCGGTGCACCACCACGCCGAGTGCCTGGCCTTCTTCCGCTCCAGCAAGCAGCGGGTCTGGGAGCAACGCGTGTGCTCCCGGCTGGCCGAGACGTTCATCGCCGCCGGGCGCTACCCCGACGCCGTGCGCCACGCCGAGCAGGCGCTCATGGTCTCGCGCGAGATCGGCCACCCCTACGGCGAGGCGCTCTCGCTCACCGTGCTCGGCCGGGCGCTACGCGGACTGGGCAGCCTCGCGCGGAGCCTCGACTGCCTCAGGCAGGCCTACGACGTCTTCACCAGGCTCGGCGCCCCCGAGGCCGGCGACCTGAAGCTCCTGCTGGACAGCGTCGCCGTCGAGCGGTCCGTCGTCGAGTCCTGAGTACAGCTCGTCGTCCAGACGTGTCATCCACACATGGTTGATCAAGGCTGTCCTTAGTCAATGCCGATGGCAGCCCGGCCGGTCATCCTGACCGCCACGCGTCGCCAGGGGGCCCGGTCATCCGGATGCTTCGCGTGACGGCTAGCCGCCTCACACGGACGACCGGCCGGACTCGACGCGGACCTTCGAACCCCCCAGGCCCGCGTCTCGGTCAGAAGCCTCCACCGGCGCGGTCAACGTCGGATCAACGGTGAATCAAAGCAGGAAATAACCCTCGGCGATGAGCGGCCGGATCGCGTCGGCGTTGGGGATCTCGCCGTCGCCGACCAGCTCGGCGATCACGTTGAGCAGCGGGCCGAGCGCCAGCTCGCCGTCGCACACGCCGGCCAGGGCGGCCTCGACGGTGCCGACCTCCCTGCTGCGCCGCAACCCCTGCGTCTGGCGCAGCACGATGCGGATCGGGTCCTCGGCGCCGGGCAGGCCGACGCGTTCGTCGAGCACCCCGTCGGCCGTGCGCAGCAGCGCCGCGTCGAGGTCGGCGGCGCGGTGGGCGGCGGCGATGGAGTCGAGCACGTCGTCGACGTAGTCGCCGACCGGCAGGGCCACCTGGTGGGGCAGGTGCTCCACGCGCACGACCGGGTCGAGGGTGCCCGAGTTGCGCATGGTGATCCAGCCGAAGCCGATGCCCTCGACCTTGCGCTCGTCGAACCAGGCCAGCCACCGGTCGTAGTGGTCGGTGTAGCCCTTGGTGCCCTGCTCGGCCGCGTCCTTGAGCCACAGCTCGACGTATTCGGCCGGATCCTGCACGTCACGCTGGACGACCCAGGCGTCGCAGCCGGTCTCGCGCAGCCAGCCGCCGACCCGGTCGTGCCAGTCCTCGCCCTCGACGTGCAGCCAGTTGGCCAGGAAGTGGGCCTGCCCTTCGGGCGCGAGGTGGCGCGGGGTGCGCCGGACCAGGTCGCGGCAGAAGTCGTCGGCCTCGCCGCCGGACTCGCGGTAGGTCAGCGTGCGCTCGGCCCCGGGGGCGATGACGAACGGCGGGTTGCTGACGACCAGGTCGAACAGCTCGCCCTCGACCGGCTCGAACATCGACCCCACCCGCGCGTCGACGCCCGTCACGCCGGACAGCTCCCAGCTCAGCCGGGCCAGCTCCACGGCGCGCGGGTTGAGGTCGGTGGCCACCACCTGCTCGGCCCGCCCGTCGAGGTGGAGCACCTGGACGCCGCAGCCCGTGCCGAGGTCGAGCGCGCGCGCGACGGGCCGGCGGCTGACGAGCTGGGCCAGGTTGGCCGAGGCGCCCCCGGCCCCCACGACGTGGTCGGCCCGCAGCGCCGGGTCGCCGGGCCGGACCTTGCGGTCGGAGACCACGTAGCCGCCGGTCTCCCACGGCTGGAGGTGCACGGTCGCCCTGATCAGGTCGCCGTCGGCCGACACCAGCCCCGACTCCAGGACGGCGGGCGGCACGGACCTGGCCGGCACCGGCACGCCGAGCCACCAGAGCCTGATCAGGGTGCCCAAGGGGTCGCCGTCGGCGGTCGCCCGCAGGGCCGGGACGAGCTCCTCCCGCGCCAGGGCCGAGGCCGCCATGGCGCCGAGCCGGTCGCGGACGCCGTCGATCGTGTAGCCGGTTTCGAGGAGGTGATGGCGCAGTCGTTCCACGGACACCATCCTTTCACCAGCCACCGACAGTGCTCATACTGTTACTTACGCGCCCAAGCGTTCTGCAAGCCATGGACAAGTGGGTGGCGGTATCTCTAGGGGTGCAAGACGCCGTACCGAGGAGCGCGCCCCCATGCTGATCCCCTGCTTGGCCTGCGAGTCGCGATTCGGGCCCGACGAGTACTTCAACGCCTGCTCCGACTACAACCGGGGCCTGGACCTGGTCTCGTGGACCTGCCCGCGCTGCGGCAACCGCGACGACCTGCGGGTGCTGCCCGGCGAGCTGGGGTTCGGCTACCCCTCGCGCGGCAGGTTCGACGTGCACGACCGGCTGCGCGTGCCCGGCCTGCGCAGGCAGCGCGGCGACCTGCGGCTGGACATCTCCCTCGACCGCTCCCGCTGGCAGGTCAGGACGCGGATCCGGCAACCGGCCTGACCGGCGCGCACGCGTACGCGGGCGGCTCGCCCCGCAGCAGCCGCGCGATGTCCTCCACCAGCGCCTCCGCCAGCTCCTCCAGGCTCTCCCCGGTGGCCTCGCCGAGCCTGGGCGTGAGCACCACGTTCGGCAGCCTGGTCAGCGGGTGGGCCGGATCGAGCCATTCGCCCTCGAAGTGGTCGAGCCCGGCGCCGCCCACCTGGCCCTGGCGCAGCGCGTCCACCAGGGCGGTCAGGTCGTGCAGGCCGCCGCGCGAGGTGTTGAGGTAGATCGCGCCCTGGCGCATCGCGCCGAACTCGCTGTAGCCGAACAGGCCCCTCGTGTCCGCGGTCAGGGGCACGTGCAGCGACACCACGTCGGCCTCCGCCAGCAGCGCGGGCAGGGTGTGCGTGGCCTCGGGGACGTACGGGTCACAGGTGACCACCCGCATGCCCAGCCCCTGGCAGCGCCAGCGCATGGCCCGGCCCACCCGGCCGAGGCCGACGATGCCGAACGTGCGTCCGGTGAGCCGTCTGCCGCGGTGGCGCTGGGCGGGGGGCACCCTGCCGCGATGGGCGCGGCCTCTGCGCACCTCACGGTCGGCGGTGACGATGTTCCTGCTGACCGCGAACAGCAGCGCGAGCGTCAGCTCGGCCACCGCCTCGGGGTCGCGGTCGGGGGCGTGCAGGACGGTGACCCCGCGTTCGGCGGCCAGGCGCAGGTCCACGCCCGTGGGGGCGCCCAGGCTGGCCACGATGTCGATGTGGAGTCCGAGTACCGAGGTGCGAACCTGGTCGCCGTCGGTGATGAGCACGTTCGCGCCGGTCTCGATGACCAGGTCGGCGAGCTGCTCGTCGGTGAAGCCGACGCTCGGCCGGGGAGGAGCCTCGGCCACGTCGGCGACCTCGCCCAGACGGGCGAGCGCGCTCTCCGGCAGGTCGGGCAGCACGAGCGCCCGAGGTCTTCTCACATTTGGACAATAACACCACAGACGGTACTCAGATCATTGCTCCCCGCGCTGGCGGAGACTCTGCCAGGCCGCCTCGCCCAGGCCCTTGATCTCTTCCTCGGTCGGGGTGTGCGCCCCGGCGAACCACAGGCGGCACATCTCCTGCGCCGGCCCGAGCCACAGGACGTAGCACATGGTGGCGTGGACGGGCTGGAGCTGCCCGTTCTTCATGTGCGGCTTCCACCAGTCGGAGACCTGGCGGAAGAACGCGCGCCTGGCCTCGGCCACCTCGGCGCCGCCCGGCTCGTGCTTGCGCGGCGGGCGCTCGCTGACCAGGATCCTGGCCCGCTCGGGGTGTTCGCCGGCCCAGCGCATGTGGAAGGCGACCACGGCCTCGATGCCGGCGCGGGCGTCGTCGTGCCGGACCAGCTCGGCGAGGAACTCCTGCTGGTAGGCGTCGAGGATCTCGGCGTACAGGACGCCGTAGACGTGCTCTTTGCTGGCGAAGTGGTGGTAGAAGCTGCCGACGCTTACACCGCTCTCCTCGCGCAGACTGGCCAGCGTGGTGGCCGAGACACCGTCCTGGCTGAAGCGGCGGAGGGCGCCCTCGATGATGCGGGTGCGGCCGTCGCGTCCGTTCTTGACACTCTTCACACTGTCAATGGTGTGCTACCAGAACGTTGTTCCGCAAATACTCCGGCCAGATCGATCATAGCGGTCACCTCGACCGTACCGGACGCGACCTTCATCTCGGCGTCCGGCCACAGCCTGCGGACGAGCCTGAGCACCCGCCGGTTCTCGCCCAGCACGTCCATCCCGACCGTACGCGCCCCCCGCACGGCGGCCCTGAGCAGCAAGGTGTCGACGAGCCGCGGGCCGAGCCCGTTCCCCTGCCAGCGGTCCGCCACGACGACGGCCACCTCGACGTCGGCGCAGCCGCCCCGGTAGCTCATGGCGTGCCCGACGATCTCGTCCCCGGCGGTGACGACGAGCGCGTCGCGGCGCTCGTCCAGGGTCAGCAGAGTGCGTACGAGGTGGGCGGCCGGGACGGTCACGCCGGTGAAGAAGCGCAGCGTCTGGGTGTGCAGCGACAACCCCGCCAGGAAGCGTCTGATCCGTTCCTCGTCGTCCGGGCGGACCGGGCGGATCTGGGTTCCTTGCATAGACTCAGCCTGCTCCTCGGAGCTGAGTCTGTCAATTGAACTCAGATATAATGCGGAGATGAACGTGCCGTTCCGATTGGGCTTCCGGGTGGACAACTGCTCGATCGAGCGCACCCTGGACATCGTCGGGGAGAAGTGGACCTTCCTGGTGCTGCGCGAGGCGTTCAGCGGCGTGCGCAGGTTCGCCGACATGCAGGCGGTCACCGGCGCACCCCGCCAGGTACTCAGCGCGCGCCTGGCCCGGCTGGTCGACGAGGGCCTGCTGCGCAAGGAGCCCTACCGCGAGCCCGGCCAGCGCCAGCGCGACGAATACCGGCTGACCGACAAGGGCCGCGACCTCTATCCGCTGCTCGTCGCACTCATGCACTGGGGTGACAAATACCTGGCCGACGAGGAGGGCCCGCCGGTGCTGCTCACCCACCGCGACTGCGGCGCCCCCATCGAGCTGCGCTTCCGCTGCGCCGAGGGCCACGAGGTGGCCGGGCCGCGCGAGGTCACGCCGGTCCGCGGGCCGGGCCCCGGGGTGCGGAGCGTCTAGCGGGCGAGCCGCGTGAGGGAGCACCCGCCCCGGTGCCTAACCTTGAAGGCGTGTACCGGTTCCTGCTGACGCCCCGGTGGCTGGCGCTCCACGTCGTGGTGCTGCTGGTCATCCCCGCCTTCGTGTTCCTGGGCAGGTGGCAGTTCGGGCGTTTCGAGGAGCGGTCCGACAACAAGGACAGAGTGACCGCCAACATCGAGGCCGCCGCCGTCCCGCTCGACCGGCTCGCGGCTCCCGGCCGGCAGGTCGGCGAGGGCGACCGTTACCGCACGGTCGTCGCCTCCGGCACGTACGACACCTCCCACGGCCTGCTCGTCCGCCGCCGCCCGCAGGAGGGCCGCAACGGCTTCTACGTCCTGACCCCGCTCGTCACCGGCGACGGCAGCGCCGTCATCGTCAACCGCGGCTGGATCCCGGCCGCCGCCAGCGCCGACGCGGCTCCCGAGGTCCCCGCCCCGCCCACCGGACAGGTAACTGTCACCGGGCGGCTACGTCAGAGCGAGACCGAAGACTCCACCGGCATCCGCGAGCGGTCCGGGCTGCCGGACGGCCAGGTGCTGCTGATCGACGCGGCCAAGATCGGGCAGCGCATGCCGTACCGGCTGGTGGGCGGCTATGTCGAGCTCACCGGGCAGCAGCCGCAGGCCGCCGCCGCGCCCGCTCTGGTGCCCGCCCCCGACGTCGGCTCCGGCGGCGGCCTCAACCTGGCTTACGGGGTCCAGTGGTGGCTGTTCATCGGCATCGCGATCGGCGGCTGGATCCTGCTGATCCGGCGCGAGGTGGCCGAGCGGAAGTCCGGGAAACCCGCCGGTGAGACGGCGGCGACCCAGGAGGCGGAAACCGCCGCCAATTAAGGTGGGAAGGGTGATCCGCCACATTGAGTTCACCAATCTCCGCAACTTTCGTGACGTAGGTGGATATGCCACCGAGGACGGGCGCACCGTCCGGTGGCAGCGGCTCTACCGGGCCGACTCCCTTGGCTGGCTGGCCGGCGACGACCTGCGGGCCTTCCACGCACTGCGCGTGCGCACCGTGATCGACCTGAGGCATCCCGCCGAGGTGGAGCGGGCCGGCCGGGTGCCGGAGACCGAGGGGTTGCGCTACCGCAACCTGCCGATCGAGGGCCGTCCCTGGGACATCGCCCGGTTCAGCGAGGAGCTCGGCGTCGAGCGCTACCTCGCCGACCGGTACCTGGAGGTGACCGAGGACGGCGTGGAGAACCTGCGCGCCGCCGTGGAGACGGTCGCCGTCGCGGACAACGCGCCGGTCGTCATCCACTGCGCGGTGGGCAAGGACCGCACCGGCCTGCTCACCGCGCTGATCCTCTCGCTCGTCGGCGTCGCCGAGGACGACATCATCGCCGACTACGCCCTGACCGGCCTGGCGACCGAGCGCTTCATCGCCGACCAGCGCACAAGGCACCCGGACGCCCTGCTGTGGCCGGGGTTCGGCCGGGCCCCCGCCCAGGCCATGCGCCTGTTCCTGGACGACCTGATCGACCGGCACGGCTCCGTCGAGGGCTACGTCACCGGCGTGCTCCAGGTCGACCGGGCCACCATCGCCGAACTCCGCGAAAATCTCCTGACTGATTCGATCTCCCGCGGGTAGAAGGCGCCGGGGTCCGCAAGGGGCAGCATCCTCAAGGACCCCACAGGCCCGGGATCGCCCCCATCCCCCTCCAGGCGGTCCCGGGTACGAATGCATGGATACCCAACGGATACGTCGCAGCTTGTTCGACGTTATGCCGCCGTCGTACGGTTACCTGCGTGACTACGCCGCTGCTCCCCGACCCTGACCCCCGGCGGCGCGACTATGTGATCATCTCTGCCGACGATCACCTGATCGAGCCTCCTGACCTCTTCGAGGACAGGCTCCCGGAGAAATACGCCGACGTCGCGCCCAAGGTCGTGGAGACGGACGCCGGTCACCAGGTCTGGCGCTACGGCGGGGCCACGTACCCGTGCGCGGGCATCGACGTGGGCGCCGGGCTACCACGCGAGCAGTGGACCCTGGATCCGGTCAGGTTCGAGCAGATGCGTCCCGGCTGCCACGACATCGAGGCCCGCGTCCAGGACATGGACGTCGCCGGCATCTGGGCCGCCCTGTGCTTCCCCGGCATGCTGGCCGGCCAGGCGGGCATGCCGTTCGCCCGCACCCGCGACCAGGAGCTCGGCCTCGCCCTGGTCAAGGCGTGGAACGACTGGCACATCGACGTCTGGGCCGGCACCTACCCCGAGCGGATCATCGGCCTGCAGCTGCCCTGGCTGCCCGATCCCGACATCGCTGCCAAGGAGATCAGGGCCAACGCCGCCCGCGGCTTCAAGGCCGTGGTCTTCCCCGAGTTCCCGACCAGGCTCAGGCTGCCGTCGATCCACACCGGCCACTGGGACCCGTTCTTCGCCGCCTGCGAGGAGACCGGCACGGTCGTGGCCCTGCACACCGGCGACTCGTCCTGGTCGCCCGTGCCCTCGCCCGACACGCCCATCGAGGCGATCACGACGCTGATGCCCACCAGCGCCATGTTCGCCTGCGCCGACTGGCTCTGGTCGGGCCTGCCGCTGCGCTTCCCCGGGCTGCGCATCCTCATCGTCGAGGGCGGGGTCGGCTGGCTGCCGATGCTGGCCGAGCGCGCCGACTACGCGCTCGACCACCCGGTCGCGGGCGAGGCCGCCTGGGACGGCGGCCTCAAGCCCAGCGAGGTGCTGCGCCGCAACTTCTTCTTCGGCACGCTCGACGACCACGCGCTGTCCGGCGTCCGCCTCGCGGTCGGCCTCGACCATGTGCTCCAGGAGAGCGGTTACCCGCACTCCGACTCGACCTGGCCCGACACCCAGAAGGCCGTGGCCGCGAACCTCGGCGCGCTGCCGCCCGCCGACATCGCCAGGGTCGCCTACGGCAACGCCGCCCGCCTGTTCGGGCACCCGCTGCCCTCGCGCGCCTGGTTGCGGATGGAGGAGATCTAACCCTCCTCCGCCAGCCTGCCCTGGATGATCCTGCGCTCGTGCTCGACGTAGCGACCGCTCTCGCCGAGCAGCGAGGCGATCAGCCACAGGAACACGCCGAAGTCGTCGGCCACCCCGATGAGCACCAGGAAGTCGGGGATGACGTCGACCGGCGACAGGATGTAGACCACGCCGAGCGCCATCAGGGCGAGCTTGCCCTTGCCCATGCCGTCGTAGCGGCCGCGGGTGACCGCGCCGATCATGCGCGGGATCGCCCGCACCCTGGTCAACATCCCCGGCGTGCCAGGCCTGGTCACCTCGCGGTACGTCCGCCACGCCGCCGCTGCCCGTGCTGCCTTCGCCATCATGAGGATCCTCCTACCCCCGGCTTCTCACGACATAACGCGTCAGCCGGGTGAGGGGTTCCTGACGTCACCGCATGGCGGCGTGCTCGAACGGCCTGACCTGCTCGATCTGCGCGGCCACCCGGATCAGCAGATCCTCCCGTCCGGCCGCCGCGACGAGCTGCACGCCGACCGGCATGCCCGCCGCGTCCCTGTGCAACGGCAGCGAGACGGCGGGCTGGCCGGTCGCGTTGATCGGCGAGGTGTAGGCCACCACCTGCGCGGTCCTGCCGAAGGCGGTGCTGAGATCGGCGGGCGGGATCCAGCCGAGCCGGAACGGCGCCGCCCCCGACGACGGCATCAGCAGCAGGTCGTTGCCCCCGGCCCACCAGGAGGCCATGCGGCGGCGGAAGCCGTCCACCCACTGGGTGGCCAGGATGTGGTCGGCCGCGCTGTTGGCGCGGGCGGCGGTGACCATGGCCGCGTTGCGCGGTTCGAGCTCGTGCAGCTCCACCGGCCTGCCGCGGGCCGCGCCCAGGCTCACGACGTGCGCGGCGAGGTTGTTGGCGACGATGGCGCCGAAGTGCCGGGCGAACTCCGGCTCGGCGAGCGCCGGCGGGCCGCCGGGGGTCACGTCGTGACCGAGGCTCTCCAGCAGCGCCGCCGCCCGGGTGACGGCCTCGGCCAGGTCGGGGTCGGCGGGCACGTCCGGCCTCGGGTGGGCGGTCAGGAAGCCGATGCGCAGCCGTCCCGGGTCGGCGTGCAGTTCGGCGGTCAGGGGGCCGGGCAGCGCGGGGGCGTCGTAGGGGTCGCCCGGCTCGTAGCCGGAGACCGCGTCGAGCGCGGCGGCCGTGTCGCGCACGGTCCTGCTCACGAAGCCGGGGCAGGAGAAGCCGCTCCAGCCCTCGCCCATGGACGGGCCCATGCTCAGCCGCCCGCGCGTCGGCTTGAGCCCCACCAGGCCGCACAGCGAGGCCGGGACGCGGATCGAGCCGCCGCCGTCGCTCGCCGTGGCCAGCGCGACCAGGCCCGCGGCCACCGCCGCCGCCGAGCCGCCGCTCGACCCGCCCGCCGAGTACGCCGGGTCGTAGGGGTTGCGGGTGGGGCCGTACGCCACCGGCTCGGTCGTGACCGTGCTGCCGAACTCGGGGGTGTTCGTCCGGCCCAGCAGCACGAAACCGGCCCGGCGCAGGCGCACGACGCCATGGCCGTCCTCGGCGGCGTCCAGGTCGTCGCGCACCCGCGAGCCCGCGGCGTACGGCTCGCCGGCCTGCCGCCAGCCCAGGTCCTTCAGCAGGATCGGCACGCCGCGGAAGGGCGCGTCCGCCGGGAGGCCGTCGATCTCGGCCAGCGCCCGCTCGAACCGCCGGTGGACGACGGCGTTGAGCTCGCCGTCGTGGGCCTCGACGGCGGCGATGGCGGCCTCGGCCAGCTCGCGGGCCGACACCTGCCCGTCCCTGACCGCCTGGGCCTGGCCGACGGCGTCGAGCCGCAGCACGTCGTCCATCAGCCCTCCCGGAGCGGGGCCAGGTCGCGCACGGCCTGCTCGATCGGCACCTCGCCGCCGGGGATGGGCGCGAGCACCGGCGTGTCGAGCCCGTTGTCGACGTACTGGCGGATCCTGGCCCGGCAGGTGGCGGCGTCGCCGTGCACGACGAGGGCGTCGACCACCTCGTCGGGGATGGCCTTGAGCGCGGCCTGGCGGTCGCCCGCCGCCCACGCCTCGTGCATGGGACGCAGCACCTCGCCCCGGCCCAGCCAGTCATGGAAGGCGGCGTAGGCGGGCACGGTCAGGTAACTGGCCAGCATCCACCTGGCCATCTCGCGCACTTTGCCGGCGTCCTCGCTCACGCAGACGAACAGCCGGGCGATCAGCTCGGTGTCCGGGCCGATCTCGGCGCGCACCTTGGGCACGTCCTCGGGGGCGAGCCAGTTGGTGATCGCGCCGTCGGCCTCCTCGGCGGCCAGGCGCAACATCCGGGGCCGCAGGGCGGCCAGCACGATCTTGGGGGCGGTCTTCGGCGCCCGTTCCAGCTTGAAGCCCTTGATCTCGAACGTCTCGTACCGCTCGGAGACCTTCTCCCCCGCCAGCGCCCTCCGCAGGAAGCGCAGCGTGTCACGGGTACGGGCGTACGGCTTGGCGAACTCCACGGCGTTCCACCGCTCGACGATCGCCGGCGAGGAGGAGCCGATGCCGAGCACGAACCGGCCGGGGGCCAGGTCGGCCAGGGTGGCCGCGGACATGGCCAGCAGCCCCGGCCCCCGCGTGGAAACGGGGACGATCGCGCTCCCGAGCCTCATCCCCGGAGCCCACTGCGTAGCCATCGCCAGCGGGACGAACCCGTCGTTCCCGTTGACCTCGGCCGACCAGGCGTCGGTGTATCCGAGGCCCGGCAACTCCGCGATCAGCTCCTGCGACCTGGCCAGGGAACGGTCGTAGAAGGGGATGGTCATGCCCCAGTTCGGCGTCATTCATGGCCTCCGGTTCGGCGACGGTGAGCCGACCATACCAAGCGGTATGTCGCCAGAAGGAGCCCCTAGGCGCGCAATTCGTGCACCGCGGCGATGAAGTCCTTCGTTATCCCCTGCAACCCGGGCAGATGCGACAGCCCCACCAGCCGGTCCACCAGCGGCACCGTGACCTCGATCAGCCGGTACGTCCGCACGCACCCCGGCGAGGTGTCGTGCACCCAGAACAGCACCATGCCCATCGACAACAACCACAGCAGCTCGGGCAGCTCCGCCCGCAGCTCGGCGTTCATCCGGTCCTTCGACCCCTCGACCACCTCGCGGTAGATCCCGATGGACGCCTCCCGCGCCGGCGACGACTGCGCGCTGAACGGGCTCAGCGGGTTCGTCGGCTCGGCGGCGTGCTTGAAGAACTTCACCGCGAACTCGTGGTACGGCTCCGACACGCGCACCCACTCGCGCAGCACCCCGCTCAGCCGCGCGGCGAACGACCTCTCCGTGGCCAGGAACTCCCGGCAGGCCTGCTCGTGCTCGGCCTGCGCACGGTCGTAGTAGGCCTGGATCAGCGCCTCCTTGCTCTCGAAGTAGTAGTAGGCGTTGCCCACTGACACCCCTGCCTCGGCGGCGATGGCGCGCATGGTCGTCGCGTCGAAGCCACGCTCACGGAACAGTCGCAAGGCCGTCTCGACGATGACCTCTCGGGTGCTCTCCGATCCTCTGTTTCGGGCTTCGGACACGTTCGTCACTTTACGTCTTGAAAGCGCGGTGGGTCATGGAGTGGCACGGTGATCGCCGCCACAGGGCAAAGATGACTATGAGACATGAGTTATCTCCTGGGAATGGTGGGATTGTCGTTTCAGGCGGAAGGGCTCTTTTCCGCGAAAAGGCATCGACATGTGGATACGTGGAACAGCGCGCACCTTCGCGGTGGCGCTCCTCGGCATTCAGATCACCATAATCGCGCTGGCGTCGGCCGCTTCCGCCGCCTCCCACCCATCAGGTGGAGAGCGGGTTCAGGCGCCAACACCGTTCAACCGTCCTGACGAGACCGGGGGGATGCTCGACCTGTCCCTGTGGTTCCCGGAGGGGATCGACGGACCGTGGACGAACATCCGGCAGGCCGCCGTCGAGGCGGCCCTGGCGGAGACATACCAGGTCGAGCAGCACCAGGCGGACCCCGCGGCCGCCAAGTCACAGCTGTCGAAGGAGGACTCCGAGGAGACGGAGGACGCCTGGGCCGAGGCCGAGGACGCGTTCGCCGCGCAGCCGGACGCGCAGGACCGCGCCGAGCGCTCAGAAGCCGTCACGAGGGCCGCGAGCGTCGAGGAGGCGGTGGCGCCTCAGAGTCGGCCGCAGAGGTCGCAGAAGCGATCTCAGCTTGATCTGGCGCGTGTGCTGCCCAGGCAGGCCGCCATGCACATGACCCACGCGCTGGCCGCCCGCTGGCTCAAGAGCTCGGGCCTGCGCACGAAGTCGTCGGGCCACTGTACGAGCCGCCACATGCACCACTGCACCTCGCTCGACTCCGTCAGGGCCGGCACGATCGCCCGGATCATCGACCTCAAGCATGACAGCGGCTGCCCGGTCATGGTGACCGGCGGCACCGAGGCGGGCCACGCGCCCGGCCAGTACAGCCACGGAAACGGCTACAAGCTCGACATCACGCACAACGCGTGCATCGACCGCTACATCACCAGGCACCACCGCAAGACGGGGGTCCGCGGCGACGGCGCCGCGCTCTACCGCTCCGCCACCGGAACCGTCTTCGCCAACGAGAGCAGCCACTGGGACATCCTCTTCCGGTGACAGGCCCCGCCCGCGGGAGAACACGCCCCGCCGGGAAAGCACGAACCACCGGGAGACGCGACTCCTCGGAGAAGGCGACAGAACTCTCCGGGAAACGCGAAGGACGCCGCACACCGGCACGGCGTCCCCACGGAGTCGGCCGGGCTACAGCTCGGAGGCCACCAGCTCGGCGATCTCAGCCGCGTTGAGCGCGGCGCCCTTGCGCAGGTTGTCGCCGCAGACGAACAGGTCGAGCGTGTTCGGGAAGTCGATCGCCTGGCGGACGCGGCCCACGTAGGTCGGGTCGTTGCCGACCACTTCGAGCGGCGTCGGGAAGACGCCGTTGGCCGGGTCGTCCATCAGCACGACCGTCGGCGCCGCCGAGAGCACGCGGTGGGCGTCCTCGACCGTGATCTCACGCTCGAAGCGGGCGTGCACGGCCAGCGAGTGGGTGGTGATCACCGGCACGCGGACGCAGGTCGCCGAGACCTTCAGGTCGGGGATGCCGAGGATCTTGCGCGACTCGTTGCGCAGCTTGAGCTCCTCGGACGCCCAGCCGCCGTCCTTGTACGAGCCGGCCCACGGCACCACGTTGAACGCGATCGGCGCCGGGAACGGCGACTCGTCGGGCAGCTTGCCGGCCAGCGCCTTGCGCACGTCGCCGGCCGTCTGGCCGAGCGAACGGTCGCCGGCCAGGGCCTCGACCTCGTCGTAGAGCCGGGCCGAGCCGGCCACGCCCGCGCCCGACACCGCCTGGTAGGAGGCGACGACGAGCTCCTTGAGCACGTACTCGGCGTGCAGCGCGCCCATGGCCGCCATCATCGACAGCGTGGTGCAGTTGGGGGTCGAGATGATGTTCCTGGGCCGCTCGCGCGCGTCGAGCGGGTTGACCTCGGGCACCACCAGCGGCACGTCGGGCTCCATGCGGAACGTGCCGGACTTGTCGATCGCGATCGCGCCACGCTCGGCCGCGATCGGCACCCACACGGCCGACACCTCGTCGGGCACGTCGAAGATGGCGATGTCGATGCCGTCGAAGACCTCGGGCGCGAGCGCCTGGACCACGACGTCCTCGCCGCGCACGCTCAGCACCTTGCCCGCCGAGCGCGGGGAGGCGACGAGACGGATCTCGCCCCAGATGTCCTCCCGGCTGGACACGATGTCCCGCATGACGGTGCCGACGGCGCCGGTGGCGCCGATCAGGGCGAGATTGGGCCTGCTCATCGTCCGCTACCTCCGTAAACCACAGCTTCGACCTGGTCGGCGTCGAGATCGAAGGCACGGTGGGCGGCCGCCACGGCCGCGTCGACACCGTCCTGCTCGACGATCACCGAGATGCGGATCTCCGAGGTGGAGATCATCTCGATGTTGACCCCCGCGTCGGCGAGGGCCGCGAAGAACGTCGCCGTGACGCCGGGGTGCGAGCGCATGCCCGCGCCGATCAGCGACACCTTCCCGATCTGGTCGTCGAAGAGCAGCGACTCGTAGCCGATGCGGCCCTGGATCTTCTTCAGCGCGGTCAGCGCCACCTGGCTGTCGGCCGTGGGCAGCGTGAAGGAGATGTCCGTGCGGCCCGTGGCCGCGGCCGAGACGTTCTGGACGATCATGTCGATGTTGATCTCGGCGTCGGCCAGCGTTTTGAAGATCGAGGCAGCCTCGCCGACCTTGTCGGGGACCCCGACAACAGTGATCTTGGCCTCGCTCCGGTCGTGCGCGACGCCGGAGATGATCGGCTGCTCCATCTCGGTTCCTTCGGTGTAAGGGTCGGAGACGACCCACGTGCCTTCCGTGGTGCTGAACGAGCTGCGTACGTGGATCGGCAGGTCGAACCGCCGAGCGTACTCGACGCAGCGCAGATGCAGGATCTTCGCGCCGCAGGCCGCCATCTCCATCATCTCGTCGTACGAGATCTTGGGGATCTTGCGGGCGACGGGCACGATGCGGGGGTCGGCCGTGAAGATGCCGTCGACGTCGGTGTAGATCTCGCAGACGTCGGCCTCCAGGGCCGCCGCGAGCGCGACCGCGGTGGTGTCGGAGCCGCCGCGGCCCAGCGTGGTGATGTCCTTGGTGTCCTGCGAGACGCCCTGGAAACCGGCCACGATCGCGATGTGACCCTGGTCGAGCGCCTCACGGATGCGGCCCGGCGTCACGTCGATGATGCGCGCCTTGCCGTGGGTGGAGTCGGTGATCACGCCGGCCTGCGAGCCGGTGAACGAGCGCGCCTCGTGGCCGAGGTTGGCGATCGCCATGGCCAGCAGGGCCATCGAGATGCGCTCTCCGGAGGTCAGCAACATGTCGAGCTCGCGGCCCGGAGGCAGCGGCGACACCTGCTCGGCCAGGTCGAGCAGCTCATCCGTCGTGTCACCCATCGCGGAGACGATCACGACCACGTCGTTGCCGGTTTTTTTCGTCGCGACGATCCGCTGCGCGACCCGCTTGATGCAGGACGCGTCGGCGACGGACGAACCACCGTACTTTTGCACAACGAGCGCCACGAGAGTCTCCCGGTCTGGACTGTGAACTGCCAGTCTACTGGGGGCCTCTTATGGGCCTGATGGTTCATACCACTATGTGGATGATCATCACACGGTGGTGGCTTCCTCCGCCACGTCGAGCCGCGAGTGCGCGGCGAGGGCCTGCAGCGCGCGCATCGCGGCGCCCGCGTGGTTGCCCCAGGTGTTGAAATAGGAGTACTGCCACCACCACAGCGCCTCGTGCGGACGGCCCGCGTGGAAGTGACGCAGCCCGTGGATGAGGTCGGCGGCCACCGCGGTCAGGTCGTCCGACAGCCGGTACGGCGTGACCGACGTGTCCTTGTACGGGTCGAACACCTCGGCGTAGTCGTCGACCGCCTCCAGCCGCTCGGCCAGCGCCGTGCGCACGCCGTCGATGTCGGGGTCCTCGCTCATCGGCGGCTCGTAGTTGCCCGACAGGATCACGTCGCGGTTGGCGCCGAGCTTGGCGCCGGCCAGGCTCACCTGCGCGACCTCCACCAGGAGCAGCGACCAGATCGCGTCGCCGCCCTCGCCGCCGGCGACCCTGGTCAGGCCGTCGACGTAGTTCTGCGCGTGCGCGGCGATCTCTTCGGCCAGCACATCCCACATATCAGACATCCAGGAGCCTCCGTCCTTCGAAAGCACGGCCCAGGGTCACCTCGTCGGCGTACTCGAGGTCACCGCCCACCGGCAGGCCGCTGGCGAGTCGTGTCACTTTGATGCCCATCGGCTTGACCAGACGGGCGAGGTAGGTAGCGGTCGCCTCGCCTTCGAGGTTGGGGTCGGTGGCGAGGATGAGCTCGGTGACCCGCCCGTCGGCCAGGCGCGTCATGAGCTCGCGGATGCGCAGGTCGTCGGGGCCGATGCCGTCGATCGGGCTGATCGCGCCGCCGAGCACGTGGTACGTGCCGCGGTACTCGCGCGTCTTCTCGATCGCCACGACGTCCTTCGACTCCTCGACCACGCAGATGACGTGCGTGTCGCGCCGCGGGTCACGGCAGATGCGGCACTCCTCCTCGGAGGCCACGTTGCCGCACACCCGGCAGAAGCGCACCTTGTCCTTGACCTCGAGCAGCGCGTGCGCCAGCCGCTTGACGTCGGCCGGGTCGGCCGACAGCAGATGGAACGCGATGCGCTGCGCGCTCTTCGGACCGACCCCGGGCAGCATGCCGAGCTCGTCGATCAGGTTCTGGACGACCCCTTCGTACATGCCTAGAACCCTGGCAGCTGTCCGAGTCCGCCGCCGCCCAGACCTTGGGCGAGCGGGCCGAGCTTCTCCTGCTGCAGGTCGGCGGCGGCGCGCACCGCGTCGCGGACGGCCGCGATCACCAGGTCGGCGATCGTGTCGGCGGTGTCCTGCGGGTCGGCCGCGTCGATCACGCTCGGGTCGATCTTGAGTTCGAGCAGCTCACCTGAGCCGTTGACGACGGCAGTGACCATGCCGCCGCCCGACGAGCCCTCGATCTGCGCGTCGTTGAGCTCCTGCTGGGCGCTCACAAGCTGCTGCTGCATGAGCTGAGCCTGCTCCAGCAGCTGCTGCAGGTTGACATCCCCTGGGTTCACCGTCGTGCGCTCCTCGTGGCTCCGGTTCTTGACTGCCACGAGCCTACGGTGTTTGGGCGGCGTCATGTACTGGGAGGGCTCCCCATGTTTCCCTCCAGGCATTCGTCACGGACCTTTGTCATGGCCGGATCTCGGCCCCCCTCCAGTGTCCGAGACCCGGCCATCACGTCGGACGGAGCGGCCGCACCACGCCGACGCGTGTTCCGGAACGGTAGTGCGCCCAACGTTGCACACACGTTGCGTTCATTCAATCACCCTACGCAATCCCCCTGAACAGCTTGCGCATATCGCCGCCAGGACGGATGCTCGTTGTTGACTACTTGGAGTGACCGATGAGTTACGGCCATCTCGATGCGTACTCCCGTCTTCTACGCGGAGCACACGAAGCGGCGGCTACCGGGCAGAGCTCGCCCGATTCGCCCCGCACCCTGATCACGGCCTCGTGGCGGCGGTCGCTCGCGGCGGGGATCGACCCGGATGGCCGGAGCGCCCCTTTGGTCTGCGAGTCCTCCGACGTCGTCGAGATCCGCGAGGCTCATCCGCTGCGGCCGCTGCTGCCCCTGCTCGCCCAGACGCTCTCCGGTCTGGCCGACGAGGCCGACCACGTCATGATCGTCACAGACCGTGACGGGCGAGTGCTCTGGCGTGACGGCAAAGGCGGCATCCTGCGCGATGCGGACCAGGTGGGCCTGGCCGACGGCCATCACTGGGGCGAGTACATGGCCGGTACCAACGGCATCGGCACCGCGCTCGCCACCGGCCGGCCGGTGCACGTCTACTCCGAGGAACACCTGATGCGGGTGCTGCACGTCTGGTCGTGCAGCGCGGCGCCGATCAGCGATCCGGAGTCGGGTGACGTCATCGGCTGCGTCGACGTCAGCGGCATCGCGCGGTCCCTGCATCCGGCGACGGTCGCCCTGGTCGGCGCGACGGCCAAGCTCGCCGAGTCGCAGCTCGCCGTACGGATGCACGAGCGCGACGAACGCCTGCGCCGCCGCTACGAGTCGCTGCGCAACCGGGGCGGCATCCTGCTGTCGCCCACGGGCCGGGTCATCTCGGGCGATCCCATGGGCCGGCTCGGCGCCCGCCTTCCCCTGTCCGGCCAGCGCATGATCCTGCGTGACGGGAGCGTCGCCTTCCTCGAACCCTTCTGCGACGGCTACCTCCTGCGCGACACGCCGTCCGCGACGCCGCCCACCCTGCGCCTGACCTGCCTGGGCGAGGGCACCCCGACGGCCGACCTGGGCGAGCGCCCGCGTCCGCTCTCGCTGCGCCACGCCGAGATCCTCGCCCTGCTCGCCCTGCACCCGCAGGGTCTGTCGGCCGACCAGCTCTCGTTCCACCTCTACGGCGACGACGGCAATCCGGTGACCATCCGGGCCGAGATCCATCGGCTGCGCGGTCAGCTCGGGGAGGTGCTGGCGGCGAAGCCGTACCGGCTGGTCTGTCCGGTCGAGGCGGACTTCCTCGGCGTCCGCCGGCTGCTCGACTCGGCCGACACCGCCGCACTGGCCCGCGCCTACCCCGGGCCGCTCCTGCCGCGCTCGGAGTCGCCGGACATCCGGCGCGAACGCGAGGAGCTCGAAGCCCAGGTACGCGCGTGCCTCCTGCGCCACGGCTCGCCCGACGACCTGTGGACCTACGCCCAGACGCCCAACGGCCGCGACGACTACCAGATCCTGGAACGCCTGTCGGCCCTTCCGCCGACGGACCCCCGCTCGGCCGCCGCCCGCGCCCGCCTCTTCCCCTGACCTCGGCTCCACCTCGTCCCTGGCTCGGATGGAGGGAGAGTTCGGTCAGGTGTGGTCGATCTCGCCGATGACCTGGGCGCCGAGCTCGCGTTGCAGCAGGGCCATGCCGGAGACGGCGTCGACGTCGGCGTCCGCGTCGTTCAGCGGGTCGACCTCGTCGGCGTCGGCGGCCTTGTCACGGCCCGGGATCGCGCTCGGCCACGCCGCCGTGCCACCGGCGCGTGACGCCGGGGTGCGCGGACCCGCCTGAGCGGCCGCCTTGGCGGCCGACCGCGCGGCGGCCAGCCCCGCTCCGACCGGCGCGGCGGCGGGCTGCCGGGCGGTCACGGTCTGGGTGGGGTCGGGGCTCGGCGGGGAACCGGGGCTGAGGTCGTCGGGCGCGTCAGGCCACGACTCGTCGGTGGTCGGGCGCGCGGACTCGGTGGCCGGGCGCGCCGACGCGGCGGCCGGAGGTTGGCCCGGGTCCTGGGAGCCCTGGTCGTCCTGGGAGCCGCCGTGCGAGCCGGACCGCCCCTGCGAGGTCGCCTGGACGCCCGTCCCGCCCTGCGGGCTGGTCGTCGCCTGGCTCGCGGCCGGGGCAGCCTGAGGGACGGGGGCGCCGTGGCCACCCGACGGCGGCTGCTGGCGTGCGGGGCCGCGGGTGGCCTGGGGCGCCGGAGAGCCGCCGACCACCGCCTCGACCCGCCAGGTGCCGCCGAGCACGTCGCCGAGCGCGGTCGCCACGACGGCGTCCTTGCCGCCGCCCGTGAAGTTCTTCATCGCGCCGACCTGGCTGAACCCGAGCGTGACCAGGTTGCCTTCGACGCCCACGACCTGGGCGTTCGTACTGACGTTGGCCCAGACCACGATGCTGCGCTGCTTGAGCGCGGCCAGCACGGCGGGCCACTGCTGCTGCATGCCGCCCGCCCCGCCCGCGACCGGGCCCGCCGCCGCGGGCGCCTGAGCGGCGGGTGCGGGCGCGTCGGAGGCCGGAGCCGCCGCCGCCGAACCGGGACGTACGGGCTCGGGCCAGTCGTCGGCCCCGCCGCCCACCGGCCCCTGACCACCGGCGGAACCGTTGCTCCCCGCGGGCGTCGCAGGCTCCGGAACCGCCGCGTCGCCGCCGACCGGCGCCGCCGTACCGACGGAGACAGCCGGGGGCGCGACGGGAACGTGCACGTCGTGGCCGCCGCCCGGGGCGGCCGGACGCGGGATCGTCACCGCGCCCGCCCTGGAGGCCATCTGGGCGACCGTGCCGCCGCGCTCCAGACGTTCGAGCCGGGCGAGCAGGGACGCCTCGCCCTGCGAGGCGCCCGGCAGCAGCACGCGCGCGCACATCAGTTCGAGCAGCAGCCGCGGCGAGGTGGCGCCGCGCATCTCGGTGAGTCCCGCGTTGAAGATCTCGGCCGCGCGGGTGAGCTCGGCCGGCCCCATCGAGGACGCCTGCCCCACCAGCCGCTCCAGCTCGTCGGCGGGACGGTCGAGCAGCCCGCTGGACGCCGCCTCGGGCACGTTGGCCAGGATCACCAGGTCGCGGAAGCGCTCCAGCAGGTCGGAGGCGAAGCGGCGCGGGTCGTGGCCGCCCTCGATCACCCGGTTGACCGCCTGGAACACCTGGCCGCCGTCGCGCGCGGCGAATGCGTTGACGACCTCGTCGAGCAGGTCGCCGTCGGTGTAGCCGAGCAGGGAGACGGCCTTGGCGTAGGTGATGCCGTCGTCCTCGGCCCCGGCGAGGAGCTGGTCGAGGATGGAGAGCGAGTCACGGGCCGAGCCGGCGCCCGCGCGGACGACCAGTGGCAGGGCGGGCGGCTCGAAGGGCACGCTCTCGGAGGTGAGGATCTCCTCCATCAGCGCCTTGAGCGTCGCCGGCGGCATCAGCCTGAACGGGTAGTGGTGCGTACGCGACTTGATGGTGCCGATGACCTTTTCCGGCTCGGTCGTCGCGAAGATGAACTTCAGGTGCGGCGGAGGCTCCTCGACGAGCTTGAGCAGCGCGTTGAAACCCTCGCGGGTCACCATGTGCGCCTCGTCGATGATGTAGATCTTGTAGCGCGCCGACACGGGCGCGAAGAAGGCACGTTCGCGCAGGTCACGCGCATCGTCGACACCGCCGTGGGAGGCCGCGTCGATCTCGATGACGTCGAGGTGGCCGGGACCGGTGGGGGCGAGCGCCACACACGACTCGCAGGTGCCGCAGGGGTCGGGCGTCGGGCCCTGCTCGCAGTTGAGAGAGCGGGCGAGAATGCGCGCGCTGGAGGTCTTGCCACATCCGCGGGGGCCGCTGAACAGGTACGCGTGGTTGATGCGGCCCGTACGCAACGCCTGTCGCAGCGGATCTGTGACGTGTTCCTGACCCTTGACCTCGGCGAAGGTCCCGGGTCGGTACTTGCGGTAAAGCGCAAGGCTCATGCGACCATCCCGCCTGCGAGGGGGCTCTCAACGAAGAGACCCCCCGCACACCCGCCAGAGCCCGCTTATCCTTGCTGCCTTCCGGCCCTGGGGAGGTTCACAGGATGACGCCGCGCGAGGGGTCCCTGGACAGTCTAACCGGCCTCAGCAGTGCTCGCTCCACGGTTCGGGTTGAGCATGTCCTGGAAAAATCGCGGTCACCGCAGTGCCGGAAGTCCGGTAAGCTCGTCGGCGGAGGATTCGCCTAGTGGCCGAGGGCGCACGCTTGGAAAGCGTGTATAGGGCAACCTATCAGGGGTTCAAATCCCCTATCCTCCGCCAGTTCAGAAGGGTCATGCCAGGTCAACGGCATGGCCCTTCTGCGTTTCCAGCCTCAGCCGTCCCCTGACAAGGGGCCGGGAGATGGGCCGTGAAGAGGAATCAGGGGATCGCCGAACAACGGGTGTTCCGATGCAATCGACCCAAAGGCCAGCATGCGCGCCCCCGGCGAGGACACCGCCGCGCAGGTGATCGCGGCGTCGCGGCGTGACCCGGATCGCTTCGGCGCCGTCTTCGATCGCTATTTCGCATCCATCCACCGCTACGTTCACCTGCGCCTGGGCGAATCGGCCGCGGCCGACCTCGCCGCGGAGACCTTTCTGCGCGCCTTCCGACCGTGACCATCGTCCCCGACCTCACCGACACCGCCGGACGACACGGGGTGGGCGCCTCGCTCAAGTGGGAGAGTCCGGGCGGCTGGGAGCGTGGGGAGCTCATCTTCGAGCCGGTCATGTACCGGTTCCTCGGATACCGCGGCTGGATCGGCCGGCAGGAGGGCGGACGGGTCAAGGAGATCCCGAGCGGCAGCATGGCGGTGATGACGGTGAAGGTCGTCGACTCCATGCCGGAGGTCCCGAAGGACGCCGGACAGCCGATGTCCTGCTGACGCGGTCACGGCCCATCGGTCCTTGCGCTGACCGGTCTGGTGGCCCTGGCGGTCGGGGCCGCGCCGGCGATCGGCCACACCACCGGGCCGGGCGGCGTCCAGCTGAGCCTGCTGCTGTTCGGCGGCCCGATCCTGTACCTGGTCGCGCAGGCGTGGTGGTACTACGTCACCACGGGCCGGGCGTGGGCGGCCCGGCTCCTCGCCTGCGGCGCCTGCGCCGTCGCCGGGCTCGCGGCGCTCCGGCTGCCGCCACTGCTTTCCGTGCTGATCCTGGACGTCATCCTCGTGGCGCTGGTCGTCGCACTCACCCGGGTGCACCGCCAGGTGGCCGAGACGCTGAACCCCGACGACGGTGACTGACGGCCGTCGCGGGTGGCGAGAACCGGAATCGTCAGGATATCTTGACGATTATGACTTTGAGCACTGCCGAGCTTCCCGGGCACGAGGGTTTCGTCGCGCCCGTCCTGCCCGACGGGGAGCTGGCCTCGTCGTCCAGCGCCTTCACCAGGACGTTCGTCGGGTATCAGGCCGCCTGTTCGTGCGGATGGACCGATCGGCGGCGGTATCCGGCGACGCCGGAGGGGGCCAAGGAGGCGGAGTACCGGTGGTGGAGCAGGCACACGCCGCCGCTGCTCGCCGCCGCCCCGCCCAGCTGGCTGGTGATCAAGTCGAACCTGCTGTGCGAGCAGGTCGTCAAGCTCGCGGCCGATCGGCCGCTGGCCGCGCTCACCCTGCTGTCCCAGGTGGAGAGCTGGCAGCGGACGCTGCTCGACCAGGCCGTCGCCGGGGCGCGGGACAACGGCGCCTCCTGGGCGGAGATCGGGGAGGCCATGGGGATCTCCAAGCAGGCCGCCCACGAGCGCTTCAGGGCCCAGGTGAGCCAGTAGGGCCCGGTCAGGCCGGCACGAGCGCCTTGGAGCGGTCGGCGACCATCCGTACGGCGAAGACGCCGAGCACGGTTCCCATCGCGTACCGCTGCACCTTCAGCCACACCGGATGCCGGGCGAGGAAGGCGGCGAGGCCGCCGGCCGAGATCGCGATCAGCGCGTTGACCAGCGTGCCGATCGCGATCTGCACCGAGCCGAGCGCGAGGCTCTGCAGCAGCACGTTCCCCAAGGCGGGTTCGATGAACTGCGGCAGCAGCGACAGGTACAGGATCGCGATCTTGGGGTTGAGCAGGCAGGTGAACAGCCCCATGGCGAACAGTTTCCGCGGCCTCTCGACCGCCAGCTCGCGCGGCTGGAAGACCGAGGCGCCGCCCGGCCTGACCGCGTTCCAGGCCATCCAGAGCAGGTACGCGGCCCCGGCCAGCTTGAGCGCCGTGTAGGCCACCGGCACGTACGCGAACACGGCCGTCAGCCCGAGGCACGTCGCCGTCAGGTAGGCCATGAACCCGAGCGCGACCCCGATGAGCGAGATCAGCCCGGCACGACGCCCCTGGCTGATCGAGCGGGAGACCAGATAGATCATGTTCGGTCCGGGCGTCAGAACCATGCCCAGGGACACCAGCGCGATCCCCACCAAGCCACCCGTCATGGCGGCAGATTAGCTGACAAATGGCAGAAAATCACAGTCCCGCACATTGCCTTGCGTAATCGACCGACTACGGGGGATGACACAGGGCATGCAGTTCGACGACGACGCGCCCCTCGACCCCTCACAGGTCGAGGACGTCCGGGCCTCCGGCTCCCAGCCCGGCCGGGGCGGCGGCGGCTGGGGCGGGATGCCGGGCGGCGGCTGCATGTTGCCCATCGGCGGCCGTGGCGGCGGCTGCCTGCTGCTGGTCCTGGCGGTGGCCGGGCTGTTCCTGTTCAAGCTCGCCCCCACGCCGTTCAGCGGCGACGAGGGCGGCGAGCAGGGCGGCGGACGCTACCCGAACGCCCCCGGGCAGCTCTCCCCCAGCGGCAACCTGGCCGAACGCTGCCGTACGGGCGCCGACGCCGACCAGTCGGAGGACTGCCGGATCGTCGGCACGGTGAACAGCATCCAGTCCTACTGGCGGCAGGAGTTCAAGGAACGCGACCAGCAGTACACGCCGGCCAAGACCGTGCTGTTCTCACGGGCCGTGAACACCGGCTGCGGCCCCGCCGACTCGGCCGTGGGCCCGTTCTACTGCCCGCGCGACCGCAAGGTCTACCTGGACCTGGCCTTCTTCGACACGCTCCAGCGCGACTTCGGCGCCGAGGGCGGCCCCTTCGCCCAGGCGTACGTGGTCGCCCACGAGTACGGCCACCACGTCCAGAACCTGCTCGGCACCATGGACAAGGTCGGCAACAACAGCCGGCCGGGCGCCGGCAGCGCGTCCGTGCGCCTGGAGCTGCAGGCCGACTGCTACGCCGGCGTCTGGGCGCACAACGCGGTCAAGACGGGCTTCTACCGCGAGCCGTTCTCGCAGGCCGACATCAACCAGGCCCTCGACGCCGCCGCGGCGGTCGGCGACGACAGCATCCAGCGTCGCTCGCAGGGCCGCGTCACGCCCGACGCGTTCACCCACGGCACCTCCCAGCAACGCGAGAAGTGGTTCAGCGTCGGGTACGACAGCGGCCTCCCGGACAGATGTGACACCTTCTCGGATGGCATCTAGACGCCCTCCTGGGGAAGCTCTCTGGCGGGCAGCACCCAGAAGGGACGTCAGATATGGATTTCAAGGACGACGTCAACCTCGACTCGTCGCAGGTCGAGGACGTCGGCGGTCGCGGTGGCGGCGGGTTCTCGGGCGGCGGCTTCCCCGGCGGCATGGTCCTCGGGGGCGGCGGCATCGTCGGCCTGATCGCCTTAGTGCTGGTGTTCGTGCTCAACAACCTGGGCGGCGGAGGCGGCGACGCCGAGCCGGCGCAGAAGCAACCCCCGGCCAAACTCGCCGAGGAGTGCAAGACGGGCAAGGACGCCGACCAGTCGGAGAAGTGCCGCGTCGTCGGCGTGGTCAACAGCATCCAGGACTACTGGAAGAAGGAGATCCCCGACTACCGGACGTCGAAGACGATCCTGTACTCCGGCAGCCTCCGCACCGGCTGCGGCGCGGCCAGCTCCGCCGTCGGGCCGTTCTACTGCCCGAGCGACCAGCGCGTCTACCTCGACCTGAGCTTCTTCGACCAGCTCCACAGCCAGTTCGGCGCCAAGGGCGGCCCCTTCGCCCAGGCGTACGTGATCGCCCACGAATACGGCCACCACGTCCAGGACCTGCGTGGGGCCCTCCAGTCGGACACCGGCAGCTCGGTCCCCGTCGAGCTCCAGGCCGACTGCTACGCGGGCGTGTGGGCGCACAACGCGGTCCGCACCGGCTTCTACGAAAAGGCCTTCACCCAGACGGAAATCGCCGAGGCCCTGGACGCCGCGGCCGCCGTGGGCGACGACAGAATCCAGCAACGCACGAGCGGCAGAATCGATCCCGAATCGTTTACGCACGGCTCGTCCGAGCAACGCGTCAACGCCTTCCAGCGCGGCTACCAAAACGGCCGGCCGGGCGACTGTGAACAGTCTGAGCTGGGCCGATAGCCCTGGACAACGCAGCAGGTCGAATTCTCTCCTAAAATGAGGTGGGTGATCTTCAAGCTCGTCGGCGACGGACGCCCTTATCCCGAACACGGTCTGACGAACCGAGAGTGGGCGCAGATCCCTCCCAGGCAGGTCCGGCTCGACTCGTTGATCACCACGAAGGCCATGCTGGACCTGCACTCGCTGCTCGCCGCGGACTCCACTTTCTACGGCGACCTGTTCCCGCACGTCGTGCAGTGGCAGGGCGAGCTTTACCTGGAGGACGGCCTCCACCGGGCCCTGCGCGCGGCCCTGCACCAACGGTCGATCCTGCACGCCAGGGTCCTGGATCTGCCCAACTGAAACGCGCCGGAAAAGGGAGCCGCCATTCGCGGCTCCCTTTTTCATGTGTCAACCTGATCGACGTGCCGTGTGTCACGTCCGCGTCTTTCAACATCATTCGGAGAATGCCGTGTCGTATCCACCGCCACACGGGTCGTGGCCGCCGCCCGGATACGGCCCGCCGTCCTACTACTCGCAACCCCCGGCGCACGAGTACGTCGAGGAGCCCGGGCCGCTCGACAATCGCAACCTGATCGTGCTGCTGGCCATCGGGCTGCCGCTGCTGCTCCTGAGCGCCTGCGGCGCGCTGTTCTTCGTCCTGACCGACGACGGCCGTCCGGAGACCCGCGGCGGCGGGACGGTCCAGACGCAGGTCGTCGAGGACAGCCCGCCGGACGTCCAGCTCAACCTGAATCCGCCGGCCGACGGGCCCACCCAGCAGCCCTGAGGGCAAAAGAAAAGGGCCTCCGAGGTCGTCGGAGGCCCGCTGGCGGTGGTGGTGGGATTTGAACCCACGGATGAGTTGCCCCATCACACGCTTTCGAGGCGTGCGCCCTCGGCCACTAGGCGACACCACCGCGGACGAGCTTACCGGATTCTCCGAGTAGCGAAGAACGTCTTGAGGACGGCAGAGCATTCTTCGGCCAGGACGCCCATGACGACCTCGGGCCGATGGTTGAGCCTGCGGTCGCGTACGACGTCCCAGAGCGAGCCCACGGCGCCGGCCTTCGCGTCGACGGCGCCGTACACGATCCGGTCGACCCGGGCGAGCACGGACGCGCCCGCGCACATCGTGCACGGCTCCAGCGTGACCACCAGCGTGCAGCCGCTCAGCCGCCACTCCCCGCGCAGCGCGGCGGCCCGCCTGAGCGCCAGCACCTCGGCGTGCGCGGTGGGATCCGCGGCGGACTCGCGGTCGTTGCCGGCCGCGGCCAGCACCTCGCCCAGCGGGCCGAGCACGACGGCGCCGACGGGGATCTCGCCCCTGCCGCCGGCCGCGACGGCCTCGGCCAGGGCCAGGCGCATCGCTTCCTCGTGGGTCAACGCAACCGGTCGAGCTCGTCGGCGAACGACAGCCGTTCGGCGATCACCGAGAGGACGTCGGCGGGCAGCAGACCCTCCTCCATGCTCAGCTCCAGCAGCTCCTCCGAGCTCACGCCGAGGTCGCCGAGCAGCTCGAAGTCGCCGGCGGGACGCACGCCGAGCCCGTTGCCCTCCTTGTCGGGGGCCACGCCGGCGAACTCGGCGAACAGCTCGCCCATGCTGTTGGAGGTGATCGCGTGCACGTCCGACAGGAACACCCGGGGCTCGTCCTCGCCGCGGTAGCGGGCGATGGCGAACCATTCGTCCTCGACCTCGACGCAGAGCAGGGCCAGCTCGTCGCCCGTCAGGCCCAGGGCCTCGATGACGGCGTCACCGAAGTCGTCGACGATCTCCGCGTGGCGCAGATCGACCTCTGCGCCGGTCCAGCCGTCGGAAGTCCTGACAAAAGCCGCAGAGAAGGTGTTGGACGCCATGCCCGCACTCCAGGGGGGTTCAGCCGAAGACCGATTCGATGGCACGCTCGAACGGCTCGGAGAAGCCGAGTCGCGCGGCGATGCTGGACAGCACATCTTCGGGGAGGAGATCGATGTCGCCGGAGAGGATGCCCAGCTCCATCTCGTCCAATCCGAGATCGGCGAAGATCGACAGATCTCCCGCCGGCAGCACGGTCTCCTCGTCCTGGAGAATCTCGTCGAGCTCCTCCTCGTCGGGGACCGGCACGTCGAGGTAGTGCAGCACCTGGCGGGCGAGCGGGAAGTCCCAGGAGGCGGCGATGTCGGACAGGAAGACGTCGACACGCTCGCCGAGCACGCGCAGCGCCACGAAGAACTCGTCGCCGACGGCGATCAGGCCGATGGTGCCGCTCTCGCTCGGCTGCTGCCTGAGGGCCTGGATCAGGCCCTGGAGATCGGACGTGAGCGTGACGGGCAGCAGCTCAGCGTGCCACCGCTCGTCCTCGCGGTAAATCACTATGGCGAAGTCGAGCGCATCTTCGTCTGTCATCGCCATCCCCACCCGAGCCTCTGACACGACAGGTTCGCACCAGACCCCAATCGTTCCAGAACAGGCCACGCGGCGTGTGCTTCTCCGACCAAATTGTGATCAAAACCAAAGGCCCGGGATGCCACCACTCCGTCCACCGGATACCGTTGGGCGCTATGGAAACCCTCGTCGTCGACCATCCGCTCGTGGCCCACAAGCTCACCACGCTGCGCGATGTCCGCACCGACTCCCCGACCTTCCGCAGGCTCGCGGACGAGTTGGTGACGCTGCTGGCGTACGAGGCGACGCGCGACGTCCGGGTCACCGACGTCACCGTCCAGACCCCGGTCTCCCCCGCCCACGGCGTGCGCCTGGCCAAGCCCCAGCCGCTGGTCGTGCCCATCCTGCGCGCCGGGCTCGGCATGCTCGACGGCATGACCCGGCTGCTGCCCACCGCCGAGGTCGGCTTCCTCGGCATGATCCGCAACGAGTCCACCCTCCAGGCCGAGACGTACGCCACCCGCCTGCCCGACGACCTGTCCGGGCGTCAGTGCTTCGTCGTCGACCCGATGCTGGCCACCGGCGGCACGCTCGCCGCGGCCGTGCAGTTCCTGTTCGACCGCGGCGCGGTCGACGTCACGGCCATCTGCCTGCTGGCCGCCCCCGAGGGCCTGGCGTACATGGACAAGGTGTTCGCCGGCTCCGGCAAGCCCATCCGCGTGGTCACCGCCGCCCTCGACGAGCGGCTCAACGAGAACGGCTACATCGTCCCCGGCCTCGGCGACGCCGGCGACCGCCTCTACGGCGTGGTCTGACCCTTCCATCGGCTCCCCTTCTCCTTACGCTGGGTCGTCACTTCGTTACATACTGTGGTTGGGTGGGTACGAAGAGACAGGAAGGGAACTTCCGCATGCGCGTGGGGGAAGCACGATGAGCGACATGCCCGGTGCCGAGGAGTCCTCGTGAACGAGCGACCGACCGGCAACAGCAGTGCCCCGTCTCATGCGACCAGCACAGGAGGGCGCATGAGCGAGCACACCGAGGCCGACCCGACCCCGTACGCGGAGGTCGAGGCCGCGCTGCGCGACGAGTTCGCCGGCGTGCATTCCTCCACCACCGTAACCCGCTGTGTGGAAGCAGCGCACTACGGCGCGCTGGAGGTCACCGGCTATGCGCATCCGAGCCTTGTGGAGCGCATCGCCCGGAAGCACCTTCACGTCCTGGCGCTGGTCGCCAGCGAACGTGGCTAAGCAAGATCAAAACTAACCCGCCAAGTTACCTTTACCCCGGCTACCGGGTGGGTAATGTATACGGCGGGTGGAGTGGGTTAGTGGCACGGAGGCGACAGTGCAGGTCAAAAAAGTCCTCACATACAGTGGGATCGCATTTGTGGCGTACTACCTGTTCGCACGACCAGCTGATGCCGCAGACGCGGTGAAGGGGGCGTTCGACACGGTGTTCAACGCGGCCGACTCTCTGGCCCAATTTGTGAACAACCTCGCATGAGACTGGTGACCCACGGGGACTCTGCTCCGTCGTCGGTCAACCGCTACCTCCTCCCCAACGAACAACAGGTCATCATGGTGCGGCGTCATCCCGCCGTGCTGCTGCGCCCGGTCGCCGAGGTCTTCGGCGGCCTGGTCATCGCCGGGCTCCTCAGCAAGTTCTTCGGTGGAGGGGAGTCCGGCGGCACGGCGCTCGTCGTGGTGTGGTGGCTGTGGCTGCTGCTGCTCGTGCGTTTCGTGTGGAAAGTCGCGGAGTGGTCGGTCGATTACTTTGTGGTGACGTCCAAGCGGATGTTGCTCACCACCGGGTTGATCACGCGCAAGGTCGCGATGATGCCGCTCGGCAAGGTCACCGACATGAGCTTCCAGCGATCTCTCCTGGGCCGCATGCTCGGTTACGGCGAGTTCATCCTCGAGTCCGCTGGTCAGGACCAGGCTCTGTCAACGGTCGAGTACATTCCGTATCCGGAGACCCTCTACCTGGAGGTCTGCCAGATGCTTTTCCCCAGCAAGGACGACAGCGACGATTAATCTCGACGCGGCAAATTCTTCACGCGGGGATACCAGATTCGGCTACTTCATGCAATCATTGCGTGTTGTTGACCCTTCCCCGCCTTGAGAGATGAGATGCCGAGTCAGGGAACCATCGGTGACCGCGTCCGTGGACTGCGGCTGAACAGGCGGATGTCCCAGGCCCAGTTGGCCGGACCCGACCTGTCTGACAGTTATGTCTCGCTCATCGAGTCGGGCAAGCGTACGCCGACTCCTGTCGTGGCCCGCCTCCTCGCCGAGCGGCTGGGATGCACCACCGAGTTCCTCCTGCACGGCATCGAGCCGCGGCAGCGCATCGACACCGAGCTGGGTCTTCGCCATGCCGAGCTGGAGCTTCAGCACGGCGACCCCGCGGTGGCGGCCGACCGCTTCACGGAGATCGTGAAGGCGGCCGACGAGGAGAACGCCATGCTCACCGCGCACGCCCGCTTCGGCCGGGCCCGTGCGCTGGAGGTCCAGGGGCGTCTCGGGCAGGCCGTCGAGGCGTTCGAACGGCTGCGCAGGGAAGCCGCCGCGCATCCCGAGCGGCTGGCCGACCTGCCGCTCACGATCGCGCTGAGCCGCTGCTACCAGCGGGCCGGCGACCGGCTGAGGGCCCGCGACCTGGCCGCGGCCGCGCTGGAGCAGGCCGAGCGGCTGTCCATCTCGCAGGGCGAGATCGCGGTCGACCTGGCCACCGCTCTGGTCGAGGCGCGCAGCGAGCGTCAGGGCGACTCCCCCGAGCTTGAGTACGTCAAGCGGGTGCTGGACAACAGCGGCGTTCCTGAAGTTATGGACCGTTCCGAGGAGATCCACGCCCTGTGGCAGGCGAGCTCCGCCGCCGCCGCCGGTGAGGACTCCGCGCTGGCCGTGCGCCTGGCCGACGACGCCATCATGGCCGGTCGTCAGTCCCGGCTCGCGCTGCAGCTCGCGCGGGCGGCCATGCACTGGTCCAGGCTGGTCACCGCGCCGCTCGACGAGGCCGAGCGGCTGGCCGCCGCCGCGTCGCGGGCGTTCGCGTCCTCCCCCGGCAGCGTCCGCGAGCACGGCGAGAGCCTGGTCGCGCACGCTCGGGTGCGGCTGCGGGCGGGCGACCAGGCGGGTGCCGCCGAGCTGGCCACCACGGCGCTGGGGCTGGCCCACGACGGTTCGGGCACCACGCCGGCCGAGGCGAACCTCGTGCTCGCCACCGTCGCGCTCGACCTCGACGGCAGTGCCACGGCTCAGCTCCGCACCGCGCACGAGCTGCTCGACTCGCTCGACCGTCCGGTGTTCGGGTCCGACAGGCAGGCCGCCCGCTGCTGGCGCGAGCTGGGTGACCTTTACGGGAGGGTCGGCGTAAGAGCACAGCAGAGCGCCGCATATCGTAAAGCCCTTGAAGCTGCCGGAGTTCGCTCCGCGTTGGCAGGGGTGACGGTCGAGGCCACGGTCGCGCACTGAACCTCCGGGAGCTCCAGATTTGGACTTTTGAGTCTGGAATAATTAGGGTCGACCAGTCATTGACTCATAGGATGATTGGTTTCCCCGGAGGAGGCGGACTGTGAGTCTGCGTACGGCGCAGCGGGCTTCGCTCGTCGACCAGGTGATCGATCAGCTCAAGGAGCAGATCACCTCAGGGTCGTGGCAGATGAACGGCAAGATCCCCACCGAGACCGTGCTCGCGGAGCAGCTCGGAGTGGGACGCAACACCGTTCGCGAGGCCGTGCGCGCGTTGACGCACGCCGGGCTGCTCGAGTGCCGTCAGGGGGACGGCACTTACGTCCGGGCGACCAGCGAGCTGTCCGGGGCGATGCTGCGCCGGCTGCGCCAGGCCGAGCAGCTGGAGATCCTTGAGGTGCGACGCGCGCTGGAGGTCGAGTCCGCCCGGCTGGCCGCGACCCGCCGCACCGACGAGGACATCCGCCGCATCGAGGCCGCGCTGGCCGAACGCGACCGCGCCTGGGAGCTGGACGACCCCGACTTCTTCGTCGAGGCCGACCTCGCCTTCCACATGGCGGTCGCGCACGCCACCCACAATCTCGTGCTCATCGACCTCTACGAGGACTTCTCGGCGGCTCTGCGGGCCAGCATCACGGCCGCGGGCACGTCGTTCAACAAGAGCTACATCCCGCACGACGCCATCGCCCGCGCCATCGCCGCCGGCGACGCCACCGCGGCCGAGCGGGCCGGGCACGCGTGCATGGAGCACATCCTCATCGCCCTCACCGACTCCTGACCGGCCCTCATGCGGCGGGGCGCAGCTCGGCCGCATGGTCCTTGGCGAACTCGGTGAAGCTGCGGCCCGGGCGGCCGGTCACGTCGGTGAAGGCCGTCGTCGTGAG
The DNA here is from genome assembly GCF_040674635.1 of Nonomuraea sp. NPDC049758. Lineage (NCBI taxonomy): Bacteria > Bacillati > Actinomycetota > Actinomycetes > Streptosporangiales > Streptosporangiaceae > Nonomuraea > Nonomuraea sp. NPDC049758. Next base: position 353,730 of record NZ_JBFAMZ010000006.1, read on the forward strand.
GTCGCCCCAGTTCGCGGTGTACGCCGTGAGGTATTCCCTGGTGACGGCCGCGTCCCATTCGCGCAGGCCGGCGTCGAGCATCGAGCGGTAGGCGTCGTCGGGGGCGACGGGCTGGTAGGCGATCGGCGTGCCGTAGACCTCGGTCAGGGCGGTGGCCGCCTCCCCCATCGAGATGCTGGCCGGGCCCGTGAGCGTGTAGGTGCGGCCCTTGTGCGGCGCCGGGTCGCGCAGCACCGCGGCGGCGAAGTCGCCGATGTCGCGGACGTCGATCAGCCCGATCCGGCCCTCGCCCGTGCCGCCGTAGAGGGTGTCGCCGGCGACCGAGCCGAGCAGGTTCTGCATGAAGAAGGCCGGGCGGATGACGGTCCAGTCGAGGCCCGAGGCGGCCAGCTCGACGTCGGAGAGCGCGTGCAGGCGGCCGTTGCGCGTGGGGGCGTCGTGCGCGGCTCCGATGGCCGACAGGCGCACGACGTGACGCACCCCCGCCTTCCGGGCCGCCCAGAGGGCGTTCATGCTCGCATGGGGCGCCTGGGGGCCCATGGCGGTCAGCAGCCACAGGGTGTCGACGCCCTCGAAGGCGGCATCGAGCGTGTCAGGCAGGTCGAGGTCGCCGACGGCCACTTCGACGCCCTCGGGGGCCTTGGCCGCGTCGCGCACCAGGACGCGCACGTCGCTCAGGTCGCCCAGCGACTTCAGCACGGCCCCGGAGACGGTGCCGGTGGCACCGGTGATCAGGATGGTCATCGCAATGTCCCCTCTTCTGCAGAGATCAACTCGTCGATCAGGTCGAAGAACTTCTGGATGCCGGGCAGGTTCGCGCCCTTGGCGCGGGAGGCGGCGAAGTCGTCGCCCGAGCGCCAGTCGACGATGTCCAGCCACTCGTCGCCGGACAGGCGGACCAGCCGGGCGCCGAGGAATCCGGCGCGGTCGGCCGCGAAGTCGGCGAGCATGCCCGGACGGGCCGCCAGCAACTGGCCGGCGCGTTCCGGGGACACTCTGAATCTGGTGAGTTCCACCGTCGTGGTCACGGCATGACGATATAGTAAGAATCAGTGACAGTCAAAATCAGTGACTAATTGGAGGGCCGCACGTGCGCAGGAGTCATCGCAAGCAGGACGAACCAGATCTCGGGGTCCTGGCGGGGCGCACGCTCTTCGCCCTGCAGCGCGACCTGTTCGCCAAGCTGGCCGAGCAGGGCCATCCGGGGCTGCGGCCGCGGCACGGCGCCGTGCTGGCCTACCTGGACGAGGAGGGCAGCAGGGCGACCGACTTGGCCGCGCAGTCGGGGCAGCACAAGCAGGTGATCGGCACGCTGGTGGACGAGCTGGTCGCGCTCGGCTACGTGGAGCGGCAGCCCGACCCGGCCGACCGGCGGGCCAAGCTGATCGTGCCGACGGACAAGGCGCTGGACCACATGACGAAGTCGGACGCGATCATCGCCGAGATGGAGGCCGCGCACGCACGGGCCGTGGGCGAGCAGGCGTACGCGGAGTTCAAGAGGGTCTTCAAGCTGGTCGCCGAGCGGCAGACGCTCGCGGCGGAGTGACGGCCGCTCAGGTCAGGCGCAACGACATGACGAGGTAGCGGAAGGCGGGCTGGGCGTCGCCCGGCACGTCCTGGATGAGGGCGGGCCTGGTCGGCGACTCCATGTTGATCCTGGCCAGCTCGCCCTCGATGCCGGTCAGGCCGTCGAGCAGGAACTGGGACTGGAAGGCGATCTGGATGTCGTCGCCGCGCAGCTCGCACGGCACCACCTCGGTGCCGCGCCCGATGTCGCCGCCGCCCGCCTGGATCAGCACCTGGCCCTGTGTGAACGACAGCCGGATCGCGGTGTTGCGCTCGGCGACCAGGGCCACCCGCTTGATCGCGTTGACGAACGGAGTGACCGCGACGTCGGCCCTGATCGACCAGTCGGAGGTCAGCCTGGCCCGGTAGTCGATGAACTGCTCGTCGAGCAGGCGCACGGTGGTGCTGCGGCCGACGCTCTCGAACCCGGCCACGCCGTCGCCCATCGCGACCGACACCTCGCCGCCGCGCAGCGACTTGGCCACCTCGACCAGCACCTTCGCCGGCACCATGGCCGAGACGGCGACGTCGGGTGCGGCCGGACGCCAGGTGAAGTCGCGGGCGGCGATGCGGTAGCGGTCGGTGGAGGCCATCGCCACGGACTCGCCCTCGATGTCGACCCGGATGCCGGTGAGCATCGGCAGCGTGTCGTCGCGGCTGGCGGCGGGCGCGACCTGGTTCACCGCGGAGGCGAACACGCCGCCGCCGATCGCGCCGATGCTCGGGGGCATCGTCGGCAGGGCCGGGAAGTCCTCGACCGGCATCGTGATCAGCCCGAACTCGGCGCTTCCGCAGGTGAGCACGGCCTCGGCGCCTTCGGTGACGATCTCGACGTCTTCGGCCGGCAGGCTGCGGCTGATCTCGGCGAGCAGGCGGCCGGGGATGAGCACGCTCCCGGACTCGACGATGTCGGCGTCGACCAGGGCGCGGGCGGAGACGTCGTAGTCGAAGGCGGACAGGCTCAGCTCGTCGCCCGCCTCCAGCAGCAACCCGGAGAGTACGGGCACCACCGGGCGGCTGGGCAGGACTCTGGCGGCCCATGCCACCGCATCTGCCAGTACATCGCGGTTAACCCGGATCTTCACGAGGATCCACCCTTTCGTCGCGCCGTGCCTCTATGAAAATAGCCGCTCCCACCGACAACTACGGCTCTGTCCGGGCACGGCTGGGCGCCCTGTGCACGATGGGCCTGGTGGGACCGGAAGGGCGTCAGGCGCGGCTGTTCAGGTAGGCGAGCACGGCGAGGACGCGGCGGTTGTCGTCGTCGGAGGGGGCCAGGCCGAGCTTGGCGAAGATGCCGGCCGTGTGCTTGGCGACGGCGCTCTCGCTGAGGAAGAGCCGCTGGGAGATCGCGGCGTTGGAGCGGCCCTCCGCCATGGCCTCCAGTACCTCGCGCTCGCGGGGCGTGAGCGCGGCCAGCGGCTCGTTCCTGGCGTTGCTGGCCAGCAGCTTGGCGATCACCTCGGGGTCCATCGCGGTGCCGCCCTCGGCCACCCTGCGCACGGCGTCGACGAACTGCTCCGCGTTGAACACCCGGTCCTTCAGCAGGTAGCCGATGCCGCCCGAGCCGTCGGCCAGCAGCTCGCGGGCGTAGAGCTGCTCGACGTGCTGCGACAGCACGAGGACGGGCAGCCCCGGAATCTGCGCGCGGGCGGCCAGCGCTGCCTGCAGGCCCTCGTCGGTGAACGTGGGCGGCAGCCGTACGTCGACGACCGAGACGTCGGGACGCAGCTCCAGCAGGCCCTTCAGCAGCTCCGGCCCGCTCTCGACGGCGGCGACGACCGTGAAGCCGTGCGCCTGAAGCAGATGGACCAGGCCGTCTCTGAGCAGGTAGAGGTCTTCGGCGACGAGCACCCGCTTCATCAGCAGGAGCCCAGACCGCCGACGCGGCCGAGTACGAGGCTTCTGTTGTGGACGAGCCGGATGCGCATGGCCGCAATGTACATGAGCGTGCCGAGGGCGATGTTGGCCACGATCACCGGCCACTGCAGGGGCTCTGGCAGGTAGAGGGCCAGGAACCAGCTCCGCTCGTCGATGTGGAACGCCTTGAAGACGGCCGTGACGAGACCCTGGGGGAAGATCGGGCACCAGGCCGTGCCGTACAGGACGGCGATCGTGGCGGCCTTCCTGGGCGGCAGCTTCGCCTGGTCGGCCTGCTCGGGCAGGACGTGCGGGATGTCCAGGGTGACGGTGGTGGGACCGCCGGGCGGGCTGTGCAGGGCCAGCACGCCGTCGAAGGCGGCCAGGCGGCGTTCGATGCCGGTCAGGCCGCTGCCCTTGGCCGGGTCGGCGCCGCCCATGCCGTCGTCGCTGACGGTGACGCGCAGGGCCGCGCCGCTGACGCTGATGTCGATGGCCACCGACTCGGCGCCGCTGTGCCGGGCGGCGTTGGCGAGCAGTTCGCTGATCGCGAAGTAGGCGGCCGCCTCCACCGGGGGTTCCAGGCGGTGGGGCAGCTCGACGTCCACCTTGACGCGCAGCGGGCTGTCCATGGCCAGGGCGCGTACGGCGTCGGCGAGGCCGCGTTCGGCCAGCACCGGCGGGTGGATGCCGCGGATGACGGTACGCAGCTCGGTCAGGGTTTCGGCGGAGGCGTCCCTGGTCTTGGCCAGCAGGGCCTTGGCGGCGGCCGGGTTGTCGTCGATGAGCTGCTCGACCGCGCCCAGCGTCATGCCGATGGCCACCAGGCGGGCCTGGGTGCCGTCGTGCAGGTCGCGTTCGATCCTGCGCATCTCGGCGGCCTGGGAGTCGGCGGCGAGGTTGCGCACCTGCCGCAGATGGGTGATCTGGACGGCCAGGCGGCTGGCGGAGGTGGCGCCGAGCAGCAGGCGGACGGTGTGGGCGTACAGACGCAGGCCGCGCGCCGGGAGCAGGACGAACAGCGGCAGCAGGCCGATCTTGACGATCGGGTCGAGCGTCAGCCAGAGCGTGTCGCGCCAGGTCGCCGGGTCGGTGAGCAGCCACTTGAACCGGTCGTTCCAGGCCGGCATGCGCGGCGACTTGTACAGCGTGCGGTCGACGCGGTAGAGGCCGTCGGCCATGGGGACCGGTGGCGGCGGCTCGGGCAGGTAGGGCGCCTCGATCTCGACGCCGGTCCACGCGCGCAGCAGGCGCCGGTGCTGCTCGGCCGCCCGCCTGACCAGCCTGGCCTGCCACGGGAAGAAGAAGACCATCCCCAGCGCGAACGACAGCATGATCATGGCGCCGGCCAAGGGGATCAGCGCCACCTCGACCAGCAGCAGCGCGAACAAGACCGCGACCTGCCCGAACCGTTGAAGCATGCCCCCAGTCTGCGCCACCATCGCCGCCGGGGACATTGCACCTAGATACACCCTTGCTCGGCATCTACCCAGATTCCCCGGAAAACCCGCAGCTCCTAGCGTCGATGCCATGAAGGTGATCGAAGTGCGGAACCTGCGCAAGCAGTATCCGAACCACCTCGCGGTGGACGACGTGTCTTTCGAGGTGGCCGAGGGCGAGATCTTCGGCATCCTCGGCCCCAACGGCGCCGGCAAGACCACGACCGTGGAGTGCGTGGCGGGCATGCGCCCGGCGGACGGCGGCACCGTACGCGTGGCGGGCCTGGACCCGCGGCGCGACCGGGACGAGCTGCGCCAGGTGCTCGGCATGCAGCTGCAGAGCGCCGCGCTGCCGGAGAAGATCAAGGTGTGGGAGGCCCTGGACCTGTACGCCTCCTTCTACCCCGACCCGGCCGACTGGCGGGAACTGCTCGACCACGTCGGTCTGGCGCACAAGCGGGACGCCGCCTTCAAGAGCCTCTCCGGCGGCCAGCGGCAGCGGCTGTCGGTCGCGCTGGCGCTGGTGGGCCGGCCGCGGGTGGCGGTGCTCGACGAGCTGACCACCGGCCTCGACCCGCAGGCCCGCAGGGACACCTGGGAGCTGATCGAGCAGGTGCGTGACTCGGGCGTGACGATCGTGCTGGTCACCCACTTCATGGAGGAGGCCGAGCGGCTCTGCGACCGGCTCGCGCTCATCGACGCGGGCAAGGTGGTGGCCACCGACACGCCCGCGGGGCTGATCGCCCAGGTGGAGGCCGAGCAGCACGTACGGTTCCGCCCCTCCGGCCCGCTGGACGACGCCGTGCTGCTGGCGCTGCCCGAGGTGCGCGAGGTCGTCCGGCACGGCGGGCAGGTCTCGGTGTCCGGCACCGGCAACCTCGCCCACGTGGTCACGCTGGCCCTGGCGCAGCACCAGATCATCCCCGCCGACCTGCGCATCGAGCAGGCGACCCTGGACGACGCGTTCCTCGCGCTCACCGGAAGGAAGCTGTCATGACGAAGATCCTGCTCGTGGAGGCCAAGCTGCACCTGCGCGACTGGCCGTTCATGATCTTCACCATCGGGTTGCCGGTCGGCCTGCTGCTGGTGCTGGGGCTCAGCGTGCCGGACATGACCAAGCCCGACGCCTCCGGGCTGCGGTCGGTGGACGCGCACATGCCGGCCATGATGACCCTGCTCGCGCTGCTGACGCTGGCCTGCAGCGTGCTGCCCACCGTGCTGGCCGGTTACCGGGAGCAGGGCGTGCTCAGGCGCATGTCCACCACGCCGGTGCATCCAGGACGGCTGCTGACCGTCCAGCTCCTGATCAACCTGACCGTCGGGGCCGTGTCCACGGTCGTGCTGATCGTGGCCGGGATGGCGGCGTTCGGGACGTCGGCGCCCAGGCAGTGGCTCGGGTTCGTGCTGGTCTTCCTGCTCGGCACCGCCGCGCTGATGGCCATCGGCCTGGTGATCGCGGCGCTGGCGCCCAACGGGAAGGCGGCCTCGGGGATCGGGTCGGCGGTGATGTTCCCGCTCATGTTCGTCGGCGGCATGTGGCTGCCGCGCGAGATGATGCCGGACGCCCTGCGCAAGGTCAGCGACTTCTCCGTGGCCGGGCCGTTCGCCCAGGCGCTCAAGGACACCTGGGCGGGACAGAGCCCCCAGCTCCTGCACCTGGTGGTGATGGCCGCGGGGCTGGCGGTGTTCGGGGGCCTGGCCGTGCGGCTGTTCCGGTGGGAGTAGGGACGTCAGCGGCGGGCCCAGACCGGGCGGGCGCCGGTGACGTTGGTCATCAGGGAGTAGAGCGACGACGAGGAGGCGATGAACAGCCGATTCCTCTTCAGCCCGCCGAACACCAGGTTCGCCGTGAACTCCGGAAGCCTGAGCCGGCCGATCAGGGTGCCGTCGGGGTCGTGGCAGAGCAGCGCCTTGCCCGCCGCGGCCCAGACGCGGCCGGTGTCGTCGAGGCGCATGCCGTCGAAGTTGTCGGCCTGGGTGCCCTCGGCGAAGACCCGGCCGCCCGACAGCGTGCCGTCCTCGCGCACCTCGAAGACGCGCAGGTGCCTGGCCCTGGTGTCGGCGACGTACAGGAGCTTCTCGTCGAGGGAGAAGGCCAGGCCGTTGGGGCGGACGAAGTCGTCGGCCACCACGCGCACCTCGCCGGTCACCGGGTCGGCGCGGTAGACGTGGCAGCCGTCGATCTCCTGCTCGGCCACGACGCCCTCGTAGTTGCTGGTGATGCCGTACGGGGGGTCGGTGAACCAGACCGAGCCGTCGGAGCGCACGACCGCGTCGTTGGGGCTGTTGAGGCGCTTGCCCTGCCAGCGGTCGGCGATGACGGTGATCGAGCCGTCGGGCTCGGTGCGGGTGACGCGGCGGTTGCCCTGCTCGCACGAGATCAACCGGCCCTCGCGGTCGAGGGTGTTGCCGTTGGTGTAGCCGGACGGCTGCCGGAACGGGCCGACGGCGCCGGTCATCTCGTCCCAGCGCAGCATGCGCTCGTTGGGGATGTCGCTCCAGACCAGGAAGCGGCCGGCCGGGAAGTAGACAGGGCCCTCGGCCCAGCGGGTGCCGGTGTGGAGGCGTTCGATCCGGTCGTCGCCGCCGATCGCGGCGAAACGCTCGTCCAGAACCTCGAACTCGGTGGGGATCGTGTCCATGGCGGCCACCATACGGCATTCGACCATCAGCACATTTCACCGGATACCATTCGGTCATGGATGAGATCGACAGGACACTGATCGGCCTGCTGCTGGAGGACGCGACGCAGTCGTACGCCGCGCTCGGCAAGGCGGTGGGGCTGTCCAGCGGGGCCGCGCACGAACGCGTACGCAAGCTGCGCGAGCGCGGCGTGATCAGGCGCACCACGATCGAGGTGGACCAGGACGCCCTCGGCCGCACGGTGACCGCCTACGTGCTGGTGGACGGCGCGAGCTGGATGGGCGACAGCGCCGGCCTGCTGGCGCGGATCCCCGCCGTCGAGGAGGCCCACGTCATCGCCGGGCCCGCGTCGCTGCTGCTCAAGGTGCGCACGTCCAGCACCAAGGAGCTCCAGGACGTCCTGCGCCAGATCTTCGAGGTGGACGGCGTGACCGGCACCCAGACCGTCGTCGTGCTGGAGACGTTCTTCGAACGAACCCTCAAGTAAGCTTCAGGTATGGTCGCCTGGAACAGCAGAGAACTGACGGTCGGACAACTCGCCGAGCGCAGTGGCGTGGCCGTCTCCGCGCTGCACTTCTACGAGACCAAGGGGCTCATCGCCAGCCGCCGCACGGCCGGCAACCAGCGTCGCTACCACCGCGACACGCTGCGCAGAGTCGCCTTCATCCGCCTCTCCCAACGCCTCGGCATCCCCCTCGCGACCATCAAGGACGCGCTCTCCGAGCTGCCCGACGGGCGCACCCCCAACCGGGAGGACTGGGCCAGGCTGTCGGCCGCCTGGCGCGGCGAGCTCGACGACCGCATCGAACAACTTCAGCGGCTGCGCGACGACCTGACCGACTGCATCGGCTGCGGCTGCCTGTCACTCGACCGGTGCCCGGTGGCCAACCCCCGCGACCGGCTCGGCGAGGAGGGACCGGGCGCCCGTCGCATGGACACCCGGCTGTCCCCGCCCAAGGTCTGCTGCGTCACGCCTTCGGCTGCGCAACCGGCGGAACGATGAGCGTCGGCCGGTGGGCGTGGTGCAGCACATGGTTGGACACGCTGCCGAGCAGCACCGACCTGACCCCCGCCAGGCCACGCGAACCGGTCACGATGAGCGAGGCGTCCAGCTCGTCGGCCACGTCGACGATCGTCTTCCAGATCGACTCGTTGTCGGCGACCGCGCGGTAGCTCACCTCGGGCAGCCCGGCGGCGGTGGCCAGCTCGGCGCCTTCCTTGGCGTAGTACTCGGCCTGGGCCTGCCCCTCGGTCTCGGTCTCGGGAGAGATCGCCCCCGCCGCCAGCGGGTACTTCCTGAGCTGCACGAGCAGCGGCTCCCACACGGTGACGACGACGGTCGGCTGGGCGGCCAGATGCTTGGCGGCGAACTCGATGGCGCTGCGCGAGTCGGCCGAGCCGTCGTAGGCGATCAGGATGGTCATGGCGTTCTCCCCTTTTCTTCAGTCATCGGGTAAAGCGCCCCGATGATCGATCGCCATCCCTTCCGCGCTGTCTGGTTTGTCACACCTTGACCGGGCTTTCACATTAGTGCTGGGCCATGTCCACGAAACGGCTGTAGTGACCCTGGAAGGCCACGGTCACCGTGGCGGTGGGGCCGTTACGGTGCTTGGCCACGATCAGGTCGGCCTCACCGGCCCGGGGGGACTCCCGCTCGTAGGCGTCCTCGCGATGCAACAGGATGACCATGTCGGCGTCCTGTTCGATGGATCCCGATTCGCGAAGGTCGCTGACCGCCGGGCGCTTGTCCGTACGCTGCTCGGGACCTCGGTTGAGCTGGGAGATCGCGATGACCGGGACCTCCAGCTCCTTGGCCAGCAGCTTGATCGCACGGGAGATCTCCGAGACCTCGTTCTGACGGCTCTCGGTCTTCTTCGGCGAGCTCATGAGCTGGAGGTAGTCGATGACCACGAACCGCAGGTCGTTGCGCTGCTTGAGGCGCCGGCACTTGGCCCGGATCTCCATCATCGACATGTTGGGCGAGTCGTCGATGAACAGCGGCGCCTCGGCCACCTCGCTCATCCTGCGCGCCAGGCGCGTCCAGTCGTCGTCGCCCATCATGCCCGAGCGCATCGCGTGCAGGGCGACCCTGGCCTCGGCGGACAGCAGACGCATGGTGATCTCGTTACGGGACATCTCCAGCGAGAAGATGACGGTGGTCATTCCATGCTTAATCGCCGCAGAACGTGCGAAATCTAGACCAAGGGTGCTTTTGCCGATGGCCGGGCGGGCGGCCACGACGATCATCTGGCCTGGGTGGAGGCCGTTGGTGAGCTGGTCGAGGTCCTGGAAGCCGGTCGGGACGCCGACCATCTGGCCGCCGCGGCTGCCGATGGCCTCCAGTTCGTCGAGGGCGCCCGGCATGATGTCGGCCAGCGGCGCGTAGTCCTCCGACGTGCGGCGCTCGGTGACCTTGTAGATCTCCGCCTGGGCGCGGTCGACGAGGTCGTCGACCTCCTCGTTCTGGCCGCCGTAGCCGAAGGAGACGATGCGGGTGCCAGCCTCGATGAGGCGACGCAGGATCGCCTGCTCGCGCACGATCTTGGCGTAGTAGCCGGCGTTGGCTGCCGTGGGGACGACCGCCGTGAGCGTGTGGAGGTAGGCGGCGCCGCCCACCCGGGCCATCTCGCCGCGTTTCTGCAGCTCGTCGAAGACGGTGACGGCGTCGGCGGGCTCGCCGCGGCCGTAGAGGTCGGTGATGACGTCGTAGACCATCTGGTGGGCGGGCCGGTAGAAGTCGTCGGACCGGAGGATCTCGACGACGTCGGCGATGGCGTCCTTCGACAGCAGCATGCCGCCGAGCACCGACTGCTCGGCCTCGATGTTGTGCGGCGGGGTGCGCTCGAAACCGGGGCCTCCGCCGCCCTCTTCGTCAATGCTCACCGCGCCCCCTCGAACAACCTCGCAGGCGGTCGCACCACCCCCACTTGTAGCCGACCGGTGTGACAGTTTCGCTGGTTCGGCGCGTGAGGGCAACGCGGCCTGTGGACAACGCTGTGGGTGAGCTGTGCACTATCGCGCCCAGGGTGTGAAAGCTCTGTGGACGAGCCTGGGGATAACTCTTTCGGATATGCACCGATCATCGTCTGACCTGGGCAAACAGTGTCCACCGACTGTGGAGGAAAGAAAGTTGGCCCGACACGCCGTGTAATGGCCATAATAGACAAATGCCCATTACACTCCGGGACCGGGAGATTCTGCGGCTCGCGCTGCCCGCGTTCGGCGCGCTGGTCGCCGAGCCGCTCTTCCTGCTCGCCGACTACGCCATCGTCGGCCACGGCCTCGGCACCACGGCCGTGGGGGCGCTGGGCGTGGCGGGGGCGGTCCTGGCGACGCTGGTGAACCTCTGCGTCTTCCTGGCGTACGGCACGACGGCGTCCGTGGCGCGGCAGAGCGGCGCCGGCAACCACGGCCGGGCCATGCGCAACGGCGTGGACGGCATCTGGCTGGCCCTGGCCATCGGCGTCGCGCTCATCGCCCTGGGGTGGCCGCTCGCGCCGGCCATGGTGGACCTGTTCGGCGCCGGTCCCGACCAGGCCGCGCTGGCCGTGACGTACCTGCGGATCAGCCTGCTCGGCGCGCCCGGCATGCTGGTCGTGCTGGCCGGCACCGGGGTACTGCGCGGCCTGCAGGACACCGTCACGCCGCTGGTGGTGGCCGTGGGCTCGTTCGCGCTGAACGCGGCGCTGAACGCCTGGTTCGTGCTCGGGCTGCATTGGGGCATCGCCGGGTCCGCCTGGGGCACCACGCTGGCCCAGACGCTGGGCGCGGCCGTCTACCTGGTCGTGGTGGTCCGGGGCGCGCGACGGCTCGGCACGCCGCTCATGCCTGACCTGGCGGGCGTCCGGCAGGCCGGTACGGCCGGTTTCGCCCTGCTCATCCGTACGGTGTGCCTGCGGATCGTGCTCATCGTGGGCACGGTGGTCGCCACCAGGATGGGCCAGGCCGAACTGGCCGCGTACGCCATCGCCGGCCAGGTGTGGAACCTGATGGCCTTCGCCCTGGACGCGATCGCGATCGCCGGCCAGGCCATCACCGGACGCTCGCTGGGCGCCGGTGACACGGTCGCCACCAGGGCCGCGACCAGGCGGATGATGCAGTGGGGCCTGTGGTCGGGCCTGGCGCTGGGCGTGGTGGTCGTGGCGGCCAGGCCGCTGCTGCCCGGCCTGTTCGGCGCCGACCCGGCCGTGACCGGCGAGCTGCTGGCCGTGTTGTGGCCGGTCGCGCTGTTCCAGCCGATCTGCGGGGTGGTGTTCGTGCTCGACGGCGTGCTCATCGGCGCGGGCGACCAGCGCTACCTGGCCTGGGCCGGGGTGTGGACGACGCTGGCGTACCTGCCGGCGGCGTTCCTGGCCGCCGGGTTCGGCGTGGTCGCGCTCTGGTGCGCGCTCGGGGTGTGGATGATCGCCCGATTGATCACCCTCGGGCGGCGCGCGGCCGGCACGGCCTGGCTGGTGACCGGCGCGTAGCCGATCCGACCAGCCGCGTCACCGCTTCGGACGCCCGGACGCCGGGTCACCGTAATCGTCCTGTGCTTGCCGTTGTCCAAGTGGTGAGACAGAGTGGGCGAGTTCCCTGAGCGGGGTGTTCCGTGTCCACGATTCTTCGACGACTGCCACCGTCAGAGGCGACCGGGTTACGCACCGGCGCCCGGCACAGCCTGTCCGAGGTCTACCGCCCGGCCGACCTCGTCGTTCTCGGTCTCGGTGTGATCATCGGCGCCGGCATCTTCAGCATCGCCGGCGAGCAGGCCCACACCATGGCCGGTCCCGGCGTGATCCTCTCGTTCATGATCGCCGGTATCGCGTGCCTGCTCGCCTGCCTGTGCTACGCCGAACTGTCGTCCACGATGCCGACGTCGGGCAGCGCCTACACCTTCACGTACGTCATCTTCGGCGAGGTCTGGGCCTGGATCATCGGCTGGGCGCTGATCCTGGAGCTGCAGTTCGCCGCCGCGGTGGTGGCCAGGGCGTGGGCGTCCATCGCGGTCAAGGCGGTCGCCGACTTCGGCGTACGGGTGCCGCAGGGCGTGGGCGACGTGCTCGTCCTGGCCATCCTGGTGCTGCTCACGGGCATCGTGGCCCTCGGCGCGCGGGTGGGGCTCCGGGCACTGTGGATCATGGTGTCGGCCAAGCTGCTGGCCATCGGGGCGGTCATCGTCGTGGGCCTGACCCACATCGACGTGGCCAACTACGGCGACTTCTACGTCCAGCCCAAGGCCCTGCCCGTCCGCCCGCAGACCGTCATCGAGCTCTTCGCCGGGCACGGCATGGCCTTCGGCTGGTTCGGCGTCTTCGCCGCGGCCTCGGCGATCGCGTTCGCCTACATCGGCTTCGACATCGTCGCGACCTCGGCCGAGGAGAGCGTCAACGCGCCGAAGTCCGTGCCCAAGGGCATGATCCGCAGCCTGGTGATCGCCACGGTCATCTATCTGGCGGTCGCGCTGGTCATGGTGGGCATGGTGTCGTACACGAAGATCAGCGGCGACGCGCCGCTGTCCAGCGCGTTCCGGGCCGTGGGCGTGGACTGGATGGTGCACGTCATCGACGCGGGGGCGGTGCTCGGGCTGACCACCGTGATCCTGGTGCTGATCGTGGGTCAGACGCGGGTGCTGTTCTCGATGGCCCGCGACGGGCTGATCCCGCGCGGCCTGGCCACGGTCAGCCGCAAGTACCACACCCCGTCGCGGGTGACGCTGGTGATCGGGTTCATCGCGATCGTGCTGGCCGAGTTCGTCCCGGTGCTCACCATGCAGGAACTGGTCGTCATCGGGACGCTGTTCGCGTTCCTGTTCGTGGCGGCGGGCGTGATCGTGATGCGGCGGCGCATGCCGCACCTGGAACGCGGCTTCCGCGTGCCGCTCTCGCCGCTGCTGCCCGCGCTGTCGCTGGTCGCCACGCTGTGGCTGATGCTCAACCTGCGCCTGCTCACCTGGGCGTGGTTCGTCCTGTGGATGGCCTTCGGCCTGCTGGTCTACCTTCTGTACGGCCGCCGCAACAGCCTGCTCGCCACCCCGCGGGATGCCCCGGCCGAACCCGGCCGGGGCCGCCACCGCCGCTAGAGGCGTCCGGATTCGAGCACGCTGCGCAGGAACTCCCTGGTCCGCGGCTGCTCCGGCGCGGCGAAGATCTTCTCCGGCGGGCCCTTCTCCACCAGCACCCCGCCGTCGAGAAAGCACACGGTGTCGGAGATGTCGCGGCAGAAGCTCATCTCGTGGGTCGTGAGGATCATCGTCATGCCCGACTCCTTGAGCTCCCTGACGATCCCCAGCACCTCCACCACCAGCTGGGGGTCGAGCGCCGAGGTGACCTCGTCGAGCAGCATCAGCCTGGGCTGCATGGCCAGCGCCCGGATGACCGCCACCCGCTGCTGCTGCCCGCCCGAGAGCTGGTCGGGGTACGCGCCGGCCTTGGCCGCCAGCCCGAACCTGGCCAGCAGCTCGTGCGCCTGCTCCTCGGCCTGTTCCTTGGACGTCCTGAGCACCCGCCGGGGCGCGAGCGTGATGTTGTCGAGCACGCTCATGTGCGGGAACAGGTTGAACGCCTGGAAGACGATGCCGAGCCGCTTGCGCACGTCGTCGACGTCCACGCGGGGGTCGGTGATCTCCTGGCCGTCGAGGTGGATGGCGCCGTCGTCGACGGTCTCCAGCAGGTTCACGCAGCGCAGGAGGGTGGACTTGCCCGACCCGGACGCGCCGATCAGGCTGACGACCTCGTGCGGCTGCACCTCGAGGTCGATCCCGCGCAGCACGCTGTGGCCGTGGAAGTTCTTCCACACCCCTTCGATGGTCAGCAGGCTCATGCGCCACGCCTCCTGCGCGTACGGGCGGCCAGATGGTCGGTGAACCTGGCCATCGGGATCGTGAGCAGGATGAACACCAGCGAGGCGACCAGGTAGGGGGTGTAGTTGAACTTGCTGGTGGCGATGATCTGAGCCTGCCTGAGCGCCTCCAGCGGCCCGATGGTGGCCACCAGCGCGGTGTCCTTCTGCAGCGAGACGAAGTCGTTGAGCAGCGGCGGCACGACGCGGCGGGTGGCCTGCGGAAGTACCACGAACCGCATGGCCTTGAAGTGGCTCAGGCCCAGCGAGCGGGCGGCGGCGATCTGGCTCGGGTGCACCGACTCGATGCCGGAGCGGAACACCTCGGCCACGTACGCGCCGTACGACAGCGTCAGCGCGATCACGCCCAGCGTCGCCAGGTCGGTCGGGATGCCCTGCAACCGCAGCGCGGGCAGCCCGAACCCGACGAGGTAGATGACCAGGATCGTCGGCACGCCGCGGAAGACGTCGGTGTAGAGCGTGGCCAGGGCCCTGATCGGGAAGAACGCGGGCGCGGTGATGCCCCTGGCCAGCGCCACCAGCAGCCCGACGATCAGGATCAGCGGCTCGGCGATCAGGAACATCTTGATGTTGAGCAGGAACCCTTCCAGCACCTTGGGCAGCGCGGCGACGAACCATTCGGGCGCGAAGAACGCCTCCTGGACCCGGGGCCAGCCGGGCGAGTTCGTGACCAGGACGACGACCAGGACGATGAACACGATCGTCGAGGCCGTCGCGATCGAGGCCGAGCGGCGCGCCCGCGACCTGCGGACGCGCTCGCGCTCAAGCTGACGTTGCGAGGGGACGTGCTCGCTCACGGACTGACTGGTAGGGCTCACGACAGTTCGGGCGCGCCCGCCGCCGAGCCCAGCCACTCCTGCTCGATCTTGGCCAGTTCGCCCTTCGACTTCAGCGAGTCGACGGCCTTGTCGACGCAGGGCTTGAGCGCGCTGCCCTTCTCCATGACCAGCCCGAACTCCTCCGGCGTGCCGCCCGTCGAGCTGAACTGGCCGACGATCTTGGAGTTCTCCACCTGGGCGGCCGTCACGTAGAACGCGGTGGGCACGTCGACGACGATCGCGTCCACCTGCTTGTTCTTCAGCGCGTTCACGGCGTCGACCTGGTCGTTGTAGACGTTGGGCTCGGCGGACGGCTTGATCACGTCCTTGACGCCGGCCAGCGACGTGGTGCCCACCTGCACGCCGAACTTGGCGTCCTTGAGCTCGGCCACGCTCTTGGCCTCGGCGAACTTGCTGCCCTTGATCGCCACGACGGCCTGCTTGACCGTGTAGTAGCCCTTGCTGAAGTCGACCGCCTTGGCGCGGTCGGGGTTGATCGAGACCTGGTTGACGTCGAAGTCGAACTGCTTGGCGCCGGGCGCGAACGCGGAGTCGAACTTGACCGTGCTCCACTCCACCTCGGTCCGGTCGAAGCCGAGCTCACCGGCCACCGCGAACGCCACCGCGCTCTCGAACCCCTGACCGTTGCTCGGGTCGTCGTTCTTGAACCACGGCTCGTAGGCCGGCTTGTCGGTGCCGACGGTCAGCTTGCCGCCGTTGACGAGCTTGAGCTGGTCCTTGGCGCAGGCGTCGGCCGCCGCGGAGCCGGTCGGGGCGGAACCGGTCGCCGTGGCGGCCGGTTGGTCGGCCGGGGCACATGCGACGGCCCCTACCGCGAGCACACCGATCGCAAGCAGCATCGTGGAACGGGCCATGGCAGAGCCTCCAGGGGGAAACACACACAAAGAACGCAGGCATTCTACGCGGCCCCCATAGGAATGAAGTGCGCAGGTCACCAGGCCGGCCAGTCCCGCAGGGGAACGCGCCACCGTGGCGGCCGGTCCCCCGGAACGTGAAAAAGCCCCCCTCCTGACGGAGAGGGGCTTGATCAGCAGTCGTCAGCCGGCCACGACGTCGACGTCGACGGACGCCGACACCTCGGGGTGGAGCTTGACGGTGATCTTGTGCGACCCGACGCTCTTGATCGGGTTGCGGATCTCGATGCGACGGCGGTCGAGGATCGGGCCACCGGCCGCCTTGACGGCGTCGGCGATGTCGCCCGTGGTGATCGAGCCGAACAGCCGGCCCGACTCGCCCGCGCGGGTGGACAGCCGCACGCGCAGGGCGCCGAGCTGGCCGGCGACCTCCTTGGCGGTGCCGAGGTCGCGGATCTCGCGAGCGTCGCGAGCCTTCTTGATGGTCTCGATCTGGCGCTCGGCGCCACGCGTCCAGCGCATGGCGTAGCCGCGCGGGATGAGGTAGTTACGGCCGTAGCCGTCCTTGACCTCGACGACGTCGCCAGGGGCGCCGAGGCCGGAGACCTCGTTGGTGAGGATGAGCTTCATGTCGACAGACCTCCTTAGCGCGCGGTGCTCGTGTAAGGCAGCAGAGCCACCTCACGGGCGTTCTTGATCGCGGTCGCCACGTCGCGCTGGTGCTGGGTGCAGTTGCCCGTCACCCGGCGCGCACGGATCTTGCCGCGGTCGGAGATGAACTTCCGCAGCAGCGCCGTGTCCTTGTAGTCGACGTATGAGATCTTGTCGTGGCAGAACAGGCAAACCTTCTTCTTGGGCTTGCGCAGTGCCGGCTTAGCCATCGTGGTGCTCCTCTCAGAGCCCCGCCTTTCGGGCGGGAATGGACTCGGGCTTGTGGACAGGTGTTAGAAAGGCGGTTCGTCGCTGAAGTCGTTGCCGCCGCCGAAGCCGCCGCCCTGGTTGCCGCCACCGCCGCCGCCGCCGAAGCCGCCGCCACCGCCCTGGTAGCCGCCGCCCTGGGGCGGGGCGGGCGAGGCAGAGGCCCACGGGTCGTCGGCGGGACCGCCGCCGAAGCCGCCGCCACCGCCGCCGCCACCCTGGCGGGTGGTGCGGTTGACCTTGGCCGTGGCGTTGCGCAGGGACGGGCCGACCTCGTCGACCTCGACCTCATAGACCGTGCGCTTCTCGCCTTCCTTGGTCTCGTAAGACCGTTGCTTGAGCCGCCCCTGCACGATGACCCGCATGCCGCGCTGGAGGCTCTCGGCGGCGTTCTCCGCCGCCTGCCGCCACACGTTGCAGGTCAGGAAGAGGCTTTCGCCATCCTTCCACTCGTTGGTCTGGCGATCCATGAACCGCGGAGTGGACGCGATGCGGAATCGAGCCACCGCTTGACCCGTCGGGGTGAAGCGCAGCTCCGGGTCGTCGACAAGATTGCCGACGATGGTGATTACGGTGTCGCCTGCTGCCATGGCTAGCGCTCGCCTTCCTGCACGCCTTCGCTTGGATTACGGCTCAGAGTACGGGTGCTCTCCGACAAAAAGCCGGTGGTCGTCAACAAGAAACCCGCTCGTTGAGCCGCCTCCCGGAGGGACGGCCCGCTTCGCGGCTTTCCTGTGGCTAGTGCACGTCCGGGCGCAGGACCTTGGTGCGCAGGATGCCCTCGTTGAGGTTCATCTGGCGGTCGAGCTCCTTGACCGTCGCGGGCTCCGCGGACAGGTCGATGACGGCGTAGATGCCTTCCGACTTCTTGTCGATGTCGTAGGCGAGACGGCGACGGCCCCAGACGTCGACCTTCTCCACGGTGCCGCCGTCGTTGCGGACCACGGTGAGGAACTGGTCGAGGGACGGCGCGACAGTGCGCTCATCGAGCGAAGGGTCCAGAATGACCATTACTTCGTAACGACGCATGCGGGACTCCAACCTCCTCTGGACTTTTGCGGTCACGACACTCTGCCGTGACAGGAGGACGCTGACGTCAGGCCGCGGCGCCCCATTTCGGCGCCCCGGGGCGATGGGTCACCCATCACAACGCAGCGCTGCCCAGGTTACCAGCCACGAGTAGGTGGGAAGGCCTGTAGGAAACCAAGGGGGTGGCGGCTGTGCCACATGTGCTTCATCCCTCAGAGAGGGAGCGGTTCAGGCTCACGCTCAACACCGACGGACGCTCTCACCCGGTGGAGAACGGCCTGGCGATCGCGACACTGGCGTGCGGGCTCGTGGCGTTCGTCGCCGCGTTCTTCCCCGCCGCCCACGTGATCTCGTCCTGGATCGGCACGCTCGGTTTCGGGACGGGGCTCTACTCGCAGTACATCTCGGTGACCACGCCGCAGCGCTCGGTCAACATCGTCGGCCTGGTTGCCTCGTTCGTGGGAGCCGTGCTCGGCATCGCCCACGGCGGCTTCCTGCCGCATCCTTGACGGGCCTCTCGCCCGGCGTACGGCCCCGGTGACGCCGGGGCCGTCGGGTGTATGCGACTCACCTGCCGATGTGCAGGTCGATGCCGAGCAGCACCAGGAACCAGAGGAACACCGCGAGCAGAGCCTCGGCGACGTCCCGGAGGAGACCCGGGGTGATGTAGTCGTGGATCCAGGCGACGTAGATTCCGACGATCACGTAGACCAATAAGATCAGCGCCCGCAGCCGCCAGCGTGTCATGTGCGCTCTCCTCGGGGGTAGGGGGTGCCGGGCGTCTTCCCGGAGGCGGTTCCGCCAAACGGATAAGCTCCTTGACATGGTGCGTATCGGAGCTCACGTCGACCAGGACGATCCCGCCGCTCACGCCGAACGGGTCGGGGCGGAGGTCGTGCAGTTCTTCCTCGGCGACCCGCAGGGCTACGCCAAGCCGGTGCTGCCGGACAAGCCGGTCGAGGGCGTCGACGTCTACATCCACGCCCCCTACCTGATCAACGTCGCCACGACGAACAACCGCATCAGGATTCCCAGCCGCAAGCTGCTCGAACAGCACCTCAAGGCGGCCGCGGGGCTCGGCGCCAAGGGCCTGGTCGTGCACGGCGGCCACGTCAACAAGAGCGACGACCCGCAGGTGGGCTTCGACAACTGGCGCAAGGTGTTCGAGCGCATGGAGTGCCCGATCCCCGTGCTCATCGAGAACACCGCCGGCGGCGGCAACGCCATGGCCCGCAAGCTGGACCGCATCGCCCGTCTGTGGGACGCGCTCGACGGCTTCGACGTGGGCTTCTGCCTCGACACCTGTCACGCGCACGCGGGCGGCGAGGAGCTGGTCGACCTGGTCGAGCGGGTCAAGGCGATCACCGGCCGGATCGACCTCGTCCACTGCAACGACTCGCGCGACGACTTCGACTCCGGCGCCGACCGGCACGCCAACCTGGGTCAGGGGAAGATCGACCCGGAGCTGATCCTGGCGGTCTGCCGCGCGGCGGGCGCCCCGGTCGTGGTGGAGACGCCGGGCGAGGGCCAGGCCGACGACATCGCGTTCCTGCGCAAGAACCTCTGAACGTCTCCCGGCCGAAAACACACAGCCTGTGGATAACTTCCCTGGATTACCGAGGCGAAGAAACGGGTAGAGACTTCAGCCCGCCCAGGCGCCCGTGAGGAAGCGGGCCGCGTTCAGGTACATGAGCGGCCCGCAGATCATCGCGTACAGCACGATCACCCACGGCTTCCTGGTCGCGACCTTGGCGACCAGGACCCACAGCGGGAACCACAGCAGCAGCGAGCGCGGGATCGACAGGTAGTACGCCGAGGTCATCAGCGCCGCCGCCTGCAGCCCGCAGTAGACGGCCTCGCTCCACCTGCGCAGCGCCAGCAGCCACACCAGCACGCCCACCGCCAGCACGGCCCCGGCGATCTCCATGCGGAAGGCCACCGCGAAGTCGTCGGTGCCCATGGCCGAGTTCCACGTCGTGCGCCACGCCTCCCAGGGCCAGACGAAGTCGCGTCCCCAGCCGGCCTCCTGCGCGTGCTTCCACGCCAGCCAGTCGCCCGACCGCCGGTAGTGGTAGAAGGAGTACGCCGCCAGCGGAAGGAACGGCACCGCCAGCCAGCCGGCCCGCCGCCACGACTCCCTGCTCCTGACGAACTCCACCGCCAGCGCGACCGCCAGGAACAGGCCGGTGATCCGCACGCACGACGCCCCCGCCGCCAGCAGGACGGCCTGCGGCCAGCGTCCGAGCCGGGCGGCCAGCCACGCGGGGATCGCGAAGGCCAGGAACAACGACTCGCTGTAGCCCGCCGCCAGGAACACGGCCACCGGGAACAGCAGCAGCGCCAGCACCGCCATCCAGCCGGTCGCGCCCTCGAACTCGGCCAGCCGGGCCAGCGCGACCATGGCCACCGCCCCGGCGACCAGCGAGATCAGCAACCCGCAGATCGCCCAGTCGGGCACCACGAGATGCACCGCGCGCAGCACGACCGGCAGGCCGGGGAAGAACGCGGGCAGGCCGTCGTCGGGTGGTTTGCCCGGTTCGCCGTCGTAGCCGTACTGGGCGATGGTGACGAACAGGCCGGCGTCCCATTGGCGCCACTTGCCGGCGTACTCGGCCAGGGTCAGGCCGAGCAGCGTCGACACCAGGAGCCCGGCCCGCGATCCGAGCCACAGCAGCAGCGCGTCCCGAGCGGCCGAGCGGGTGATCATCTTGTCTTCAGCACGAACCGGTCGGGGGCGTCGTCGAACACCCCGCCCGCCTGGTCGTCGACGCCGTCCTGGCGCACCACGTCCCGTTCCGGCCGCAGGATGTCACGGACGACGAACGCCATCATGATCCCGATGGTGATGACCCGTCCCCAGACGGCGGTGAAGTACGTGTCGTCCCCGATGCCCAGGTCGTCCCTGCTGAGCGGGGGCTGGGCGAGCAGGTAGAGCCAGATCGCCGCGAAGTACCAGACCTCGGCGACCTGCCACAACGCCAGCGGCTTCCACCTGGGCCTGGCCAGCACCGCGAACGGCACCAGCCACAACACGAACTGCGGCGACCACACCTTGTTCGTCATCATGAAAGCGGCCAGGGCGAGGAAGCACAGCTGCGCCAGCCGGGGCCGGCGCGGCGCGGTGAGCGCGAGCACGGCGATGCCCAGGCAGAGCGCGGCGAGCGTCACCATGCCGAGCGTGCTGACGTCGGCCTCGCCCAGGACCCCCCAGCCCTTGCGCTGGAAGAACAGCCACGGCGAGCCCCAGTCGATCCCGCGTTCCTGGGAGAAGACGTAGAACCGGCGCCAGCCGTCCCAGGCGAAGACCATGAAGGGCACGTTCACCACGAGCCAGGCCCCCGCGGCCGACCCCAGCGTCACCAGGAACGGCCGCCAGCGCGCGGTCCGCAGCGTGAGCAGGAACAGCGCGCCGAGGAACATCAGCGGGTAGAACTTGGTCGCGATCGCCAGCCCGAGCAGCACGCCCGCGAGCACCTGCCGCCTGCGCGCCCAGGCCAGCAGCATGCCCATCGACAGCGCGCCGGCGACCAGGTCCCAGTTGATGTACGCGGCCAGGATCACGGCGGGCGAGATCGCGTACCACAACGCGTCCCACCGGCGGGTGGGCCCGGCCACCGCCGCCATCAGCAGGACGCCGGCCACCAGGCAGACGCCGAGCAGCAGGACCGTGAGGTCGTAGAACCGGACGGCCTGCGCGACCTGGTCGAGCTCCAGCTTCCGCGAGATCCAGGCGATGACCTGCATCACCTCGCCGAGCACCACGGGGTACTCGACCTGCTTGTCGAACGGCACGTCGGCGAAGTACGGGTTCTGGGTCGCGAGCTGCCGGTCGAAGTACAGCGGGTAGATGTCGGTGTAACAGAAGTTCGTGTACGTCTGGACCTGGTCGTTCCATCCACCGGTCCGGCACGGCAGCCGCACGACGTAGCCGAGGACGGCCCCCAGGGCGGCGATCAGCCCCAGGGGCAGGTACGGCACGGCACGCGCCGCCAGCGGGACGCGTGCCTCGGTCGTGGTCACCACTCCTCGTGTCGGGCGCTCATCTGCGAGGTTCCCGTCGGCCGGGAGTCGGGCACCTTGCCGCCTCCGCCGCCGCTCAGGATGCCGTGGTCGTCGGCCTCGGGGATGCCGGTGTCCTGGGAGTCGTCGGTGACGTCACCGCTGTCGTCGTTGCACGGCGCGACCAGGCAGTTCTGGTCGCTGCCGTCGTCGAAGGGGTTGTCCGAGCCGTCGTCGAACGGGTTCGTGGCGGTCGGCGTCGGCGTCGGCACCGGGCGCTCCACGATGTTCTCCGGCAGGCCGATGTCGGCCTTCTGCGGGAACTGCTCGATCGGCTTGCCCTCGTGGGCGGCGAGCATGAACCGCCGCCAGGTCGCGGTGGGCGGGCCGGCGCCCTCGAAGCCGAGCGGGGCTTCTACGGCCGTGGTGTACCGGTTGTTCGGGCCGTACTTCTTGCTCGGCTTCTTCTCGTTCGGGGTCTCGGGACAGTTCGAGTGCCGGGGCTGAACGGTCTTGCCCGTCTTGGTCACGCACCGCTCGCGGTAGAACCCCACAGCAGCGGAGATCTGCGGCGTGTAACCGACGAACCAGGCTTCCTTCTCGTTGTTGTTGGTGCCGGTCTTGCCGGCCGCGGGCCGGTTGCCGAGCCCCTGGCCACGGGCGGTGCCGCTCCTCAGCACCTCCTGCATGGCGGTCGTCGCGTCGGCGGCCACCTCCGCGTCGATGACCCTGGTCGAGGTCCGCTGCTCGGGGTAGACGACCTGGCCGTTGAGCTTGACGTCCTGGACCACGTGGTACCTGGTGTACTTGCCGCCGTTGGCGAAGATCGAGTATCCGGCGGCCTGCTCGACCGGCGTCACCGGGGCGCTGCCGATGGCGAACTGGAACTGGTGGTCCTCGACGTCCTTGTCCATGCGGCCCTTGTCGAACCCGGCGTTCTCCACGAGCTCCTTGACCTCGTCGAGCTTCCTGGGCAGCTTGTACGCCATCGACACGTACGCGGTGTTGACCGACTCGGCCGTGGCCTTGACCACATCGACGGCCTGGCCGACGTTGTGGCTGTTGCGGAAGCCGCCGTCCTGCTGGCCGGGGATGACCTTCGGCACGGTCTGGTTGCCCGGCACGTAGCTCTTGAGCGAGTAACCGGCCTGCAGCCAGGCGGCCAGCACGTACGGCTTGAACGCGGACGCGGCCTGCTTCTCGGCGTCGAAGGGCTCGTTGAACGGGTCGGTGAGGTAGTCGGAGCCGCCGTAGAAGGCCAGGACGCGGCCGTTCCTCGGGTCGACGGCGGCCAGACCGGCGTGGAACTCCTTCGACATGTTCGCCGTCGTGGCCTCGACGGCCGTCTTGGCGGCCTTCATGAGGTTCTCGTCGAAGGTGGAGGTGATCTGGTAGCCGCCGCTCCTGACCATGTCGGGGGTGAGCTTGCGCTGCTTCAGCTCCTCCAGCACCTGCGTGATCATGTAACCGCGCAGGCCCGCGTAGAGCTCCTTGGTCTCGCCCTTGCGGATCTTCGGGAACTTCGCCTTCGCCGGCAGGTCGCCGTACTTCTGGGGCCACTGCTCGGCCATGTACTTGATGGTCGTGCTCCACCGTTCGCGCAGGCCGGGGTCGTCGGGGCCCCAGCTCGGGCGCTGGATGCGGGCGGCCAGGTAGGCGCCCTGCTCGGGGGTCAGGTCCTTGGCGTGCACGCTCTTGCCGAAGTACGCCTGCGAGGCGGCCTCGACACCGTAGGCGAGGCCGAAGTTCACGGTGTTGAGGTAGCGGGCGAGGATCTCATCCTTGGACAGCGACTGGTTGAGCTTGACCGCGACGAAGATCTCCTTGAGCTTGCGCTTGACGGAGACCTCCTGGCTGAGGCCGTCGTAGTAGCCGCGGGCCATCTGCTGGGTGATGGTCGAGGCGCCCTGGAGCTGCTGGCCGGTCGCGGTCATCCACACCGAACGGGCCATGCCCGAGATGGAGACGCCGGAGTCCTCGTAGAACGTCTTGTTCTCGATGGCGACCGTGGCGTCCCTGACCGTTTGCGCCATCTTGTCGATGGTGACGGTCTGCCGGGGCACGCCGAGCTTGGCGAGGACCTTGCCGTTGCGGTAGTAGAGCGTGCTCTGCTGCGCCACCGCCGACGCCTGCGTGCCCTCGGGCACCGGCGTGAGGTTGTACGCGACCATGATCATGCCGAAGATGCCGGCCGCCAGCACGACCACGCTGGCCACGACGATCTTCCAGCTCGGCACGAACCGGCGCCAGCCGCCGCGCTTCCTGACCGGCGGGCCGGGCGGCTCGGGGGGCTCGCCCTGCCCGCTCGCCCGGCGCGAGCGCCTGGGCGGCGCGTCGCTGACCATCGTCTCCTGGTTGCTCAGCGAACGCGTGTCCTGCCGGGCCCGGGAGCGGCTGCGCGGCGTCGGCTCCTCGCGCCCCTGGGGCGCCCCGCGCTGGGGCTGCGGCCCGGAGGCGGGGTCGCCGTACGGCTGCGCGGACATCGCGCCCGTCTGCTCGTACGCGGCTTCAGGACGACGCTGTTGCTGCGAGGCGCCCCAATCGGAATCGCCGGTTTGGGGAGGAGAACCTGGGGGCACAGAACGGGATGAGTTGGAGCGACGGCGCCTTCCCGGGCGGGCCGTCCCCTCATTCATGCTGTTACTCACACGTCCTCGCATCGTCGTCGGATAAAAACGGCGTATGGGCGTGAGGTGACTCGCCGCCCTCGGTGTTCACGGTTGGCCGACGAGGTCTGGCGGTCCGTTGCCGAGGACGAACGAGACCGTCAGGTGGTTCCAGGAACAACCTTGGCAGACCTCGACGACGTACACCCGGAACTCATCGTAATCATGGGCCATTTCGACAAGCTCTGACGTGGCCTTTGCCTGACCGGCATGCCGTCCCAGCGAATCGCCGAAGACATAGGTCACGTTGGTGACGTTCTCCCTCTCGCACACCGGGCAGAGACGTTCGGTCGGCTCGCCGAACACGCGGGCCGCGCGAAGGAGGTACGGCTGTGCGTCACAGAGGTCCCCGCGCGAGGCACGGCCCACCTCAAGGGAACGGACCGCTGCCCGCTTGGCGAGGCCGTAGTCCACCACCCTCCGCTGTGACCACATGAGCGCCAGACTACGGCGTTTTACCGAATCATCCCAACGGCTTGGCAAATCCTTTGATTGCGGCCTTATAGCGAATCGACGTATCCTCTGGATGTATCGACTCGATACATCGACGCGAGAGGGGGCGGTTCCAGTGGCCAGCGGACAAGGCAGAGTTCTGGAGCTAGCCGTGCTCGGGTCGCTGCACGAACAGCCGCTACACGGCTATGAGCTGCGCAAACGGCTCAACGCCCTGTTGGGCATGTTCCGTGCGTTCTCCTATGGATCGCTGTACCCCTGTCTGCGATCACTACTGGCCCAGGGCCTCATCGTGGAGGAGCAGCCCGCTCCCGCCACGATCGTCGGCGGCCGGTCGAAAATCGTCTACAAGCTCACCGCGGAGGGCAAGGAACGCCTCCAGGAGCTGCTGACCCAGGCCGGCCCGTCAGCCTGGGAGGACGAGAGCTTCGGTGTGCACTTCGCCTTCTTCAGGCACACGGAGGCCGAGGTGCGCCTGCGCATCCTCGAAGGCCGCCGCAGCCGCCTGGAGGAGCGCCTCGACAGCGTGCGCACGGCGCTGGCCCGTACCAGGGAACGGCTCGACAGCTACACGCTCGAGCTGCAGCGCCATGGGCTCGAGTCGGTCGAACGCGAGGTGCGTTGGCTGAACGAGCTGATCGCCACGGAGCGGCGGGCCTCGGAAGGGCCCGAGAGAGATACCACGTCAACTGATGAGTAAGGGAGCGAGTGCGATGGGTTCGGTTCGCGTGGCCATTGTCGGCGTCGGCAACTGCGCGTCTTCGCTGGTCCAGGGCGTCCACTACTACAAGGATGCGGACCCGGCCGCACGAGTGCCGGGCCTGATGCACGTGAAGTTCGGTGAGTACCACGTGGGTGACGTCGAGTTCGTCGCCGCCTTCGACGTGGACGCCAAGAAGGTCGGCCGCGACCTGTCCGAGGCGATCGTCGCCAGCGAGAACAACACCGTGAAGATCACCGACGTGCCGCCCACGGGGGTGACCGTGCTGCGCGGCCACACCTTCGACGGTCTGGGCGAGTTCTACCGCGAGATCATCGAGGAGTCCGACGAGGAACCCGTCGACGTGGTCAAGGTGCTCCGCGACAACCAGGTCGACGTGCTGGTGTCGTACCTGCCGGTGGGCTCGGAGGAGGCCGACCGTTTCTACGCGCAGTGCGCCATCGACGCCAAGGTGGCGTTCGTCAACGCGCTGCCGGTCTTCATCGCCTCCGACCCCGAGTGGGCCGAGAAGTTCACCGAGGCCGGGGTGCCGATCGTCGGCGACGACATCAAGTCGCAGGTCGGCGCCACCATCACGCACCGCGTGCTGGCCAAGCTGTTCGAGGACCGCGGTGTCGAGCTGCTGCGCACGTACCAGCTCAACTTCGGCGGCAACATGGACTTCATGAACATGCTGGAGCGCAGCCGGCTCCAGTCGAAGAAGATCTCCAAGACGCAGTCGGTCACCTCGCAGATCCCGCACGAGATGGGCAAGGCCGACGTGCACATCGGCCCGTCGGACCACGTGCCGTGGCTGGACGACCGCAAGTGGGCGTACGTGCGCCTGGAGGGCCGCTCGTTCGGCGACACCCCGCTGAACCTGGAGTACAAGCTGGAGGTCTGGGACTCCCCCAACTCGGCCGGCATCATCATCGACGCCGTGCGCGCGGCCAAGATCGCTCTTGACCGGGGCATCGGCGGCCCGATCCTGTCGGCGTCGTCGTACTTCATGAAGTCGCCGCCGGAGCAGTACTCCGACGACGAGGCCCGCGAGTACGTCGAGAAGTTCATCAGGGGCGAGGTCGAGCGCTGACCTGTGGGCCCCTCGCGGCCGCGGCTTCAGCCGCGCGCGGCGGGGGGCAGTTCGTCGTCGGAGGCGGGAGACCAGGTCATCGGGTCGGCGCCCAGCTCGCTGAGCAGCGGCACCTGTTCCCTGCACCACGGTGAGATCGCCAGCAGGCCGCTGCGCACGCCCTCGGCGAACTCCTTCCACGGCATCCAGCGCACCTCGCCCACCTCGTCGGGGTTGGGCGCCACCGGGGTGTCGACCGTGACGCGGTAGACCGGGCACAGCTCGTGCTCGACGATGCCGTTGCCCATGACGGCGCGGTAGGAGAAGCCGGGCAACATGAGATCGGCGCCGCCGGCGTGCAGGCCCAGCTCGTAGGAGAGCCTGCGGATGACCGCCCGGCCGAGCGCCTCGCCCGGCAGCGGGTGGCCGCAGCAGCTGTTGGTCCAGACGCCGGGCCAGGTGATCTTGTGGCTGGCCCGCCTGGTGAGCAGCACGCGGCCCTCGGGGTCGAAGACGTAGCTGGAGAAGGCTAGATGGAGCGGGGTCTCCCGGCCGTGCACCGACGTCTTGGGCGCGGTGCCGAGCGCGTGCCCCTCGCGGTCGACCAGCACAACGTGTTCCTCAGTGGTCACGCTTTGAAGCGTACGAGATCGTCATGCGCGTTCGGAACCCGCCCGGCCACCTCCGGCGCATCCTATGCCGCGGTGCGCCCGGCTAGGCTGACGGGGTGTCATTCGTCGCCGATCTCCGCGTCGTCCTCCAAGGCCGTGACTTCCGACGGCTGTTCGGCACGCGGCTGGTCTCCCAGTTCTCCGACGGGATCTTCCAGTTCGGCGTCACGAACTTCGCCTTCTTCAGCCCCGAGAAGCAGACGACGGCCCTGGCGGTGGCCGCCGGCCTGGCCGTGCTGTTCCTGCCGTACAGCGTGCTCGGGCCGTTCGTCGGGGTGTTCATCGACCGGTGGTCGCGGCGGCAGATCCTGGTCATTGCGCCGTTCGTGCGCGGGGGGCTGCTGCTGGTCGCGGCGGCGCTGGTCGCCTCCGACGCGCCCGATCCCGTCTTCTACGCGGCCGCGCTCGGCGTGCTCGGGGTCAACCGGTTCTTCCTGGCCGCGCTCGGCGCCTCGCTGCCGCACGTGGTGCCGTCCGACCGGCTGATGGCGGCCAACGCGGTGACGCCGACCTGCGGCACCGTGGTCACGTTCGTCGGCGCGGGCGTCGGGTTCCTGCTGCGCGAGGTGCTCGGCGACGGCGACCGGGGCATCGGGCTGCTGCTGGCCGTGTCCGGCGTGATGTTCGGGCTGAGCGCCCTGGTCGCCCGCACGATGGACCGCGCGCTGCTCGGCCCCTCCTACGACCCCGACCAGCCCCAGGCCCGCGAGGCCCTGCGCAACGTGGTCGTGGGCCTGGTCGACGGCGCCCGGCACCTGGCGCGCCACCGCGAAGCGGCGGCGACCATGGGCGCGATGGCCGCCCACCGCTTCCTGTACGGCATGGCCACCGCCCTCGGCATCATCCTCTACCGCTACTACTTCACCGACGGCGACCCCGACGCCGCCCTGCGCGGGATCGGCCTGGTGGTGGCCGCCTCCGGCTTCGGCTACTTCCTCGCGGTGATCATCACCCCGTACGCGACCGAGCGGTTCGGCATCGGCCCCTGGGTGGTCATCGCGCTGTCCTCGGCCGGCGTGCTGGCGGGCGCGCTGGTCCTGCCGTTCCAGACGTGGGGGCTGCCGGTGGCCGGCTTCGTGCTGGGCGTGGCCGGGCAGAGCGTCAAGATCTGCGCCGACACGACCGTGCAGCGCGACGTCGAGGACGCCTATCTCGGCCGCGCCTTCTCGCTCTACGACATGCTCTTCAACGGCATGTACGTGCTGGCCGCCGCGCTCTCGGCGGCGATCCTGCCACCCAACGGCAAGTCGTACCTGGCCGTCGTGATCATCACGGTGGGCTACCCCGTTGCGGCGCTGGCCTACCGGATGGTCACGACGTCGTCGTCACGCTCCCAGGCCGTTTGACCGCGCCCAGTCGAGCAGCGCCTGGGTGGCCGCCTCCTTGCCGAGCACGCCCTTGTCCAGCCTGAGGTCGAGCAGGAACTTGTACGCCCGGCCCACCACGGGCCCGGGGCCCACGCCGAGCACGGCCTGGATCTCGTTGCCGTCGAGCTCGGGCCGCATCTTGGCCAGCTCCTCCTCCTCGGCGAGCCGGGCGATGCGCTCTTCGAGCTGGTCGTAGGTGCGCGACAGCGCCGCCGCCTTGCGCTTGTTGCGGGTGGTGCAGTCGGCCCTGGTCAGCTTGTGCAGGCGGCCGAGCAGGTGGCCGGCGTCGCGCACGTAGCGGCGCACGGCGCTGTCGGTCCACTCCCCCGTGCCGTAGCCGTGGAAGCGCAGGTGGAGCTCGACCAGCTGGGAGACGTCGGCCACGACGTCCTTGGGGAACCTCAGCTCGGTCATGCGCTTCTTGGTCATCTGCGCGCCGACCACCTCGTGGTGGTGGAACGACACCCGTCCGCCGGCCTCGTGACGCCGGGTCTTGGGCTTGCCGATGTCGTGCAGGATCGCGGCCCAGCGCAGGATCCGGTCGGGCTTGCCGTCCTCCTCCTGGGCGATGGCCTGGTCGAGGACGGTCAGGCTGTGCTCGTAGACGTCTTTGTGCCGGTGGTGCTCGTCGATCTCCAGGCGCAGCTTGGGCAGCTCGGGCAGCACGTGCGCGGCCAGGCCCGTCTCCACCAGCAGGCGCAGGCCCTCGCGCGGATTGGCGCCGCAGAGCAGCTTGTCGAGCTCGTCGCGGATGCGCTCGGCCGAGACGATCTCGATGCGCTCGGCCATCGCGGTCATCGCCGCCAGGGCGGCCCGGTCGACGCCGAAGCCGAGCTGGGAGGCGAACCGGGCGGCCCTGAGCATGCGCAGCGGGTCGTCGGCGAACGAGCGCTCGGGGGTGCCGGGCGTGCGCAGCCGCTTGGCGCGCAGGTCGTCGAGGCCGCCGTAGGGGTCGACGAACTCGTGGCCGGGCAGGCGCACCGCCATCGCGTTGACCGCGAAGTCGCGCCGCTCCAGGTCGGCCTCCAGCGTCTCGCCGTAGGCGACCTCGGGCTTGCGCGACTTGGGGTCGTAGGACTCGCTCCGGTACGTGGTGATCTCGATCAGCCAGTTGCCCTTGCGCAGGCCGACGGTGCCGAAGTCGATGCCGATCGTCCACACGGAGTCGGCCCAGTCCCTGACGACGTCGAGCACCCTGTGGGGGTTGGCGTCGGTGGTCAGGTCGAGGTCGTTGCCGACGCGGCCCAGCAGGATGTCGCGCACGGGGCCGCCGACGAGGGCCAGCTCGTGGCCGTGGTCGGCGAACAGGCGGCCGAGCTCGTCGGCAACCGGTGCGATCTTGCGGAACAGGTCGTGCATCGCCCGCTGCTGGCTTTCGGTCATTGTTGAGTCGGACAAACCCTGTCGGTCCTTCGATTCCGGAACATATCCCCCGAGCCACATCAGGTCCGGGTTACCTTCGGTCTGGGGACCGTCGGGGGCCATGGAACAGGGCGAGACGGAGGAGGACTTCATGAAGGACGCCCTCGCGATCCACCGCTGGCTCCTCGCACACCAGGTCCATCATGAGATCGTACGCCTTCCGCGCCCCATGACTTGCGCGGAGGAACTGCCGGAGACGGTCCGCGCGGAGCCCGGGCGGTGCGTCGTGGTCACCGTGTTCGACGTCGCCACCAGGATCGGCAGCGAGGTCGTCGTCGCCGTCGTCGCCACCGCGGCGACCCCGCCCCAGCCCGGCGTCGTCGGGGGCCTGCTGGGCGCCCGCCAGGTGCGGCCGGCGCCGGCCTTCCTGGTCAACTCGGCCACCGACTACACCGACGGGCTCGTCTGCCCGCTGCTGCTGCCGGAGACGCTGCCGGTGCTCATCGACGACCGGCTCGTCGCCGACGACATGGCGGTCTTCACCGCCACCGGCGAACGGCACACCGCGCTCTGTCTTCGTGCGCTCGACCTGCTGAATCTCCTCACCGGCAAGACGGTCGACCTGCGTACGCCCCGACCACGGGGAACACGCGAGGCGGTCGCGCCGCGGCACTGAACCCGTACCATTGCGGGCGTGCGCCGTCGTACCCCAGCTCTGGCATGCGTGTGATCCGTAAGATCGCGCTGCTCGCCGTGATGTCCGTCGCGTCGCTCGCCCCCATGGTGGCGGCGGCGCCGAACTCTGCTGCCACGGTGGAGGCGGCGCGGGAGACGCTCTCGGTCTCCATCACGTCGATCACGCCCCAGTTCACCACCAGCCCGACCGACGAGATCAAGTTCACCGGCACGGTCCGCAACGACACCGGAACCGCGCTCGGCCCCCTCCGCGTACGCCTGCGCTACACCAGCGAGCGTTTCTACGACCGCGCCTCCATGGCGGCGTACCAGAGCGACCAGAACAACGCCACGCTGCCCGGAAACGTCTCCCGCACCTCGGCCATGGACATCCCGGCCCTGGCCGTCGGCGGGCAGGCCACCTGGACGTTCACGGCGACCCCGATCCAGCTGGGCTACCGCGCGTTCGGCGTCTACCGGATCGCCGTCGACGTCTCCCAGAACGAAGTGCCGATCACGGCGCAGCGCACGTTCCTCACCTATGCCCCGCCCACCACGCCGAAGCTGCCGCGCAACAAGCTGGCCGTCGCCCTGCCCGTCATCGACCAGCCCCACCGGGGCTCCGACGAGACGTTGTTCGTCGACGACAAGCTGAGCCAGTCGCTCAGCGGCAAGGGCCGCCTGGCCGACCTGGCCCGCATCGCGCAGACGGCGCCGAAGAGCGTCACCTGGTTCGTCGAGCCGTCGCTGCTCGACGACCTGAAGGCGCTGACCAAGGGCTACCACGTCAAGACCAAGAACGGCACAGAAGGCAAACCGGCCAACGACACCGCCGGCACCTGGCTGTCCACCATGAGCACGGCGCTGGCCTCCTCCCCCGTCGTCGCCACCCCCTACGGCGACCCCGACGTGACGGCCCTGGCCCATCAGGGGCTCGACGCGCAGCCCGGCCGGGCGATCGAGCTCGGCGGCCAGACGGCCCGGGCGCTGCTCAACCGCAACGCGCAGACCTCGATCAACTGGCCGCCCGCGGGCGTGCTCGACGCCGACGCGCTCGACCTGCTCTCGGTCAGCCCCGGCAAGGTCACCACCGTCCTGCTCAACTCCACCAACCTGCCGCCGCAGCCGCCCGTCGCCCACACGCCCGACGCCGTCGCCACCCTCGACAGCGTCGCCGGGCCGATCAAGGCGCTGGTCGCCGACGCCGAGCTGAGCCGGCTGTTCGAGCCGACCGCGCCCACGACGGTCCTGCTCAGCTCGCAACGCTTCGTCGCCGAGACCGCGATGATCGCCGCCGAGGCCGGACAGGTCGAGCCGCGCTCGCTGGTGGTCGCGCCGTCGCGCCGCTGGGACCCCAACCCGACGCTGGTCACCAGCCTGCTGAAGACCGCGGACAAGCTGCCGTGGCTCTCGCTGACCAAACTCGACTCGATCAAGCCGAGCAAGACGGCCACGCCGCGGGCCGGGCTCACCTACACCGAGCAGGACCGCAAGGAGGAGCTGAGCGCCAAGTACCTGGCCCCCGTCAAGGAGGTCGCCACGCAGGCGCAGCTCACCGCCTCCGTCACCGCCTCGGTCGCCGGGACCAAGGCGCCCTCGGCCTTCGACGCCGCGGTGCTCAGGCTCACCTCGTCGGCCTGGCGCAACAACACCCGCGCGGGCCGCGCGGTGACCAAGCTCGTCGGCACGGCCGTGGACGAGCGCATCGACAAGATCCAGATCACCGACGCGCCGCGCACGCTCGCCGGCAGCAACGGCGTGGTGCCCATCAGCGTGAAGAACTCGCTGGACAAGTCCGTCACCCTGCACATCGACGTCAAGTCCAACGACCGCGGGCGGCTGCAGATCCAGCCCGTGCCGCCGGAGCCGCTGGTGATCGGCGGCAACCAGAGCGGCACGCTGCAGGTGAAGATGAACGCCACCACCAGCGGCGACGCCACCGTCACCGTGCAGCTGCGCACGATCGACGGCCTGCCCTACGGCAAGCCGGAGCGACTGACCATCCGCACCACCGGCTACACCGGCATCGCCCTGGTCATCGTGGGCGCCGCGCTGACGGTGATGCTCGCCGCCGTCGTGACGCGGATCCTGCGCCGCCGGTCCGAGCGACGGCTCGCGCGAGCGGGCAAATCCCGGGAGAGTGAGACCGTATGAGCCGCATGCTGCGGGCCAGCGCCATCATGGCGGCGGGCACGATGGTGTCCAGGGTCACCGGGTTCGCCCGCACGATGGTGCTGGCCTACGCCATCGGCACCGCGGCGCTGGGCGACTCCTACAACGCGGCCTACGCGATCCCGTACAGCATCCTCGACCTGCTGCTGCTCGGCGTCCTGAGCAGCGTCGTGGTGCCGATGATCGTCCGGGCGCAGCAGCACGACCCCGACGGCGGCCGGGCCTACGAGCAGCGCCTGCTGACGCTGGCCACCGCCGTGCTGGTCGTGGTGGCCGTGGTGGCCGTGCTCGGCGCGCCGCTGCTCATCGACCTCTACACCGACTGGGACCGCGGCAGCATCAAGTTCGAGACCGGGGTCATGCTGGCCCGGTTCATCCTGCCGCAGCTCGCCTTCTTCGGCATCGGCGCGGTCGCCGGCGCCATCCTGAACACCCGCGACCGCTACGGCGCCCCCATGTGGGCCCCGGTGCTCAACAACCTGGTCGTCATCTGCGTGTTCGTGGCCTACGCCGTGGTCGGCAGCGGGTCCGACATCGAGGCGGTCACCACCGGCGACCTCGCGCTGCTCGGTCTCGGCACCACGGCGGGCATCGTCGCCCAGGCGGTGGTGCTGATCGTCGCGCTCAAGCGGGTGGGGTTCTCGTTCATGCCGCGCTTCGACGTGCGCAACGCCCGGCTGGGCGAGATGGGCAGGGCCGGGGTCTGGACCATCGGCTACGTGGTGGTCACCCAGCTCGGGTTCATGCTGACGACCAACCTGGCCAGCTCGGCGGGCAACGAGGTGGCCGGCCACGGCATCAGCCCGTACACGCTGGCGTTCCAGCTCTTCCAGCTCCCGTACGGGATCATCGGCGTGTCGGTGATCACGGCGATGCTGCCCCGGATGAGCCGGGCGGTGGGCGAAGGGCGGCTCGACGACGTGCGCAGCGAGTTCGGGTCGAGCGTGCGGCTCATCTGCTCGCTCATGGTGCCGGTCTCGCTGCTGCTGATGGTGCTCGGCCCGGCGGTCACCGTGCCGATCTACGGCCATGGCGCCAACAGCGTCGCCGACGCCGTCTACATCGGGAACGTGTTGCAGGTCTACGGCCTGGCGCTGGTGCCGTTCGCGGTGTTCCAGCTCCTGCTGCGGGTGTTCTACAGCTTCGGCGACACCCGTACGCCGGTGTTCGTGGGGGCCGGCACGACCGCGGTCAACGCGCTGCTCATGGTGATCTTCTTCGTGCTGCTGCCCGCCCGCTACGCGGTGATGGGCCTGGCGCTGGCGTACGCCGTCGCGTACGGGCTGGGCGCGGTCCTGGCCTGGACGCTGGCCAGCCGCCGCGTCCAAGGCCTGGGCGGCTGGACCATCGGCACGGCGCTGACCAGGATGTACCTGGCGTCGCTGCCCACGGCCGTGCTGGGGCTGCTCACGGTCTGGGTGGTCACTCAGCTGTTCGGTGGTCTGGGTTTCGTCAACTCGCTGATTGTCCTGGCCGTGGGTGGTGGGCTGGGACTGTTGCTCTATCTCGCCGTCGCCCACAGGATGCGCATAGCGGAGGTCAACTCACTCGTTGGTATGGTCGCCAGACGCGTAGGTCGGTAGTAATTGGGAAATCCGGCATATGGACGGACTTGACCACGACGGCTGACGAGTTTCCCGTTGGCAAAGAACGCGGGCGGAATCGACTCGGCACTACCATGGTGCCCGACACGCGCGAATGGAAGCAGGAGGGGCGTGGGCGGATCCACCCGGCATAGCGTGCCTACGTGGGACACCACCACGCAGGTG
This sequence comes from Nonomuraea sp. NPDC049758, assembly GCF_040674635.1. NCBI lineage: Bacteria > Bacillati > Actinomycetota > Actinomycetes > Streptosporangiales > Streptosporangiaceae > Nonomuraea > Nonomuraea sp. NPDC049758. Next base: position 388,624 of record NZ_JBFAMZ010000006.1, read on the forward strand.
AGTCGAGTCATGAGCACGCCCGATCGGCCTAGCGGAGAGAGCCTGTGAGCACGTCGGCCGTGGAACCCGGCACCCGACTGGCCGAGCGCTTCCGACTGGAGGACCGCGTCACCGAGTCCGACGGCGCGACCCTGTGGAAGGCGATCGACGAGATCCTCGCGCGCCCGGTGGCGGTGCACACGTTCGGTCCCGACTTCCCGCGTGTGCACGAGGTCGTCACCGCCGCCCGCGCCGCGAGCCGGCTCACCGACCCGCGCCTGACGCAGGTGTTCGACGCCGGCGAGGACGACAAGCACTCCTACGTGGTCAGCGAGTGGGTCACCGGCGAGACGCTGACCGACCTGCTCGCCGCCGGCCCGCTGGAGCCCGACCGCGCGGCCGGCCTGGTGGCCGAGGCCGCCGAGGCGCTGGCGCACGCCCACGAGGCCAAGCTCTACCACCTGTGCCTGCGCCCGTCCCACCTGGTCTGGACGACGGGCAACACGGTCAAGGTGCTCGGCGTGGCCGTCGACGCCGCGCTGTCCGGGCTCACCACCGACCAGCCCGCCCTCGACGACGCCGAGGGGCTGGGCAGGCTGCTGTACGCCGGCCTGACCGGCCACTGGCCCGGCGACGAGGAGGAGGGCGGCCTGCCCGCCGCTCCCATGATCGACGGGCACTTCTGCTCGCCGCGGCAGGTCACCGCCGGCGTCCCGAACTACCTGGACACCGTCACGGTCCGCGCCTGCCTTCCCGAGTCGCGCAAGGGGCAGGGCGCGCTGTCGAGCCCGTCCGAGGTCGCCGAGGCGCTGGCCGACGTGGCCCGGCCCATGCCGATCGCCATCTCCTACCCCTCGACGCCGGCGGTCGCCTCCGCCTCCCACACCGAGGGCCTCGACATCGCCCACCGGCAGCAGCGCACCATGCCGCCACCGCCGCCCGTGCCGCGCCGGCCGCCCAGCCAGGGCGGCGGCAACGTGCTCAACCGGGTCCTGATGACGCTGGTGGTGCTGCTGGTCATCGCCGCCGTGGGCGTCGGCGCCTGGACGATCGGCCGCAGCCTCGGCAGCCCCGCCACCCCCGAGGCGTCGGTCAGCCCGACCACCGGCAAGTCCTCCGCCTCGGCCTCGGCCCAGGCCGTCAAGCCCGACAAGGCCAAGGGCTTCGACCCGCTCGGCGACGACGGCGACGAGAAGTCCGACATCGCCGAGCTGGCCATCGACGGCAAGCCCAGCACGGCCTGGACGACCCAGAGCTACGGCAACGCCGAGCTGGGAAACCTCAAGAAGGGCGTCGGCCTGCTGCTCGACATGGGCAAGTCCATGCAGATCAGCGACGTGGTGGCTACGCTGGGCAAGGCCGGCGGCGCGAGCGTCGAGCTGAAGGTCGGCGACTCCCCCGAGCTCGGCTCGCTCAAGACCGTGGCGACCCAGAAGAGCGCCTCGGGCAAGACCACCCTGACGCCCGACGACCCGGCAAGCGGTCGGTACGTTTTGATCTGGTTTACGCGCGTTCCGGCAGATGCGGGCCAGTTTCGTGGCACCATCTATGAAGTAGTGGTGCATTCTCCCGGATCGGCATAAATCAGGAATCTCTCTTGTGAACTCCCCACCCGAGACACCCTCACCAGCGGAGCGGCCGGCGATCACAGACGCCGAGCTGCTCACCGCGCACATCAACGGGGATCCACACGCGTTCAGCGAGATCGTCAAAAGGCACCGTGACCGCATGTGGGCGGTGGCGCTGCGTACTCTCGGTGACCCTGACGAGGCGGCGGACGCCGTCCAGGACGCGTTCGTCTCCGCATATCGCAAGGCCGCCTCGTTCCGAGGTGAGGCGGCCGTCACCACCTGGCTCCACCGCATCGTCGTCAACGCCTGCCTCGACCGGATGCGGCGCAAGTCCGTCCGTCCGGTGGCCGACGACGAACTGATCGAGGCCGCCGAGCGGGACAGCCCGCTCCCCGACCAGACCGTCGAGCGCGAGGTCTCGATGGAGGTTTCGGCCGCTCTGAAACTGCTGCCCGCCGATCAGCGGGCGGCTCTCGTGCTCGTGGACATGATGGGGTATTCCGTCGAAGACGCAGCTCAGGTGCTTCAGGTGCCCAGCGGCACCGTGAAGAGCAGATGCGCGCGGGGTCGCGCGAAACTTGCCCCAATTCTTTCGCATCTGCGGAACCGTTCGGACCTCAATCGCGTCTCATCCGCGAAGGGAGCAGAACTTCGTGACGGGTGATACGCACTACGATCTTGAGGTCCTGGCCGAGCTGGCAGAGGATCTCTTGGACGCCGCGACGGCACGCCGGGTCCGCGAGCATCTCGCGGTCTGCGACCCCTGTGGGGAGCTGCTGGCAGACCTGGCGGCGGTTCGCGAGGTGCTCGCGGCGACCCCAACACCGGCCATGCCGATGGGCGTCGCACTGCGCATCGACAAGGCGCTGGCCGCCGAGGCGGAGTCCCGCCGCGGGGGCGTCGACCTCGTGGAGGCACCGGACTGGGACAGGCTCATGCGGGACTCCCCGTGGGAGCAGCCGGCGGCGGAGACGCCCGAGCCGGTACGTCTCGGGGTGGTCTCCGACGACGGCACGATCGTCCCGGCCCGGACCAGGTCGGTACGGCGGCGCAGGTGGGCCATGCCTGCCGTGGCGGCGTCGGCGGCGGCCGCGGTGGTGGTGGTCGGCACGCTGGCGGTCTCGGGCGGGTTGCTGGCCGGCGGGGACGGACCGGGCGGTTCGTCCGGGCCCACGGTGGCGCAGCCGATGTCGCCGTCGAAGCCGTCCCACCAGCGGGCGAGGGCCTACGCGCTGACCGACAGCAACTACAACTACAGCGACCGGGAGCTGCGCCAGCCGCTGCTCGGGTACTTCGGCGCCGCTCCGGCCCTCGAAGGCCCCACGGACACCGCCAGGGTCGACCGATGCGTCGGCAAGGTGGCCGCCCGTTCGAAGCTGAAGACGTTCGCGGTCGACCAGGGCCAGTACAACGGCCAGGAGGCGCTGATCGTGGCCTCCTGGAAGGACCAGGCCGCCAAGAAGCTGCGCATCGACATCGTCGACCCGTTCAACTGCAAGAACCTGCGCAAGCCCACATTGGGCCGCTGGTAATCGAAAGCCCACGTCAGAGCCCGCTTCGGCGGGCTCTTTCGTTTTGCGGGCAGGGCCGGGAATCAGCGCGGCCTAGGATCTGTTGAGCCCGAAGCAAACAGCAGACGAGGAAGGCGTGGGAGCGTTGAGCGACGTTCGTAACGTGATCATCATTGGGTCGGGCCCTGCGGGCTACACCGCGGCCGTCTACTCCGCGCGCGCCGAACTCAAGCCGCTGGTCTTCGAGGGCTCCGTGACGGCGGGCGGTGCGCTCATGAACACCACCGACGTGGAGAACTTCCCCGGTTTCCCCGACGGCATCATGGGCCCCGACCTGATGGACAACCTGCGCAAGCAGGCCGAGCGCTTCGGCGCCGAGCTGGTGGCCGACGACGTGGTCGAGGTCGACCTGGAGGCCAACCCCAAGGTCGTCAAGACCCACACCGACACCTACTACGCCAAGTCGGTGATCCTGACCATGGGCTCGGGCTATCGCGAGCTCGGCCTGGAGAACGAGAAGCGCCTGTCCGGCCACGGCGTGTCCTGGTGCGCCACCTGCGACGGCTTCTTCTTCCGCAACAAGGACATCGTGGTCGTGGGCGGCGGCGACACCGCCATGGAGGAGGCGACGTTCCTGACCCGGTTCGGGCGCATGGTGACGGTCGTCCACCGCCGTGGTGAGCTGCGCGCCAGCAAGATCATGCAGGAGCGCGCGTTCGCCAACGAGAAGATCCGGTTCGTCTGGGACTCCGAGGTCGTCGACGTGCTCGGTGACACCAAGGTCGAGGCGGTCAAGCTGCGCAACGTCAAGACCGGCGAGGAGTGCGAGCTGGCCACCGACGCGCTGTTCCTGGCCATCGGGCACGACCCGCGCACCGACCTGGTCAAGGGCCAGATCGAGCTCGACGACGACGGGTACATCAAGGTCGCCTCGCCGTCGACCGCCACCAACATCGACGGCGTGTTCGCGGCCGGCGACGTCGTCGACCACACCTACCGCCAGGCCATCACCGCGGCCGGCACCGGCTGTGCCGCCTCGCTCGACTCCGAGCGCTGGCTGGCCAACAACGAGAAGTAAGGAGCGCACCGTGAAGGCAGTTACCGACGCCACGTTCGAGACCGAGGTCCTCAAGAGCGACAAGCCTGTGCTGGTCGACTTCTGGGCCGAGTGGTGCGGCCCGTGCCGTCAGGTCGCGCCCATCCTGCAGGAGATCGCGAACGAGCACGGCGACAAGCTTGAGATCGTCAAGCTGAACATCGACGAGAACCCCGAGGTTCCCCGCCAGTACGGCGTGCTCCAGATCCCCACGATGAACGTCTACAAGGGGGGCGAGGTCGTGAAGCAGATCATCGGCGCCAAGCCGAAGGCCATGCTGCTGCGCGAGCTCGACGGCATCATCTAGTCGCCCTCATGTGAGAGCCCCCTGCGGCGGTGCCCGCGGGGGGCTTTCGTATGCCCTTCTTCGGCCCCCAAGAGCCGTCAGACGGGACGAAGGGCGCGCTCCGGGCTCATGGACCCCAGAAGGCGTTCGAGGGCCACCTCGACGTCCTCACGCCACGAGATGGCGCTCTTCAGCTCCAAACGGAGGCGCGGAAACCGCAAATGCGGTCGAACCGTCTTAAAACCCACAGAAAGCAAGTATTCAGCAGGAACTACACAACTAGGCTCTTCCCACTTCAGGTCGCCGAATGCCTCGATGGCTTTCACCCCGCGCCGGGTCAGATCCTTCGCCACGCCCTGGATCAGCATCCGGCCCAGCCCGCCGCCCGAGAACTCGGGGATGATGTGGGCCGTCATCAGCAGCACCGCGTCGGCGCTCACCGGCGAGGTGGGGAAGGCCAGCGAACGCGGGCTGTAGAGCGGCGGGCTGTAGAGGACGAACCCGGCCGGAACCCCGTCGACGTAGGCGATTTTCCCGCAGCTCCCCCATTCGAGCAGCGTGCCGGAGATCCAGGCCTCCTTCTCCAGCCCGGAGTCGCCGGAATGGATGGCACGCTCGCCGCTGACGGGATCGAGCTCCCAGAACACGCACCGCCGGCAGCGGCGTGGCAGATCTTCGAGATTGTCCAGGGTTATGTTGACCAGCCGGCGCGACAACTACGGCCCCTATCGTCGACCCAGAAAAGCGCGCGAAAACCGCGTCCGTTGGTGGCATGGTAGCTCAGTGAAGATGCAGCCAGCGGATACCACGACGGTCGAGCCCGGTCACGAAGGACATGTCCGACTGGCGTAATCTGGTATTTCGGTCCGATATGACACCTAGGAGGTGGGCCGTGACGGAAGAGCTGGATCACGGTCAGACACCCGCGACCCAAGGGTCGCGCATCGACGCCTACGTCGACCGGTATGCCGCGCGAGCTACCGGGATGGTCGCCTCCGAGATTCGAGCTCTCTTCGCCGTCGCGTCGAGACCCGAGGTGGTCTCGCTCGCCGGCGGCATGCCGTACGTCACGGCGCTCCCCCTCGACATGGTCGGCGAGCTGGTCTCCGACCTGGTCACCACGCGCGGCACGGTCGCGCTGCAGTACGGTTCCGGCCAGGGTGACCCGCACCTGCGCGAGCAGATCTGCGAGGTCATGCGGCTGGAGGGGATCGAGGCCGGGGCGAACGACGTCGTCGTCACCGTCGGTTCACAGCAGGCGCTCGACCTGATCACCCGGATCTTCATCGACCCGGGCGACGTCGTGCTCGCCGAAGGCCCCTCGTACGTCGGGGCCCTGGGGACGTTCTCCGCCTACCAGGCCAAAGTGGTCCACATCGCCATGGACGATCAGGGCATCGTGCCCGAATCGCTGGCGCAGACCATCTACGCGCTGGAGACCGCCGGAGCTCCCGTCAAGTTCCTCTACACGATCCCGACCTTCCAGAACCCGGCCGGCGTCACGCTCAACCTGGCCAGGCGGCAGCAGGTGCTCGACATCTGCCAGCGTGCCGGCATCCTCATCATCGAGGACAACCCGTACGGGCTGCTCGGCTTCGACGGCGAGCCCATGCGCGCCCTGCGCGCCGACAACCCCGACGGCGTGGTCTACCTGGGGTCGTTCTCCAAGACGCTCGCCCCCGGCTTCCGCGTCGGCTGGGCGCTCGCGCCGCACGCCATCCGCGACAAGCTGATCCTGGCCATGGAGTCGGCCGTGCTGTCGCACTCGGTGTTCACGCAGCTCGCCGTGGGCCAATTCCTGGCCACGCAGCCGTGGCGGGAGCAGATCAAGTCCTTCAAGGAGCTCTACCGCGAGCGGCGCGACTCCATGCTGGACTCCCTGGAGGCCCTGATGCCGCCCGAGGTCACCTGGACCCGGCCGGCCGGCGGCTTCTTCGTCTGGGCGACCCTGCCCGAAGGGCTCGACTCCAAGGCGATCCTGCCGCGGGCCGTGGCCGAGCGGGTGGCGTTCGTGCCCGGCACCGGGTTCTTCTCCGACGGCAGCGGCGCCCGGCACATGCGACTGTCCTACTGCTTCCCCGAGCCCGACCGCATCCGCGAAGGCGTCCGGCGCCTGTCCGGGGTGATCGAGCAGGAGATGCAGCTCCGGGACATGTTCGGCACCGGCTCCGGTCCCGAGCGGGCCGGCGTTGACACGCCGGGGCCCGAACTGGCCTAGCTTTCCTCGGTACGGCCGGCGCTCCCCGGGGACGGGGACGCCGGCCGTACTCGTGTGCGGGCCTCACCTACACCATTCGCCGCCAGCCGCCGGTACGGTTGGACGCGTACGATCAGCGGAGGAGATGTGATGAGCGATCTGGGCCACGTGCTCGTGCTGGCCGGAGGCCTCTCCTATGAGCGGGAGGTGTCCCTGCGCTCCGGCCGCCGGGTGAGCGAGGTGCTGCGCGCCACGGGCATCGACGTGGAGGCCCGCGACACCGACGCCTCCCTCGTGCCCGCCATCCTCGCCGACCCGCCCGAGGCGGTGTTCGTCACCCTCCACGGCGGCGCGGGCGAGGACGGCGCGATCCGTTCCGTGCTCGAACTCCTCGACGTGCCCTACGTCGGCGCCGGCCCCGACGCCTGCCGCGTGGCCTTCGACAAGCCCACCGCCAAGGCCGTCGTCCGCTCGGTCGGCCTGCGCACCCCCGAGTCCGTCACCCTCCCCAGGGAGACCTTCCACGACCTCGGCGCCACCGTCGTGCTCGGCCGCATCATCGACCGGCTCGGCCTGCCCCTGTTCGTCAAGCCCGCCCGCGGCGGCTCTGCGCTCGGCGCGTCCATCGTCCGTACGGCCGAAGACCTGCCCGCCGCCATGGTCGGCTGCTTCGCCTACGGCGACACCGCCCTCATCGAGCGGTACGTCGAGGGCGTCGAGGTGTCGGTCTCGGTCGTCGACCTCGGTGAGGGGCCGGTGGCGCTGCCGGCCGTGGAGATCGTCCCCGACGCCGGCGTCTACGACTACGCCGCCCGATACACCGCCGGGCACACCGAGTTCTTCGCCCCCGCCCGCCTCTCCGCGGCCGCCGCCGAAGCCTGCGCCCGGATGGCCGTGACGGCGCACACGGCGTTGGGGCTGCGGGACATCTCCCGTACCGACCTGATCGTGGACGCGGCCGACGACCCGCACTTCCTTGAGGTGAACGTGGCGCCGGGGATGACGGAGACGTCACTGCTGCCGATGGCGGCGGAGGCCGCGGGACGCGACCTCGGCGACCTCTGCCGCACCCTCCTCCAAAACGCCGCCCACCGCCCCCGCCCCTGACCCTTTCCGGGCCCCGCTCCCCTAGCGGCGACCACCTGGCGGCGACCAGCGTCCTCCGCCGCGCGGCTGCTGTTCTTCTTCGCCGCGCGGCTGCTGTTCTCCTCCGCCACGCGGCTGCTGCCTTCTTGTCGTGCCGCGGGGCCCCCATCGGCCGCGGCCCGACAGCCCCCTTGGTCAGTCAGGCGATGACCGCTCCCGTCTTCGCACGGCTGCTGCTCCCTCGTCCCTCGTACTGCGCCTCCCGTCATCCGCCGCACGACAGCCCCATGTCCCTCAGGTAGCTACCGCTCCCGTCCCGCCACGCGGCTGCTGCTCCCCCGCCCCTTGTGCTGCGCTTCCCGTTGTCCGTTGCACGACAGCTCTCTTCGTCCGCCAGGCGACCACCGCTCTCGTCGCCTGCACAGCTGTCCCTTCATCCCTCGCACAGCTTGCCATCTTGTCGTGCTGTGAGCGCCGCCCGTTGCCCGCCGCACGACAGCCCCCCATCCTCCAGGCGGCTACCACTCCCGTCCCGCTGCGCGGCTACTGCTGCGCTCGCCCCTTGTCCGGCGGCCTCCCCTCGTCCACCAGGCGACCACCGCTCGCGTCTCCCACGCGGGCTACCGCTCTCTTGTCCCCCGCGCCGTGCCTCCCACAATCCGCCGCACGACAGCCCTCTTCGTCCGCCAGGCGACCACCGCTCGCGTGCTCCGCATGGTGCTGTGCTGCCACCGCTCGGCGCCTCACCTTGCCCGCCGCACAACAGCGCGCCTGGGCGCCGGGCAACCACCGCTCTCGCCCCCGCACGGCTGTTGCTACTGCCCTTCGTGCGGCGCCTCGCCTTGTCCGCCGCACGACAGCTTCTCCTGGCCGCCGGGCAACCACCGCTCCCGCCCTCCGGCGCGGCTGCTGCCGCTGCTCCCCACGCGGCTCCTACCGCCATCGACCGTACGACGGCTCCCCTTGGCCGCCTGACGATGACCGCTCTCGCCCTCCGGCGCAGCTGCTGCCGCTGCTCCCCGCGCAGCTCCTACCGCCATCGACCGCGCGACAGCCCTTCTGGCTGCCCGGCCATCCGCTCTCTTCCACGGTGCGACGGCTGCCTGTCCCCAGGCGATGACCACTCTTCCTGTCACGCGGCTGCTGCTGCCTTCTCCACGCGACCAGCCCCCTCTTCCCCTGCAGTGACCGCTCCTCCATTCCTCTGCACGGGAGTTCCTTCGCTCCCCCGCGTGAGCCCTCCGCCTTCCCGTCTCCCCCTCCGAATCCGGCCCGTTTCCTCGCCTCTCCTCTCCGCTCCTGTCTCCATCTCTTGCTTGAGACGAGCTCCGATCTCCTCACCCGCCCACTTCGAAGTCGGCCTCTCGCCTCCCTTGCAGGGATGCCTCCCGCAGCGCAGGGATGCCTCCCGCAGCGCGTCACCCGCCTCTGCACCGGAGCACCGTAGCCAACGCTTTTCCTGGGCGCGCCTCCTCAACGCGCTCCTCCCACGCCCCGTCGCTCCCGGTCTCCCCGCACTCCCTGACCGCTGCTCGCCACAGCGCCCCCAGCCGCCCGCGTCCGAGCACCTCGCCCATCGCCTGTCCTTCAGCGCGCCTCTCCTCGACGCCTGTCACTAACTACCTTCAGCGCACTTCTCTCAAGACGTCTCCCCCACGGCACGTCACCGCTCGTCTCGCGGCAGGAATCTCCTCCACGCCGCTCATGACGCGCCTCTCCCTGTCCGTCGGTCAGTGACCGTGCTTTCGGCACGCCCTCAAGGCCGCCGCCCGCAGCACACCACCGCTTGTCCTTCAGCGCGCCTGCCTGGTGGTTGCTAATCATTAGCGCTGCCCCCAACTGTCCGTCGCCGAGCGACTCCCCCTGACACCTCGCCGCGCACCCACTTCAGGGACGCTCTCCTCGCCCCCTCGTCCAGACCTCTTCAGCGTGTGTTTCTCCAACCCCTGCTGGCGCCTGTGCCGACGTTTCCCATCGCGCCCACCATCTCGCGCGCCGAACTGACGGTGCCTTTTTGAAGGCCTGCTTCCCTTGTGCTCTGCTGCGCCGGAGCCGCATGCCTCGGCACCACCGCTCTTTCCTCCTCCCCCCCACAGACCGCCCCCATCCCCGGCGGAGCGGCCCCGCCTTCCTTCGATGCCTCGACTGGTTGCGTCCGCCAACTCATGGACAGCAGCCGTGGATCTTTCTACCGAACACCGTCGACCGCTCCGGCGCCATCCGCCGCCGTGCCGCACAGGCGACCGGTCGCACCTGCACTCACTGCCCCAGAACCCCTGACAACGGTCACCAGATGAAGCATCAGCGCGACGCCGACGGGAGACACCACCGCCAACGACTCACGAGGCATCCGCGAGAACCACCCCGGCGCCCCTCCCCTCACAGCCTCGCCCAAGCGCCTTGCATAGCCTTACGGTGTGCCGATCAATCCCGCCCACTCAAAGAGCTTCGCCAGCGACAACCACGCCGGCGTGCACCCCGACATCCTCAACGCCATGACCGCCGCCAACCAGGGAGACGCCCCCGCCTACGGCGACGACACCTGGACCTCAACCTTCGAGCACAAAATCAAGGAAACGTTCGGCCCCACAGCGGAAGGCTTCGCCGTACTCAACGGAGCCGGCGCCAACATGGTCGGCCTGGCCCTCATGCTCGGCCGCTACGACGCCGTCCTCTGCGCCGACACCGCCCACATCGCCACCCATGAAACGGGCGCCACGGAACGCCTCCTGGGCGTGAAGCTCCGAACCATCCCCACCCCTCAGGGCAAGCTCCACCCGGACGACATCAAGGCCCACCTCCACCTCATCGGCCAGCACCACGAGCCTCAACCGACGGTCGTCTCCATCTCCCAGGTGACCGAGTTGGGTACCTGCTACTCCCCCGCCGAGATCGCCGCCCTGGCCGAAACGGCCCACGCCTCCGGCCTACGCCTCCACGTGGACGGCGCCCGCCTCGCCAACGCCGCCGCCCACCTGGACTGCTCCCTGCAGGCCATCACCACGGACGTAGGCGTGGACGTCTTCAGCTTCGGCGGCACCAAGAACGGCGCCATGGCCGCCGAAGCGGTGATCGTCCTGGACCCGTCCCTGACGGACGCGGTCCCCTACCTCCGCCGCCAGTCGCTGCAGCTGGCCTCCAAGATGCGCTTCGTCTCAGCCCAGCTCTCCGCTCTCCTGACCGACGACCTGTGGCACCGCAACGCCTCTCACGCCAACCAGATGGCACTCCGTCTGGCGGACGGTCTCGCGGACGTCCCCGGCGTCACCCTCGCCTACCCCGTGGAGTCCAACGCCGTCTTCGCCACCCTCCCCCACGCCACCTCCGAATCCCTCCTGCAGAACTACCTCTTCCACTACTGGGACGAGACCGCAGGCACGGTCCGCTGGATGACCGCCTTCGACACCACCGAAGAACACGTGGACGACTTCCTGGCCGCTCTCCACAAGGCAGCCACCCCATAGCCACCTCAGGCGCCGTTTCACGTGAAACACCGCCACCCGTCACGCTCCCCGGCCGGAGTCCCGCAGGCGTTTCACGTGAAACACGTCCACCCGCCAATCCGGAAACGGATGTGTAGGGCGTGGGACGTAAAGAGCCGAACCCCCGAGGCCCGACCCGAGAAGAGGCCAAGGCGAAACGAGAACCCAGCGCGACCCCAGCCACCGTGCTTCGACGTGAACGAAGCTGCCGAGCAATCACCACACGGCACTGACCGAGCTACGCAAGAGCCGGGGAACCAAGGAGCCGAAGATACGAGCCAGCGAGGCGAACCAAGGAGCCGACCGGAGAGCCGCGCGAACCGGGCACCGCGCGAACCGGAACGAGCTGGAGAGACCCCAAGGCCGCAGCCCAGCCAGCCATCATGCTCGCCCCCATGACGCACCCACGCCGCAGCCCTGCGGACACGCCCGCAAGACGAAGAAGGACCGACACAGGCGAACAGAGAAGATAGGAGAACCGAAGAGAAGAGAGAAGCGAAGAGCGGAGGAAGGGGTTTCACGTGAAAGAGCGAATGGTTTCACGTGAAACAGACAAGGTCAGTCCTCGCGCTCCCGCATCGCCCGTGCCGCCTCAGGCGCCATCGTCCCGATGATGCGCTCAAGGTCGTCGATCGTCGCGAACTCCACCACGATCCGCCCCTTACGCCGCCCCAAGTCGACCTTGACCTTCGTCTCGAAGTGGTCGGAGAGCCGGTCCGCCAGATGGGTCAGACCAGGAGCCGTAGGCTTGGGCGCCTGCCGCTCACGCGGCGCCTTCTGAGCGGCCTTCGCGCTGCCCATGGCGACGATCTCCTCCACCGCCCTCACGGACAGCAGCTCCGCCACGATGCGCTTGGCCAACTCAACCTGCTCATCCGCACTGCTCAGGCCGAGCAGGGCGCGCGCGTGCCCGGCGCTGATGGTGCCGGCGGCCACCCGGAGCTGAACCTCCGGCGGAAGGTTGAGCAGCCGGAGCGTGTTGGTGATGTGGGATCGAGAGCGCCCCACCTTGCTGGCCAACTGCTCGTGGGTCGTCTGGAAGTCATCCAGCAACTGCTGGTAGGCCGCCGCCTCTTCCAGGGCGTTCAGCTGCTCGCGCTGGAGGTTCTCGATGAGCGCGTCCCGGAGGAGGTCGGTGTCCTGGGTGTTCCGGACGATTGCCGGGACCGGGTCAAGCCCGACCTGCTGGCACGCCCGCCAGCGCCGCTCCCCCATGATCAGCTCGTACTGGCCGCCCCCCACGGAGCGCACCACGATCGGCTGCAGAAGGCCGACCTCGCGGATGGAGTCGGCGAGCTCCTGGAGGCGCTCGTCGTCGAACACCTCACGCGGCTGACGAGGGTTGGGCACGATCGCGGTCAGCGCGACCTCTTTGAAGTACGCTCCAGCGATCGGCTTCGGGCCTACCTCGACCGTGGAGCCGTTCGAGGGAGCGGGCGCCGTACCCGGGCCGTCAACGATGGGTCCGGTCGGGATGAGCGCCCCGAGTCCCTTGCCCAATCCCCGCCGCTGCTGACTCACTGCGTCTCCTCATCCAGCCGGTCGATTCCGGTCACTCCAGGAGAGGTTACCGTTGCGGGCCCAGCGGGGTGCCCCCACGCCACACACAGTCCCGTGGGATTTACACCGACACGGGTACAAATCTGCCCAACTCACGACTCGCGCCGAACGAGACCATCACCACCGGAGTCCGCCGCACCAACCCGGCGTAGGAACACCGGAGCACGGGCATGGCAACCCACACCCTCAAGCCGTACCTGAAAGACCCGCGATCGACCAGAGGTCAGGCCACGGTGGCGCGGTGGGCGATCTCCCGCGCCGCGTCCATGTACGCCATCGCCCCGCTCGACCCCGGGTCGTACGTCATGACCGACTGCCCATAGCTGGGCGCCTCCGACAGCCGGACGCTGCGCGGGATGACCGTCTTCAGGACCGTCTCCCCGAAGTGCGACCGCACCTCGTCGGCGACCTGCGAAGCCAGCCGGGTACGCCCGTCATACATCGTCAGGACGATCGTGGAGAGCCGCAGAGCCGGGTTGAGGTGCGCCTTGATGAGGTCGACGTTCCTGAGGAGCTGCCCCAGGCCCTCCAGCGCGTAGTACTCGCACTGGATCGGGATCATGACCTCCTCCGCCGCGACCAGGGCGTTGACCGTCAGCAGGCCGAGGGACGGCGGGCAGTCGATGATGATGTAGTCGAACTCCGCCTCGTACGCCGCCAGCGCCCGCCGAAGCCGGGCCTCCCGCGCCACCAGCGAGACGAGCTCGATCTCCGCGCCGGCCAGGTCGATCGTGGCGGGCGCGCAGTAGAGGTTCGGCATCTCGGGGACCTGCTTGACGATCTCCACCATGGGCAGATCGTCGACGAGCACCTGGTAGACATCCGGTACGTCACCGCGATGCTCGGTGGCCAGGGCCGTCGAGGCGTTGCCCTGCGGGTCGAGGTCCACCACGAGGACGCGCTGGCCGTGCATTGACAGGGCCGCGGCAATGTTCACCGAGGTGGTGGTCTTGCCGACGCCGCCCTTCTGGTTGGCGACCGCGATCACTCTGCACTTCGCCGGCCGAGGCCAGGAGTTGTCGCCGTCGCCGCTGGTGCCGCCCCTCCGGGTAGCGGCGGGCTGCTCGGTGGCTGGCTGAGGGGCGGCCGGTTGGGTGGTGGCAGGTGTTTCACGTGAAACCACTGAACTGAGCGCCTCTCGTACCAACGGCGAATCACCGGGGTTCAGGGGGGTCTGGGTCACGTTGGCCATCCTTTCAACCAGTGGTGTGCCGGTGCCGGGAATTTGCTGTTGCGACACGCCCATTTCGGGCCATCCAACCCCGGTTGGGCTCTCGGACAGACGGCTGTCCGGCCAGCCAAGACCGCAAGACGCGACTGGCACAACCGTCACCTCCTTCGTCGCCGCCTGGCTCGCTCCGGCGCGCGACCCGCTACCACCCGAACCAATGTTGCAGGCGGCTCGACCTTACCGTGCCCGACGGTCACAAGCTCGGCCGTTCGGGCCCCGCAGGCCCGCAATTGGGACTCCGCCTCGGCGAGTTCGCCGGCGGCTCGCTCACCCTTCATGGCTATCAGCTCGCCGCCCTCACGCAGAAGAGGCATGGCCCATTTCAGCAGCCGGTCGAGCGGCGCGACCGCCCGGGCACTGGCGACGTCGAACTCCCGCTCCCCCGCCAGATCCTCGGCCCGCCCGCGCAGCACCTCGACGTTGTCCAGCTTGAGCACCTCGACGCACTCCTCCAGGAACACCGTACGGCGAAGCAACGGCTCCAGCAGCGTGACCTCGATGTCCTGGCGGACGATGGCCAGCACCAGCCCCGGCAGCCCCGCCCCCGAGCCGATGTCCACCAGCCGCACCTCCGGCGGCACGGCCTCGGCGACCACGGCGCAGTTGAGCAGGTGGCGATCCCAGATACGCGGCACCTCCCGCGGCCCCAGCAATCCCCGGACGACGCCCGGACCCGCCAGCAGCGCCGCGAACGCGTTCGCACGGTCCCATGCCTCCCCGGCGAAGACGTCCCGCGCTATGTCCGGCGGCGCCGGAAGCTCTTCGCTCACTGGATGCTGGCCCTTTCTCGGTCTCAGGTGGTGTTCGTACTCAGGTTGCCTGCTCGGCGGTGATGCCGGTGGGCGTTCGACGGTGGGTGTCTCAACGTTCTAGGGGCGGTGTCCACCCAAGGCTAGATGTGAGATCACACTGGAAGACTAGCGGGCTGGCATGTGGGTGACGGTCGAGCACGCCGCCGCGTACCCCTCCCGATCCACCCTCGACACCAAATCCCCTACAAACGACATAGAGCGCATGTAACCCGAAAGAAACCCCCAGAGGCACTTTTCGGGACGAACAACAAGGCAACCACACAAAACCGCGCGCTCTCCCGCTAACAGCGCCGAACTCCAACGCCAGCGCACGAAGACGCCGAACAACTCCCCAACAACATGGAACAGGGCTCGATCCGCACAAGCACGGAGGCCAGCCCGCAAACCCGCCAGCGGCCCCCATGGGCCCCGCATCCCGTACGTACAGCTATAGATACGGAAACGGCCGCCCATCAGCGCACCCAAGCGCCGACAGACGGCCGAACCGGCTCACCATGCACGTTTCAGGCGGGAAGGACCACCACGTACCGCTGCGGCTCCTCACCCTCGGACTCGCTGCGCAGCCCGGCGGCCGCCACCGCGTCGTGGACGATCTTCCGCTCGAACGGCGTCATCGGGTGCAGCGCCTTCGGCTCACCCTTGTCCTTGACCTCGTTGGCGACCTCGGTGCCGAGCTTGCTCAGCTCGGCCCGGCGCCGCTCACGGTAGCCGGCGACGTCGAGCATGAGCCGCGACCGCTCCCCGGTCTGCCGGTGGACGGCGAGCCGGGTCAGCTCCTGCAGCGCCTCCAGGACCTCGCCAGCGGGCCCGACCAGCTCGTTGCCCTTGAGCCCCACGACGGAGACCATGGCTCGGTCGCCCTCGACGTCCATGTCGATGTCGCCGTCGATGTCGGCGATGTCGAGAAGGCCCTCGACGTAGTCGGCAGCGATCTCGCCTTCCTGCTCAAGCGCGTTGAGATCAGGAGCCTTCTCCTGCTCGGCCTCGGTCATGGCCGGCCTCTCCTTCGTGTTCAAGACTTCTTGCTGCCGGTGCGCTTGCTGCGGGACTGGCGGCTGGGCTGCTGCCTAATGATCTTAGGCTCCGGCGGGGCGGGAGGGGCCTCCTCTTCCGGAGTGGTCTTGCGCATCTTTGCCACCAGGCCGGGCTTGGGCGTCACGGGGATGGAGTTGCCCTTGGCGTCGAACTGCGGCATCGGGTGCCGGCTGTAGAACCAGTGCTGCTGGCCCAGCGTCCACAGGTTGGTGGTGACCCAGTAGAGGATCAGGCCCAGCGGGAAGTTGAGGCTGAAGAAGGCGAACAGCGGCGAGATGTACATCAGGATCTTCTGCTGCTGCGCCATGGGGTTGTCCGGCATCTGCGCCATCGAGCGGGTCACGCTCTGCCGGACGGTGAGGAACGTGGTCAGCGAGCTGATCGCCACGAAGAAGCCGATGACGACCTTCTGGGCGATGTCAGGGGCCTCGAAGAACGTGGCGGGCAGGGGGGCGTTGATGATCAGCGCGTGCTTGGCGCTGTCGACCAGCTCCTGCGACATGCCGAACTTGGCCTGGTCGGCGGCGATGGCCCGCAGCACGGTGAACATCGAGATGAAGATCGGGAACTGCGCCACGACGGGGAGGCAGCCACCGAGGGGGTTGGCGCCCGCGCCCTGGTACAGCGCCATGACCTCCTGGTTCATGCGCTGCTTGTCGTTCTTGTAGCGCTTGCGGAGCTCCTGGACCTTCGGTGCCAGCTCCTGCATCTTCCGCGACGACCGCATCTGCTTGAGGAACAGCGGGAAGATGAGGATCCGCATGCAGACGGTCAGCGTGACGATGGTCAGCGCCCAGGTCAACCCGCTGTTGGGGTCGAGGAAAGTGCTGTAGACCTGGTGGATCCAGGTGATGACTTGGGCGACGGCCGTGTACAGCCAATTGAGCCAGGACAGCTCCACCGAGCTAGCTCCCTTGCGTTTCGTGGGACCGGACCGGGCGTGGGGGCACCGGGTCTATACCTCCGGGATGGAATGGGTGGCACCGCCCGATGCGCCGGACAGTCAGCCATGTGCCGCGCAATGCCCCATGTACGGCAATCGCCTCGAGCCCATACGCGCTGCACGACGGGTAGAACCGGCAGCGTGGACCGAGCATCGGGCTGATGAAGGCCCGGTAGAACCGAATGGGGATGATCAGCGCCCGGGCGGCGAGGCCCGGCATCCCTTGCGGCTGCTCCGTCATCTGTGTCCACCCGTCGAGGACTCGCGCCGCCTGAGCAAACGATCCAGCGCGGCGTCGAGATCGGCGGCCAGTTGCTCGACGCACGCGGACGCGGCCGGTGGATTGGCGCGTACCACCAGCAGGCTACCTCGCGGCAGCCGGTCGAGACGGTCGCGCATCAGGTGTCGGAGCCGTCGTTTGACCTTGTTCCGGGTCACCGCGCCACCAACGGCCTTGCTCACCACGAAACCAACCAGAGGTGTCTCTTCCCCAGAAAGGTTGAGATGCACCACCAAAGTGGGGCGTCCGGCGCGCTTGCCGCGCCGGACCGCCGCTTCGAATTCGTCCCCGCGCCGCATGCGGGATTGACGGGACAGCACCGTATACGCCTAACGCCCGTCGGCGAGGTACACCGACGGGCCGGACTTCGGGCGCGGGTCGATCAGGCCGACAGCTTCTCGCGACCCTTGCGGCGACGGGCGGCGAGGATGGCGCGACCGGCCCGGGTGCGCATCCGCAGCCGGAAGCCGTGGGTCTTCGCGCGGCGACGGTTGTTCGGCTGGAAAGTACGCTTGCTCACGGGTGGGCTCCTTGAAGGTGCGCCCAGGGGCGCTTATACACACATGGCTGGCCTGCCGTGAGAGCGAGGGCACGCGAAATAGCCGTCGCGTGGCAAGCCGACCGTCGTACGTTACGGGCCAACGGCGTCCCAGGTCAAACTGAACGGGTTATCCACTGATCCACAGGCGACTTTTCCACCGCCGGGCCCACGTCCACAGTTTGTGCATCCAGGTGCCACTACGCTGTGGACAACGTCTTGAACACAGCTGTGCACATGGATACTGTCGGCCCTTCTGGACCACCGGAAACACCGTGCACAGCCTGTGGATCTCCTGTGGAGGACCTGGGTACGAAGCCCTGCCGCCACGCTGTGGACGAAGGGGTCGCCGACCGCTCGGGGCGACCACGGTCATGTGGATAAACGATCGCGGGGGGCCGCGAGAGGAAGGAGGGGAGCCGCACCATGAGTGGTGTCGACCTCGGCACGGTATGGGCGAGGGCCCTGGGCAACTTCCTCAACGAGAACGTGCCCATCCAGCAGCGCACCTGGCTGTCGATGGTCCGTCCGATCGCTCTCGCGGACGACACGATCGTGCTCGGCGTCCCCAACGACTTCCTCAAGGACCTCATCGAGGGCAAGTTGCGCCCGCTGGTGGCCCACGCGCTGTCCCAGGAGCTGGGGATGACGATGCGGCTGGCCGTGATGATCGACACCACGGCTCCGGAACAGCCCTTGCCGGACGCCCATCAACAGCCTGTGAATGTGCCTTATCCCCAGAGTGTGGATAGCCAGCCGCGTTACACACAGCCGGTGCAACCCCAGCACTACCAGGCATCCGAGCCCCCGCAGTTCTATTCTCCACAGCCCGAGCAGCCTCCGGCGTCCACCGAATATCCACAGCCTTCGTTCTCTTTTGAACAGGTGCAGCCGTACACACCGCCTGTGGAGAAAGCGCCGGAGCCGGCGCCGAATCGCTGGGAAGCGAAGAGCAACAAGCCCAGCGAGCCGGCCAGACTCAACCAGAAGTACACATTTGAGACATTCGTCATCGGCGCCAGCAACCGGTTCGCGCACGCCGCGGCCGTGGCGGTGGCCGAATCCCCCGCGAAGGCGTACAACCCGCTCTTCATTTACGGCGACTCCGGCCTGGGGAAGACCCACCTGCTGCACGCCATCGGGCATTACGCGCAGAGCCTGTACGACGGCGCCCGGGTGAGATACGTGAGCTCGGAGGAGTTCACCAACGACTTCATCAACAGCATCCGCGACCACAAGGCCGACGGCTTCCGCGGCCGCTACCGCGCGATCGACATCCTGCTTGTGGACGACATCCAGTTCCTGGAGGGCAAGGAGCAGACGCAGGAGGAGTTCTTCCACACCTTCAACACCCTGCACAACGCCAACAAGCAGATCGTCATCTCCAGCGACCGCGCGCCCAAGCAGCTCATCACGCTGGAGGACCGGCTGCGCAACCGGTTCGAGTGGGGCCTGATCACCGACGTCCAGCCGCCCGAGCTGGAGACCCGCATCGCGATCCTGCGGAAGAAGGCCATCCAGGAGGGCCTGGCCGCGCCGCCCGAGGTGCTGGAGTACATCGCGAGCCGGATCTCCACCAACATCCGCGAGCTGGAGGGCGCCCTGATCAGGGTGACCGCGTTCGCCAGCCTCAACAGGCAGGGTGTGGACCTGCAGCTCGCCGAGGTCGTGCTGAAGGACCTGATCACCTCGGAGTCCGACACCGAGATCACGATCGCGGCCATCATGACCGAGACCGCCAACTACTTCGGCATCAGCATCGAAGACCTGTGCGGCACCTCGCGCAGCCGCGCGCTCGTCAACGCCCGGCAGATCGCCATGTACCTGGCGCGCGAGCTGACCGAGCTGTCGCTGCCGAAGATCGGCCAGCAGTTCGGCGGCCGCGACCACACCACCGTGATGCACGCAGAGCGCAAGATCCGGTCGCTCATCGCCGAGCGCAGGTCGATGTACAACCAGGTCAACGAGCTGACAATGCGTATCAAACAGAGCAAGCGTGGATCTTGATGCTCGTACACAGCCTGTGGAAAACACTGTGGACCAGCGGAAACGCAAAATCGGCGCGTCGGTACGACCGCCAATGCCTGGAAAAATCCACCCACAAGGGCTGGGGACGAATCTGGGGACATCCTGAGGAGAACCTGGGGATGACTCGTGGATAACGTGTGGACGGCCTGTGAACAGTCGATCTGGGACTCCAGAAGGCCCCCCCTTACCCCGTGGACAACCTGTGGAAACCTCGTGGATAACCGGTGGATGAACACCCCATGATCTGGGGACGGCCTGTGGGCGACGAATCTCCATCCCCAGGCGGCGAAGTTTCCCCCAGGCGTCACCCACACCCTCGGTGGATGAAAACAGGGGCACTGAGCTGCGAGGACATCAGTTGTCCACAGTTCCCACAGCCCCTAGTGTGATGACCTCTTATCTCTCTTACTAAGAAAATCAAAGACCCATAGAGGGGTTCTCCCCGAACCGCGGTGCGGGAGAGTGAACACTTGAATCAACGACGAACCCAGGAGGCTGATCACCGTGATGTTCCGAATCGAGCGAGACGTCCTCGCTGAGGCGGTGGCATGGACGGCACGCAGTCTCCCGGCGCGCCCGTCGGTGCCCGTGCTCGCCGGCATGCGCCTGGAGGTGACGGAGGGCCAGCAGCTCAAGCTGTCGGGCTTCGACTACGAGGTCTCCGCCGAGGTCACGCTCGAACTCCACACCGGTGAGGCGGGCGTCGTCCTGGTCTCGGGCAAGCTGCTCGCCGAGATCACGCGCGCGCTTCCCGCACAGCCTGTGGACTTCGTGGTGGAAGGCGCCAAGGCGGTCGTCACGTGCGGCAGCGCCCGGTTCACCCTGCTGACCATGCCTGTGGAGGACTACCCGTCGCTCCCGGCCATGCCGCCGGCGGCCGGGCGGGTGGGCAGCGACGTGTTCGCCTCCGCCGTCAGCCAGGTCGCCGTCGCGGCGGGCCGGGACGACACGCTCCCGATGCTCACGGGCGTGCGCATGGAGATCGAGGGCGACACGGTCACCCTCGCCGCCACCGACCGCTACCGGCTCGCCGTGCGCGAGCTCAAGTGGCAGCCGGGCCAGCCCGACTTCGCCGCGATCGCGATGATCCCCGGCAAGACGCTCGCCGACACCGCCAAGGCCCTCGGCACCACCGGCGCCGAGGTGGAGATCGCGCTCAGCTCGGCCGGCGGCACCGGCGAGGGCATGATCGGCTTCTCCAGCGCGGGCCGGCGCACCACGACGCGGCTGCTCGACCCCGAGTTCCCCAAGTACCGCTCGCTGCTGCCCACGGAGTTCTCCGCGCGCGCCGACCTGTCCACAGGCCCGTTCGTCGAGGCGGTCAAGCGCGTGGCCCTGGTCGCCGAGCGCAACACCCCCGTACGGCTGGCGTTCAGGAGCGGCGAGGTCGTGCTGGAGGCCGGCAGCGGCGACGAGGCGCAGGCCGTCGAGGCACTGCCTGTGGATTACGAGGGCGAGGAGATGAACATCGCCTTCAACCACCAGTTCCTGCTGGAGGGGCTCGGCGCGATCGACTCCGACGTGGCGCGCCTGCAGATGACGACCTCCACCAAACCGGCCATCCTCACAGGGGGCAAGCCTGTGGACGAAGGCGCAGGTACGGACTACCGTTACCTGATCATGCCCATCCGCCTGTCGGGCTGATCCCGTCATCGGGGATGATGGAAGCCTGACAAGGGGGTAGAGGAGCGTCATGCAGATCGGCATGGTGGGACTGGGCAAGATGGGCGGCAACATGGCCGAGCGGCTGCGCCGCGGCGGCCAGGAGGTGGTCGGTTACGACCGCGACCCCGGCATCAGCGACGTGGCCAGCCTGAAGGAGCTGGTCGAACGGCTGTCCGCGCCGCGCGCGGTCTGGGTCATGGTTCCCGCGGGCAAGCCCACCCAGCAGACGATCGACGAGCTCGGCGAGTTGCTCGACGAGGGCGACATCGTCGTCGACGGCGGCAATTCACACTATGTGGACGACCAGAAGCACGCCGCCGAGCTGCGCGAGAAGGGCATCGGCTTCGTCGACTGCGGCGTGAGCGGCGGCGTGTGGGGCCTCCAGAACGGCTACGCCCTCATGTGCGGCGGCGAGCAGGCCGACGTCGACCGGCTCATGCCGATCTTCGAGACGCTCAAGCCCGAGGGCGAGGACGGCTTCGTCCACGCCGGTGACGTCGGTGCCGGCCACTTCGCGAAAATGGTCCACAACGGCATCGAGTACGGCATGATGCAGGCGTTCGCGGAGGGCTGGGAGCTTCTGGAGGCGTCCGACGTCGTCAAGGACGTCAGGGGCTCCTTCAGCAGCTGGCGCACCGGCACCGTCATCCGCTCCTGGCTGCTCGACCTGATGGTGCGGGCGCTCGACGACGACGAGCACCTCGACCAGCTCCGCGGTTACGCCCAGGACTCCGGCGAGGGCCGCTGGACGGTCCAGGCGGCCGTCGACCACGCCGTGCCGCTGCCGGTGATCACCGCCGCCCTCTACGCGCGGTTCGCTTCGCGCCAGGACGACTCCCCCGCGATGAAGGTCGTCGCCGCGCTGCGCAACCAGTTCGGCGGCCACGCGATCACCTCGACCGAGGGCAGCACCGGCAAGGGCGCCGACTCGCCCGGCGCCGACGTGGTCCCGCCGCGCGAAGCCGAGTAGCCCAGCCGAGCAGTCCTGCTGGGGGTCCACAGGCCGTCCGCGGCAGCCCGAGGTTTTCCACAGGACGGCAAGCCGGTGACACGGGCGGCCCCCGCGGCGGACTAACCTTCGTGGGGTGCATGTCGCCCACCTCTCGCTGACCGACTTCAGGTCCTACGCGTCCGTGGAGCTCGGTCTGGAACCGGGCGTCACGGCTCTCGTCGGGCCCAACGGCCAGGGCAAGACCAACCTGGTCGAGGCCCTCGGCTATGTCGCGACGCACTCCAGCCACCGCGTGGCCAACGACGCGCCGCTGGTGCGGCAGGGGGCCGCGCGGGCCATCGTGCGCTGCGCCGTCCACAGGGACGACCGGCGGGCGCTGGTGGAGCTGGAGATCAACCCGGGCAAGGCCAACCGGGCGCGGCTCAACCGCTCCCCCGTGTCCAGGCCGCGCGACGTCATCGGGCTGCTGCGCACGGTGCTGTTCGCGCCGGAGGACCTGGCGCTGTCCAAGGGCGACCCGTCGGAGCGCCGCCGCTTCCTCGACGACCTGCTCGTGGCCAGGGCTCCGAGGTTCGCCGGGGTCCGGGCCGACTACGACCGGGTGCTGAAGCAGCGCGGCGCCCTGCTGCGCACGGCCGCGCAGGCCCGCAGAGGCAGCAGGAGCGCCCGGCGGGCCGAGAGCGACACCGCGTTCGCCGCCGCGGGCGCCGGCGACGTCCTGAGCACGCTGGAGGTGTGGGACGCCCACCTCGCCAGGCACGGCGCGGAGCTGTTGCGGGCGCGGCTGGAACTCATCGAGGCGCTGCGCCCGCTGGTGGCCGGGGCCTACGCCGCGCTGGCCCCCACGAGCGCCCCCGCGACGCTGGCCTACCGCAGCACGTTGTCCACAGGCGGGGACGGCGCGGAGGACGAAGTCGCCGGTGAGCGGGGATCTCCCGATGCGCAGACGTTATCCACAGACTTGGGGAAAACCCTTGAACAGCAGCTCCGCGACCGGCTCACGGAGGTCCGCCAGGCCGAGCTGGAGCGGGGCGTCACCCTGGTCGGCCCACACCGCGACGACCTGATCCTGGGCCTCGGCGACCTGCCCGCCCGCGGCTACGCCAGCCACGGCGAGTCGTGGTCGTTCGCGCTGGCGCTGCGGCTGGCCGCCTACGACCTGCTGCGGGCCGACGGCGGCGACCCGGTGCTGATCCTCGACGACGTGTTCGCCGAGCTCGACAGCCAGCGCCGGCGCAGGCTGGCGGAGATCGTCGCGCCGGCCGAACAGGTGCTGATCACTGCCGCCGTGCCCGACGACGTGCCGAAGGAGCTGGCGGGGGCCCGTTTCGACGTCGCTGAGGGGAGCGTGACCCGTGTCCGATGAGCAGCACAACGCGGCGGCCAGGGGGGCCGCCATGGCGAGGGAGAAGCTCGCGCAGGCGAAGGCCGACGCGGCCAAGCGCGGCCAGCTCCCTCGTCGCGAGCCCAGGCGCAAGGCCGGCCCGCGCAGGGAGGCCGGCGATCCCCAGCTCTTCGGCCGGGCCATCGCCGACCTGCTGGCCGACCGCGGCTGGGAGCGCTCGGCGGCCGTCGGCGCGGTGTTCGGCCGGTGGAAGGAGATCGTCGGCCCCGACCTGGCCGCCCACACCCGGCCGGAGTCCTTCGACGAGGGTGAGGTGCTCATCGCGGCCGATTCCACGGCCTGGGCGACGCAGGTCAGGCTGCTCGCGCGCACCCTCATCCGCAGGCTCAACGAGGAGCTGGGTGACGGTTCCGTGACAAAGGTCAAGGTCAGGGGGCCGCAGAACGCGCCCCGGCCCACAGGGGGTTTGCGGGTGACCGGAAGCAGGGGGCCCGGCGACACCTATGGTTAGGCGCCGGGGGCGATCAGACAGCCGCAGACGCGATAAGCCCCCTTTCCGAAGGGGGGATGCTTGAGTGGGGGGCAAATCGAGCTAGGGCGCATCACAGGCGCGTGTATTGCCACCACGGGCTCCGGGAAGCGGTAGAATGAAAAAGGATTCCGGACACGTCCGCTTGCGTGTCACCCCGGCAGTAAGCCGACTCCCCCGGGTGACCGCGCATCGGGGCACTCACGACGGTGACGGGCACGGTAGGGGCAGCATGAAGTTGACGGCCTCCCCCGCCGCGTGTCCGCGGCAGGAGGATTTCGCAGTTGTCCTACGACGCTAGCTCAATCACCGTACTCGAAGGACTTGAGGCGGTTCGCAAACGCCCGGGTATGTATATCGGCTCCACCGGTGAGCGCGGCCTGCACCACCTCGTCTACGAGATCGTGGACAACGCGGTGGACGAGGCGCTGGCCGGTTTCGCCACCAGGATCGACATCACGCTGCTGGCCGACGGCGGCGTGCGCGTCGTCGACAACGGCCGCGGCATCCCCACGGGCATCCACCCTGTGGAGAAGCGCTCGGCCGTCGAGGTCGTGCTGACCACGCTCCACGCGGGCGGCAAGTTCGACAGCCAGTCCTACGCGGTCTCCGGCGGCCTGCACGGCGTCGGCTCGGCCGTCGTCAACGCGCTGTCCACCGCCATGGACGTCGAGGTCAAGCAGAACGGCCACTACTGGCGGCTGAACCTCGTCAACTCCAAGGCGCTGGCCCCGCTGGCCAAGGGCGAGGAGACCGACGAGACCGGCACCACGATCACGTTCTGGCCCGATCCCGAGATCTTCGAGACCACCACCTGGAACTACGAGACGCTCTCGCGCCGCTTCCAGGAGATGGCCTTCCTCAACAAGGGCCTGACGATCACGCTCGCCGACGAGCGTCCCGACCACGTCAACGGCGAGCCCCGCACGGTCGAATACCACTACGAGGGCGGTCTGGCCGACTTCGTCAAGCACCTCAACGCCAAGAAGGAGCCGGCGCACGCGTCGATCGTCGCCTTCGAGGAGGAGGGCGACGGCATCGCGGTGGAGATCGCGATGCAGTGGAACAACTCCTACGCGGAGTCGGTGTACACCTTCGCCAACACGATCAACACCGCCGAGGGCGGCACCCACGAGGAGGGCTTCCGCGCGGCGCTGACGACCATCGTCAACCGCTACGCGCGCGAGCAGAAGTTCCTCAAGGAGGGCAAGGACGACAACCTCTCCGGCGAGGACGTCCGCGAGGGCCTGACCGCGATCATCTCGGTCAAGCTGTCCGACCCGCAGTTCGAGGGCCAGACCAAGACCAAGCTGGGCAACACCGAGGCCAAGTCGTTCGTGCAGAAGGCCTGCAACGACCACCTGCGCGACTGGTTCGAGCGCAACCCCGGCGAGGCCAAGGACATCATCAACAAGTCGCTGCAGGCCAGCCGCGCCCGCCTGGCGGCCCGCCAGGCCCGCGACCTGACCCGGCGCAAGTCGCTCCTGGAGTCCGGCAGCGGCCTTCCCGGCAAGCTGGCCGACTGCCAGTGGAACGACCCGGAGAAGTGCGAGCTGTTCATCGTCGAGGGCGACTCGGCCGGCGGCTCGGCCAAGGGCGGCCGCGACTCGCGCTTCCAGGCGATCCTGCCCATCCGCGGCAAGATCCTCAACGTCGAGAAGGCGCGGATCGACAAGGTCCTGAAGAACAACGAGGTCCAGGCGCTCATCACCGCCCTGGGCACCGGCGTGCACGACGAGTTCGACATCGCCAAGCTGCGTTACCACAAGGTGATCCTGATGGCCGACGCCGACGTCGACGGCCAGCACATCAACACCCTGCTGCTGACGCTGCTGTTCAGGTTCATGCGGCCGCTGATCGAGGCCGGGCACGTCTACCTGTCGTGCCCGCCGCTCTACAAGATCAAGTGGGACCGGAAGGGCGAGGACGCCTCCTACGCCTACTCCGACGCCGAGCGCGACGCGGTCATCAACGACGGCATCGCGCAGGGCAAGGCAGACCCGCGCCCGCGGGACAACGTCCAGCGGTTCAAGGGCCTCGGCGAGATGAACGCCGGCCAGCTCTGGGAGACCACCATGAACCCGGCGACGCGACTGCTGCGCCTGGTCACGCTCGACGACGCGGCCCAGGCCGACGACCTGTTCAGCGTGCTCATGGGCGAGGACGTCGAGGCGCGGCGCGACTTCATCATCCGCAACGCGCGCGACGTTCGCTTCCTCGACGTTTAAGAAGGACCTAAACCTGTGACGGACGTGAACACCACTCCCCCGGCTGACCGCATCGAACCGGTGGACATCCAGTCCGAGATGCAGCGCAGTTACATGGACTACGCGATGTCCGTCATCGTGTCCAGGGCGCTGCCTGACGTGCGCGACGGTCTCAAGCCGGTGCACCGGCGGGTGCTCTACGCGATGTACGACGGTGGCTACCGTCCCGACCGCGGCTACTTCAAGTGCGCCCGCGTCGTCGGCGACGTGATGGGCACCTACCACCCCCACGGCGACACCTCGATCTACGACGCGCTGGTCCGCCTGGCCCAGCCGTGGTCGCTGCGCTATCCCCTGGTCGACGGCCAGGGCAACTTCGGCTCGCCGGGCAACGACCCGGCGGCCGCGATGCGGTACACCGAGTGCAAGCTCGCGCCCATCGCCATGGAGATGCTGCGCGACATCGACAAGGACACCGTCGACTTCCGCCCGAACTACGACGGCAAGTCGCAGGAGCCCGACGTCCTGCCGGCGCGGTTCCCGCAGCTGCTGGTCAACGGCTCGGGCGGCATCGCGGTCGGCATGGCCACCAACATCCCGCCGCACAACCTGCGCGAGGTCTCGGCCGCCGTCAGGTGGTATCTGGAGAACCCCGAGGCCGACGACGAGGAGCTGCTGGAAGCCTCGATCAGGCTGGTCAAGGGGCCCGACTTCCCGACCAAGGCGCTGATCGTCGGACGCCGGGGCATCGAGGACGCGTACCGCACCGGGCGCGGCTCGATCACCATGCGCGCGGTCGTCGAGGTCGAGGAGGACAAGGGCCGGCAGGCGCTCGTCGTCACCGAGCTGCCGTACCAGGTCAACCCGGACAACCTGGCGCTGAAGATCGCCGAGCTGGTGCGTGAGGGCAAGCTCTCGGGCATCGCCGACGTACGCGACGAGAGCTCCTCGCGGGTCGGGCAGCGCCTGGTGATCGTGCTCAAGCGCGACGCGGTCGCCAAGGTCGTGCTCAACAACCTGTACAAGCACACCCAGCTCCAGGACACCTTCGGCGCCAACATGCTGGCGCTGGTCGACGGCGTGCCGCGCACGCTGCGGCTCGACCAGTTCATCCGCCACTACGTGGCCCACCAGGTCGAGGTCATCGTCCGCCGGACGCGTTACCTGCTGCGCAAGGCCGAGGAGCGCGCGCACATCCTGCGCGGGCTGCTGAGGGCCCTTGAGCGGCTCGACGACGTCATCGCCCTCATCCGGGCCTCGGAGTCGGCCTCGCACGCCCAGCAGGGCCTCATGGGGCTCCTGGAGATCGACGAGATCCAGGCGCAGGCCATCCTGGACATGCAGCTGCGCAAGCTGGCCGCCCTGGAGCGGCAGGCCATCCAGGACGAGTACGACGGCCTGATGGCCCAGATCGCCGAGTACAACTCGATCCTGGCCAGCGAGGCCCGCCAGCGCGAGATCATCGGCGACGAGCTGACCGAGGTCGTCAACCGCTACGGCGACGAGCGCAAGACCGAGATCATCGCCTACGACGGCGACATGTCGATCGAGGACCTCATCGCCGAGGAGGAGATCGTCGTCACGATCACCCGCGGCGGTTATGCCAAGCGCACCCGTACCGACCTCTACCGGGCGCAGAAGCGGGGCGGCAAGGGCGTGCGCGGCGCTCAGCTGCGCCAGGACGACATCGTCGACCACTTCTTCGTCACCACGACGCACCACTGGCTGCTGTTCTTCACGAACAAGGGCCGGGTGTACCGGGTCAAGGCGTACGAGCTGCCTGATGCCGGGCGTGACGCCCGTGGCATGCATCTCGCGAACCTTTTGGCCATGCAGCCCGACGAAACAGTCATGGAAGTTCTCGACCTCCGCGACTACGACGTCGCCCCCTACCTGGTGCTCGCCACGCGCAGCGGCCTGGTCAAGAAAACGCGCCTGTCCGAGTACGACTCCCCCAGGTCGGGCGGTCTGATCGCGATCAACCTGCGCGAGGACGACGAGGTCATCGGCGCCCGTCTGGTCTCCGAGACCGACGATCTGCTGCTTGTCTCCAAGGGCGCCCAGTCGATCAGGTTCACCGCCTCCGACGAGGCATTGCGGCCCATGGGCCGCGCGACCAGCGGTGTCATCGGCATGAGGTTCCTCGAAGGAGACGAACTTCTCGCCATGAATCGGATCGCCGACGGTCAAGATGTGCTTATCGCCACGAAGGCTGGGTACGCAAAACGGACGCCAGTGGAGCAGTATCCAGTTCAAGGACGTGGCGGTAGGGGCGTGCTGACTGCGAAAATCGTGAGTTCCCGTGGCAAGCTGGTCGGAGCCGTCATGGTCAACCCAGAGGACGAGGTCTTCGCGATCACGTCCGCCGGCGGGGTGATCCGGACGAGTGCCGGCGAGATCAAGCAGTCCGGCCGCCAGACCATGGGAGTGCGATTGATGAACCTCGCCGAAGGCGACAGCGTGGTTGCCCTCGCCCGGAACGCGGAGTCAATGGAGACTCCGGTGGAGAATGAGGAAGACGGGGGAGGAGAGTAAATCATGAGCGCCCAGGGTGGCACCGCCAGAGCCCAGGCGGCGTCGGGTAACGGACAGCAGCCGAAGAAGTCCACTGAGCCGGAAATCTTCAATCCGGTCGACGGCGAGCAGGACAGGACGCCCGCGAAGGGCGCCGCCGCTCAGCCCCGATCCAAGGACGAGCCGCAGGCGGAGGGCAACGAGACGGTGCGCCTCCGTCCGTCGCTCACCAGTGAGGCACCTCCGCCCGTCGAGATGCCCAAGAAGAAGTCGTCGAACAACGCGGGGTCCAGGCTGCCCCGCAAGGCACACCTGGTGTTGCGCCGCATCGAGCCGTGGTCGGCCATGAAGTTCAGCTTCGTGGTGTCCCTGGTCTGCTTCGTGGTGCTCTTCGTGGCAGTGGCCGTCCTGTACGGCGTGCTGTCGGCTCTGGGGGTGTTCGACTCACTCGTCGACCTGGTCAACCAGCTTGGCAAGGGTGAGCAGGGACAGAGCTCGATCCCGATCAACATCGCCTCGTGGTTCGAGCCGGTGCGCATCCTCGGGTACACCGCGCTGATCGGCGCCGTGAACGTGGTGCTGATCACCGCTCTGTCCACGCTGGGCGCGGTCATCTACAACATCGCCTCCGACCTGGTCGGGGGCGTTGAGGTGACGTTCAGCGAGGCCGAATAACAGGTTCGGGCGGGGGCTCGTGCCGTACCGGGGTGGCTGGTACGGCACGAGCAGCCCGTCGGACACGGTAAGCTTTTCTCGTCCGAACAACTGGTTCGCCTCCAAGAGGCGAATGCGATAACGTTCGGTGTGCGGGGCTATAGCTCAGACGGTTAGAGCGCTTCCCTGATAAGGAAGAGGTCCCAGGTTCAAGTCCTGGTAGCCCCACCACAGCTCAAAGGCTCTTTCCCGAGATCTTGGGAAGGGGCCTTTCGTCGTTCGGGGACACGGCGGGGACATGATCTTCGTCTCGTGTCCCCGCGGCCGACTGTCGAGCTCGCCAGACGGTGATCAGCTCGTCCAGGACAGCCACAGGAGAGGCCGGCCGATCCGTGGGCCGCTCGGCCGCCAGCTCCCCCACAGCGGCCCACAGACGCCGTTCGAGGGCGTCGCAGATCTGCCGCTCCATCTCATCCGAGACGTGCGTGTAGATCGTCTCGATGGACTCCATGCGCTTGGTCTTGTGACCCATGCGCCGGTTGATGGCCTTCTGTGCCACGTGCTCTTCCCCCAGCCACGTCTCTTGGCTGTGTCGGAGGTCGTGCGGCGTGCCGTCCTTGAACAAGGCGTGCCAGCGCGTGCCATCGTGGACCACCGGCCGGGCCGGGCGTGCCGCCTTGCCTCCGGTGGCCGGGTGCTCTCCGTCCACGACCGGCCGCCAGATGTCCCGGCCGAAGTTGCTCCGGCGGAAGTGGCCGAGCTTCGGCCCGAGGAACAGATAGTGGCGGCCGCCCTCGCACACCGGCAGCGGGTTGTCGAGGTCCTTGTGCCACCTCGGCTGCTCGCCCTGGCACAGACAGGTCCGCTTCTTGGCCCGTTCGATCTGGCGGGCCAGAAGGTCGCCGAGGAACGGCGGGAGCGTGGCTTCCCGCCGACGCCTGCCCTTCGGCAGGTCCCGCAGGAACGCGCCCTTGACCTCCTTGAGTTGCCAGAAGATTTGGATCTTGCGGAACAGGCAGTGCTCGACGTCGAGGGCCAGGAGCTCGCCCCACCGTACGCCGGTGAACGCCTTGAGCACGATGGCGATGAATTCGTCCTCGCGGCCCGTCCAGATCGCGGCACGCTCGGCGATCCGCAGGACAACCACCGGCGTGGTCCAGAGCGACTCGGCCGCCTCGACGGCCTCCTGCAGCTTGCCGCGCCGGCGGCCGCTCCTCTTCGCAGGGTTGCTGCCGATCTTCTTGTTGAGCACCGCGTCCTCGAGGACCGTGTGCAGCCGGGTGTGCGCGGTCGTGCAGGTCGACTGCTCGTGCTTGCGCCGCAGCTGCTTCTGCCACTTCGAGATCAGCAGGGGCGTCAGCTCGTTCAGCGCCTTGTCGCCGAGGTAGGGCTTGATGAGCAGCCGGATGGCGTACTCGTAGTTGACCATCGTGGTGATGTCCAGATCTTGGGCCTCATACCAGTCGTCGCACCATGTGCTGAGCAACATCTCGCCGGCGCGCGGGTCGATCCATGTGCCGGCGCGGACCTCGGCCTCCCGATCGCGCCCCCAGTCGAGCGCGTCCTGCTTGGTGGCGAAGCCTGGCTCCCAGATCCATTCGCCATCGCCGTTCTTCCACTTCACGCGCCAGGTCTTGCCGCGCTTCTCTGCACTGGCCATCAGCCGCGGCTCTCGGTCTCGCGGACGGCGTCGAGTTCGCCAGCCGCGCGGCGGGCCGGTAGCTCCTGGCCGCGCGCGTAGTCCAGCGCCTGCCGTCGGGTACGGAAGTCGGCGACGCTTCTACGCCGACTGTTGGGGGCTGGGGTCGTCCATCGCGCGCTCCACGTCCGGGCACGCTTCTCCGCGTAAGCCACTCGGGCCTCCAGGTATGGGGTGTCCTTGAGCCCGAGTGGCAAATCGCCGTTCAATCGACGCCGGAATTTACCAGGGAGTAATCAGGGCGTACGAAGACGACTCGCCAAGTGCCACGCGAGACGATGAATCTCGGGCAGTCCTCGGGCAATTCATCACAGATCACGACCACGTCGTTGTGGCCGCTGTTCGCATCCGCCATTCGGACAACTCCATTGCAGTGGGATTCCCAGCCCGCTGCCGTGCAGAGAAATATTCCTGCACACAAATTGGCATTTGTGGACGGTTCCAGGCAGAAATTGTCCGAAGCGTTATATGTTCAGCTGCCGTTGGGCATCTCTTTGATCGCCTGCTCAAGGAGCTTTTGCAGGACCTGCAGCTTGTCCTTGGGGGGTGCGTCCCAGGCGGCGAACGTCTCGACGACCGCGTGAACGTCAGGCCGGCCGGTCTCGATCGGCACGCGGCGCGGCGTCGGAGTGTCGCCGCCAGTCGCGGATGCGTTCTCGCCGCGGACGATCCGCATGGCTTCGCCGCCTGCCCACCCTAGGCCGCGCTCGAGCTTTCGCAGGGTCGTGCGGGAGAAGGAGGAGCGGGCGGCGCTCTCGATGAGGGACAGCGTCGCCGGCGACGGGCCGCCCTTCGCGGAGACCTCGGTCTGGGTGACGTTGAGCTCGTCACGACGATCCCGCACAGCCTTCGCGAGGCGCTTAATCGCCTCCTCAGGCCATGCCTCCGTCTCGTCCATCCCGCCTCCGGCGCCGTGCGCCCGTTCGGGCTACCGCCGCATCGGTAGCTCTTCCGAAATGATGACCGCTTCACCGCCCCTGTGTCCATCGTTTCACGCCTCCTGAGGTCTTTTCGCGACCGTTCGCGACTGATTAGACCACGCAACACCTTTTCAGGTCTAGACGCTTGTTTTTAGGTCTGATCAGACCTAGATTCGGGACATGGACGACAGCACGACGACGACGACCGACCTGGGCACGAGTCGTGAAGCTCCTGTTGACCAGGTGCTTTACACCCCTGAGCAGGCAGAAGAGCGGCTCAACCTCAACGCCCTGTGGCTGAAGCGGCAGGCGAAGGTGGGTCGCATCCCCTGCTGGCGGATGGGCAAGCTCTACCGCTTCACCGAGGAGCACATCGCCGAGATCGCCCGCATCGGCTCGAAGAAGGCCACCGCCGAGGCCGGACGCGCGTCCGGCCGCCGGTCGCGATAGCACCCCCCGCCGGCGACGCCAGCGGCTGCCATCCCCTCACTACAAGTCCAGGAGGACTCTGTGACGACCCAAGGACGGTACGGAAAGGGCCAGGCCCAGGGCCCGAAGAACGGTCAGACCCAGGCCCAGCAGAAGTACAACCAGGCGCAGGCCGAGGGCCTCACGCGCATCCACATCATCGGCACCCCCTCGGAGGTCGACGCCGCGTTCACCCGTCTCTCTCACGTGCTCGACGTCGTGACCCGGTCCAAGCACATCCCGCGGCGCGAGGAAGAGGGCCAGGTCACCATCTACATCACGGCGCGGATCGATGGCTGACCGCGCCCCCGGCATCGCCGCGATGGTCGCCGACGTCGACCGCCGCGGCCGGGACGTGGGCGCGGCCCTGGCTCGAGGGCTGTGGGAAGGCCCGGAGACCGGCCCCTCGATCACGCTGTACGAGTCCAAGGTCGACGCGATCCTCGCACTGCTGAGGACGCTCGCGGTCTACACCGCCACTGGTCACCGCGAGCCCCTCGCCGCGCTGTGCGACGACGTCCGGGCGTACCTCTGCGCCGAGCTCGGCGCCGCCAGCGTCACCCAGAACAAGCAGAACCCCGCCGCGACCACGACGGGGTTCCGAATCGATCCCACTGCGACTGATCAGAGGACCAACGACAT
This sequence comes from Nonomuraea sp. NPDC049758, assembly GCF_040674635.1. Lineage (NCBI taxonomy): Bacteria > Bacillati > Actinomycetota > Actinomycetes > Streptosporangiales > Streptosporangiaceae > Nonomuraea > Nonomuraea sp. NPDC049758. Next base: position 421,854 of record NZ_JBFAMZ010000006.1, read on the forward strand.
GAGCCACTCTACCCACCCCGACGGGAGCACGACGTCATGACGCAGCTTCCCGCCGAGGCCTACCCCGTCGCCGTGCACTCGGCCGACCGCCACCTCACCCCCGACTCCGTGCGCGTCGAGTCCACGGAGGCCGCCCTGATGCTGTGGATCGGCGACATGCTGATCGGTGTCCCGCTCGACAGCGACGACACCCGCTTGCAGGCCGCCCTCAATCTCGCATGGCACACCCGGTCGGTCATCGAGCGGTTCGGGGCCCAGGTGCGAGCCCGCCTCGAGGAGCGCGAGCGCGAGCGGGCGGCCGAACCGACCCTCGCGGCGATGCGCGCGGTCGACAACCCGGCCCGGCCCGCCGTCGTACCGCTCGGAGAGGGCAGCGCGTCCCCCACCCCGGGAGCCCGGGCGTGACACTGCACGACCTGGTCGCTATCGCCGCGGTCACCGGGGCCCTGCTGCTGCTGCGGGCCCCGGTGACTCGGCTGATGCGCACTCTCCTCCAACGCGACCAGGCCCAGCCCGAGCTGCACCTCGGGGCGCGCAGCTCGGAGCGGCCCGAGGACGAACTGCTCGCCGAGATCCATGACGTGCTGTGGCCGCGCGAGGAGTGGCGGGCCATGGAGCTCGACGGCTGTCCGCATCCGCAGCTCAACGGCTATCCGGCCGAGGAGGACGCGCGCGCGGCCGACTCGCGGCCGTACGCCGTTCCCCGCCGGTGCACGTGCGGCCAGTGGCACGTGTATCTCAGGCGGCGCCGCCACTGGCGTACGTCGCTGGCCCGCCGAGGACGGCGTCAGTGACTCGCCGTACGGCCCTGCCGAGGCGGTGGCCGCGAGCTCTCGCCTGTGCGGCGCTCGCGGCCGTCGCGGCCGCGACCGCCATGGGCGGGATCGCCGGCGGCTTGGGCGCGGCCAGCGCCACTGATCAGCCCGTCGTCATCCGCACCGGTACGCCCGCCACCCCGTTCATCACCGTTTTGCCCTCACCTGCCCCAAGGAGAAGCCCATGAGCACGCCGAACTGGCGCATCAGCCTTGAAGACTCCGTGCTCGGCCTGCGGTTCGCCGCGGATGAGTACCGGTCGGCCCTCCGCCTCGCCCAGTCCGGCCGATGGTCGGTCAACACGATCCGACTCAAGGAGCTCCCCGGCGCGATCAGCCTCCGTGACGCTGGGGCGCAGCTGCGCGGATCCGATGACACGCTGCGCCCGTACGATCGCGCCGTCGTGGAGATCGGGGAGCTGTTCACCCTGCTGGTCCACGACCTGCAGGACGCATACGAGCGCGCCGCCCTGCTGTACGCCTACGGCGCGACGTGGGCTGTCGAGCAGATCGCCCTCGGCCGCACCCCGGCATCCGTCGAGGTGCGGACCGACGCCGCGGGACGGCCGGTGCCCGGGCCCCGGCCCGAGATCCGCGGCCACCTGGAACGCATGGCGGGTCTCGGCGACCTCGAGGACGCGCTGATCGACCTCATCGCATGCGAGGACGCCCGCGCCTACGGCAACGAGCTGGCGAAGCTTCCCAGCCTCGGCGACCACGAGGCCGGCGCCATGCACAAGGCGCTCGACAAGGCGCGCGGCATCGGCAACGCCGCACACCTGTTCGGCGTGCAGGCCGAGCGGGCTCTGCAGTACGCGCTCAACGTGCTGGCCAAGGAGAGGCAGCCGCAGCCCGAGAGTGGGCGCGCATGAAGGCCGTGCGGCGGTACCTGGTGGCCCGCCTGGCCGTCGACGAGCCGATGCAGCCGCCCAACGGGCCGTCCACCGTACAGGAGAGCGACGACATTCTCGGCCGCCTCGACCGCGAGCTCGGTGACGCCGAGCGGAGCATCGAGGCGTTGGAAGGCGAGCTCGCTCGGGTGCGCGCGGAGAACGTGCAGTTGCGCGAGCAGCTCGAGCGGTCGCGTCGTGCCGGAGAGATCGAGGACCTCATGCAGGAGGTCGAGCGCCTGCGCACCGGTACCGAAGACCCGCGCACGCGCGAGGAGATGCTGCGCGACCGGGAGACCATGCGCCGCCTGGCGGCTGAGGTCGACCGCCTCACCATGGCCAACATCGCCCTGGAACGGGCCATGGCCGCCGAGAAGGAGGGCTGAGAGATGGCCTGGACAGGGCCCGTCACCTGGTTTTGCGGCACGCGCATCATCGGACAGGGCAACCGCCTCGGCACGGTGACCGGGCTGGGCATCCAGCGCGGCCAGCAGGTCTTGTACGTCTGCTGGGACGAGCTCCGGCCCGGCGCGGCCCCCGACGCGGCAGACCGGCTCTGGCGCGACACCGTGCGTGCCCGCGACGTCGTGCGGCTGTCCTCCGCATGACGCCTGAGGAACCGCAGGCCGCACTCAACGCTCGTGGGCATGAGTGCGGCCTGCTGCTCTGGCAGGCCGGCGAGGCCCGGCCGCCGCCCGACGGCGCCTATCAAGTCGATCCCATACAACCCCCGGGGAAGAAGGCGAGATGGCGGCGGGCGACAGGATTCTGTTCGAGTGGCTGAGGGTGGTGAGGCGGGCAGATCTCTCGTTCGGCGAGGGCAAGAAGAAGGTGAGCGCGGCCACCGTGCAGCACATCGCGGTGGTCGCCGCGACGTACGGGAATCCCGACGGCACGAGAGTGAGGCCGAGCGAGGCGCGCCTGGCGCGGGTATGCCGCCGGGACGTCAAGACGGTCCGCGACTGCCTCAAGCGGCTCCGCGAAGTGGGGCTCATGGTGCGCGTGTTCGAGGGCTCATCTGCCGGCCGCGGGGGCATGGCAGACGAGTACGAGCTGGCGATCCCGGACGATCTCGGCGACCGGGTGCCGATGCTCGACCCGGACGAGCGGAGGCTGATCACGCCCGAGGGCGTCGACGCACCGCCGGTGAAGTCGCGCGGCCCGAGAACACCGGGTGCTGCACCCGCTGATCCGGCTGTGGATGACTCGTCATCACCGGGTGCAGCACCCGGTGATGACGAGTTACCGGTAAGTAATGACCGGGTGCTGCCCCCCGGAACACCGGGTGCTGCCCCCCGGAACACCGGGTGCAGCACCCGCCCACCTACACAGCACCTCCCAGACACCTCCCATCACGCGCATACCTCGCCGTACGGCGCTGATGTGGAAGGCGGTCCCACGGGCCGCCGCGAGCCTTCGGCCAAGGATCACAAGGAGGCGAAGGGCTATCAGCCGCCGCTGCTCTTCACCGTCCCGTCAACGCCCGAGGCCGCCTCGTACGCGACCGAGCCGGACCCGGCCGCGTACGAGGCGGCCCGGGCCGAGCTCGCCCGCCTGCCCGACCTCGGCAGCGAGCTCATCGCCGCCGCCCGCGCCGAGCTCGGCGAGAGCGCCGGATACGCGCGGCTCGTCATCCGCGCTCGCCAAATCCTCGACAACCACCGCAGGGAGGTCTCATGAACCGACGCCAGGCCGCTGCCTACGAGCAGACGCTGCGGCTGCTGCGCCGCGTCCACGCCCGATGCTGCCCATGCCCGGCCCCGACGCCGGAGTGGACGGCCAAGGTGACGCCCAAGCACGGCAAGGCTCTGGCCGTCGCCGTGGTGCTGACGCTCAACCGGCCCGCCGCCGCCCGGCGTCGCCAGCTCTACCGACACCGGCAGCGAGCCCGACGGCAGAAGAGGTGACAGATGCTCAAGCCCAGCGACATCCGCGCCTGTAGCCGCTGCGGTGCGGACGTGCGATGGACTACCACGATGGCCGGCGCCCGGCTCCTGGTCGACGCCGAGCCGCACCTGGACGGGAACACCGCCGTCTGGACCGAGGCGACCGGCACCGTACGGTCCCGCCGCATCACCGCCGACCTGCCGGCCCGGCCGTGGGAGCGCGTCATGATGCCGCACGTCGCCACCTGTGAGCCAGTGGCACGCCAGGAGCCCCTGCCCAGCCTGACGCCGCCCCCGGCGCCGACCCCCGACCCGCCGAACGTGATCCGCCTCGACCGCTACCGCGGCCGCCGCAAGACCTAGGAGCCCAGATGGACCAGAGGCCGCTCGTCGTCACCGTGCACAATCCCATTTCGGGAGAGACCACGACCCGAGAAGTGCAGCCCGGCGACTACGTACTGATCGCCCACGAGCCCTGCTTCACGTACCACAGAGCCGTGTACCCGAAGGCGGGCACGCACGTGATCACGGTGCGGGGATGGAAGCCGGCGGATGACCGCGAGCACGCCCGAGGTCGTCTGTGACGCTCGCTGAGCGTGCCAGAGCGGATCTCCAGTGGGCGGCCGCCTACTGGCCCGACCTGTACGGCCAACGCCTTCCCGGTGCGACGCCCGCACCATTCCGGCGGCCGCGGCTGACGGCAGAGGAGCGCGACGAGCGCGACCATGAGGCGTTCCTGGAGCGTCTCGACCGCACCGCCGACGCGATCGGTGCCAGTCCCGCGCCCGTGCGCGTGCCGATGCTCGACATCATCACGGACCTGTTGGCTGACATCGTGTGGCTCGCCGACGAGCTCGGCTTGGCGCTCGCGTGTCCGGTTCTGTCGCCGCCGAGTACGGGCCTTGCCGACGCGCGGCCGTGGCTCACGTACGCACTCGCGCGGCTGGCCGAGCCGGGCGTCAGCTACGAGCTCGCGCTGTGGGCGTACGAGCAGACCCGGGCCCTGGTGGCCACGATCGCCCGCGCCCTCGCCCTGACCTTCGACGGCCAGGCCCTCGACGTCGTGTGCCCCTGGTGTCGGGGCGTCACGCCCGAGACGCCGGCGGGCGGCGCGATGACATGGCGGGTGCGCGACCTGCTGGCCCGGCACGATTGCGTGCACGGCCACCCTGATCGGCGCTTCTGCCACGAGTGCCCGCAGCAGGTCGTGATCGTCTGTGAGAGCGGCTGGTGCGAGCCGCCAAGCAAGGACGTGGGCACCTGGTGGCGCGGGTGCCCGTGCTGGCCCCTGTACGAATGGGACTGGCTCGCCAAGCGTGTACGAGACAGCAGCGAAGAGAGGACCACGACATGACGGACAACGAATGGGAGCGCGGGCCAGACGCGGCCCACGCCATCGGCGACGCGCCGGAGCGCCTCGAGGGGCGAGTCCTTCTCCTGTACGGCTCGCTCGCCGAGATCGTCACCGCCCACCACCCGACGACCGACCCCCTGCGAGTCCCGGCGGCCGAGCTCGCCGAGCAGCTCGGGATCGAGGCTCAGGCGCTGCCGGGACGTCGCTTCACGGCGACGATCGGGAACGACGACCAAGTGCGCGACGCGAGGCTGATCGACTGACCAGCAGGAGCGGGCCGACTGCCGAATCGGCCCGCTCTTTCTCGGTCTACCATCTTGCAAATCACCGTTCCAATCATGTAAATTAAGGGGTGTCGGAAGGGGATGGCAGCCCCGCCCGACGCAGATTGATAACTCCACAGAGAGGGGTCAGCAATGGCTGACACACCGGAACAGCAGATCCACGAGATGGCCGAGGCCATCGCGATCGCGCTGGACCACCTGCGGGCAGTCGCCCGCCTGCTCCCCATCCCGATCGACCTCCCCATCCCGGGGACCGACACTCCTCCGAAGGAGTTCGTCGGATCGATCGAGAGGGTGCGAGTCCTGGTCGAAAGTGAGCCCATCACGGAAGACCTGAAGGCCCACCTGGACCAGGCCGCACTCTGCATCCTCACCGCGATCGACCTCATCCAGATCGCGCTCGGGGAGGGAGTCGAATGGCGATACGAGGCCGTGCACATGATCTGCACGACAGCGGTCGTCGCGAGTAACCTCACCGCCGCCATCCTGGAGCGGCACGAGAGGTAGTCACCACCGGCCCCGGGCAGCCAGCCCGGGGCCGGGCCCCTCACGTGGAGAATCTGCCTGCCACAGGTGGCGGGCCCGGGCCCGCCATCACGAAACGTCAAAGGGCCTGGCAGGGAGGGCCTCAGCCCAATTGGCAGCCCCGCCAGGCCCACAGATTGACCATCCACTCACAGAGAGGACGACACGCCCATGGTAGCGCCCGAGCGCCTGATCGCTCCCGAGATCGCCGCCCGGTACGGCCGGGCCCTGGCCACCGTGAAGGACGTTTGGCGCAAGCATCCCGACTGGCCGCCCGCGCTCGGGCGGCGCGGCCGCTGGGCCGAGTACGACGCGGCCGCCGTCGACCAGCTCGTGCGCCGCGCCTTCCTGCGCGAGCCGCCCCCGGCCGAAGGGAACGCAGACGACCTCCTGACGATCGCCGACATCGTCAAGTACACCGGCCTGGCGCGCGGCACCATCGACGGTGACATCTCGCGCGGCCGTATCCCGCCACCCGACGACACCGAGCACAACGTCAAGCGGTGGCGGCGCGCCACCATCGACGCCGTCATGGAGAAGCGGCGCGGCTACCGCCGAGCTGGTGAAGCGAGACAGGAGATGACCAGCGAGGACGCGCGGCCGCCAGCTTGACGATCACGTTATCCACAGGCATCCTGACCTCGGGCGATGACGCATGCCCGGACAGGACTCCCAAACAGGGGGAACGCGCAGGGATGGGTAGTCCAGCCCCGGCCCGTGGCCGCAGCGCTGGCGAGCTCCCGCAAGCTCAGAGAGCGGGCCCTGTTCCCCCGCCCCGTTGAGTAAGATCCCGACGCCGCGCCACGGTTGGGCGTCGGACCCCATAGACCCGCCTCGCGGGATTCCCAGGTGAGGGGAATGAGGGCCGGGCGGCGGTGCGCCGTTCGGCCCTGCCCGCTCACCAGCGCGAGGGGAGGCCACCGTGGCGGTCTCTCGGCACCGGGCCGGACGCCCCTACCGCACCGCGCGCAAGCAGATGTTCCGCATCTACGGCGACATCTGCCACCTGTGCGGGCACGAGGGCGCGGGCGAGGCCGACCACCTGGTGCCCATCAGCATCGACTCCGAGCAGCCCATCGACCCGCACGCGATGCGGCCCGCGCACGGCGCGAACGCCCCGTGCCCGGTGTGCGGCAGGAAGTGCAACACCTCACGCGGCAACCGGCCCGTGACGATCGCCAGGCCGACGCGCGTGGCCACCTCGCGCGACTGGTACGCGGGGCCATGACTCAAGGAGACGGTGAGCTGAGATGGCAGCGATGGGCGAGCTGAAGATCGCTTGGGAGCTCGGCGCGACGGTGGTGCGCCCCGGTCAGACACTCGTGGTCTGCAGCCCGCACCGGCTGAGCGCGATGCAGGCTGACGAGATCAAGCAGAGGATCGCGGCACGACTGCCCGGCGTCGAGGTCTGCCTGTTGCCCGAGGTGTCCCAGGTGCTGGTGTACGAGGCCGACGACGACGGCTCGACGGTGGACACCTCAAGCTGAATCGCTGCAGGTCAGCGGCTTGTGCGACGTTTCCGCAGGTCAGAGGCCCCGGAGTTTTTGAACTGGGAGCCGGGTGACCCCGCTCCATCTCTCCCTTTTTTTCTCCCCCCGGGGCGAATTTCGATGGATGATCTTGGAGGTCGCATGGACGTGCGAGCCGCCGCGGCGCTCCGCGTAGCGCTGTCGAGCCTTCCCGAGAGCTGCCCCTACCACGGCCCGCACCTCGAGCCGCGCGACCGCCTGTTCGGCCGCGAGGCGTGCTGCGACACGGGCGTACCGGCGATGCGCCGGCGCAAGGCCGAGCAGGCGCTGGCCCAGGTGCTCGCCGAGGCGGTCACCACCGAGCGCGCGGCGATCGTCGAGGACATCCGGCACTACTTCGCCGCCGTCGACGACCCGCTGCAGGAGGACGTGCGGATCCTGTGCGACCGGATCACCCGCGGCGAGTACGGAGGCAGCCATGGGGCCAGTTGAGAAGGTCGTACGCGACGACGTCGAGGAGCTCGGCGACCTGGTCGGCATCGAGCCGTCGCTGGCCGAGATGGCCTATCGGCTCGCACGTGAGATCGATGCGGGCGGCGGCGAGGAGGGCAAGCTGCTGCCCCAGCTCAACCGGGAGTTGCGCCAGACGCTCGCGCAGCTGATGGAGGGGCGGGGCGAGGAGGATGACGACGACCTCGGAGACCTGGCGGAACCCTCCTGAGTTCGTCAGGCAGTGCCGGGAGCTGTACGGGCTGGAGTGCCCGCCGCTGTGGGGCACGCCGCGCCGGCCGGAGTTCCCGAGTCTGGGCCCGAAGGCGTGGAAGGTCATGGAGCGGTTGGGCTTCCCGCCGATGCCGTGGCAGAAGTACGTGCTCGACGTAGCGCTGGAGATCGACCCGGCCACCGGGCTGTTCGCGCACCGCGAGGTCGGGCTGTCGGTGCCGCGCCAGCAGGGCAAGACGCAGCAGATCCTCGGGCTGATGGTGCACCGGATCGCGGCCTGGCACCGGCAGAACGTCGTCTACGCCGCACAGACGCGCGGTATGGCCCGGATCCGCTGGGAAGACGAGTTCCTGGTCACGCTCGACGATTCGGCGCTGGCCGGCCGGTACCGGGTGCGCAAGTCGAACGGCAACGAGGCGGTCATCTGGCGCAAGACCCGCTCCAAGCTCGGCATCACCTCCAACACCGAGAAGGCCGGGCACGGGCCGCCGCTCGACCTCGGTGTCATCGATGAGGCGTTCGCCCACGAGGACGACCGCGTGGAGCAGGCGATGTCGCCGGCCATGCTGACCCGGGACATGGCTCAGCTGTGGTGGGCGAGCGCGGGCGGCACCGAGAAGTCGATCTGGCTCAACAAGAAGCGCGAGGCCGGCCGCGAGCTGATCATGGAGCTGTGGCGGCTCGGGATCCGCCGGCGCATCGCCTACTTCGAGTGGTTCGCCCCCGAGGACCTGCCGCGCGACGACCCTGCGACCTGGCGGGTGTGCCTGCCGGCGCTGGGGTTCACCGTCTCGGAGGAGACGGTCCGGTCCGAGCTCGACAAGCTCGACCCGGGCGAGTTCGACCGCGCCTACCTCAACCGCACCCGCAAGCAGACGCCGCCCCAGGACCCGAACGTGCCGGTGAAGGCGTGGCCGGGCCTGGCCGATGAGCAGTCGCAGGCCGGCGAGGATGTGGCGTTCGCGATCGAGGTGTCCCAGGACCGCAGCACGTCGACCATCACGCTGGCCTCGCCACGTCCTGACGGGCGCATCCATCTCGAGGTCGTGGACAGGCGCCCCGGCACCGAGTGGGTCGTGGCCGCCGCGGTGACGTTGCGCTCGCTGTGGGACCCGATCGCGGTGGCCATCGCCTCGACCGGCTCGCCGGCAGGGTCGCTCATAGACGACCTGGTGGCCGCCGGGATCAAGCCGCCGGAGGACAAGGACAAGCCCAAGCGCGGCGACCTGGCCATCCTGCGCACCAACGACCTGGTCGAGGCGTGCGGCCAGATGGCCGACGCGATCAACCAGGGCGTGATCGTGCACCGAGACCAGACCGAGCTCACCGCCGCGGTGAGGGGCGCCCGCACGCGATCCCTGGGCGATGCGTGGGCGCTGGACCGCCGTCGTTCGCTCACCGACGTGTCGCCGTTCCTGGCGGTGACGCTGGCCCGGTGGGCGCTGGTGACTCGAGGGCCTTTGGTGACGGAGGAGTATGACCCGCTCGCGAACATCTTCTGAGCCGCGCCCGTCGTGGTGGCTGCGCGCCGCCGAGCTCGCCGGCACCATCGTGCGCCGCCTGGCCGACGTGCGGCCGTACGCCGCCGGCGCGGCCGGCGCCGCCTGCGTCTGCTGGGGGCTCGGCCTGATCTATCCGCCGCTGGCCCTGGTCGCCGCCGGCGTCTTCCTTCTCTGGCTCGATGGGAGGTCGTGATGGGGCTGTTCTCTGGCCCGCGCTCGGCTCCGACCGAACGCATGTACCTGCCGGTGTCCGTGCCCGCCGTGCACTCCTCCTTTGACCAGGTGGACCTGTCGCGGGCCGAGACCAGCCTGCAGAAGGTCGCCGTCTGGTCGTCGGTCGACCTGATCGCCTCGCTGGCCTCCGAGCTGCCGGTGGGGGTGTTCCGCGGCGAGGGCGCCGACGCGCAGGCGCTGCGCACGCCGTCCTATCTGCAGGACCCGGGCGCCGACGGCCAGGGCGTGCAGGACTGGATCGTGCAACTGCTGATGGCCTGGCTGCTGCGCGGCAACGCGGTCGGCCTGGTGCGCGACCACGACGCGCGCGGCAACTTCCCCACCGCGGTGGAGCTGCTCTACCCGGACGCGGTCAGCGCGTGGCTGCGCGACGGCGACCCGGTGTTCGCCTATATGGGCAAGGAGATCCCGGCGAAGGATCTGTTCTTCCGCCGCGTCTACCCCATCCCGGGCGTGGCGCTGGGCATGTCGCCGATCGAGCACCACGCCTCCACGATCGGGCTCGGGCTGGCGATCACGCGGTTCGGCCGGCAGTGGTTCACCGACGGCGGCCACCCGGGCGGCATGCTGACCAACAGCGAGGTGGACCTGGACGCCACCAGCGCCCGCACCGCCAAGGAGCGGTTCCTGGCCGCGCTGCGCGGCCGCCGCGAGCCGGTGGTGCTCGGCAAGGGCTGGGCCTACCAGCAGATCCAGATCGCGCCGGAAGAGTCGCAGTTCCTGGAGTCCAACCAGTTCACCAGCGCCGAGTGCGCCCGCATCTTCGGGCCCGGCATCGCCGAGGTCCTCGGCTATGAGTCCGGCGGGTCGATGACGTACGCCAACGTCGAGTCCCGCTCGACGCACCTGCTGGTGTACGCGCTGAACCGGTGGCTGTGCCGCGTCGAGCGGGTGCTGACCAGCATGCTGCCGCGCGGCCAGCACGCCCGCCTCGACCGCGACGCGCTGCTGCAGTCGACGACGCTGACCCGCTACCGGGCGCACGAGAGCGCCCTGCGCAACCGCTGGAAGACCGTCAACGAGGTACGCCACGACGAAGGCAAGCAGCCGGTGCCGTGGGGCGATGAGCCCCTGGCCGCGCTGGGCCCGGCCACGACCCCGGCCGCCGGAGAGGAAGAGCAGTGAACGACGAAGCGGTGCGCGCCCCCAGGAGGAGGAACTGATGGAGACCCTGCGCGAGCTCGACATCGTGCGCGCCATCCCCGGAGCCGTCCGGCTCGCCCGCGCCGGCGACGGCCAGGAGGGCCAGGACGGCCAGGAGCGGCAGATGCCCACCATGGTGGTGCGCTTCTCCCCGTTCAACACCTGGTACGAGATCGACAGCTGGTGGGAGGGCCGCTTCCTGGAGCGGACCGTGCGCGGCGCCTTCGCCAAGACCATCACCGAGAACGCCTCGCGGGTGAAGGTGATGTTCAACCACGGCCGCGACATGTACATCCACCAGAAGGTGCTCGGCGTCCCGGAGAACATCCGCGAGGACGCCGACGCCGCGGTGGGCGACGTGCCGCTGTTCGACACCAGCTACGTGCGCGACCTGCTGCCCGGCCTGGAGGCCGGCGCCTACGGCAGCAGCTTCATGTTCCGCGTGATCAAAGAAGAGTGGAACGAGGAGCCCGGCCGGTCCGAGCACAACCCCGACGGCATCCCCGAACGCAGCATCACCGAGGTGCGCCTGTTCGAGTTCGGGCCCGTCACCTGGCCGGCCAACCCCGACGCCACCGCGGGCGTGCGCTCGGGCACCGACGCCTACTACGAGCACCTGCGCAGCGTGGACCCGGCCCGCATCGAGCGCCTGGCCGCCCGCGTCACCGAACTTCGCACTGCCCGCGCCGAGCAGCCGCCCGCCAAGGGCACTGCGCCAGCACCGGCAGCCGCACCCGCACCAACCGACGAGCCGGCCGCGCGCCACTCGGGCGGGCTGACGCCTCGCGAACGCCGCGAGCGTCTCTTCCCCTACCTCACGAAGGGAGCGTCACGATGACGCCAGAGGAGATGAGGGAGCGCCTTACGGCCATCGAGGCCGAGCGCGCCCAGCTGCACCAGGCCGCCGGCGAGGCGGCCCTGGACGACGACCAGCAGGCCCGGTGGGAGGAGCTGGACACCGAAGAAGCCGACGTGCGCGACCAGCTGGCCGAGGCCGAGCGTCGCAACCGGGTCGCCGCCTCGCGCGCCCGCTGGTCGACCGCGCAGATCAGCCGGCAGGTCACCCCGTTCGACGGCACCGACGTGACCCGGATGTCGCCCCGGGAGACCGTCGACCGGGCCCGCGCGGCGCTCGGCGCCGACGACCAGAGCACCGAGCACCTGGCCGACGGCCAGCGCTCCCGGCTGGAGCGGCTGCTGCAGACCCGCAACGACAACGTCGACGGCGTGCAGCTGGCCCGCCGGCTGCTGGTCACCGAGGACCCCGACTACCGCGAGGCGTTCATGCGGCTGGTCAGCCGCAACACGCCGGTGCTCACCCCCGAGCAGTCCCGCGCCGTGCAGCGGTATGAGGAGTACCGGGCCATGTCCATCGGCTCGGACCCGGGCGGCGGCTACGGCGTGCCGGTCCTGATCGACCCGACGATCATCCTGACCGGGCAGGGCAGCCCGAACGACTTCTTCAACCTCGCCCGGGTCGAGACGATCACCACGGACGCGTGGAAGGGCGTCAGCTCGGCGGGCGTCACCTGGCAGTTCCGGCAGGAGGCCGCCGCGGCGTCGGACAACTCCCCGACCCTGGCCCAGCCGACCGTTCCCGTCCACCGCGCCGACGGGTACATCCCGTACTCCCTCGAGGTCGACCAGGACTACCCCGGCTTCGCCGGCGAGATGACCACGCTGCTCGGCGAGGGCTACTCCGAGCTGCTGGTCAGCAAGTTCACCAACGGCACCGGCACCAACGAGCCGACCGGCATCACCACGGCGCTGAACGGCACGTCCTCGGCGGTGCCGACCGTCGCCGGCGGCGCCATCTCCGCGGCCGACATCAACGACCTGTGGGCCGCGCTGCCCATCCGCTACCGCAACGCGCGGGCCGCGTGGATGGGCTCCACCGACGTCAACAACGCCGTGCAGCAGCTCGGCGCGAGCAACAACAACAGCGCCTTCACCGTGGACTTCACGGCCGAGGGCGTCCTGGTGCTCAAGGGCCGCCGCTTCTACCTCAACGACTACTTCGACGCGCTGCCCGCCGGCGTCGGCGCGGCCGACCTGGCGGTAATCGGCGACTGGCGCAACTTCCTCATCGCGCAGCGCGCCGGCATGTCGATCGAGCTGATCCCGCACGTGTTCAACGCGGCCGGCACCCTGACCGTGCCGACCGGTCAGCGGGCGTGGTTCGCCTGGGCCCGCGTCGGCTCCGACTCGATCAACGACGCCGGCTTCCGCATGCTGCAGAACAAGCCGACCTGACCCGACCACCAGCGCGCAGCAGCGCCCGGCCCAGCGCCGGGCGCTGCCCCGCATCGAGGAGGAATCGATGGACGTTGTCTACGTCAAGACCAGTTGCGTCGTCCGCTGGTCGCAGGGGCAGAGCCCGCTCGCCCAGGGCGAGGTGTGGGACGCCGAGGCCGACCTGGTGGCCGAGCGGCCCGACCTGTTCACCGACGAGCCCACCCTGGTGCGCGGCCGCCCGGCGACCGCCGAGCCGCCGGTGGAGACCGCCACCGCCGCGCCCGGCGAGAAGCGCACCACCCGCAAGCCGGCCGCCCGGACCCGGAAGGCGACCTGATGGCGCTCGCTCCTGTCCCCGAGGGCACGCCTGACGCCCTGTCCCGCCGAGGGGACATCGTGCTGACCAAGGTCCCGGGCGGCCTGCGCGTGGTCAAGGCCGACGAGAAGGCCGTCATCGGCCTGGCCGTGCTGGTCGCCTCGTGCTCGCACGAGGCGACCGTGCAGCCCGCCCTGGGCGGGGACCTGATCACGATCGCCGACCAGGTGGTGTACCGGGTGACCGGCTACGCCGACGGCCAGCTGCTGGTCGAGCTGGTCGAGGACCGGAGAGGGACGGGCGTAGATGGCTGACAACCTGACCGACGCCGCCGAGCTGCTGGTGCTGGACTGGCTGAACCCGGGCCTGGCCGCGCCGACCCGGCCCACCGGGCCGCTCAAGCTCCGGCTGATGACCGCCAACGGCGGCGAATCGGCGGCCGGGACCGAGGTGACCAACGCCGGCGGCTCCACCTACGCCGCGCAGAACGTCACGCTGGCCGCGGCCGCCAGCGGCGCGACGTCGAACACCGCGCTGATCGCGTTCGCCAACATGCCGGCGTGCACGGTCGTCGGCGTGGAGATCTGGGACAGCGCCGGATCCCCCGTGCGGCTGTGGCATGGCGCCCTGGCCGCCTCCAAGATCGTCAATCTGGGCGACACCTTCGAGATCCCGACCGGGGACCTCGACCTGACGATGGGATAGCAGCAGTGACCGCAGGCATTCCGATCACCAAGGACCGCATCAACACCCAGGCCGGCGCGATCGCCGCGGCGGTGTTCGCCGCGCTGCAGAACGTGGGCGAGTTCAAGGAGTGGCTCGACACCGTCTCGGCGCAGGACTTGGAGACCGTCTACCAGTTCGCGCCCGATGACGCCGCGGTGCTCAAGTCGGCCTATGCCGACCTGGCCGCCCTGGCCGCGGTGTGGGCAGGCGGTACGGCGCCGGCGCGCGATCTGCGCACCTTCGCGCGCAGGCTCATCGGCGTCGGCGTCTACTAGCCGAGCTGGGCTGACTGGTGGCCACGCCGACTGTCCGTGAGGTCGTCTTCGCCGCGCAGAGCGGCGGAGACGCCACGGCGGTCACCGGCGCGGGCACGCAGGCCGGCGACCTGCTGGTCACCTTCTACGGGTCGAACTACTTTGACATCTCAGGCTGGCCGGGCCCGCCGACCGGCACGGCGGGCACCTGGTCGGAGGAGGCCAGCGGCGACGCCGGCGTCAACGACGCCCACCTGAAGACCTACGTGCGGCCGGTCACGGTCGGCGGCGCGCAGACGGTCACCATCTCCCCGATCGGGTCGGAGGAGGTCTACCAGATCACCTACGTGATCGCGGGGGACGGTCTGGAGGTGGACGACGCGGCCGGGGCCGGGTCGGCCACGCCGAGCACGTCGCCGGTGGCGCCGTCGACGTCGCCGGCGGCCGCCGACGGTCTGCTGTTGTGCGCCTGGCAGACGGGCGCGCCGCAGTCGTCTGTCGACTTCACCGCGGCCCCGGCGGGCATGAGCGGCCTGCTGGAGGTCGAGGACGGGATCGGTCCGTTCTCCACGCTCGGCTCGGCCCGCCAGGCGCTGACGGCCTCCGGACCGACCGGCACCCGCGCCGCCACCATCACCGCGGCGCGCGGGTACGCCGCCTGCTCGATCGTCATCAAGGCCAGCGCGGCCGCCGGCAACGTGGTGACCGCCGCCGCCTCACTGTCGGCGTCGGGGTCGGCGACCGTCGCGGCCCGGGTGCGCGTCCTGGCCGCGGCGGCCGCCACGGCGTCGTCGTCGCTGACCGCCGCCGCGCGCGTCCGGGTACCGGCGGCCGCGGCGCTGTCGGCTACCGGGAGCCTGGCGGCCGCCGGCCGGGTCCGGGTGCGGGCGGCCGTCGTGCTGCAGGGCGCGGCCACGCTGACCGGGTCGCCGCGGGTGCGGGTGCTGGCCGCCGGCGGGCTGCAGGGCAGCGGCGCGCTGGCCATCACGCCTCGGGTGCGGGTGCTGGCCGCCGCGGCGCTGGCCGCGAACGCCTCCCTCACCGTGACGCCGTCGACGGCCGGAACCGTGACCGCCGCCGCGGCGCTGACCGCAACCGGCACCCTCACAGCCACCGGCCGGGTCCGCGTACGGGCGGCCGCCGTGCTGCAGGGCGCCGGCGCACTGACCGTCACGCCTCGGGTGCGGGTGCTGGCCGCCGCGGCGCTGGCCGCCAGCGCCTCCCTCACCGTGACGCCGTCGACGGCCGGAACCGTGACCGCCGCCGCGGCGCTGACCGCAACCGGCACCCTCACGGCCGCCGCCCGGGTCCGGGTACGGGCCGCCGTGGCGCTGGCCGCCGCCGGCCGCCTGACCATCACCCTGCCCGCGCCGGTCGGCACCGCCGGACGCCTGACCGCCACCGTCACCCCTGTCGCGCGCCTGTCCGGCGCCGACACCGCAACCGGCCGCCTGGCCTCGACGTCGGCCGCGGCCGACCTGAACGGAGGCGATGAGTAGATGTACGGCATCGGCGCCGCGGTGCGCTTGACGACCGAGGTCCGCGACACCGCCGACGTCCTGGTGACGCCGGCGTCCATCCAGGTGACCATCCTGCTGCCCGACGGCACCACCGCCGGCCCCTACACCCCGGTGTCCGACGGGCTGGGCCGATATCACTACGACTACCTCACCACCGCGGCCGGCCGTCACATCGCCCGGTGGGCCACCACCACCCCGACGACGAACGACGAAGAGCCGTTCGAGGTGGCGGCGCTGTGGGCCGAGGCCGGGATCTTCTCCCGCGCGGCCGCCAAGAAGCACCTCAACATCGACCTCGACGACCACGACGACGATGAGGAGCTCGACGGGTTCATCCGCGCCGTCACCGACGTCTGCGAGCGGCACGTCGGCGCGCTCGGCCGCAGAGCTTATGTCGAACAGCACCGCGGCGGCCGCGCGCTCGTGCTGGCACACCCGCCGGTCCTGGAGGTGACCTCGGTGACCGCCATCGCCCCCGGCGCCGTCGACCAGGCCGTCGCCGCCCTCCATGTGGACGGTGAGACCGGCATCGTCCGCCGGCGGGACGGCGGATGGATCAGCGGCCCCGTCGACGTCGCCTACGTCGCCGGCCGCCTGGACATGCCGGCGAACGTCGACCTGGCCGGGAAGATCCTCCTGCAGCACATGTGGGAGACCCAGCGCGGCGAGACGATCGGCGTACGGGTGGGCGGCGCCGATCAGGTGTGGGATCCGCGGCTGGGCTACGCCATCCCGCGCCGCGCGCTGGAGCTGCTCGGCCGCACCTACCCCGGGATCGCGTGATGACGACGACCTCCCGCATCCCGCAGGCCATCGACAACCTGCTCGCCCTGCTGCAGGCGGCACCCGGCCTGGACGGCGTGAAGGTCATCGACGGACCGCTCGTCACCAGCGACCCGCTCAAGGAAGCGGTGTTCGTCGGCTTCGACGGCGACCCCGACGGCGAGGGCCAGGCCGTCGAGTTCACCCAGACGTGGGCCTCGATCGGGCAGCGGTCCCGGGCCGAGACGTTCACCATCCGGTGCGCCGTGGCCGTCTGGCGCGGCTCGATCAAGGTGCGGCCCGTACGGGTGCGCGCCTTCGAGGTTCTGGGCGTCGTGGAAGACGTCGTCCGCGCCAGTCCCGACCTGGGGCTGCCGCCGCCGACCGTGACGGCGTTCGCCTCCGGTTCGCTCGTGCTCGACCAGCGCAGCACGGGCCTGGAGTGCCGCATCCCGTTCGACATCGCCGTCCAGACCCGCATCTAGCGATGCGCGCCCCCGCGCATCTACCGGCCCATCTACCAGGAGGAATCGGTGGCCAGGTTGAGGTTCAAGAACATCACCGACATGGATGTCCATGTCGGCCGCCTCGACGGGCCCACCGTCGAGGCCGGGAAGGTCACGGCGGTCGAGGGCGAGGTGACCGAGCAGAGCGACGACGCGTACATCGTCGGCGAGGGCGACGACGCGCGGGCCTGGCCCAAGGCCGTCTGGGAGCTGCTGCCCGAGGCCCGATCGACCAGCACGACCGGTGCTGCCAGCACCAGCGGAAAGGAGAAGTGACGATGGCGACCGGATCGGGCCTTGACGCCCAAGTGGGATTCGCCGCCGAAACGGTGGTGGGCACGGCGGTCACGCCGACCAAGTTCGTGGAGTTCCAGAAGGAGTCCCTGGCCTGGAAGCCGACCTTCGTGGAGCCGACCGGGCTGCGCGCCGGCCGCAAGTTCAAGCGCGCCGGCCGCCTGGTGCAGTCCCGGCGGACCGTCGAGGGGTCGCTGGAGATCGAGTGGCCCACGCGCGGTATCGGGCTGCTGGTGGCGCACATGCTGGGCTCGTCCGCGGTGCCCTCGCAGATCGCCGCCACCTCGGCGTACAAGCAGATCCACGTGCCGGGCGGGTTCCTGGGCAAGTCGCTGACGTTCCAGGTCGGCCGGCCCGAACCGTCTTCGGGGGTGGTGCGGCCGCACACCTACTCCGGCTGCAAGATCAAGAGCTGGGAGTTCAAGCTCGCCTCCGACAACGTGGCCACCCTGTCGCTGGAGATCGACGGCTGGGACGAGTCGACGGTGACCGCGCTGGCCACCGCGACCTATCCGGCCGGCGCCGAGCTGTTCCCCTTCCAGGCCGGCACGCTCAAGCTCGGCGGCATACCCGCCACGACCGGCGGCGAGCTGTCCGTGACCGACGGCGTGGCGGTGGCCACCGTCATCACCGAGCTGAGCATCAAGGGCGAGACGCCGATGGCCACCGAGCGGTACGGCATCGGCCAGTCCGGCACCAAGCGCGAGCAGCTGGAGAACGACTTCCCCACGATCACCGGCAGCCTGAGCGCGGAGTTCAACAGGGCCGAGCTGTATGACCTGATGAAGAACAACACCACGTTCGCGTTCGACTTCGCGATGACGGGCTCGCCGATCCCGTCCGGGTCGGGCAACAACAACTTCCTGTCCTTCATCGCGCCGGCGTGCAAGCTCAAGGAAGCGGCACCGAGCGTCGAGGGCCCCGACCTGGTGAAGATGACCAGCGCGTTCGAGGCCTACGACAACGAGATCGACGCCCCCCTGCAGATCAAGATCGTCTCGGCCGACACGGCGCTGTGAGGGCGCGGTGAGCCTGGACGTCAAGGTCACCGGCGCCGAGGAGCTCGGCGCGCTGGCCAAGCGGCTCAAGACGGCCGGCAGCGGCAAGGCGCTGCGCAAGGAGCTGCTCAAGGCGATCCGCACCGGCGCGAAACCGGCGCTGGCCGACACCCGCCGCGCGGTCCGGGCGATCCCGGTCACCGGGTCGCGCGGCGGCGGCCGCCGGCAGCGCGAGCGCGACCGGGCCGACAAGGCGCTCGATCAGGTCTACAAGCGGATCGACGACATGGACTGGGACAGCTTCGTCGAGGCCGAGCAGAAGGCCAAGGACCGGGCCAAGAAGAACACCGGGCTACGCGACACCGTCGCGCGGTCGCTACGGCTGACCGTCAAGACCGGCAGCAAGTCGGCGAGGGTCCGCATCGAGGTCGACTCGGCCAAGATCCCCGAGGGCATGCGGACGCTGCCGCGCCACCTCGACAGCGAGAAGGGGTGGCGGCACCCGCTGTTCGGCGACCGGGAGCACTGGTACTCCCAGCGCGGCCGGCCGTGGTTCGCCTCCACCATCCGCAGACACCTGCCCGCCCTGCGCGAGCACATCCTCAAGGCGATGGACGACATCGCCGCCAAGATCGAAAAGGAAGGGTAGACATGGCGAAGGTCACCTATCAGGGCGAGACGCACGAGATCGACCTGGCCCGGCTGCCGCTGCACGAGGGCATCGCCATCCAGAAGGCGACGTCCTTCGGCGCGGTCGGCATGGGCCAGGCCCTGAAAGAGGGCGACTTCATCGCGATGGCCGCGATCGCCTGGCTCATCCTGCACTTCCGGATGGGCAAGGACATCACCTTCGATGACATCTGCACCGGGGCGCACCCGGTGAACATGGGCGACTTCACCTTCGAGCAGGAGGAGCAGGAGGAGACGCCGGACCCTCCCGCCGCCGCCGTCGCGGGGACGAGGACCTCGCGCGCAAGCGGCTGACCTACCTGCCCCACCTCGCCTACCACTTCGGGCTCCACCCGTGGGACGTCGACCGGCTCCTGGTCGAGGAGTTCCACCTGTTCTGCGCTGCTGCTGACCAACTGAACAAGCCGCCCGGCTGACCGGGCAACCCCGGGGGGAGGTGCTCCATGGCCTCCATGGGGTTCGACGTGTTCGCCCGCGACCACGCGAGCAGGACGTTCGACCAGGTCGGCGACTCGGCGCAGCGACTGGAGCGACGCCTGGGCGGTGTCGGAAAGGCCGGCGCCGGCCTGAAGGGCGACTTCGACGGCAGCAGCAAGTCGGCCGACGGGTTCGGCGCCGCTCTGTCCGGGCTGGGCGGGCGGCTGTCCGGGCTGGGCGGCCACCTGACCGGCCTCGGCGGGCAGGTCTCCGGCCTGGCCGGGCCGCTGACCGCGGCCGGCTCCAGCATCGCCAGCCTCGGCGCGTCCGTGCTCACCTCGGCCACCAAGTTCGGCGCCATGGCAGGGGCGGCCGCCTCGGCGGCGTCCAGCGTGGGCGGCCTGGTGGCCGCGCTGGCGCCCGCGGCCGGGGCCCTGGCCGCTCTCCCGGCCGGTGCCGTGCTCGGCGCCGCCGCGATGACCACTCTCAAGGTCGCCATGGCCGGCGTCGGGGATGCCTTCAAGGCGGTGCTGACCGAGGACGACCCCGAGAAGGTGCTGGAGGCCATCGCCGCCCTGTCCGAGCGGGGCGAGGAGGCGGCGCTGGCCCTGTGGGACCTGCGGCCCGCCGTCGACGACCTGCGCAACAGCGTCCAGGACGCCTTCTTCGCGCCGCTGGTCGACCAGATCAGCAAAGTCAGCCTGCTGATCCCCCTGCTGCAGGACGGCATGTCCGGAGTGGCCGGCCAGTTCGGCCGGCTCGGCGCCGCCGTCCTGGACTTCTCCCAGTCCGCCTCCGCGATCGGCCTGATCCGCAACGCCTTCGACAGCCTGCGCGAGTCCCTGTCGGCGATCCAGTCCGACACCCTGAGCGACCTCCTGGCGTCCATGGCCTACTTCGCCAACTCGACCTTGCCCGCCTTCGACGGGCTCGGCGCCGCCGTCGACCGGGCCGCGCAGAGCCTGTCCCTCTGGCTCACCACCGCGGCCGCCAGCGGCGCGGCCCTGCAGTGGATCGACAACGCCAAGGTGGTGTTCGCCCAGCTCGGCGCGATCGCCTCCGACGTCGGCGGCATCCTGGGCAGCGTCTTGTCGGCGATGAAGACGGCCGGCGGTGACGCGCTCGGCGTCCTGGGCCAGCTGCTGGACGGGCTGAACACCTTCCTGGCCAGCGCCCAGGGGCAGGCGGTGCTGGTCGAGGTGTTCAAGGCGCTGGCCGCCGCCGGTCAGGCGTTCTTCCCCGTGCTGCAGTCCGTGGCCGGCGTGCTCGGCCAGCTCGCCCCCCAGGTGGCCGCCCTGGCCACCGCCGTCGGCCCCGTCCTGTCGTCCGCCATCACCGCCCTGGGGCCCGCCGTGGCCGCCGTCGCCCCCGGGATCATCGCCATGGTCAACGGGCTCGGCCAGGCCGTCGCTGCCCTTGCGCCCGCTCTGCTGCCCCTGGGGCAGGCGATCGGTGCCGCCTTCGCCAGCGCCAAGCCCCTGATCGCCTCCCTGGGCGCCGCCGTGGCCGCCCTGGCACCCGGGATCACCGCCGTGATCGGCGGGGTCGCACAGGCCGTCTCCGCCCTGGCGCCCGCCTTGCTGCCCCTTGGGCAGGCGATCAGTGGCGCCTTCTCCAACCTGGCGCCCCTGATCGCCTCCCTGGGCCCTGCCATCGCGTCCCTGCTGCCCGGCGCCAAGGCGTTCCTCGACGCCCTGTCGTCCGGGCTGGCCGCGGTCGGCCCCCTGCTGCAGCCCCTGGGCGCCGAGCTCGGCAACGCGCTCGGCGAGCTCGGCCGCGCCCTGGGCATGATCATCCCGCAGGTGGCCAAGATCGCTGTCTCGCTGGCCCCCGCCCTGACGGCCGCGATCTCCGCGCTGGGGCCGGCGCTGGCCGCCCTGGGCCCCGGGCTGACCGCTGTTGCCCAGATGCTGTCGAGGGCGTTCGCCTCACCGGAGCTGCAGGCCGGGCTGCTGGCGCTCGGCCGGGGTCTGGCCGACATGCTGGTGGCCGCCGCGCCGCTGCTGCCCGTCGCCGCCCAGCTGGCCGGGCTCCTCGGCCAGCTGCTCGGCGCCGCGCTGACCAACCTCGGCGCCGCCCTGGGCCCGGTGATCGTCGCCCTGGGCAACGCCCTGGCCCCCGCGCTGACCGCGATCTCCGACGCGCTGACCGTCCTGACGCCGCTGATGGCGCCCCTGTATCAGGCGTTCGGCGAGGTCGCCGCCACCCTGGTCACCGAGCTGCTGCCGCCCATCCTCGACCTGATCCCGGCCGTGCTGACCGGCCTGGTGCCCGCCTTCGCCGAGATGGCCCGCCAGATGCAGCCCCTGCTGCCCACCCTGACCGAGCTGGCCAGCATGCTGGTGCGCGAGATCCTGCCCGCGATCTTGCCCATGCTGCCCGAGCTGTCCAAGCTGAGCATGGAGTTCGCCCGGCTCGGCCTGGTCGTCGCTCAGCTCATCGCCGACTTCGGGCCCGCCATCGAACGCGGCATCGCGATCTTCCAGCGGCTGCTCGACGTGCTGATCGGCCACTCGATCATTCCCGACCTGATCAACGGCATGACCAAGTGGTTCCGCGACGGCGTGCAGTGGATCAGCGGCATCCTCGGCTGGTTCGGCGAGCTGCCCGAGAAGATGGCCGCCTGGTTCGGCATCCTGGTCGACCGGACGCAGGCCAAGTGGAACGAGATCAAGAACGCCATCGCCTCCAAGGTCGAGGAGATCAAGACCAGCGTCTCCGGCAAGATCGACGAAGTGGTCGGGTTCTTCCGGGACCTGCCCGGCCGGGTCCTCGGCGGGCTCGGCGACCTGGGATCGACGCTGTACAACAGCGGCCGCTCGCTGATCCAGGGCCTGATCAACGGCTTGTACAGCATGCTGCAGGACGCCTACAACGCCGCGTCCGACATCCTCGGCCGGATCCGCAATCTGTTCCCGTTCTCGCCGGCGCGCGAGGGCCCGTTCTCCGGCAAGGGCTGGACCCTGTTCTCCGGGCAGTCCATGGCCGAGGGGCTGGCGCGCGGCCTGACTGCCGGGCGGGGCGCCGTCACCGACGCCGCCGCGGCGCTGATGGGCGCCGCCTCGGTGTCGCTCACCCCCACCCTGACCCCGGGCCTGGGCGGCGCCGGCGGCGGCGCGGCGCTGATCCCGCTGCAGGCGGCCGGCGGCGGGCTGACGATCAACCTGTACTTCAACGGCCAGCCCCTGGTCGGCCGTGACGAGATCATCCGCATGCTGATCGCGGCGCTGAACGAGGCCAGGGCCCGCGGGTTCAACCTGGGCCCCCTGGCGGGAGGGACAGCATGACGAACATGCCCGCGGTGTACTGCGAGGTCGCCTTCACCAAGGACGCGTCCGGGTTCCGGGTATGGCAGGACGTCTCCGACTTCGTGGAGTGGGATCAGGGCGTCCACATCGCCCGCCGCCGCTCGCATGAGCTCGACGACGTGCAGCCGGGCACCATGTCGCTGACGTTCGACAACAGCGACGGCCGCTTCACCGCCGGCAGGGTGGCCAGCCCGTACTACCCCTACCTCACGCTGAACCGGCCGATCCGGATTCGGGCCCGCTGGCCGGCCAGCCCGAACCTGCTGCTGGACAAGCAGGCCACGGCCGCCGACACCGCGCTGTTCTCGGCCTCAGGCGGGCTCATCGCGGTCGACGCCGCGGTGTTCCCGGCCGGGCAGACGTCGTCGATCCGCTGGTCGAACTGGTCGACCGGCAACCTGCTGCGCATCGGGTCGACGTCGACCAGCTCGGCCACCGATCAGGCCCTGCCGGTCACGGCCGGCCGCACCTACAGCCTGAGCGCGCAGGTATCCCGGTCCTCGGCCGCCGGCGCGTCCATCGCCGCGCGGATCCGCTGGTACTCCCAGACCGGGGCGTTCATCTCCGAGAGCACCGGGTCGACCGTCGTGCTGACGGTTGGGACCTTCCAGGCGGTCAGCGTGTCGGCGGCCGCCCCGGCCGGCGCGGTGTGCGCCCGGCCGGTGCTGACCACGACGCTCGGCACGACGTCGGCCGTCGTGTACGCCGGGGCGTGGCAGTTCGAGCAGGCGGCCGCGCCGACGGCCTGGACCGCGCCAGGCCGGGAGTACCGGCGGTATACCGGCTTCACCGACCGGTGGCCGCATGCCTGGAGCAACGGCGTGCTCGGCGTCGCGGCGATCAGCGCCACCGACCGGCAGAAGCTGCTGTCCCGCGACCGGATCCGCCAGGCGCTCGCCGAGGAGGTCCTGGCCACCTCGCCGACGTTCTACTACCCGCTCACCGAGCCGTCGGGGTCGCAGACCGCCGGCAACCAGGCCGCCACCGCGCAGCCCGACATGACGATCGGCCTCGCCGGGTTCGGCGGCAGCGCGGAGTTCGGCTTCCAGGGCGGCCCCGACAGCTCGACCGGCGTCCGCCTGATCCCGAGCAACACCAGCAGCGGCCGCTTCCTGATCTCGACACTCACCACCCCCCTGGGAGGCGTGTCCGGGATCAGCCTCGCGGTGTGGGTCAACTTCCTGGCCGGGACGATGACCGGCCAGAACCGGCTCATCTACGTCGACAACGGCACCGACACCACGCACATGCGGGTGAACTACGCGCCGAGCTCCAACTTCCTCAGCATCGGCGTGCGCACGCCGGCCGGGGCGGCGGCCGGCACCAGCACGGCGTTCAACCTCGACGACGGCCAGCTGCACCTCGTGGTGGCCACCGCCGAGTACATCGGCTCCACGATGCGGCTGCGCGTCTACATCGACGGCACGATGGCCATCGACACCTCGCCCACGTTGAGCATCGGCCCCTGGTCGCTGCTGCCGCGGGTGCGGGTCGGAGGCCTGCCGCTGACCGCGCTCGACCCCGCCGAGCTGATGGACGGGCTCGTCAGCCACGTCGCCGGCTGGAACACCGTCCTATCCCAGGCCCAGGCCGCCGCCCTGTCCGGTGCGCGCAACGGGTTCGCCGGCGAGCTGTCCGGCGCCCGCATGGCGCGCATCGCCTCCTGGGCCGGGCTGACCGCCACCGCGTTCGACGCCGGCGCCTCCCTGCTGGACCGGCACCCCGGCGGCGAGCAGACCCCGCTGGCCGCCTTCAAACAGGCTGCCTTCTCCGACGCCGGGCTGTTCTTCATGAGCGGCGACGACGTGGCCGTCTTCCATGACCGCAACCGCCGGGTGCTCGGCGCCGCCGCGACGATGACGTTCACCGCCGACCAGCTCGGCGGTGATCTGCAGTTCGTGATGGATGACCAGCTGCTCGTCAACGACGTGACGGTCAGCCGGTCCGGGCAGACCGTCACCCGCGTGATCGACCAGGTCAGCATCGCCGAGAACGAAGGCGTCTACGCCGGGAGCCTGGACACGCTGCTGTACTCCGACACCGACGCCCTGGACCGGGCCGCCTACACCCTGAGCACCTACGGCCACCCGCAACCGCGCGCCGGGCAGATCAGCGTCGACGCCCACTCCCTTGGCACGGTGTGGGATCAGATGCTCGGCTCCGACATCGGCCAGCGCATCTCCATCACCGGCCTGCCCGCCGAGGCGCCCTCGACCTCCCTGGCGCTGTGGTGCGAAGGCGTGGCCGACACCATCACCGACAGCACCTGGAGGTTCGTGC
Organism: Nonomuraea sp. NPDC049758; assembly: GCF_040674635.1. Taxonomy (NCBI): domain Bacteria; kingdom Bacillati; phylum Actinomycetota; class Actinomycetes; order Streptosporangiales; family Streptosporangiaceae; genus Nonomuraea; species Nonomuraea sp. NPDC049758. Next base: position 446,984 of record NZ_JBFAMZ010000006.1, read on the forward strand.
TCGACACCTCGCCGGTGCGCGACACCCCGCTGTTCATCCTCGATGACGCCGTCTACGGCACCCTCGACAACAACTACCTGGGCTGGTGACACGTGGCCGTACGAGCACGCTTGCGGTACCTGGAGCACTGCATCCCCGCGCCGCAGCCGCTGACGACCTGGCAGGCCTACTGGGCACTCGCCGACTCCCGGCGAGCCGCCAGCCACCAAGGGCCCGTGCCGCGGCCCACCGGCGACAACCCGGAGAAGATGGCATACGCGCGCGTCGACGACGGCCGGTGGATCGCTGACTGCCCCTGGGGGTGCGGCTCCGCGTTCAACCTGCCCGCCGGCGCGACGTGGATGTGGTGCACCGAGTGCGCCGGGGGAGGCCTCGGCCTGACCGCCGCGCTGGTCTGGCCTGAGGGCATGGACCGGCTGACGGCGAACCTGGAGAGCCTGCCGGCGATGGTGCAGATGTGGCCGTGCGCGGCCTGCCTGTCCCGGCTCGGGACGGGCCAGCTGTGCGCCGGGTGCCGCGGCATGCAAGGGGAGGCGGTGTAGGTGGCTACGGTGCCGGTCCCGCGGACCTGGACGGTGGGTGAGCTGCTGACCGCGTCCAAGATGAACGCCGACGTCCGCAACGGGCTCAACTTCCTGTTGTCCGGCAAGCCGCTGGCGATCTTGACGCGGTCGTCGATCCAGAACTTCAACCACAACACCCCGGCCCCGGTGACCTGGAACAGCGAGGTCATCGACCGCGATGGCGGCCACGACAACGTCACGAACCCGACCAGGTACACCGCGCAGACGGCCGGTTGGTACAACGTCACCGCGATGCTCAACTGGGTCAACTTCGCCGGTGGATCCCGATATCTGGGCCTGAACCGCAGCGGCGCCGCCGTGTACACCGAGGCGCGCGGAGCCTCCCCGGCCTCCTATCCCTCCGTCAACTTGCTGGCCGTCCCGATCTTCCTGTCGCTCGGCGACTACGTGACGGCCGAGGGGATGCAGGACTCGGGCAGCACGATCAACATCCAGCCCGGTTTCAGTCAGCTGACCCTTGAGTGGGTCAGCACGGCGTGACCGCCTGTCGCAAGGAGGGCCCGTGACCGATCCACCGGGCAACGTCGAGCTCGCGCTGGCCAAGCTGTCGGAGATCACCGCTGTCGGCCTGGCCGAGATAAAGGGCCAGCTCGCGCTCCTCATGCAGCGCGCCGATCACGCCGATTGGCGCGTCGACCAGCTGACCCAGCGCCAGGACGCCGACCGCGCCATGGCCACGGCCGCCGCCGAGGCACTGGAGAAGCGGGTTGACGCCATCGAGCGCGACGGGGTGACGCGTACCCAGCTGGCCGATAGCCGCCGGCAGACCATCGGCGTGGTCAGTGTCATCGTCGCCGTGATCAGCGTGGTCGTCGCCGTGATCGGCATCATCATCGCCCGCCTCTGACCGACACACCTGGAGACGTCATGGCCATCGACCTCATCACCCGCGCCGAGTGGCGGGCCCGCAGACCTACGGGCTCCTACACCAGCCTCGACCGCACCCGAGGGGTGAAGGTCCACTACACCGGCGGCCGCGTCGACCCGCGGACCGTCGAGGACCACGACCTGTGCGTGGCCGCCGTCCGCGGGATCCAGCGCGGGCACATGGACTCCAACGGGTGGATGGACATCGGCTACACCGCGGCCGTCTGCGCTCACCGGAAGGTGTTCGTCGGCCGCGGCCTGCACCATCTCCCGGCCGCGAACGGGCCCGGCCAGAACTCCGGGCACTACGCCGTGCTCGGCCTGGTCGGCAACAGCGGCCTGATCGTCCCGCCGGCGCAGATGCTGCACGGGATCTGTGACGCGATCGAGTGGCTCAGGGCGGAGGGCGGCGCCGGACTGGAGATCAAGGGGCACCGCGACGGCTACTCCACCGACTGCCCCGGCCCCGAGCTGTACGCCTGGGTCCGGGCCGGTGCCCGCCGGCCCGGCGCCGTACCGGACGACCCGCCGGCGCCGGGCAAGCCGTCGGCGCCGCCGTTCCCTGGGCGGCTCCTCAGCTACCCGCCGATGACGACTGGCGCCGACGTCTACAGCTGGCAGTGCCAGATGCGCGACCGCGGCTGGGACCTGATCCCGGACGCCTGGTACGGGGAGCGCTCGCGCGACATCTGCGTGGCGTTCCAGCGGGACTCGACGGCGCACGGCTGGCCGCTCGACGACGACGGCGTGGTGGGACCGGCCACCTGGCGGGCCGCCTGGGAGCGGCCCGTCTCTTGACGCAGCGCTCAAGAGGCCCAGCCGTCGGCAGGTTCCTGATTTTCGCCCCGGAATGAGGGGCGCATCCCTGAAGGAGTGGCACATGCATCCTGTTCCCAAGACACCGTTCGCCGTACGGTATCCGCTGCTCGTGAGGGGCGGCGTCGCCCTGCTCCTCATGGGCGTCACGCGCCTCGCGGTAGCGCTCGGCTGGTTCCCGCCCGAGTGGGAGCTGTCCGAGACGGGCGTCGAGCAGCTCCTTGACGGCGCTTACGCCGCGTGGGCGTGGATCAGCAGCCAGAGGAAGGTCACGCCAGTAGCCGATCCACGAGATGACTACGGGCGCCCCCTGGTCCAGGGTCACGTCGAGCGGTAGGCCCGTCGGTCAGATCACCCTCGCCCCCGCGCCCCTCCCGATGGAGGAGCGCGGGGGCGCACTTCGTGCTGCCGAGGCAGCCTCACGAGGGCGCGACGGCGCAGGAGGCCCCAAGCAACCCCCTGGGCCCTCAACCGCACCGCCGCGCGTCTATGGGACGGGGCCGACCTCAGCCGGCCTTAGCCGTGGAGTGACTCACGCCAGGCGGTCACAGGTGTCCTTGGGTGATCCACCTGGACCTGCTCGAGGCCGTCGAGGGAGACGATCAGCTGTTGCGCCAAGGCGTACTCGAGGTCGCGGAACGCGTCGAGCGGCAGTTCGACGGCCTCCTCGGCGAGCACCACACCGCGCCCGAGTTTGGGACGGTACAGGTCCGCCACGACCCCGAAGGGCTCGCAGCGGCGGGCGGTGTAGACGTGCGATTCGGGGCGCAGGCGGGGGCAGAGAAGGCGGGCGGTAGGGATACACGGCGAGCAGGTGGGCGGTACATGCGTAAACGGCTGGCCGGCGGCCGAAGCGCCAGGAGGCTCGGGCATCAGCCACGAGATCCGGCCCTCATCGTCCACCGCGGAACGGCCGCACACCTGACACAGCATGTGGAGCATGCATCGCCGCTGTCGGCCGGTGTTGACCAGCTTCCATAGCGGTCGACCGGAGCGCGACAAGCCGTGCCGGTGCCAGAGAGCCCCGAACATCCAATCGGTGTCGATCGCGTCCGTGTAGGAGAGGCGGAGCCCGTCCGTCGCCTCGAGGTGCGCAGCCAAGACGAGCCGATAAGGGATGGTCTCGTCCTCGTGGGCGGTGACATACGGCACGACGGCGGGCCGAGACGCACGCAGGAAGGGGCGCGCCCCAGCGCTCGACTGATCCGGGGAGCAGGGCATGTCAGTCCCCCGGTTCGACGCGCAGTTCGTCGCCGTCGCGCCGGATTCTGGCCAGGACCGCGACGTGCCGGTATGAAGAACTGAGGCCACCGCTGTCGAGACCCACCATGGCGATGTCTCCCGTAGCTGTGGGCCCAAGCCGCTTCATCGCTGCGGTGAGTTCTCCGGTGGCGGTGTCCCAAGACTTGGAGATGCCGCCGGCGCCGCAATTGCTCTCGTCTCGGCATGCCCATCGATACAGGAGGGCTGGCGCTGAGCTCGCTTGCGGCGGAAATAGCAAGGTCGTTACTGCTGATGCGCTCTGCACGGGCACCAGTGTGATCTGTGACACATGCCAGAGCGGGTGCACTCTTCCCCCTCTGGCCAGGGGTGCAGTTTGCTACCCCTGGCCGAGGGTGCGAATCGCGTTCGGTCAGGCGGGGATGCCGAGGAGGGTGGCGAACTGGCGTGCCTCCCGGGCCACGAGCGGGCCGCCGCCGTCGAGAGCGTCGACGGCGATGCCGCGGGCGAGCGGCTGGTACATGACTCCCTCGGAGCTGGCGTTGTACGCCAGGCGCAGGAAGTGCAGTGCGCCTGCCCAGTCGCGCTGCAGCTGGTAGGCGCGCGCGGTCTCGATGAGGAGGCGTGCCCGCCGGTCGAGGGATGCGACCGTGTCAGGGTCGATCTGCTCGGCGCGCCGGCGAGCCTCGTGTCCCTTGGACAGGTCGGCGCCGACGCTGACGGCATGGATGTCAGCGTTCGCGCGCCCGAACACCGTCCACGGGTGCATGTAGCTCCCGCCGAGGCGCTCGGCCGTCCGGTCCGCCTCATCCCAGTACCGCCAGGCATCGCCCTCGCGGCCGGCGCGAGCGCACGTTACTGACTGGTGCAGGTGCAGGGCGCCCCACAGCCCCCGTAGGTCGTTGGGGCCCTCTTCCAGGTAAGGCTGCAGCAACCCGATCGCGTCGTCGACCAGCTCGCGGGCACCGTCGAAGTCGCTGACCGCCCGGCGTACGTTGGCCAGGACCCAGGCCGCGCCGGCGAGCGTCTCGGGCGTGTCTGCCTCCTGGGCCGCGGTGATGCCGCGGTCGGCGGTCAACCAGAGCAGCTCGGGCTCGCTCGTCCAGGCCAGGACCTGCTCGCACAGGCCGTAGACGTCGGCGAGGGCCGCGTACGCCAGGCGCCGCTCTCGCGCCTCGGTTGCGCGGACGGCCGCGCGCGCATCCGTGATGAGCGCGGGGAGGATCCGGCCGACGTCGGTCCGCTGGGTCGGGCTGGCGTGCCACGTGCGCCAGGCATGGGCAACCCGCTGCTGGAGCGCGGCGACGTCGACCGGGGCGCTGGCGGGGACAAGGGGCTGGGCGTGCACGGCCTCACGGATCGCCGGCACTGCCGGGTGTGGAATGCGGCGCCACGACGCAACGGGGATGGGAACCTGCTCCCCGGTCAACTCGGCCAGGTCGCCCACGCCGAGGATCTCGGCCAGTCTCAGCAGGACAGAAAGCTTGGGCTCTCCGCGGCGGCCGCGCTCGATGTCCTTGAGCCACTGCGCCGAGTACCCCATCAGTCCGGCCACAGTCTCGCGGTTCATGCCGCGTCGTTCGCGAATGGTTTGAATACGAGCGCCGATACTCTTACCGGCCAGGTCGTCGATCATGGTGATCGTGTCCTATGCTCTTGTTGTTCCGATGACTACATCCACCGTACGCCGCAGGTAATGCTGGTGTCAGGATGTGGAATGCAGGCGCCCCGTGGTTTCGACCGCGGGGCGTCGCTGCTTTCGTCGGATGTTCCGACATTAGGAGCACTGACGCGCCAGTCCTGGAATCGGTTTACTGGGTCCTCCCTATCAATCCGGGAACTTTTCACGCCACCCGTATGCGGGGGGTTGTATGGTGACGCACCTAGGCGAATGGGCTTGGTTACAACCCCCGCCAAGCACTGTGGCCCCTCGGGGCATGAGCGACCGATGATCGGGCTGGGAGTTCTTTCACCAGCCGTTCATGCCCCGGGGCCACTTCCGCATCATGGTGCACGCACAGTACGGGATTCAATGCACAGTGCAGATTCTTCTGTGACCTGCTGACTGTTCCTTCGGCCGTCTTGATGTTGGACACTTTGCCTGTGACGGAGACGAGCAAAGCGTCTTTGCAGCTCATGCGTCTGGGCCGCGAGCTCAGGCAGTTGCGACAGCAGGCGGGACTCACAGCGGAATCAGCTGCCGACCAACTTGGGTGGTCGCGCTACAAGGTCACCCGCATCGAGTCAGCCAAGACCCGGCCCACGCCCCTGGATGTGGCGGCCGCGCTCGATGTGTACGGGGCGGCCGCGTCGGCCAGGCGTGCACTCATGCGTCTGGCGGCCAAGGCGCGCGATAGCAGCACGGCGTGGTGGACGCAGTTCGGCGACGTCCTCACAGGCTCGTTCGTGGGCATGGAAGACGCAGCGTTGACGATCCGCTCGTGGCAGCCGCAGCTCGTTCCCGGACTCCTGCAGACTGAGGACTATGCGCGCGCCGTCATCGGCGCGTTGCGGCCGGAGGACCCGCCCGAGATGGTTGAGCGGCGGGTACTGGCCCGCATGCGCCGGCGGGAACTGCTCGACCGTGAAGACGCTCCCCGCCTGCAGGTGGTGATTTCCGAGGCCTCGCTGGTGAGGCCGATCGGCGGGTGGCTCACAATGGGTGAGCAACTGCGCGTCCTGGCCGCCGAGGAGCGGCCGAATGTCGAGCTGAGGGTATTGCCGTTCGACGTAGGCGCCCATGCCGGGCTTGAAGGACCATTCGTCATCCTTGGCTTCCCCAAGGACGTATATCCGGATGTGGTCTACCTGGACCACATCGATAGCGATGTGCTCATTGAGCCCCTGGTGAGCGGCTATCAACGGCGGTGGTCCAGCCTGACGAGTGCAGCGCTAGAGCCGGGGAGGTCCCGGCAGAAGATCGTTCAGATCATGGAGGCTCACACGTGATCAACGCGGATGTGATCGACAAGGGGCGAGCGGAATGGCGTAAGTCGTCATTCAGCGGTGGCGGCAACGACTGCGTTGAGGTCGCCACCAACCTGCCCGGCGTCGTTGGGGTGAGAGACAGCGAAGACCCTTTGGGGCCTGTGCACTGGTTCACGCTGAGCCAGTGGCGGGCCTTCACTGCGGGCGTGCGCGACGGACAGTTCGACGTCTGATCGCCGAGCAGCGGGCCCTCACACGAGATCCGTGTGGGGGCCCGCTGCTTGTCACGGGGCCGGGGCGAGCGTCCTCTGGGTCGCCTGCTTCACGATGGCGGCCGCCCACCGGCGCGACTGCCCGAACTGCTGGGCAAGGCGTCGTTGCGACAGCGGTTCGCCGGCGTCGACGCTCGCGACGTACACCGCGAGTGCCTCCTGGTCCATGTCGGCGCCGGCCTGGTCCGCGGTGGCCCGGGCGTCGGCACGCAGCAACCACATCAGGAGCTCGTACGAGCCGACGAGCGCCACGGCGGGCCAGGCTGACACGACGGCGCCGATGATGCCGTTGTCCCAGCCGTGCGCGACGTTGGCGCCGAGGGTGGCCACGATGCCGAGGGCCAAGAGGATGCGGGCCAGGACTGGCGCGGACTGGCCCAACCGGGCCGCCTGCAGCATCGCCATGCTGGAGGCGTAGACGAGCCCGTCCACGGTTGCCGGGACCAGGACGGCGGTCAGCCCGGTCTCGCCGTGGGAGACAACGAGCTCGTAGGCGTGGCGATAGGAGACGATCGCGGCGACGGCCGCGATGAGGAGGACGACGAAGATCGTTGATCCCTTGATGATCGCGTCGGGGGAGAGGTGAGGGAACTTCATAGGTGCTACTGCCTCAGCAAGATCGTTGGGGACACGGGTGGGACATGATCTTGATGTGGCTGTGGTCGCGAAAAGTCGCGAAGATCCGCAACCGGTCGTGAAAGGGCTGGTAGACCGTAAGACGCGATCAAGAGCCCCAGGTGAACGGGTGTGCGAATCGTTCCTGATAAGGAAGAGGTCCCAGGTTCAAGTCCTGGTAGCCCCACCTTTCTAACCAGCAAAAAGGCCGCGTTCCGATCTTCGGAATGCGGCCGTTCTGCTGTCTGAGTGCCTATCTGCTTGACTAAGCTTCCCGCGCTCATGTCTTGAAGATCTGATCCATGACTACCGCTCCGCCTTGGAGTACCGGACGGATCTGCTTGCGGTAGACCAGTTCCGTGACGGCCAAGCTGGCCGGGGTGGTCGCGGTTGGCTATGCAAACAGGCCGGGAAAGGCCGAACGACTTGCCACGGCCGGAGCGGATCTCGTCGTTACCAGCATGGTCGAGCTCTCGGATGCGCTCAGGTAAATACTCTCTCCGTGACGGCGGGACCTGCGCCTATACCGAAGGGGCTCGTACCGCTTATGCTGCCGGGATGATCAGGCCCCGCGTATTGTGCTCTGTAGCTTTAGGTGTTGCGTGGTCCATGCTCGCGGCTTCTCCCGTGTCCGCGCAGCAGCCTCGCGAGGTCGACATCGAGTTGCCCGGCGCCCATGTGGTCGTGCATGAGCGCGCCCACGACCATTTGAGGGTCACCGCATTCTCCCGGGCCGTGAGCGATTCGCGGATCAATGCCTACCTTCGTGTCAAGGGTCAGAACAGGTTCGTGGAAAAGAAGGATTATCGAGAGTTGGTCCCCGCGCCGAAGGGCGGCAAGGTGGCCGGAGAGCCCCAATCCTCTCCCGGCGCGTTCAACTCCGTTGTGATCTTCGATGCCAAAGGCAAGCCGACGCGGATTCGCACTGTCCGCAAGCCGCTAGAGACCAAGAGCATCCAGTGGTCGCGCGATGGCCGCAAGCTCGTGTTGACGATCGAGAAGAACCTGTCAACGGTCGGCTTCGTGACAATTGACGTCGCCAAACGGACTGTGAAGGACGTCCATGTTCGCGGAGTTGATCCCTTCTCCGCCTTTCAATGGACGCCAGACGGCAAGCACCTGGCTGTCGGATATGCCGATCCCCATCAAGGGGTCCGGCTGTATCGGACAGATGGACGAGTCCATCGCACACTGCGCAAGATCGGCTGGATCGTCGGTGACGACGCCTTCTCTCCCTCCGGCAAGCAGCTCCTCACGGTCTGCCCGCCTACGTACGCCGAGTCCAGCTATTGCCTCTGGGACGTCAGGTCCGGCAAGCTGGCCACACGCGTAAAGATCAACTTTGTTAGCACGCAGGGATGGTGGGACGAGCACCACCTGGTCAGCACGGTCTCAGGTGACGACGCCCAACTCGTAGCCGTGATTGATCTCAAGGGGAAGGTCACTCGGGTCCTCGCACACGACCGAGCAGGACTAGGTCGAGGCGTCGCGCTGGTCTATACACCCAGCGACTAGTGCTGACCTGTGACGCTCATTCGGGGGATTGCCCCTCGCCACGAGGCCCTGCATCGATGGCTGATCGTGCGAGCACTTCGGTGCGGCCGTCGGTGTAAGTGATCACGAGTATCGGCTCACCCTCCGGCAGTTCCATCGCTGCACGTTCCTTGGCTGTCGGCATCCGTGTTGTGATACGGGCGGGACGTTCGAGACGTACTACAGTCAGCTCCGGCGGGATCCGTACGATGCTGCCTCGTCGGTTCTCTGTGTCGATGAGCCCTTCGGTGCGTAGCTGGCGCAGGGCCTGTCGGACGGTTGCCTTCCCGGTGCCGAACTCGTCAGCCAGGGCGTCTTCGTTCTTGAGTTTGTCCCCTGGGCGGAGAGTGCCGTCCTCGATCTGGGTGCGCAACGCGTCGGCCACCTGGACGTAGAGCGGCGTGAACGAGTTCGGATCAACCTGCACGCTCCCCATGATCCTGTCGCTATAGCGCTCCTGCATCTTTACGATATTACGTAATAGCGCAGCAAGGGTGTGTGCTGACCAACTCCGTAGGAGGCGCTGCCGTGGCCACGATTCTTCGCGTGCCGTACATCACGGCCTGGTCGGAGGAGGCGGTGCCGCATCCGCTGGGGTTCGCCTGGTCCGACGAAGCGGCCGGTCTCCGGCTCACATATGCAGACCCGCAACCGCAGGATTGGATGTTCGGCGTGCTGTGGGCGCGACAGGGCCTCTCGGCTCGGGGCCGTCCGGAGTGGAAGCTCGTCAACACGCTCAGGCAGCGGCGCTGCATGTTGCACCGGCTGTGCCAGGTGTGCGGCTACACCGGTGTGGACCCTTCCAGCGGTCGGACATGGTGGCTGTTGGCCGACGATTCCGATGGGACACCGGAAGCCGCTGGATACACGAACGCACCGCCAACGTGCCCAACCTGTATCCCGCAAGCGCTCGCATCGTGTCCACGTCTTCGGCGGGGCGCTGTCGTCTACACGGTGGGAGACGCTGAGCCGTATGGAGTGGTGGGCGACGTGTTCGAGCCTTCCGACAGTTGCGGCATCGTCCTAGCGCAGCGGAATGCGGAGGGCCTGCTCGTCTCGGGCGGAACGGTGGGAGCGCGCGGGCTCGCCTCCTACTTGCGGTACTTCGTGAGCGTCACGTCCAGGCGTGCGGCGTTCCTGTACATGCCGGCGTCGATCGGGATGGCCTCGTCGACGACGTCCGTGTAGGCGCCGGACGGCACGCCGTCGGGATGAGCGGCCACAATGGTCCTGCCCGGCGCGTAGTACCTGGCCTCACCGATCGCCGCGGCCAGGTCGGAGTCCGAGCTCACCACCAGCGCCGCCTCGCACGCCTTGGTGCACAGGTCACCGACCAATTGAGCCGCCAGCCGCACGTCGACCTGCTTCTCCTTGAAGCCGCCGGTCTTGTCGTCGTACTTGGTCTTCCCCATGAACGGCTGGAACTGCTTGCCGTAGACGAGGATGGTGTCCTGTTCGAACTGCTTCTGATCCACCCCGGCCTGGCCGCTCAGCGCGGTGGTGAAGTACTTCACCTTGGCCAGCTTGCCGTTGTACGCCTTCAGTACCTGGTTGCACATTCTGACGACGTCCACACGCCAGTAGTCGGGGCCCGCGCTTTGGCAGATCCCGTAGTACAGGTTGGCCGCGTCGATGTAGGCGATCCATCTGCTGTCGCTGTTCAGGATGGCCTCGGCCGCTCCATATGAGGTGGCCATGATCGATTCCCCTCGTTCCGGTGATTGAGGTGTACGGCACCCAGACCGCGTACGCATTGCAACCGTCCGCGATGGCAATACGTTGGATGCCTAATTACCGCCCAGCAGGCCACGGAGTGGGCCCGGATCGCCGCCGCATTACAGCAAGGCCGAATTTCACCAGGTCACACAAAGGACGTCCGGCCCGCCGAGCTCGGCTGGACGTCCGGCGGACGTGGCTGGTGGGGATCGTATTGCTGCCGTAGCCTTGTCGCGACCTGATCAACCGAGGGGTGATATGCGCAGATACGTCGCGGCCATTGCCGTCGTCTCGTCGCTCCTGGCCGGTTGTGCAATTTCGTTTTCAGGACAGCAAGGGGAATCGCCGCCTCGCTTCTCGATCGATCCGCCCCCTGTCGATCGCGCGCTCGCAGATCTTTCGAAAAGCGCCAAAGGCAACGTGTTGCTTCATCATGTCAATGAGCAGGGGCGGACTGGCCGCTGGACCACGAAACTCAAGATGAGAGCATCGTTTCGCCTTGAGGTGGACTGCGTTGGAGCGAGCGGGACGATAGTCGTCCGCGTAGGCAAGACTCGGCTCCCTCATCAGTGCTCTGCCGGGCCTGGGGGTGTGCGCATCAGCATGATCCCCGACGACGTGGCTGTCCGTAGTGTCAAGGTCGAGGCGCCAGAGGGTGCCAGATGGGCGATTCTCATTTGGCAGCTGCCGCAGAGTTCGGGTCGATGAGGCTGGGGCGGTCCGCAGGGCGTTCGTAGGATCGGGTGTATGGGGATGTATGTCTCGGTCAGAGGGTGGCTTGAGCTGGGGTTCGCTCAGAAGCCGGACGCCGACCGCATCGTCGCGGACGACGACCCCTACTCCGGCGGCTGGGCGTGGCCGGTGAAGCCCTTCAACTGGACGCTCTACCTGTTCTACGGGGGCGACGTCAGAGAGGGCGCGCTGCACGAGATCCGGGCCAAGGTCGAACGACTGGCCGCCCTGCCACCGCTGGACGAGGACGGGGACCGTCCGCGGGGAGTCTTCGTGGTCACCGACGAGCGCGGCCGGGCGCGATGCCGGCACGTCCGTGAAGGGGCGGTCCTCGACGTCCCGGCGCCCGACTTCGGGGGGTTGGCGAGCTAGTACCGGAACCGGCCTTCGCCACAGGCGCGCGGTGGCAGAATGTCGCGGATGTCGAGGGCGGGTTCGTTGTGGCGGGAGCGGGATTTCGTGCTCCTGTGGAGCAGCCAGACCACCAGTTCGCTCGGGAACGAGATCTCCTACCTGGCGTTACCCCTGGTCGCGGGGCTCGTGCTGGAGGCCTCGCCGGTGGAGCTCGGGCTGCTGACGGCGGCGCGGCGGTTGCCGGTGTTGTTCGCGTCGTTGCCGGCGGGGGCCCTGAGCGATCGGTGGCGCAAGCGGCCGGTGATGATCGTCGCGTTCCTGGTGTCCGGGTGTGCGATGGGGACGATCCCCTTGGCGGCCGTGGCCGGAGGGCTCACGCTCGGGCAGCTCTACGCCGTGGCGCTGGTGGTCGCGACGTGTGAGGTGTTCTTCACGCCCGCCTACCAGACGTACCCGCTGACGTTGCTCGGGCCTGAGCGGTTGATGGAAGGGAACGCCAAGCTCACCAGCACGGTCACGGTGGCGGGGATGGCGGGGCAGCCGGTCGGCGGGGTGTTGATCTCGCTGTTCGGGCCGGCCAAGGCGGTGCTCGCGGACGCGCTGTCCTACCTGGGGGGCGCGCTCGCGCTGGCGCTGATCCGGTCGCCGGAGGCCAGGCCGGAGCGGACGGAGCGGGGCCCTCGGCTGCGCGAGCAGATCGGGGAGGGGCTGCGGTACGTCGTCCGCCATCGTGTGATCGGGCCGCTGGTGCTCTACATGGCCACGGTCAGCTTCTGCATCGCCGGGCTGAGCGCGCTGGAGGTCAACTACGTCGTACGGGAGCTCGGCTGGTCGGGCCTGGCGACGGGCCTGGTGTTCGGGGTGAGCATGGCCGGCGGGCTGGCGGCCGGGGCGATCGCGGGGCCGCTCACCGACCGGTACGGCATGCCGCGCGTGCTGCTCGGGGCCGCCTTCGCATACCCGTTGTGCAGCGGGTCGATCGGGCTGGTGGGGCCGGGACTGGCCGGGCAGCTGGTGGTGGGCGTCTCGTGGACGTTGATGATCATCGTCACGCTCGTCTTCCAGAGCACCCAGCGCAGTCTGCGGCAGCTCCTGACGCCCAAGGAGATGCAGGGGCGGCTGGCGGCCACGTCCCGCTGGCTCACCTGGGCGGCCACGCCGGTCGGCGCGGTCCTCGCCGGGGCGCTGGCCGGCGGGATCGGCATGCGCGGCACGCTTGTCGTGTTCTCGGCCGGGATGCTGGCCGGTCCGGTGGTCATGTGGTTCTCGCCGCTGCGCACGTCCCGGCGGGAGATCGAGCGGGACGTACGGACGGCGACGGCGGGGTAGCTCCGGGATCGCCGGGTCACACGGCGAAGAGCAGGGCGGCGTTGACGAGGAGGGCGACGGCGGTAGCGAAGTGCACGCCGAAGGCGACCGCCTTGGTGCCGCCGTTGCGGAGCACGATCAGGGTGTCGCCCAGGGGCAGCAGCGCGACGATCAGCATGAACCAGGCTTCGGCCTGGGCGCCGACGAAGGCCAGCAGGGCCAGGCCGAGCAGCCCGTACGTGCCGTCGCGCAGCCCCTTGATGGTCAGGTAGGCGCGGTCGCCGTCCTGCTTGGCGGGGACGCCGTAACCGGCGGCCGCGGCGACCGGGACGAACAGGAAGCGTGCGCCGATGAGCACGACCATCAGGTTGAGGGCGATGGCGAGGCCGTAGGCAAGGGTGGTGAGCATGTCCGTCTCCAAGAGCTAGCGTTGCTAGGAACGAGGACGACGCTAGCAGAACGATGACAGAAGCGCTAGCGGTGCTAGGATCGGGAGCATGTCGATACAGGCGCGCCGGGAGCGCGAACGTGCGGAACGCGAGAAGCTGATCATCACGGCCGCCTGTGAGCTGGCCGAGGCCGAGGGCTGGGAGGCGGTGACGACGCGACGGCTGGCCGAGCGCATCGAGTACAGCCAGCCGGTGCTCTACAGCCACTTCAAGGGCAAGGGCGCGATCATGGCGGCCGTGGCCGTGGAGGGGTGCGTGATCCTCGCGGACGAGCTGCGCGCGGCCCGTACCGCGGCTCCCGACGCAGGTGGCGCCCTCGCGGCCGTGGGCGCGGCCTACACGGCGTTCGCCGAGCGGCGTCCGGCGCTCTACGACGTCATCTTCAGCCAGAACGTCGACCTGCCGTTCGCCACGCCGGAGGCTCCCGCGGCCCTGCACGCGGCGTTCGGCGAGCTGGTCGAGGGGCTGCGCCCGCACGCCGGCGAGGGGGAGGACCTGGCCCTGCTCACCGAGACCTACTGGGCCGCCCTGCACGGGCTGGTCACGCTCATGCGCGGCAGGCGGCTGCCGGCCGAGCAGCACGAACGCAGGCTGGAGCTGCTGCTGAAGCGGTTCGCGGCCTGACGGTTTGACCTTGTCGCCCGCGTCAACGTTTACCCTCGTTGCCCGCCCATCGACGAGAACGGACGACCCCCGTGAGCACCCACCGCACCACCCTGGTCGAGCTGGACCAGAGCTTCTTCGACGCCCTGGTGGCCAACGACCACGACCGCCTGAAGGACCTGCTGGCCGACGACTTCGTCCTGGTGGGGGTCGAGGACGGCGCGGTCGCCGGCAAGGACGTCCTGCTCGACCTGGTGACGTCGGGCAGCCTGCGGTTCCCGAAGATCGACTCGTTCCCCGACGAGGCCATCGTGCGGGTGATCGGGGACGTCGGGATCGTCGTGGGGCGTACGGGGATGAACTTCACGAACCCCGATGGCAGCACGTTCAGTGCCGGCAGTCGGTACACGCACGTGTACGCCGTCGCCCCCGACGGAGGCTGGCGGCTGGTCTCGGCGCAGGGCACCGCCATCAAGGCGTGACCTGATCCCGCCTGATGGAAAGCCCGGGTCAGCCGCCTTCCGGTTTCCGCCATTCCGCGGTGACCTTGAGGTGGGCCTCCCCCGTCGATTCGGCGACGACCACGCCGGCCTTGGCGGTCAGCTTCATCCCGAACTCGACCGCGACCACGTCCGGCGGCTCCGGGCAGGAGCGCATGCGGCGCAGGACGTCGGTGGCGAAAATCTGGACGCGCTGGAGGCCCGCGCCCAGCGCCTCCGGCATGCGTTCGACGGCCGCGCGGGCCCGTCCGGCGGGAAGCGGCTCGTCGCCGGGCCGCTCGTTGACCTCCACGAGAACGGTGCCGCCGTCGTCGAGGGGTACCTCGAGGAAGTAGTGCATGGTTGCCTCCTGTCCTGGGACAGGTGCAAGCATGGTGGACCGGCCCGCCCGGTGCGGGCTGTTTCGCCGCGTAGGTGGCCCGAAGTTATCCACAGGTTGGGGATAGTTGTCCACAGTGGTGGACAAGTCTGAAATCATTGACACGATGTCTGGATTGTTTTACCTTCCCTGCTTGTGATGTCGTATGAGGAAAAGGGCGCCTGGGTCTATCTCGTGGCGACGGCCGGCGCCTACGTGGCCTACGTCATCGTCATCCTGAGCCGGGCCGGCGACGGCCCGCTCAGCGCCGTCCCCTATGTCGCGCCGATGGTGTGGGCGATCGGGATCAGCATCGTCCTGTCGATCGTGGGCCGTATCGTGGTCGAGATCGTGAAGCCCAGCGAGAGTCACAAGAGCGACGTGCGAGACAGGGAAATCAACCGTTCCGCCCAACATGTCGGAGGCGTCGTCCTCGCCGCCTCCATGGTGGTCCCCCTTGGCCTGACCATGGCGGAAGCCGACCATTTCTGGATCGCCAACGCCATCTACGCCGCACTCGTCCTGTCCGCTCTGGTGGCCACCCCGCTGCGGCTGCTCGCCTACCGGAGGGGCCTGTAGGCATGGGCAAACCGACCAAGGTGACCAACTCCATCAGGGCTCTGCGGTTCGCGCACGGGGAGATGACGCAGGCGGAGCTGGCCCAGCGGGTCGGCGTCACGCGGCAGACCGTCATCGCCATCGAGCAGGGCCGCTATTCACCCTCTCTTGAGGTGGCCTTTCAGATCGCCCGGGTGTTCCGGGTGCCCCTGGACGACGTCTTCCAGTATCCGGACGCCGACGGCTAGTTATCCACAGGCGCGTCGGTTTTCCACAGGCTGTCGAGAGCGGTGGCGACGGCCGCGATGGAGTCGTGCGCGGAGCGGATGCGGGCGGTCTGGGTCTGGTCCGTCCAGCCGAGTCGCAGGCCCTCCTCGGCCAGCGCGTCGAAGGCCGTGAACGCGGTCAGCTTCTGGCGCAGGACCTTCGACCAGGCGTCGTCCTCGATCCGGTAGTAGACGTTGCGCTCCCCCGCCCTGCGCAGCTTGTGGACGAGCCGGATCGACGTCAGCAGCTGCATGGCGTCGGCGATGTCGGAGGCCTTCTGCGCGGGCGGGTCGCAGACCATCGGCCCGGACCGGGGGTACTCACACGAGCGGTGCAAGATCGACGTCGACCACCTCGTGCCGCTGGCCAACGCCTGGACCGACGAGCGGCGGCAGGCGTTCGCCAACGATCTCACCAGGCCCGAGCTCATCGCCGTCAGCGAGTCGGTCAACCTGGACAAGGCCGGCGGCAGCCCGGCGACGTGGCGGCCGCCGCGCAGGTCGTACCGGTGCACGTACGCGCTGGCCTGGATCACGGTGAAGCACCACTACGGGCTGACCGTCACCCACCGGGAGAAACGGGCCCTCAGCCGCATGTTGCGCACCTGCCTCAGCGGTCGGCCATCCGCCTGAGCTGCTGCTCCCTGGCTCCGGCGTCGCCCGGCAGGCCGCGCTCGGCCAGCAGTCCGGCGACGCGCTCGCGAGTCTCGACGGGGTGGCGGCCGTCGTACTTGAACTTGGCGCGCGCCTCCACCACCGTCAGCCGCAGCCCGCGCAGGCCGGGCAGCTGCCGGTGGTAGGGCCCCTCGCCGGCCGCCACGACGCCGTGCGCGCCGTCGGGCTGGAAGTGGGCGAGCTGGCGGCGCAGGATCTCGGCCTTGCCCTCGGGGTCGTCCACCACCTCGGCCCGGCAGGTGAGCTGGACGGAGGCGTAATAGCTGGTGGGCACGCCGGTCTCGGTGTCGCCCGTCCGCCACCCGCCGGGGATGTAGGCGTAGTCGTCGTGCACGCTCAGCAGGACCGCCGGATCGCGCTCGATCGCCGCCCACACCGGGTTGGGCCTGGCCAGGTGGAGCAGCACCTCCCCGGCGGCGGCGTCGAAGAGGAAGTGGGTGGGGACGACGACGGGCGGGCCGCCGTCGGGGCCGTTCGCGGCCAGCTGGCCGAAGTCGCGGGTGGCCAGCCAGGTGTGCCACTCGTCGTCGTCCCGTGCCGCGTCCCAGGGGTGAATGAGCACGTGAAACCCTCCCGCCCAGCTTTGTATTAGTACATAATGTATTTTGTGTCAGAAACATACAGGATCGTCGGTGGGACGGCCAGCGAGATCGCGGCGGGCGTCGAGGCCGCCGTGTCCGCGGGCCTGCTGCCTCCCGGGACGCACCTGCCGCCCGTGCGCGAGGTGGCCGCCACGGCCGAGGTCAGCCCGAACACCGCCGCGGCCGCGTACCGGCTGCTGCGGGAGCGCGGGATCGTCGAGACGGCGGGCCGGCGCGGCACGCGGGTCCGGCCGCGCCCGGCCACCACGACCCGCGAGGAGATCCGCATCGAGGTGCCGCCGGGCGTGCGCGACCTGTCGCACGGCAACCCCGACCCGGCCCTGCTGCCGCCGCTGCACGAGGCGCTCGCCGCCGCCGCCAGGGCGCACGAGCAGCGTCCGGCCATGTACGGCACGGGCGACGACGAGGAACTGCTCTCGCTGGCCGCCGCCCGGCTGCGTGCGGACGGCGTGCCCGCCGCGCCGCTGGCGATCACCTCCGGCACTCTCGACGCGGTGGAACGCGTCCTGAACGCCCACCTTCGTCCCGGCGACGCGATCGGCGTCGAGGACCCTGGCTGGACGGCCCTGCTCGACCTGGTCGCCGCCCTGGGGCTGCGGCCGGTCCCGATGCGGCTGGACGACGAGGGCCCGCTGCCGGACGAGCTCGACCGGGCGTTGCGGGCGGGCGTACGAGCGGTGGTGATCACCGCCCGCGCCCAGAACCCCACCGGCGCGGCCGTCACCGCCCGGCGGGCCGCGGACCTGCGTGCCCTGCTCGCCACCCGCCCCGACGTGGTTCTGATCGAGGACGACCACGGCGCGAGCCTGGTGGACCTCCCCCTCCATCCCCTGGCCGGCGTGACCACCCGCTGGTTGCTCACCCGCTCGACGGCCAAGGCGTTCGGCCCCGACCTGCGGCTGGCGCTGGTCACCGGCGATCCCGTCACGCTCGACCGGCTGCGCGGGCGGCAGCGGCTGGCCGCCGGCTGGGTCAGCCATCTGCTGCAGCGCGCGGTCGCCCACCTGTGGCGTGCACAGGCTGTGGACACCGCGGCCGTGGCCGCCGCGTACGCCGGTCGGCGCGACGGCCTGATCGACGCGCTGGCCGCGCGTGGCCTGCGGGCGCACGGCCGCAGCGGGCTCAACGTCTGGGTCCCGGTCGCCGACGAGACCACCGCCGTCACCCGGCTGCTGGGCCTCGGCTGGGCGGCCGCGCCCGGCGCCCGCAACCGCGTCCGCACGCCCCCCGCGCTGCGGCTGACGGTCTCCACGCTGCGGCCCGACGAGCTGCCGCGCCTGGCCGACGACCTGGCTGCCGCCCTGCGCCCGCCCACGGCCGGCCGGTACGGCTGACGTCCTGGACGGGCCCCGCGATCAGCGGTTCGGCTCCAGGGACATCGCCGGGCACGGCTCGGGGCGGCGGGGGCGGCGGGGGCGGCGTACCGAGTGGGCCAGGACGCCCAGCGCGCCCACGATGAGCACGAGCAGGGCCGCCCTGGTGGCCGCGGGCCAGCCGGCGTCCAGGGAGCCGAAGAACACCGCGCCGGTGATCGTGCCGCCGAGCACGCCGCCGGTCTCCTGCACGGTCCCCAGCACCCCGGCCGCCGCGCCCGCCCGCTCCCGGCGTACGGACGCGAGGACCGACGACAGCAGCGGCGACATGACCAGCCCCATCCCCGCGCCCGCCACCAGCAGCGCGCCCGCCACCAGGTACGGCGACTCCCCCGCCTGGAGGAGCAGCCCGAGCCCGAGCAGCAGCGCCAGCGGGCCGGCCGGGCGCGGCACCCGGGCCGCGCGGGGCGAGGCCAGGAAGAAGCCCACGTTCAGCGCGGTGCACACCGCCCCGGCGGCCAGGGGGCCGAGGCCGAGGCCGTCCTGGAGGTGGAGGGCGAGCACGAACGACAGGCCCGCGGAGGTGCCGAACAGCAGCGCGACCGCCGCCAGCCCGGCCGTGAACCCCTCCTCGCCGAACACCGCCAGGTCCAGCAGCGGTTCCCGGCCGGTCGCCGCCAGCCGTCGCTGCCGCCGGACGAACGCCGCCAGCATGAGCGCCGCGCCGCCCAGGCACGGCCACGTCCACTGCGGCCAGCCCTCCTCGCGGCCCTGGACCAGCGGCAGCACGACGCCTGCCAGCCCCGCCGCGACCAGCGCCGCCCCCGGCAGGTCGAGCCCCGCACGCGACCCGGCCCCGGCGACGCGGGGGACCAGCCGCCCGGTCAGCGCCAGCGCCGCCAGGCCGATCGGCACGTTGACCAGGAAGCACGCCCGCCAGCCGAGTCCGAGGGGATCGGCCGCCACCACCAGCCCGCCCACGACCTGGCCGCTCATCCCGGCCAGGCCCACCACCGTGCCGTACCAGCCGAACGCCCTGGCCCGGCCCGCGCCCGGGAACAGCGTCCCGATCAGCGTCAGGACCTGCGGCGCGAGCAGCGCCGCCGCGACGCCCTGCGCCACCCGGGCGAGCACGAGCGCGGCGGCGTCCGGCGCGCCGCCGCAGGCCGCCGAGGCGAGCGTGAACAGGGCCAGCCCGGCGGCGAAGAGCCGGCGCGGTCCGTACAGGTCGCCGAGCCGCCCCGAGACGATCAGGCCCGCCGCGTACGCCAGCCCGTACCCGGCGACCACGAACTGGCTCGCCGCGTCGCCCGCTCCCAGGTCGGCGCGGATCGAGGGCACGGCCACGTTCGCGACGAAGAAGTCGAGCGTGGTCATGAACACCGCGACCAGCACCACGGGCAGGGCCGCCCAGCGAGGACGGAGGGACATCAGGGACTCCAGGGGAGGGAGGAACCGGGCGGTGGAAGAACACCGGCGGACGCCGGACGGTTGACCTCACCCTGAAGCCAGGCGATTACGGTTTCCTGCTGATGGGCTACGGATTGAGCGCCATAATGACGCTCAATGCCGAAATTTCAGGGTTTGGGGGAGTTTGCCGCGGCGATCGCCCCCGTCATCGACGCGGCCCACGTCGACGTGCACGCCGCCGCCGGCAGAGCGGTGCTGGACCTGACCGAGCGCTCCGGCCTGACCGGCGGCCTCCTCAACGACCTGCGCTTCGTGCTCCCCCTGCGCCCGGTGACCACGGCCGCGCTCGCCGCCGTCCACCGGTACGGCGACGTCACCGAAGGCGTCGGCGTCCACCTGCGCGAGGGCACGCTCGAACGGGACGCCGCCGGGGCGCTGCGGCTCACCTCCGAGGGACGGGCGTTCGTGGACGGCCTGTACGCCGCGCACGCCGAGGCGGCCGGCCGCGTCTGGGCGGGCCACGACGTGGCCGGTCTCGCCGTGGCGGTGGGCGGGGTGCTCGACCGGGCCGTACGCGTGCCGGGCGGCGCCCTGGAGGTGATGGCGCCGCCGTACGAGCCGGACGCCGCCCCCGCCGGCCTGCTGCTGTTCAACCGGCTCGCCGCGCTGCGCTACCACCGGGCCGACGCGCACGCCGAGTCCTGGCGCGCGGCCGGGCTGACCGCGGACGGGATCGTCGCGCTGAGGGACGGTCCCGTCCGGGCCGCGATCGAGGCCGAGACGAACCGGCGGGCCGCCGACCCGTACCGGGCCATGACGGACGACGACCGCCAGGCCCTGTACGACGGCCTCCTGAGCCTTGTCTAGAGTGCCGCCAGCAGGCGGCCCACCTGCGTGCGGTCGTTGACCCCCAGCTTCTCGTAGGCCGCCTGCAGATGGTTGGCCGCCGTCCGGGTGGACAGCGTCAGCCGGTCGGCGATCTGCCGGTTCGTCAGCCCGGCCGCCGCCAGCTTGACGATCTCCCGCTGGCGCGGCGTGAGCTCCGGCGTGGCCAGCTCGACCAGCGCGGGCGTCGAGACCCCCGGACACCGCCTGGCCAGCGCCCACGCCCTGGTCTGCGCCCCTCTGGCCAGCGTGCCCCGGCCGTCCCGGCGGTGGGCCGCCGACTCCTGGGCGAGGGCCTCGGCGGCGTACAGGATCAGGCCGAGCCGTTCGAACTCGGCGGCGACGTCCCGCAGCTCGGCGGGGTCGCCCGCGGCCCGCGCGTGCCGGGCGAACAGCCCGGCCAGCGGCCCGTCCACCCGTTCGGCGAGCGCGGCCAGCCGCCGGGCCGCCAGGGCGGGCGCGCCGAGCCGCACCAGGTCGTGCAGCGCGAACATCAGGTGCCCGAACTGCTCGTGCCGCTCGGCCAGCCCGGCGGCCGTCAGGCACAGGCTCACCGCCTGCTCCAGGTCGCCCGCCGAGGCCGTCACCCAGACCGCGGCCTGCAACACCGGCTGCCGGGTGAACGCCCACCGCGAGGCCGGCCCCTCGGCCTCGGCCAGCGCGGCCCGCGCCGCCGCCGTCTCCCCCAGCAGCGCCCGCGCGTGGGCCAGCTCGGCCAGGCAGCGCCCCCGGTACGGCGTCCCGGGCGGCAGCCGGGCCGCGTCCTGCCTGGCCCAGCGGGCCGCGCCGGCCGCGTCACCGCGCAGCCTGCCGACCATCGCCCGGTACGCCCCGAACCCCGACACCGACAGCTCGGCCGCGGCCGTCTCCGTGCCCTCCGCGGCGGTCCGCGCCGCCGCGTCCAGGCGGCCGGAGAACACCTGGGCGGCGCAGCGCGCGTCCAGCAGCGTCGGCAGCGCGTGCGGGGCGTCGTCGTCCCAGTCGTCCCGGCCCGCGAGGGCCCGCCCGGCCACGGCGAGGGCGCTCTCCGTACGCCCGGAGTAGGCGTCGGTCCAGGACTCCAGCGCGGCCGCGTGCGCCGCGCCGCGCACGGTCGCCGGCCCGCACGCGCGCGCCCGCGCCAAGGCGTCCGCGGCCCCGGTCAGCCGGCCGGCGAAGAAGTGGGCGACGCCCTGGTAGACGTGCGCCTCCTGCCGCCAGGCCGGATCGGTCAGGGACCCGGCGGCCAGGTCGAGCACCCGGCACGCCTCGGCGTCCGCGCCCGCCCAGGCGAGGTTCATGCCCAGGCTGAAGGCGTGCTGGGCGCGCTCGCCCTCGGTGACGGCGGTCCTGGCCGCCTGCCGCAGCGCCACCAGCGCCGCGTCCTGGTCGCCCAGCACCATCAGCACCTGGCCGAGCAGCGCGACCGCCGCCACGCCCGCGCCCGCCTCGATCGCGGCCCTGGCCAGCCGGGCGGCCAGCCTGGGGTCACGCCTGGCCCAGGCCAGGCCCGCGGCCGACAACAACAGCTCCGGCGCGGCGGCCGACCCGCTGTCCAGCCGCCAGACGGCCGCGCGCAGCTCGTCCTCGCGCCGCCGCAGGCCGCCGGCCTCCAGGGCCTCGGCCAGCGTCCGCAGCCGCCGCCTGGCCCGCAGGGTGCCGCAGTCGCCGCGGACCACCTCGCCGTAGAGGGGGTGGCCGAGGCGTACCTGCTCGCGCCTGCCGTCGCCGGCGACCGTGACCAGGCCGCGGGCCTCGACCCGCTCCACCGCGCGCGGCGAGGTCAGCGCGACCAGCAGCTCGGCGCCCACCGGCTCGCCGTACGCCACCAGCTCCAGCACCTCCCGCTCGTCCTGGTCCAGGTGGCCGATCCGGGCGCCGACCAGCTCGCGCAGCCGGGTCGTCATCGACAGCTCGCCCCGCCAGCGCCACTCGCCGCCGCTCTCGGCCAGGCAGCCGGACGTGCGCCCGGCATGGACGACCTCGCGCAGGTAGAGCACGTTCCCGCCGGTGACGGCCGCCAGATGCCGTACGGTCCCCTCCGCCACCTCGCC
This sequence comes from Nonomuraea sp. NPDC049758, assembly GCF_040674635.1. Lineage (NCBI taxonomy): Bacteria > Bacillati > Actinomycetota > Actinomycetes > Streptosporangiales > Streptosporangiaceae > Nonomuraea > Nonomuraea sp. NPDC049758. Next base: position 469,582 of record NZ_JBFAMZ010000006.1, read on the forward strand.
GCCGAGCGCGCCCACCAGCACCTGGCCGACCTCGTCCCGGCCGAGCGGCGGCAGCTCGACCCTGGTCAGCAGCTCGTCCTTCCACAGCGCGGCCACCGGCGCGGGCAGCGGACCGCCCGTACGCACCGTGACCAGCACCCTGGCCTCCCCACCCGCGGCCAGGTAGTGCACCAGCGCCGCCGACGCCGCGTCCAGCCGGTGGGCGTCGTCCACGCTCACCAGCAGTTCTCCCTCTCCCCTGCGCAGGTGCCGCGCGGCCCAGCGCAGCAGGTTCTCGCCGCCTCGCGGCGGCCCCGTCAACACATGGGCGAACGCCCCGAACGGGATCATCGACGCGGTCTCCGTGCCCAGCACGCGCACGACCTCGTAGCCGTCGAGACCGGCCAGCGCCTGCGCGGCCAGCCTGCTCTTGCCGACGCCCGCCTCACCGGCGATCATCGCGCCCGCTCCCGACCGCAGCGCCGCGCGCACGGTCGCGATCGATCCCCCTCGCCCGACGAACGGCCATCCACTCCCCAGTTGCTCGCTCATCGTGCCTCCTCTCACCACAGATGGTGGCGAGCCGAGGTTCGCGCGAGGTTCAGGCGGGATCGCGGTTCAGGCCGGCGGCGTTCAGCAACAGGGTGATGACGGCGTCGGCGCCGCTGAACGGCACCGGCTCGCCCCCCACCTCTTCGAGCAGCCCGCGGAGCTGGCCGCCGGATTGCTCGGGCTCGACCAGCCGTACGATGACCGTCCTCATCTGATCACCATCACCCGGGACGGTTCAGGTCTGGTTCAGGTGGGGTAGGGCGCGGGCTCGACCTCCAGCTCCCGCATGCGCTCGGCGTAGAGGTGGTAGCGCCTGCGGGCGTCGCCGCGCCGGCCCGCCAGGTCGAGCACGCGCACCAGGCCCAGATGGGCGCGCTCGTCGTAGCCGTCGCGCTCCAGCAGGCGCAGCCAGTAGCGGGCGGCCTCGTCGTAGCGCCGCTCGCGGGTGCGCGCCGCGGCCAGCCGGGCGGCCGCCTGCACGTAGGCCAGCCGCGCCTGTTCGCGCAGGCCCACCGCCCAGTCGGCGTAGGGGTCCTCCTCGCAGAACTCGCCGCCGTACGCGCTCTCGGCCGCCGTCCACCGCTCCAGCGCCTCGGCGGCGCGGCCGGCCTGCTCCAGCCGTACGGCTCCGGCGGTCAGGTCGAGGAAGCGCTCCACGTCGACGTCGGCGTGCGCCAGGTCCAGGCGCAGCGCGCCCTCCTCGGAGACCACGACGTCGTCGGCGGGACGTTCGTGGGCCGGGTCGAGCACTGCGCGCAGCGTGGAGACCATGACGTTGAGCCGCCGCAGCCCGACCGCGTCGTCGCGCTGCTCGGGCCACAGGATTTCCACCAGCCGTTCCCTGCTGATCGCGCCGCCCCGGCGGCTGACCAGGATCTTCAGCAGGTCACGGGCCTTGCGCGACTGCCAGGCCGTACGCGGGACCGGCACCGCGCCGCGCAGCACCCGGAACGTTCCCATGGTCTCGATCACCACCGCCGCCCCCGGCACGGGCGCCGCGCGGGCGATCAGCTCGTCGATCCGGTCGTCGAGCGCCCGGCAGCCGATCGCGTGCATCCGCTCGCGCACCCGTACGGCCACCTCACCCCCGCTCACCGGGTCGGACAGGGCCGCCCGCACCAGCTCGGCCCTGGCCCGCCCGATCGGGTCGCCGAGCGCCGCCCACCCGCGCACCGCCTCGTCGGCCTGCGCGGGATCGCCGTCGAGCCGGGCGCGCAGCTCGTGCAGCACGGCCTGGGCCACGTGGTCCCTGCGTTCCACGGCGATCGGCTCCGTCTCGCCGACCAGCCGGGCGGCCTCGTCACGGCGGCCGGCGGCCAGGGCCACGTGCGCCGCGGCCACCCGCGCTGAGACCCCGGCGATGCCGCCGGCGTACGCCAGCGCCTGCTGGGCCACCTGGGCCGCCTCCTCGGGATCGTCCTCGGCCAGCAGCTCGGCCAGCGCGTTGAGCGCGTTGGAGCGGGTCTGCACCTCGCCCAGCGGCCCGGTCTCGGCGATCACCCGGCGGTAGACGGCGGCCGCCTGCCCGCGGTCGCCGCGCAGCGCGTGGATCTCGCCCAGCCGGACCAGCCCGACGCTGACCAGCCGCGACCCCATCGCCTCCCACCTGGCCACCGCGTCGGCGGCGTCGATCGCCGACTCCTCCAGCCGGCCGAGCCCGACCAGCGCCTTGGCCCGGTTGGCCACGTTGAGCGCGGCGTACGGCGCGAACGACACCAGGTCGCACAGCCTGCTCGCGGCCTCCGTCTCGGCCAGCGCCTCGGCGTAGGCGCCCTCGTCCAGGTGGCGGGAGGCCCGGTTGGCCCGGATCCTGATGAGCTGGACGACGTCGCTGGCGCGTTCGGCGTACTCCAGGGCGCGCAGGTAGTAGGCGTCGTTGGCGCGGCGGTCGCCGTCGAGGGCGGCGAGCATGGCCAGCACCGTGTTGGCCATCGCCAGCGCGCCGGGGTCGCCGAGGCCGCCGGCCTGCTCCAGCGCCCGGTCGGCCAGCTCGGCGCAGCCCGCCCGGTCGCCCTTCAGCCACAGCACCGAGGCCATGGAGGCGGCGCACATGGCGGCGTCGGCGGGCGGCGAGCCGTAGGCGTGGCCCTTGGCGTACATCGTCATGGCGGCGTCGAGGTCGCCGCGCAGGTGGTCGATGAAGCCGAGCCGCCTGGCCACGAACGCGTCGAAGGCGGGGCCGTCGGCGACGCGGGCCAGCAGGTCGCGGGCGCGGGTCCAGTGGCCGCGGTTCTGCTCGGCGATGCCGGCCAGCCTGAGCATCGGCGGCGACCCTCTGGCCTGCTCGGGCAGCAGGTCGAGCGCCGCGATCACGTCGCCGCGCTCGGCCAGGCGGGGGCCGTGGGAGTTGAGCAGCGACGCGGCGAGGTCGGGGTGGGCGGTCGCGACGGCGGCGCGCAGGGCCAGCTCGGGCTGGTCGTGCTCGACGTACCAGCGGGCGGCGACGGCGGCCACGTCGTGGGCCTCGTGCCGGTCGAGCGGGGCGTGCCTGGCCAGGACGTGCCTGCTGGTCGAGGTCAGCCGGTGGCCGTCCTGGTCGGCCTCGATGAACAGGCCGCGGCTGGTCAGGGCCGCGAGCGTGTCGGGCGGCGCGCCGAGCGTGGCGGCCAGGCCGGACGTCAGCACCGGCAGGACGGTCGCCGCGCGCAGCAGCTCCCGCATGCCCGCAGGCAGGTCCTTGAACGCGGCGAGCGTCAGGTGTTCGAGCGTGGCCGAGTTGGCGGCCAGGCTCGCCGCGGTACGCGGCCAGCTCGCCGGCTCCTCGCGGGCCAGCGCGTCGAGGGCGGCCTGGACGGCGGCCGGCCAGCCCGCGCACGCCTCGTGCAGCCTGGCGGCGATGCCCGCCCCCTGCTCGCCCAGCCGCTCCCTGGCCCAGGCGCCGGTCTCGGACGCGGTGAGCGCGAGGTCGGTGGCGTCGAGGTCGAGCACCTCGTGGTCCTGGCGCAGCCGGGCCGTCGGGAACGGCAGCGGCGCCCGCGAGGCGGTGACCAGGTGCAGGTGCCGGGGCGCGGCGCGGACCAGCGTCTCGACGTAACGCACCGAGCCGGACGCGCCGATGATCGCGTCGACGCCGTCGAAGACCAGCGCCAGACCCCTGGTCAGCTGCCGGGCCAGCGCCTCGGCCAGCGCGCCCGCCAGCGCGGCGGCCCTGGACAGCTCGTCGGCGCCGGGCCCGAGCGGCGCCCCGGCCGCGGCCAGCAGGTCGGCGGGCAACCCCGGGACGGCCTCGGCCAGCGCCGACGCCACCGAGCCCGCCAGCGTCGGCAGGTCGCGGTCGGCGGGCCCGAGCAGGTGCAGGACGCCGCCCACGGCGTGGCTCCAACCGGCGAGCGCGATCGACTTCCCGTAGCCTGTAGAGGCCACGAGCGTGGTGAGCCTGTGCGTAAGCGCCCCGTCGAGCCGCCGGTCGAGGGCGGGACGGGGTTGCACCCACCCTCGTTCCACCCCCGCATGCTACGCCCGGGCTCGCGGGGGACTCCAGAGTTCGCAAAGTGCCACCTCCCGGTAACTGGCCGGTTGGCGCACTATGGTCGTACTTCATTTCCAGGAGGCACCGTGGAACAGGATCTGCCTGGCGGTGTGAGGCTGATCGTGGGGGTGGACGAGTCCCCGGCCTCGCGTTGGGCACTCGCCTGGGCCATCGGCGCGGCCAGGCTGCACCGGATGGCTCTGGTGGCCGTTCACGTCAGTCGTGCGCCCGTCCATCCCTTTCCCGAGGCGCTGCCCGTGCAGCACGCGATCCGGCAGGGCGAGGAGTCCCGCTGCGCGGAGGTGATCGCGGGCGTGTTCGAGGACGTCGCCGGGGGCGTGCCCGACGACCTGCGCGTGGCGACGCTCAGCAAGGTCGGCGACCCCGGCTACCACCTCGTCGATCTGGCCCGCGAGGGCGACCTGCTGGTGCTCGGCCGGGGCCGGCGGCGGCTGCTGAGCCGGATCCTGCTGCCCTCCACCAGCATGTACTGCGCCCGGCACGCCAAGACGACCGTCGTCATCGTGCAGCAGCCCTCGCCGCCGGACGATCCGGAGCTGACGGGGGACCGGGCGCGGCGGTTCTGGAGCCGGCGCAACTACTGACCGGGCGTGGCGGTTCTGGAGCCGGCGCAACTACTGACCGGGCGTGGCGGTTCTGGAGCCGGCGCAACTACTGACCGGGCGTGGTCGTCCTCAGGTTGTCGGTGAGCAGGCGCAGGCCCGGGCCGATGTCGCGCGGCCCGATCGCGCCGTAACCGAGCACCAGGCCCGGCTGCGCCGGGGTCTCGCCGCAGTACGCGTCGAGCTGCTCGACGGCCAGGTCCGGCACGGACCCCAGGGACACGCCCGGAGCCAGGCGGGCGCACACGTGCAGGCCCGCGGCGGACGGGATCAGGCGCAGCCGCTCGTCCCCGGCCAGCGCCGCGGTGACCAGCTCGTGCCGGGCGGCGTACTCGCGGGTCGCCTTCCTGATGTGCCTGGCCAGCAGGCCCTCGTCGATGAACCGGGCCAGGGCGGCCTGCGTGGGCATGTCGCCGTGCCAGTCGGACAGCTGCCGCGCGGCGCACAGGGCCGGGCCGAGCGAGGCGGGGGCGACGAGGAAGCCGAGCCTGAGCATGGGCAGCAGGGTCTTCGAGAACGAGCCCACGTAGATCACCCGGCCCGACCGGTCGAGGCTCTGCAGGGGTTCGAGCGGGCGTTCGCCGAAGCGGAACTCGCTGTCGTAGTCGTCCTCGATCACCACGGCGGCGCGGCGTTCTGCCCAGGCGAGCAGGGCGGCGCGGCGGGCCAGCGACATGGGCGTGCCCAGCGGGAACTGGTGCGAGGGCGTGACGTAGACCAGGCTCGCCGAGCGGGGGATGGCCGCCACGTCCAGGCCCTCGGCGTCCACGGGCACGCCGATCACGCGGGCGCCGAGCGAGCTGAACAGGCGGCGGGCGGGCGGGTAGCCGGGCTCCTCGACGGCGACGGTCGTGCCGGGCTCGATGAGGACGCGTCCGATGAGGTCGAGGGCCTGCTGCGCGCCGTTGGTGATCAGGACGTCGTCGGGCCCCGCATGCACCGACCGACTGATCCCGATATGACGCGAAATAGCCTCACGTAGCGGCTTATAGCCGGACGAAGGCTCGTACGTCGCCAGCCCCACCCGCAGCTCCCTGGCCACCAGCCTGCGCCAGGTCTCCATCGGGAACAGCCGCGCGTCCGGCACGCCGACGCGGAAGTCGTACCGGGCGGGCGGCACCTCGACGGTCTCCCCGAGCTCCCGCCAGAACGCCCGCGGCCTGACCACCCCCTTGGGCGCGGCCCGGCCGCGCACCGGCTCGGCCGACACGAACGTGCCCGCCCCCGCCCGGCCGACCAGGAAGCCGTCGGCCACCAGCCGGTCGTAGGCCACCGCCACCGTGTTCCTGGAGATCTCCAGCCGACCGGCCAGCTCCCTGGTGGGCGGCAGCCGCTCGCCCGAGCGCAGGCGCCCGTCGAGTATGGCGTCGAGCAGCTGCCGGTAGACCTGTGCGGCCAGGTCACCGCGCCCTTGGAGGCTGATGTGAACGTCCAACTTGGCCCAATCAACTTGGCGGAAATTGGAGCTTATGTCGGGACAAGAGTACGGCCAAGATGAGCATATGACCGAACGCATGGAACTCGGGAAGTTCGCCGGCGAAGCGTACAAGGCGATGGCCGGCCTGGACCGGTTCGTGGCCCAGAGCACCCTCCCCAAGCCCCTCCTCGAACTCGTACGGCTGCGCGCCAGCCAGATCAACGGCTGCGTCTACTGCGTGGACATGCACAGCTCCGATGCCAAGCAGGCGGGGGAGAGCGACGCCAGGCTGCACGCCGTGGCCGTCTGGCGCGAGGCCCCCTTCTTCACCCCGCAGGAACGCGCCGCCCTGGCCTTCACCGAGGCCGCCACCCGCCTGTCCACCGACGACGTCACCGACGAGGTCTGGGCGCAGGCCGCCGCGCACTTCGACGAGCAGCAGATGGCCGCGCTGACCGTGGCCGTGGCCGCCATCAACGCCTGGAACAGGATGGGCGTCGCCACCCGGATGACCCCGGAGTCATACAAGTCATGAAAACCCAGCGCGTGCTCGCCGCCGCGCAGCTCGCCAACTCCATCGGCGACGGCGCGTACCTGGTCACCTCGGCGCTCTACTTCGCCGACGTCGTGGGGCTGTCGGCCACCGAGATCGGCCTCGGCCTCACGCTGGGCTGGGCGGTCGGCTCGGTGGCGGGGGTGCCGCTCGGGCACCTGGCCGACCGGCGGGGGCCGCGCGGCGTGGCGGTGCTGCTCGCGCTCACGACCGCGGTGGCGGCCGGCTCGTTCGTGTTCGTCCGCTCGTTCGCGCTGTTCCTGCTGGTCGCCTGTCTTTACGGGACCGCGCAGACCGGCCTGTCGGCGGCCCGGCAGGCCCTGCTGGCCGGGCTGGTCGAGCCGGCCCGGCGCACGGTCGTGCGGGCGGTGCTGCAGTCCACGCTCAACGGCGGCATGGCCGTCGGGGCCGCGCTGGGCGGCGTCGCGCTGGCCGTCGGCACCCGGGCCGGATACATGGCGGTGTTCACGCTCGACGCCCTGAGCTTCCTGGTGGCCGCGCTGGTCCTGCTCAGGCTGCCCGCCGTACGGCCCGCGCCCGCGGCGCCGGGGCCGCGGCTGGCCGTGCTCAGGGACCGGCCGTACGCGCTGGTCACGGCGATCAACGCGGTGATGCTGTTCTACATGCCGCTGCTCAGCCTCGTGGTGCCGCTGTGGATCGCGCAGCGCACGTCCGGGCCCGCCTGGATGGTCTCGGTGCTGCTCGTGCTCAACACCGGCAGCGTGCTGCTCTTCCAGGTACGCGTGGCCCGCCGGGTGCGCGACCTGCGGGACGCGTCCACGGCCGTCCGCCGGGCGGGCGTCGTGCTGTTCGCCGCGTGCGCGGTGTTCGCCCTCAGCCCGTACGGCTGGGTCTTCCTCATCGCGGCGGGCTGTCTGCAGGTCGCGGGGGAGATGCTGCTGGCCGCGGGGGCCTGGGAGATCGGCTTCGGTCTGGCCCCCGACGACAGGCAGGGCCAGTACCAGGGCTTCTTCGGCACCGGCACGGCCGTGGCGAGGATGCTCGGGCCGGCCGTGCTCACCACGCTCGTGCTCGACGGCGGGACCGTGGGCTGGTTGCTGCTGGGCCTGGCGTTCATGACGGCCGGCGCCGCGATGGCACCGGCCGTCAGATGGGCTCAGCGATCACTCGACCCGGCGGTCACCTGAACCGGCGCAGCCGGAGGCTGTTGCTGACCACGAACACGCTGGAGAAGGCCATCGCGGCCCCCGCGATCATCGGGTTGAGCAGGCCGAGCGCGGCCAGCGGCAGGGCGGCCACGTTGTAGGCGAAGGCCCAGAACAGGTTGCCCTTGATCGTGCCGAGCGTCCGGCGGGAGAGCCTGATCGCGTCGGCGGCCACCAGCAGGTCGCCCCTGACCAGGGTGAGGTCCGACGCCTCGATGGCGGCGTCCGTGCCGGTGCCCATGGCCAGGCCCAGGTCGGCCTGGGCGAGCGCGGCCGCGTCGTTGACGCCGTCGCCGGCCATCGCCACGACCTTGCCCTCCGACTGCAGCCGCTTGACCACGTCCACCTTGTCGGCGGGCAGCACCTCGGCGATCACCTCGTCGATGCCGACCTCGTCCGCGACCTGCCGGGCGACGGCCTCGTTGTCGCCGGTCAGCAGCACCGGGGTGAGGCCCAGCGCGCGCAGCCTGGCGATGGCCTCCGCGCTGGTCTCCTTGACCACGTCGGACACCACCAGCAGCGCCCTGGCCTTGCCGTCCCAGCCGGCCGCGACCACCGTGCGGCCCTTGGCCTGCTCCTCCTCAAGGGTGGCCGCCAGGTCGGCGGGCAGGTGCTGCGACCACTCGGCCAGCAGCCTCGGCCGGCCGACCAGGACCGCGTGCCCGTCCACGATGCCCTGCACGCCGAGCCCCTCGACGTTGGCGAAGTCCTCCACGGTCGCGTCGGACTTCGCCTCCCTGGCGATGGCCTGGGCGATCGGGTGCTCGGAGGCGTGCTCGATGGCGCCGGCCAGCCGCAGCACCTCCTCGCGGCTCTCGCCCTCGGCCACGTGCACGTCGACCAGCGTCATCCTGCCCTCGGTGACCGTGCCGGTCTTGTCCAGGACGATGGTGTCGATGCGGCGGGTGGACTCCAGCACCTCCGGCCCCTTGATCAGGATGCCGAGCTGCGCGCCCCGGCCGGTGCCGACCAGCAACGCCGTGGGCGTGGCCAGGCCGAGCGCGCACGGGCAGGCGATGATCAGCACGGCCACCGCCGCGGTGAACGCGGCCCCCGCGCCGTTGCCGGTGCCGAGCCAGAAGCCCAGCGTGCCCAGGGCCAGCGCGATCACGATCGGCACGAAGATGCCCGACACGCGGTCGGCCAGCCGCTGCACCTCGGCCTTGCCCGTCTGGGCCTCCTCCACCAGCTTGGCCATCTGGGCGAGCTGCGTGTCCGCGCCGACCCGGGTGGCCCGCACCACCAGCCGGCCGCCCGCGTTCACCGTCGCGCCGGTGACGGCGTCGCCGGGACGCACCTCGACGGGCACCGACTCACCGGTCAGCATCGAGGCGTCGACCGCGGAGGTGCCCTCCTCGATCACGCCGTCGGTCGCGATCTTCTCGCCCGGCCGCACGACGAACGTGTCGCCCGCCTTGAGCTGCTCGACCGGCACCCGCCGCCCGTCGGCCAGTTCGACGTCCTTGGCGCCCAGCTCCATCAGAGCCCGCAGCGCGGCCCCCGCCCGCCGCTTGGAACGCGACTCGAAGTAACGTCCGGCCAGGATGAACGCGGTCACCCCCGCCGCGGCCTCCAGGTAGATGTTGCCCGAGCCGTCGGTGCGCTCGATGGTCAGCTCGAACGGGTGCGTCATGCCCGGCGTGCCGGCCGTGCCGAAGAACAGCGCCCACAGCGACCAGCCGAGGGCGGCCAGCGTGCCGATGGAGATCAGCGTGTCCATGGTGGCGGCGCCGTGGCGCAGGTTCGTCCAGGCGGCTTTGTGGAACGGCCAGCCCGCGTAGACCACGACCGGCGCGGCCAGCACCAGCGACAACCACTGCCAGTTCGTGAACTGCAGCGCCGGGACCATCGCCATCGCGATCACCGGCACGCTCAGCGTGACGGCGGCGATCAGCCGGTCGCGCAGCGGACGCAGCTCGTCGGCGGGCTCGGCCCGCTCCTCCTGCTCCTTGGCGACCGGGAGCGCGGCGGTGTACCCGGCCTTCTCCACCTCGCTGATCAGCGCCTGGGGGTCGAGCCCGTCGGGAAAGGTGACCTTCGCCTTCTCCGTCGCGTAGTTGACCGTCGCGGTCACGCCCTCAAGCTTGTTCAGCTTGCGCTCGATGCGGTTGGCGCAGGACGCGCACGTCATTCCGCCGATCGCGAGCTCGACGGCCTTTTCCTCGGTGCGGGAAGACATCACCTCTCCTTTCTCGATATCTCGGTGTTCAGTGGCCGTGGGGGGCCGACGGTTCCGCGGCGGTCGCGTCGCCCTGTGTGGCGCGCACGGTGAAGTCCGCGGTACGGACCTCGTCCCCGTGCTTGAAGTCGAGGAACAGCCGGTAGTCGCCGATGCTCGGCACCTCGGCGTAGAAGGTGATCTGCGGACCGGCCTTCTCGCTCTGCTCGGGGTGCACGTGCAGGTAGGCCAGGTCGCCGGCGCGGAGGGCGACCAGGTGGCCGTACGCGCCCAGGTAGGGCTGCAGGTCGGTGACCGGCTCGCCGTCTTTGCTCACCGAGAGGGTGAGCTTGCTCGCCCGCCCGGGGACCAGGTCTCCGTCGAGGCTCACAGTGTAGTCGCCGACCTTCGAGGAGCGGCTCGCCTCGGGCAGCGGCTTCGGCCGGTAGTCGCCGGCGGCCTGCAGGTCGGCGCCGAGCGTCAGCTTCTCACCGCCGGTCGGGGCGAAGTCGGCGAAGGCCCGGTACGGCCCCGCCGCCGGCAGCGTCAGCCCGACCGACCAGATGCCGTCGGGGGTCATCTCCGGATGCAGGTGGAGGAAGGTCGTCAGGTCGCGGGAGACCACGATGAAGTGCAGCTTCTTGTCGTGCTCCACCTGGTAGTCGGTCACCGGGCGGCCGTCCGGGCCGGTGACCGCGAAGCGGAAGTCGGTGGCCTTGCCGGTCTCGATCGGGGTCAGCGGGTTGAGGGTGTATCCGTTCTGCGACACTTGCAGCCCCCCGGGGGTGTCACTGTACGCCTGCTCCGGCGTCCCGTGCTCCTGGCTCTTCTCGCTCTTTTGCCCTTCGCTGGCCTCCTGGCCCTTCAGGGCGTCTTGGCCCTCGTGGCCCTCCTGGCTCTTCGCCATGGCGGTGTGGCTCTGTGTCGGCGGGTCCTGGGCCACCGGGCCGACCGCCCGGCCCACGCCCAGGGCCCCGCCGAAGACGACGGCGAGCCCCAGGGCGTAGGAGCCGAGCTTGGCGGCAGTGTTCATGACTGTCCGACCAGCTCGTATCCGGCTTCCTCCACCGCGGAGGCGATCTGGGACTCCTCGACCTGGCTCTCGCTGGTCACGGTGAGCCGGCCGCTGGCCAGGTCGACCTCGACGCCGGTGACGCCGGCCACGCCGCCGACCTCCTCCTTCACCGAGCTCACGCAGTGGCCGCAGGTCATGCCCTTGACGGTGTAGGTGGCGGTGCTCATTACGGTCTCCTTCAACGCGGTTCCGGTTCCTGCCGAATACTCTAACACGGTACCCCCCTAGGGTATTCCGGAAGGTATTCCGGAGGGTATGAGATTCAGCTCACGGTTTCGCGTACGGACCGCTGGCGCCTCAACGGGGCGGCGAGCGTCGCGCGACGACCGGCCACCACCGCGGTGCCCGGACAGGCGGCCCGGAAACCGCGGGAGTCGTTTCCGAAGAGCACCACGAGCAGCGGCGTCGCGGCGGGGGCGACGAGCGCGCCGCCGACACCCTGTACCGCACGCCCGGCGATCCCGCCCAGGCCGTCCCGGCCGCGGCGCCGATCACTGGCCCGCCGATCGGCGCCACCCATCCGGGGACGAACGCCCTACTCCCGAACAGCTGGGACGACCTCGTACAGCGGGCCCCCGCCACCGGCCGGGAAGCCGAGACCGCGCTGCGTCTCGGCCGCGACGGACGCTTCCACGATCACCATGAACTGGGCGGCGGTGGGAACGTAAGATACGGGCAGGGGTATGCCGCGCGCGCGGGACGTCCGGATATTTGGCATGATCGGGATGTTGTCCGAAGTGATTGGCAGATTGCCCAGGACGGGATGGAGACAGGCCGGGGTCGAAGGGGTGATCCAGGCCGGGCTGAAGGCTCGTTCTACGCACAAGCCGCACATCAGGTTCGTGCGCAACACAAGGAGCGCAGCCATCCCTTGCTAGGCTGCATGTCAACCGTTGGGTCTCACCCCGGCAGGTGAGACCGTCGAAGAAGTGGGGTCACACCGTGAAGAAGCTGCTCGTTCTGGCGCTGGTCGCCCTTGGGGGATTGCTGATCTGGCGTAAGGTGCAGGCTGACCGCGCCGAGCTTGATCTCTGGACCGAGGCGACCGGCAGCGAGAACTAACCGACCGGCGAGGCGATGAGTGACGTCGTCCCCATCGAGCTGGCGTGCCTGGACCTGGCAGGCACCACAGTCGGTGACATCGCCATGGTCGAGCGCGCCTTCGCCGAGGCGATCGCCACCCAGGGCATAGTGCCCGGGACCGGAGCGTACGCGCGTGCCATGGTTCACGTGCACCGGTCCCGGGGCTGTCCCAAGATCGATGTTTTCCGGGGCATCTTCCCCGGCAACGAGGCCCAGGCCCAGGCGGCGAACCTGACGTTCGAGCGCTCCTACGAGGGTGCGCTGGAACGTGCCGGACTGGAGCCCGTGCCCGGGGTCCTGGAGGCGCTCGACAAACTCCGCGGCACCGGGATCAAGCTCGCCCTGATCACCGGATTCAGCCGTACGACGCTCAGCCGCGTGCTCGGCGTCCTCGGCTGGCACGACAAGGTCGACCTCGCCATCTCCCCGGAGGACGCGGGCGGCCGCGGCCGTCCCTGGCCGGACATGGTCCTGCACGCCGTGCTGCGACTCGGCGTGGCGGACGTACGGCACGTGGCGGTCGTCGGCGACTCGGAGAGCGACATGCTCTGCGGGCGCCGGGCCGGAGCCTCCGTGGTGGCGGGGGTGATGACCGGCGTGCACAGCAGGGAACGGTTGCTCAAGGGTGGCGCCACGCACATCCTGGACTCCATCGCGGACTTCCCAGGCCTGGTGCTGAGCGACGACCTCGGGACGACGCGGGTGGCTTCCCCGGCCCGGTAAGCTATCTTCGTCGAAGGGGCCTTAGCTCAGTTGGCAGAGCGCCTGCTTTGCAAGCAGGATGTCAGGAGTTCGAATCTCCTAGGCTCCACTCATACAAAAGCCCAGGTCAATGGCCTGGGCTTTTGATCGTTAGTGGGCCTTGTTCTGGGGCCGTGCCCGTTGCGTGCCCGATGTGTCGAGGGCTCCCCTTGCCAGCTCGTCGAGCTTTCTGGCTACTTCGCGTTGCCGTTCATCTGTGGAGTGCTGGTAGATCATCGCGGCGCGGGTGCTGGAGTGGCCCATGCGTGCCATCAGCTCTCGGATCGAGGCGCCGGCGCTGGCGGCGAGGGTGTTGCCGGTGTGCCGGAGGTCGTGGAAGTGGATCTGCGGTAGGTCGGCGTCCTTGAGGGCCTTGGCCCAGACGCGGCGGTTGAAGTTCGTGTTGCGGAGGGGGCCGTTGTCGGGGCCCACGAAGATCAGGCCGTCGTCGTCATGATCTTCACGCCTCTCCGTTCGATAACGATCGACACAGTAAGCGAGTTCAGTAACGGGTGGATCACGGGGCGGGTCACTCTGGCATAAAGCGGAGAGGAGTTGGCGGTGGAGAGCCTTGTGCAAGCATGGACTCAGCTACTCCTCTGTAGAGAATGACTCCAAGCATGATCAGAGAGTGATATGAGCGTGACGGACGGATGGCAGAGTTGGTACTCGATGGCACGCATGGTTTCGATCAGGAACTGCGTCGAAGTGAGCTAGAGCCGTGGTGACCGCTCACTTCGGTGCTCGCTTTCCGGGCTGGGGCGATCGGCTGCCGTGGCCTTCTTCATCGGGCCTTGCCGACCTGGTTGCACACCTAAAATCACCACCGCGGCCACACGGCGCTGAACGGACTACCAGCCGCCAGTCGCGTCCCCACCCTCACAGGACAGAACATCTAGCCAGGGCAGTCGGTCCGCTTGAAAGTGGGCAGTCCCGTAACTCACATCGCTTTGAATAGCGCCAAGGTCGCATGTCTCGTCATAGACCGTGCACTGCCGAGTTGTTCTTTTAGGTATCAAGCGGCGGCGCGGCGCGCCGCCGTGCCTCCGGCCCTCCGCCCGCCCGCCGTCCGGGCGTGCGGCCTGGGGGTCGGTCCCGGCCGGCGGCGGGAACACCGGGCCGGGCACCGCACGCCGGCGCCGCCGTACCGACCGAACGCGCCGACCGGGGTTGCCGCGCCGCCTTACAGATGCAGCTCTACGATCGCCCCTGCGTGGCTGGCCGCCGTACGTGCTTGGGGGCGATCGACGATCCAGGGTTCGTTCCTCACCCTGGCTCACCGGAAACGTGGCTGTTCGCCGTAACTCCGGCTGAGTGGCCATACGCCTGTCAGCGGCTGGGCGCGTACGACTTGGTGTGGTGTGCATCCAGACAGCAGATTCAAACCAATGTCGCAGCCCAGTGAAGACGAGCGATGCTCAGTTGGCATGCCTTCTGTAGATGATCTGTGCGGGAGAATGCCCCATGCGGTTTGGGTTGGACGCTCTGGAAACTTACGACTGGTCTCGCTTAGTTCACGCCTACGGCCAGGCCACCGATACTCTCGACCATCTTTGGCGGCTTGTGCGGGATGATGACGCAGCGTGGGAGGACACGATCGTCCACCTTCACACAGCGGTCACCCACCAGGGCTCTGTCTATCCTGCTACGGCCCCGGTCGCGAGCGTAGTCGCCGGGTTGCTGCAGGAGTCGGGGTTCGATCGTCCCATCTCATACGGTTGGCGGGAGCCACAGCAGCCTGTTCGCGTCCACCTGCTCGACTTTCTCACAGCTGTGGCCGAGGGCAGCGAACCGGACCGAAGTGATAGTGAGCTCTGGTCGATCTACCACAGTGATCGGCAGCAAGATCCGGATGAACCATGGGACATCGAAACGCCCGCCTGGGCATACGACGCCGTCATGGAGTGCAGGAATATCGCTCCCGCCCTGGTGGACCCAGTCCTACGTTGCTTGTCCGATGGCGATCCACGTACGCGTGTTGCGGCGACCTCCGCAGCGGCGGCGCTAGGTCTGGTGCCCACGGTTTCGAGCCGGCGCGCCGAGATCGTCAATCTTGTCGAAGATCGTGCTCGCGACGCCGCTACTTTTCACGAGCGCGCCGAGGCGCTTCAGACACTCGACCATTTCGACAGTGTGAGCAGATCATTCCTGTTCGATCGGCATCCCGGCGTTCGGCTCGTCGCGGCGTTCAGCTCCAGCCTCGCACACGATCCTGACAGCCCGTCGGCTGTGTGGCATGCGGTGACCGACCCCGAGCGGGCCGCAGCGTGGTACTCGGATTCGCTTACGCTGCCCGCAACCGCGGGTTGGCCGAACCATCTACTCCACCAGGCTGTCCTCCGGGTGACGAACTTCGCCGATCTCTTGCCCACCGCCGTCGTAGTGGCAGCCACGTCGCTCCAACCCACAACGGCCAAGGATCTGCAGCTTCTCCTGGAGAGGGCCTTTCCGGAGGCGTTCTCGCCAGGCGACTCGCTCAACAATGAGCAGCGGACTTTCCTCCGAGCTCTTCTCGATAACAGTAGCCTCTGGGAGTCGGTGCCTTCAGGAGTGGCGCAGGAACTAGGTATTTCCCTCGCTCTCGTAGGGTTGCCTGCTGATCATGCGTCTTTGTTGGCCATCGTCAGCTCCTGACTATGAACTGCGCGAGACATCCGCACGTTCCTGGCGCGTTCGTGGTTGTCTCTACCTCGTGGGATATACGCGCGATGATCTTGCCTTGTGCGGGGGATGCGAGAGCCGTACACCGAGGTCAGAGGTCTGAAGCGGTCAGTAACATCAGTCCGCTGTAAAACCGTCGGCGGTTCGACACCGTGCCCGTCGCGTGCCCGATGGGGCGGTAGTCCAGGGGGAACGGCGGGGAGCCACGGGGAACGCGATCAGTGCGTTGAGCTGCCTCTCCGCAGGTGGAGCAAGATCGGCATGCGTCTTTGCAGGCAGGGGGTCAGGAGTTCGAATCTCCTAGGATCCACTCCAGGTCAAAGGCCACTACCCGTGATCGGGAAGTGGCCTTTTCGATCTTGTGCAGCTGCAAAGTACAGCTACAGCGACAACTCACTCCGGTTCCCGTGAGAGTGAGTCGACGAACGTCTCGGCTTCTGACTGGCTCATGTCTTCGATGCTTCGCGCAAGAAAGACGGCCTCCTTTCGGTTGCCGGCCTCGATCAACTTGCGAACCCGGGTGGGTAGGTCGCCCTCGTCGAACACCGGGAAGCCTGGCAGGACGCCACCAGTGCGCAGAACCCGTGCGACCTTCACCGCGGTTGGTCGAGATACCTGGGACTCCTCCTGGATCAGCGCTACGGCGTCGCGGATTCTGCCTGCCTCGATGAGGTCATGGGCCCGGACCTGAACATTGACAGGCGTCACGAAGTCCAGGTCGACGTAGATGCGCGTTACCTTGCGCTGTCTTATCCACCTGCTGATTCCGATCCCGATGATCAACAGCAGCAGGACGAGGAGAATCGAATACATCGCGTCTAAGCCAAACATGCGGTGATCGTAGTGAGAGGCACCGACAGGTCAGAACCCCGTGAGCCATGCCAAAGGCCGCCCCCTGGAGAAGCGGCCTTAAGGTGCGCGGATGGCTTGGGAACCGAGGTGCTGTCCCAGGCGCTTCAGCGCCTTGCGCGTTTCTTCTGATCATCACCCGGGTGGGCAAGCACAACAAGACTGTTTCTTGGCCTATGCCTTCGCCAAGCTGTATCCGTGAACGCCACAAGTAGCGAGGTCTGGGATCCGTTCGGCACCCTCCACAACGCCCTATGGATCGGAGGTGGACAATGGGCCGGGAAATCCACCGTTGCCAGGGTGCTGGCCATCCGGTACGAGCTGACCGCCTATCACTACGACTACCACGACGCGCGCGCACACAATGACCGCCGGATCGCCCGCCGAGTGCGACTTGGCGAGCCCACCGCGGATCCTGACCCGGACACCGTCTGGGTGAACACCACCCCTCAAGAGATGGCCGACGAGACCCTGGCCGGCTTTCCCACGCGGTTCGAGTGGGCGTTGGACGACCTGCGCGGCCTGGTAGCGGGGCGGCCTGTCGTTGCCGAAGGCTGGGGATTGCGTCCTGAACTGGTCGCTCCCATCATCGACTCGCCCTGTCGGATGATCGTCATGGTGCCGAGCGAGGCATTCCGTCAGCGCCAGCTCCGCGAACTGCCCCGTGCCGGCAGTCTCAGCCTCCAGGTGAGCGACCCTGAGCGGGCACAGGAGAACCGGCTTGCCCGCGACCGCCTCGTCGCCGATGAGGCGGTCCGCTCCGCTTGCCGCTTGGGCATCCGAGTCCTGGAGGTCGATGGCTCCGACGATGCAGAAGTCGTGGCAGACACCGTGGCCGACCACTTCAGCTCCTATCTGTAGCTCACGTAGATCGACGGGTCGCACGACGCAGGTACGTGTCGCCCCTCGTTTGGGATCCAGCGATGCCACGAGGACCTGTCTCGGAGTTACGGTGCTGATCCGCAGGTTCTGCGTTCGCGGCTGTAGACCGTCGGCTCTGCCTCGAGGACCTCAAGCCATAGTTCTCCCTGCGCAACGAGGTAGGCGAACGGTGCAACACGCCCCTGCGACACAATGATCTCGTGCAGCGATTCGATGCCGCGGGAGCAGACCTGGTCCCTGGTCAACGGGTCCGGGTCCGAGTGACACAGCAGCACCCGTGGGGCGTCATGGTGGAGATCCTCGGGCACGAGGGCATCGGTGCATCGATCGATGGCGCGGCGATCGACAGTCCCTCCGGTGCCGGACGGGCGTGGCTTGGCGAGTATCCGGCTGTTGGGACGGAGGTGGACGCTGTGGTGCAAGAGATCCGTCGATGGAGTCCGCCGGCGTGGGCGCGTCTGACGATTCGATCACAGGACCTTCACCGCTTTCAGTGGCTGTGCGATTTCTGCGGTACGCCCACCGTTCTCAGCCCGGAAGGGGACGGCGTGGTCATGGATGTCAGGAGCTCAGACGGCCCTGGCAGCCATGCCATCGTCACGCACCGAGGATGTCTGAGAAGCCGTCTGCATGAGTCGAGCAGCGAGCACGCGCGTGTCGACTCGGTGGGTCGGCGATGAGCGATGGCTGCATTCCGGATGAATCGTCACTACCTGCCAGCGTGCTGACATGTCGTCGCCATGGCACTCCACCGCGCGGTCGCTGACCTGACGCAATCAGCATGCCGCCATAAGGGACGAACTCTATGATCAGGTTCGTCCTGATCGTTGAGATTCGGAGATGATGTCAATCTCATGCGCCGCGCCATGGTCCTTCTGGGTGGCGTCGCCCTCGCCGTCGGCGCGTTCGTCCTCTTCTACCGGGGCCCGGGACAACCGTTCATCCGCGGCTACGTGAGCGACGTCGTCGCCACCATGCTGGTCTACGCGTTCTTGGGACTGCTGTGGCGCACCACCGCCGCACGCCGCGCCCTGGCCACGGCCGCGATCGCCGCCGCCGTCGAGTTCTACCAGATAGTCGGCATGACCCCGCCGGGGATCGGCGGTGTCCTGGTCGGTGCGTTCCCCGACCCATGGGACCTGGTCGCCTATGCCATCGGTGTCGTCGCGGCCCTGGCCTGGGAACGCCGATTGGTCCGATCCGGTGATCAGGCCGGCTGACTCTCGGACACCACCCCACCGGCACGCTGACGGTACGGACGCCCCACAGCGGCGAGATCGGTTCGTTCCGAGGAGCTGTCCAGGTGGCTACGTGGAGGACGAAAGCCAGAGTCTCCCCAACTGTCCAGGGTGTCGACACCGGTGGTCGACTTCTCGGAGTGGCGAATGGGGGGCTGCGGCTAAGGGAGCGGAATTTTGCTGTGCTCAGTCGCCTTGAGCTGGGATTATGCCCTTTGCATGTCATATCGAGGCAACCCTCGATGAATGGCAGAAAGGTGCGTCATTAATGGTGCTTCGTGGGGCTAGCCCTGGTCAGCAGCAGGTCGTCATGGCTGCCGGACATGCCTATGCGGCGGGGCGGCGGGTCTTCGTTGCCCGGTTCACTGCCCCTCTGGACAAGGCGCCCGAAGGGAGAACTCTCCCCGAGATAGGTGAGCTCATCGAGGAGATCGAGGGGCAGGGGTGGTACTTGGAGCACATGGCCACCAGTGTTCTGGTGGCCGCCTTCGGCCGCCGCCACGACAACGTCACATGCCTATTCCGTCGAAGTGAATGAGACGTGAGCAGCGGTGGCGTCGTCGTAGGTCTTGCCGCGGGGCCAGCGCTCGCCGTGCGGATCGGAGTGTTCGGCGGCCCGGACTGTGGAGATGAGGTTCGCCGGCCCGTGCTGGTCGAGTGTGTCCAAGGCTTCGCGCCAGGTGGCCAGGTGGAAGCGGTCGACGAGGCGGGAGGCGCCGTCGCTGAGCAGGGTGGCTGCGCGTACTCGGTCGGCGGGGATGTTGCCGGTGAGGGCTTGGTGGGCGGCGAGGGGATCGGTGGCGGCGACCCAGAAGCCGCCGTCGCGGTTGCGGTAGGAGCGTAGGGTCTCGACGTGGCGCCGGTGGGCGGAAACGTGTGTGTCGCTGCCGGAGCCGAGGGCGTCCATCTCGGCTCTGTAGAGGGCGCCTACCTGGGCTTCCCGGTCGTCGCAGATGACCGTTGGGTCTGGGGTGCCGGTGATGTCCAGGACGAGGACGGAGTCGGCCGGGACGAGTTCAGGCAGAGGATTCGGACCTTGGCTGATCGAGGCGATGAGGGTGGAGCCGAGGGTGCGGGAGTACCAGGCCACGCCGTGTGAGCAGCCGGAGTCGGAGCCAGGCGGGGTGCCTGCGCCGTCGAGGAGTACGGAGGCGTCCGGGGTGGCGGCGACGAAGTCCTCGTTCGCCCGGTCTGGAGCTGCTTGGGTGGCGAAGGTGACCCGCACGGCTTACTCCTCTTCGTGCCGGTAGAGCGGGCTGGCCAGTTCGGCCTTGATGGGCTCGCCTGTTGACGGGTCGTACTCGACGCTGACGACCGTGGAGAAGCGCTTGTCGCCGATCTGTCCCCCAGGGTCGCGATCTCTGTCTGGAGGAGCTGCACCATCTGACCCTTCGACGTTTCAGCTCAGGATGATGGGGTTGGTGAGCGCCGCCATGTGTTCGTTGGGATGACGCACCTCAACGCGGACGAATGACGATTCCTCCGCATTGGTATGCCACTCCAAGACGCCTGTTCCATCGCCTGGCAATGGTGCGCGGTGCACCGTTCCTCGATCGGTGTGAAAGCTGACAGTGCCGGACGGCACACCACAGACATCCACCCGGACCACAGCCGGTTCGCCGTAGGTATCCAGCCGCCCCCCGATATCGGCACTGCCATCACCAGCAGAGACCTGGAGCGACAGCTCAACCGTGGCCGATTCGGCGATCCAGCTCCGGCCGGCACGGATGCCGGCTAGGACTGCGTCAGCACTCAGTTCCTCAGCCAGCACGACGGTGTGCGGTCTGCCGATCTGGCCCTCCAGATGGGTGTCGCTGTTGCCCATCGCAGGTCGCCACCGTCCACGGCGGATGTCGACGGCCAGGCCCCGGCCCCATTCGGCCAGTGCTGCCGCATTGTCCGCCTGCCAAGGGGCATCGGAGATCCATGGCCCGTTCCACACCTCCACCACATCAAATCCCTCGAACGGGTACATGAAGACGCCAGAGGGGTACGGCGCGTACGGGTGGGCCGCCACGCATAGGCCACCAGCCTCATGTACCTGATCCAGATGCTTGCCGATCACGTCGTCGCGGACGCCGTACCGCCAGTCGACCACCTGCCCCGGATTGATGCCGAGCGCCAGCCAGTGCCCGGTCTGGCTGGTGGCCTCCTGGCCAATGATCACCAGCAGGTCGTCGCCGACGAGCGAACCCCACGCACCATGCGCATCTGCGGTGTTGTGCTCAGTGGTCGCGATGAAGTCCAGCCCCGCAGCACGAGCACCGGCCGCAAGCTCCTCCGGCGTCAGCTCTCCACCGTTCGAGAGAACCGAATGCACATGGCAGTCACCTCGATACCAGCCACGCTCCTGACCAACCACCAGCTTCGGCGGGAACTGCGATTCCGACGTCCCATAGTCCGTGACCATCTCGGCAGCGTATTCACTTCACAGGAGAAATCCACAAGTGAGTCCGTCGAACTTGCGTGCTACTTCGCGTTGACGTTCGTCCGTGGAGTGGTGGCACATAAGGACGGCGCGGGTGCTGTGTGGCCCATGCGGGCCATCGGCTCCTCGATCAAACGGCGGGACACCGGGCCGGCCCCGCACTTATGAACCGAACGCTCCAACCTGGCCCAATGCCGTCGTACAGATGCGGTCTTGACGATCGCCACGCGTAGTTGGCCGTCGCACATTGCTGGGGACGGTGTGATTGCGGTCTGCTGCCAAGCTGAGGCATGGACCAGTCTGGGGGGTGATACGGCAACTCCGCACTTTCGGATCGTGGATCAACGTGGGATGCTCTCGACATGACCGCGGTAGGGACGAGGTGAACGATGCTCCATACAACCCCACCTACCGAGTCGGACAAGATCGATACCCTCCGCGTGTGTGGCACCGTTGTCCTGGTGCTGGGCCTGGCTCTTTGCGTAGGAGCCCTGTTCTTCGCAGAGGGTGAGCCCCCCTGGCAGGTCCTTGGAGTCTTCACGCTCGTGGTCCTGGTTGGATTGACTCTGCGCATTGAAGCGGCTGTCCGTCACCGTTAACCACTTCAGGCCCCGGAGTACGTTCGATGGTCTTGGACTCAGGTGTGCGCGGTTCGCGTTTCCACCGCAGGTCGACGCTCAGATTTCGGGGGCCTTGACGACTGACTCCCTGTAAGCCGTCGGCGGTTCGACATGGGGGCAATTCAGGGGAATGGTGGGGAGGCGCGGGGAGCGTGGTTGAGCTACAGCGCGCCCAGCACTTCGCCCAATAGATCATCCGACCGTACGAACGCAGCATCGTCGAATCAGGTGGCCCGTCATGGATTCGTGACTCTACGAGGGGGCCGTCTCCAGAGAGAAAAGCGTCGAGCTCGAAAATCGCATCCTAGATGTCCTCGTCGAGTTCACTGGTACGGCGTCGAACCCAGAAGTGCAATCCGACGCGATCCGTCTCCACGCAGACTGCGACGGCAATGACGTCGGCAGAAACAAGGCCCCATAATCCTTGGACCGCATCCAGAACTATCGCGTTCTCTCGCTCAAGTTCCTCCGAACTGGTCATGGGCGCACTCCAGTTAGGGCTGACCGACATGATCACAGCGCATGAGGTGCTGCTTGAGCAGCGACGATCCGTTGGAGGAGCCTTCCACAGGCGGCAGCTGATGATCTACGCCTGCCCGGCCTCGACGTGAGCGCTCACCGCGGCGCCTGTCATCCGTACGCGCCTCCCACGTTGTAGTCATCGCCGGAGACGACGAGACGGAGATGACTGATGGACGACGGGTTCGCCAAGTACGTGGCGCATCGACATCTACGGCTGTGCCGGATGGCGTACCTCCTCACCCGGGACTGGGGCACCGCCGAGGACCTGGTGCAGACGGCGTTGGCCAAGGCCTGGGTGGCCTGGCGGCGGATCGAGGGCAACCCCGATCCGTACGTCTATCGCATCATCGTCAACACCCACGCCACCTGGTGGCGTCGGCTGTGGCGTGGCGAGGTGCCGGTCGAAACCCTGCCCGAGACGGCCGACCCGCAGGACCACGCGGCCGCCGTGGGGGACCAGGCGGCGCTGTGGAAGGCCATCGCCACCCTGTCGCCCCGCCAGCGGGCGGTGATCGTCCTGCACTATTTCGAGGGACGGACGCTCACCCAGATCGCCGACATCATCGGCTGCTCGCTGGGCGCGGTCAAGAGCCAGCTCGGCAGGGCGCTGACCCGTCTGCGCGTCGATCCGGACATCCGCACCATGAATCTGAAGGAGCTCCAGCGATGAGGCACACGGAGAGCAACCTGCGCACGCTCCTGGACACGTACGCCCATGACGCGACCGGCAGGGAACCGGTCCCCCACCTCGACGCGATCGTCCGCCGAGGCCGCCGGATGCGGCGGGTCCGGCGTTCGCTGAACGTCGGGGTGCTGGCCGTCGCCACCGTCGCTGCCGTCATGTCGACGGGCCCCGACCGGACCGACCAGGCCACGGTGGCCGCGCCGCCCAGCTCCGCGCGGATCCAGACGCCCCCGGAGCTGCCCAAGACGTTCCCCGTGGTGCTGGGAGCCGAGAAGTTCACCCTTCCCCTCATCCACACCCAGCGTTTCGGTACGACAGGCGTCCGCAAGACCGTGACCTTCACACCGACGAGCTTCTCCACCGGTTACAAGGTGGTTTGTGCTGATCCCCGAGCATGGGTCGTCGTCTCGGCTCCGCTCAAGAGCGGTGAAGCGGGCGGCACGGCCGGGCGGTGCGGAGCCGGGGTGGGCGGCCACCACGACCGGCTGTCGGCACCGACCAAATGGCTCAAGGGCCGCC
Organism: Nonomuraea sp. NPDC049758; assembly: GCF_040674635.1. Classification (NCBI taxonomy): domain Bacteria; kingdom Bacillati; phylum Actinomycetota; class Actinomycetes; order Streptosporangiales; family Streptosporangiaceae; genus Nonomuraea; species Nonomuraea sp. NPDC049758. The sequence goes on from NZ_JBFAMZ010000006.1 coordinate 492,802, forward strand.
AGACGATCCAGGTATGGGTCTTCCCCGCGGACGCCCCCGTCGTCAGGGTCGCCGAAGAACTCGGCCGCTGCCTGCCGTTCCCGAAGGGGGCGACGTGCGACGAGCGGGCGGCCGGCGTCTCACTTCCCCGCCCTGACGTGCTCGAACGCCTCTCGGCGGAGGTCGGCGAACAGCCCGGCGAGTGGGCGGTCGGCATCTACGACCGCCCAACCACCGTTGATCGCGGTCACCAACCCTCCTGATCACGGGACGGCGTCCCGCCCGACAAGGGCACTGGAAGAACGGCACCGCGGCCCTCAGCCCGCCCGCCGTCCGGGCGCGCGGCGGGGGCCGGTCCCGGACGGCGTCTGTGCTGGGGCGATCGGGGGTGTAATTGATCGCCGCGTGTTCGGCCCGAACGGAACGCGGCCGGCAGCCGGACTTTCCTGCGCACCGCTCACGGATGCCTGTCCGCCCACTAGGCTCCAGCCGTGATCACGGTAGTCGACTACGACCCCACATGGCCGGATCGGTTCGAAGCGCTGCGCACGGAGTACGCCGAGGCACTGGCAGCCGCCGAAGTCGCCGTGATCTCCATCGAACATGTCGGCAGCACGTCAGTCCCCGGGCTGGCCGCCAAGCCGATCATCGACTGCGACATCGTGGTGGCGGAGCAGGATGTCGCCGCCGCCACGGACGTCCTGATCGGCCTGGGGTTCTCGCCGTTGGGCGAGCTGGGGATCCCCCAGAGATGGGCCTTCAAGGCACCCGCACGACTCGCCGGGACCCACACCTACGTCGTCGTCGACGGTTCGCTGTCCCTCCGCAATCATCTCGCGGTCAGAGACACCCTGCGAACCAACGCGAGACTTCGCGACCAGTACGCCATGGTGAAGAAGCACGTTGCCGGGAACGCCGCCGACATCGACGACTACGGCCGGGGAAAGAACGCGACGGTCCAGGCCATCCTCGCGGAAGCCGGCCTGACCGACGCTGAACGAGCCTCGATAAATGCCAACCAGGTGCCGTCTCAGTAGGGCGTTCGGCATGCACACCGAAGTCAGGTGTAGTCCGCGTACGCCATGTGGACCCCGCAGTCGCGGCACCTGAACAGATAGCCGGTCGGGTTGCCGTCTTTGTCGAGCGCGGCAAGGAATTCGTCCACCTGCTCGGCAGACCACCCGCCCGTGGAATTCTCGAAGCGCAGCATTTCCCGCGCATCCGGGTAAGCGACGAGTTCCGATGCCCCGACTGCGCCGAGGAAAGCAGCTCCGTCGCCACAATGGAACAGCCAACGGTTTCCCTGCCAGGTGGAGAAACCGGGGGTGCGGCGACTGATGACCTCGATCACCTCCGTGGGGACGTCGTCCGGGACGTCATACACATCCACGAAGGTGGCATCGAAGCGGGTTGCCAGACTTCCGTCCGCGATGCACCAGGGGCATGGCTCACCGGCGAGAGACTCGACGCAGTAGACCGGCCCTGTATAGACGTAGCCTCTCTGTCTCTCGCAACACACGCAGGCGGTATCAGATGCCGTCACCGATCCCGTGTCGAGGGGGGCCGGGTGATAGGCGAAATCGGGCAGCATGGCGGTAGCGTACGCGGGTGGACAGGTAGACGGACTCTTCTGCGATGCTTTGCCGTGTGAATGAGCCGGAGGACGCCGCCACCCCTGAAACAGGCGCAGCAGATGATGCCCTTACCGTGAGGGCCCTGGGGAACGCCGCTTTCATACTTGCAGTGGTGGTGACCGCTTTCGATCTCATTTTCCAGCAAGAGCTCTCCACAAATGCTCTTCTCGGGTCACTCATTTTCGCTGTGATCGGTGTCGGGCTTCGCATCGAAGCCGCGATTCGCCTGCGAGATTGACGGGCTGTCCCGCTGCCGAGCTGCCTGTAGGCGTCGCGTGGGAACAGGTCAGCCGATAACGGTCGGCCGGGCGTCGTAGGTCATGATGCCCTTGGCGGGTTACCGAAGAGCAGAGGGCGTTTCGATGGCTGTGCGCAGGACGGATCCGCCTTCTCGGCGTGAGGGACGAGCAAGGAGCGGGCTCTTGGGCCCCGCCCTGGTCAACCTCGCGCTCGGCGTGCCCGCTGCCCTGCCGTTCGCTCTGGCGCGGTGGCTGCTGACCGAGTACCTGCCGATGGACTGCAGGAGCACGGAAGACCTCGCCAAGCCGGGTCTCGTCAACTGCAACTACACGACGCTCGATCACGCGACCGTCGTCATGTTCCTCCTGGCGGTTACCGGCGTCGTCATCCTGGCGCTGGTGGTGGTGGTCGACGTGGTCCTCCCGGTCCGGCGCGGGCGGGGGCTTGCGGCCCGGCTCGGCACGGCGGTGCTCATCCCGCTGCCGTTCGCGGCCTGCCTGGCGCTGCTCTGACGCCGGCACCCGGGGCGTCCGTCGGCGGAGGGGGAGGTGCTCAGCCGAGGTCGGCGGTGGGCTGTCGATGAACACGGTCCCCGGAGCCGGCGAACCTGCCTTCCCGCCTTGACCGATGGCCTGCTTCGCGCGAGTTGTGAATGCCAACAAGCTCGGGCAATGTGGCCGTGATCATGCTGCTCAGATGTGAGAGGCCGCCCGTGTACGTGGTCTATCGATCCTGGGACCAAGGGATGTTGGGGAAGTCGGTCCGGCGCCTGGCCGAGCCGACGGTGCTGGAATGGGTCCGGAACGTTTGGCGTGATGCCGCGGCTCAGGACACCCATGACCGGCTCATGCGGGAGCTGGGGGCGAATGTCCATGGGCTGGACTGGCTCTTCTCGGAGGGCGGCCCGGCCCCCGCGACCATGCAGGAGCTCCGCACCCTTGCCAGAACGCGGATCCCGGACGTCTATCAGTGCAACGTCGACGAGCACAGCGTTCGCGTCCTTGCCAACGGGCTGAACTATGACGTTGCCTACTATCTCGTCGATGACGCCGCGGTCGCGGCGGATCCGGGGCGGTGGGCCTTCGCCGTGCACGACGGGCCGCTGCCCGAGGTGGCTGATCCCGTTGCGGGCGCCACGACGTTCACGCCGCCGCTGCGGGTCACCGAGCTGACCGACCGATCGCCTGCGGAGGAAGGGTGCGTCTTCGCGGTACTGCTCACCTGCAAGGCGAGGCACGACAGCATCGGCTGGAATCCCACTCACCTGTTGCCCGGTGTACGACTGTCGCAGTTCGGCGCGGCGCTACGGGACCTGGACGCCTCCACCGAGGAGTGGCCCGAAGAGCTCCGCGTTCTGCGCGTGCTGGTCGCGCCCGGCGAGGACGGCGTAGCGGCCGCGCTGGAGCGTTGCAGCCGATGGCCCGAGCACCCGCGGGGGTCGGGCGAGGAGCATGCCCTGCCTCGCTCGCATGCCGAAGCGCTGGCGCTCCTTGAGGCCGATCGCGAAGGGACCGTCGTCCGGACGGGTGAACACGTGGCGCAGATGTTCGTCCACGGCGGCCATAGGACGTACGAGCAGTGGTTCTTCTTCGACGACCGATGGGCCGGCGCCTACCCTGAGCTCGCCTCGTCGCTGATCTGGTTCGCCTACCACTGGGATCCGCTCTGCTCAGGTGATCACCTGCACCTCACTCCCTGCTCCGACAACCGGGTCCGGTACGTCGCCGTGGTGGGGGACGACGGCCGGACACACGTACGACAGGCGCAACCCCACGACGAGCCACGCGTGTGGGACCTGCGCCGCTGGTCCTACGAGAAGCGGCCGCCAGGAGATCCGATGGCCGGAGAAGTGCTCGGCACGGTCGAGATCCAGTTGCAGCAGCCGTCACCGGACACGTGCAGGCTCACCGAGTTCACCATCACCCGCAGCCGCCATGGGCAGGCGGTCGCCGGTCTGCTCGGCCGACGCGTCCGTCAGGATCTGCAGGAGGCCGGCATCAGCCGCACCACCGGCTGGCTGCCCCAGAACAACCTGTATCCGCACGGTCGTCGTTTTCTGCGGGTGCTCGGGCGGATTCGTGAGGGCTTTGACGGGGCCCATGTCCTGATCGGCGAGTGATGGGTGCCCGCCTCCGGTGCGGGGTCGGAGGCGGGCGTGGTGCCGGGTTGAGTCGCAGTCAGGCGGGGAGCAGGCCGATGGCTGCCTTGGCCTGACGGATCTTGGCGCCGGCCAGGTCGCGGGCTTGTTCGGCGCCGGCCCGCAGGGCCTTCTGGACGTGGCCGGGGTCTGCCGACAGGTGCAGGTAGCGGTCGCGGATGGGGGTGAGGGTGGTCACCACCGTGTCCGCCACCGCCTCCTTGAGCTCGCCGTAGCGGTCGAACCGGGACGCCAGGTCCTCGGGGGCGTGGCCGGTGCAGGCGGCCAGGATGGCCAGGAGGTTCGAGACGCCGGGTTTGCGGTCGGGATCGTACGCGACCGCGTTGTCCGCGTCGGTGACCGCGCGCATCACCTTGCGCCGCAGCACGTCCGGCTCGTCGAGCAGGCGCAGGGCGCCGCCCGGCGTGGCGGCCGACTTGCTCATCTTGTCGGCCGGGGACGTCAGGTCCATGAGACGGGCGGCCACCGGCGGGTTGACCGCCGTGGGCACGGTGAAGACGGGGGCGTACCGGGTGTTGAACCGCTGGGCGACGGTTCTGGCCAGCTCGACGTGCTGGCGTTGGTCCTCGCCGACGGGGACCTCGTCGGTGTCGTACAGCAGGATGTCGGCGGCCATGAGGATCGGGTACGTCAGCAGCGACATGCGGACCTGCTGCTGACGGCCGGACTTCTCCTTGAACTGGATCATCCGCTGGGCCTCGCCGTAGCCCGTGGTGCATTCGAGCAGGTAGTGCAGTTCGGTGTGTTCCGGCACGTGCGACTGGACCAGGAACAGACACGACTCGGGGTCGGTGCCGGCGGCGAGCAGCAGGGTGGCGAATTCCAGGGTTCGCCGGTGCACCTGGGTGGGGTCGTGGTCCAGGGTGAGCGCGTGCAGGTCGGAGATGAAGACGACGGTGTCCGTGGTGGTCTGACCGGCGATGATCGGGGCGATGGCGCCGAAGTAGTTGCCGAGGTGCAGGTCGCCGGACGGCGTGAAACCCGTGAGACGTCGTGGCATCGGTGGAGCTCCCTCAGGTCGGGAGCCGCCTGTCGTCCTGGATCGGCCGAGAGATGAGGACACCGACGGGCCGCCCGGGACTGGGCGGCCGCTTTGTCAGGTCTGCGCGGATGAGCAGTGCCGCCCGGTTAGGGGCGCCACCAGCCGAGAAATGAGTGGATCATCCGCATGACGCATACCGTACCACCCGGCTTGGAGCGGGCGGTCCGCCGGTCGATGAGTATGGTCAAACGTCTGGTGGTTTGGTGGGTTGGTCCGGGATCATGCTGCTCGTGGCGATGCTCCGGTTGTTCGCGATAGGCCTTCTTGCCGGTGCCGCGCTGTGCCTGGTCCTGTGGCCGCCGCTACGTGCGGGCGATTTTCAGCATGCGCGGCTCTCGACGCTGATGGCCCTGGAGATAGGGCAGCTCGTCACGGTGCCGATCGCGCTGGTCGGGGGGCTCGTGCTCGCCGTGAAAGGGGCGTGGGCGCGGACCCCTGGCTATCTGCTGGGGACGGTCACGACCCTTTTCGGAGTGCTGGTCGCCACCCAGGCATGGGCCATGGACGAATGGGTCGAGACCGGCCCGTCCGGGATAGGCGATCCGGAAGGCGAAAGCGTCCTGGTGCTTCTGGGCCTCTTCTCCGGTGCGGTGACTACGGTCGTCGGCCTGTCCATCTTGATGTTGCGATGGTCCGGCTACGATTCCTCGACCGCGCCGGTACGTCAGCGACGCCCGCGCAGGCGCAAGTGAATATTTTCGTGGTGCGAGGAGTCCGGTGAGACGTTGGTTCTGGCGGGTGCTGGTTGCGAGTGTCGTGGCGTTGTCGGGAATGGCCGGGCAGGCCGCGTCGGCCGAGGTGGAGCCCGGCCCCGCGGACGTCGCCGCTGACAACGGCGAAATCGCGGTGTTCCTCTGTACGCCCTCCGCGCGCGGGTGTGACAAACGGCATGCGACGGCGAGACAGCGGCGCGACATGGAGGCTTTCCTGAACTCCACGCCCGGCGTCACCGAGGTCCGGTTCGTCAGCCGGGCGGCGTCCTATGCGGAGTTCCGGCGGGAGTTCGCCGGTCAGCGGAAGATGCTGGCCGAGGTGCGGGCCAAGGACATGCCGGAGTCGTTCTGGATCCGGGTCTCCGAGGTGGCTGATCGGGCTCGCATCGTGAATGCGGCGGATCGGCGGCCCGGGGTCGGGCTGGTGGTCGATCAGCTGGAGACCCGTCGCATGACCCGGTCGTACTGGAGTGTGGAAGTCTCCGTGTTCCTCTGCTCGGGCGATTCCTCCTCGCCCGAGTGTCGGCACGTGCGGGGAGGGGCGAACAAGAAAGCCGCCACCGCCAAGGAGAAGAAAGCGATCGTCGCCGTCATCGAGCGGATTCCCGGCCTCGAATCGTATGAATACGAGGACCAGAAGACGGCCTATCGCCACTTCGCCGAGATGTACGCGGACAATGAGACGTTGGTCGCGGCTACCAGGGTGTCGGACATGCCCGAGTCGTATCGGCTGTCGATACGGCCGGAGGTGAACCGCGGTCCCTGGCGCCACCGGCTCGCGAAGATGCCGGGGGTCAGCCAGGTGTGGGACCACGAGTGCGTGTCGCAAAGGGCGCGGCTCTGGTCCGAATACGGGCTGCAGAACGTCGAAGCCCGAACCCGGGAATGCGAGTAGCAGCGTCGACGCGCGAGCGTTCTGTTCGAGACCGCGGGCCGGCGTACGGCTGAGACTGCGCTCATGTCTGAACAGACCTTCACCCCCGCCCTGGGACGCCTGAAGTTCACCCGCCTGTACGACCCGGTGGTCGCCCTGACGCGGGAACGGCTGTGGCGCAGCCTGGTGGCCATGCACGTCGCCCTCAGGCCCGACGACACGATCGTGGACGTCGGCTGCGGCACCGGTTCGCAGGCCATGCTGCTGCACCGCCTCGAACCGCGGGCCCGGATCATCGGCGTCGACCCCGATCAGGAGACGCTGGCCCAGGCGCGGCGCAAGAGCAGCGCGAGCGGTACGGCCCCGGAATGGCGGCTCGGCATGGGGGACGCGCTGACCGGCCTGCTGGGGCCGGGTTCGGCCGACACGGCGGTGTCGAGTCTGGTCCTTCACCAATGTCCGCTTGCGATGAAACGCACGATCCTCGCCTCGATGCACGCCGTGCTGCGGCCGGGCGGCAAGCTGGTGATCGCCGACTACGGGTGGCAGCGGACGGCGTCGATGCGGCTGGCGTTCCGTGTCGTGCAACTGGCCGACGGGGTGCGGGACACGCAGCCCAACGCGGACGGCGTGCTGCCGGCGCTGATGACCGCCGCGGGACGATGGAGCGAGTTGTCCGCCGACGGCCCCTGGTACGACGCGTACCCCTCACCGATGAAGAACCGGCTCGTCATCCCTCACCCCGCATCACCGAACCACCGCCCATGGTGCCGGGAATCGGGACGTGCCGGATCAGCTCCAGGTGGCGCGCTTGAGCACGCCGGCCAGCCCGTAGGTGTTCCAGGCGTCCACCACCAGGATCCCGGACCGCGGCAGGAACCACTCCTTCTCGTTCCACCTGGCGGTGGTGCGGCCGGTGTCGTTCGTCACGCAGCGGTTCGGCCAGGTGGTGTACGTCGCCTTGTGCCCGGAGCCCACCGGCCGCAGCCCGCGGTAGGACGCCTTCTCGCCGGGATACCAGCTCAGGTTGGAGTTGAACGGGCACGGGATCACCCCGCTGAACGGATGGAACTGCTGCTTGCCCGTGTACGTGACGGACCCGCCGCCGACCGGCACGTTCGTGTAGTCCTTCGGCCCGAAGATCCAGAAGCTCTCGCAGTCGGGCGCGAACGGCTCCGGTTTCTTGCACAACAACCCGGTCACCACCACGACGTGGTCGCCCGACCGGTACACCTTCCAGTCGGCGGGGATCCGCAGCGTCATGCCGCGGAAGGAGAGCGTCTTCCCGGCGGAGGAGGCCGACGCGAGGGAGGCGGTCGCGGGCAGCACGGTGGCGGAGGCGGCGGTCAGGGCGGCGAGGAGGAGAGGGAGCTTTCTCATGGTTCGGGAAGGTACGCACCCCCACTTGCGGAGGGCTGGCCATCCACTTGGAGGAGGTCCGTCGTGGGTGGGTATGGGGTAAAGCATGATCTTCCTGAGACGGGCCGTCCTGATGGCCGTCCTCGCCTTTCTGGTCATCCCGATCACCGAGGTCGTCGCCGCGCCGCAGCCGGCCGCGGCGCAGTCCGGCGCGCGCGCCCAGGCAGGCGCGCAGGCCGGTGCGGCGCGGGCCCGCCGCATGCTGGCCCAGCTACGGGTCGCCAGGCCCTTATCGCTGCGCGGCTACACCCATCGCCGGTTCCAGCCCAGGTGGGGACGTCACAAGGGAAGGTGTGACGTCCGCGAGACCGTCCTGGCCCGGGACGGGCGGCGGGTGCGCAGGAACGCGGCCTGCCATCCGGTGAAGGGCGTCTGGTACAGCCCGTACGACGGCAGGCGGTTGAAGAGCGAGCGCCTGGTGGACGTCGACCACGTCGTCCCGCTGGCCTACGCCTGGCGCTCGGGCGCCAAGAGGTGGAGCCAGGCGCGGCGGCGGGCCTTCGCCAACGATCTCACCCGTCCTGAGCTGGTCACCGTCAGCCATTCCGCCAACATCGCCAAGGGCGGGCAGGGGCCGCAGAGCTGGCGTCCGCGCCGCCGCGCCTACTGGTGCCGCTACGCGACCTCGTGGATCACCGTGAAACACCACTACCGCCTGTTCGTGACGCGCAGCGAGCGCGTGGCGCTGTCCAACATGCTCCGCACCTGCGGTCGCTGACCGCGTGTCCACCTGGCCGCCCGGACGTTCACGCCTGGACGTGACGCGGAGCGAGCAGCTCCTTGAGCGCCCGAGCCGTCGCGCGCGGGAAGGCCGTGTTGCCGTTGTGGCCGCCCGGCAGCGTGACCGGCTCGACGCCGAGCAACTCGGCCAGCGCGAGCGCGCAGCGGTAGGTGTGCACCGACGGCCGGGTGGCGAGGCCGATCGCCGGGATCACCCGGGTCCCGGTGGCCACCGTCTCCGCCGGGGCGAGGTCGTCCTCCATGACGGCCGTGAACTCCGTCCCGATGAAGAACCCGAAGTTGGCCTGCCGCCGGGCCGTGAGCGGCTGCGGGGTGAGGCCGTCCTCGGTCTCGTCGTGGGCCGGGTCGATGCCGAGGTGCCGGGTGATCGCGGGGAAGGCCGCGGCCAGCCCCCCGTCCGCGTACGCCCGCTGGATGGCCGCCAGCTCGGCCACGTGCTGGGCGCGGCCGGCGGCGGGCAGCAGGTTCGGCAGGACGGGCTCGTGCGCGACCAGCGTGCCGAGCACGCCGGGGTGGCGGGCCGCGACCCGCAGGCCGATCGCGCCTCCCATGCTGAACCCGGCCATCAGGGCGGGCCCGTCGGCGACCTCGGCGAGCAGCCGCGCGACGTCGTCGGCGTGGTCGGCCATGGTGACGGGCGGCGCGGCGGGGTCGAGGGTGCTGCGCGACAGGCCGCGCCGGTCGTAGGTGACGACGGTGAAGGCGTCGGCCAGGAGCGGCACGAGGTCGGCGGTGCGATCGGCGTCGCCCTCGCCGCTCTGCGACAACAACAGGACCGGGCCGCTGCCCTCGACCTGGAAGTGGAGGGTGGCGCCTGGGACGGGAAGGGCGTTCATGGGGGTCTCCTCCGCTAGGGAAAAAAAGCATCTAAATCGATGCATCGATATAGATGTATCATGTCTTCATGAACGGAGTCGAACTGTTCCTGCTCGGCCGCACCCTCATGAAGATCGGCGAGCAGGCGATGCCCCAGCCGAAGGGCGACGGCCCCCGGGGCTCGGTCCGTACGGTGCTCGTCGTCCTCGGCGACGTGGTGGCCCACCCCGGCACGACGGTCAGCGAGATCGCGGCGCGGACCGGCCTGCCGCAGAGCCAGGTGTCCACGGCCGTCGCCCGGCTGGAGTCCACGGGGTCGATCGAGGGCGTGCCCGATCCGGCCGACCGGCGTCGTCGGCTCATCCGTCCCGCTGCGACGCCGTCCGCCCGGGTCGCCGAGGTCAGGGCCGCCACGATCGACGACGCCCTCGCCGCCGCCCTGCCCGATCCGGCCCCCGAGGCGGTCCGAGAGGTCACCGCCGCCCTGGAGGTGCTGGCCCGCCACCTCACGCCGGAGGTCGCCGCCCGCGTACGCGAGGTCGAGGGGGCGGCGGGCGTCCTACGATCTCAACCGTGAAGACACCGGCACGCAGTCTCTATGTCATCGTGTGCGCGGCCGGGCCGGCCGGCGACGTGGCCAGGCTCGTCGTCCCGGCCCAGGAGGAGGGCTGGGACGTCCAGGTCGTCGCCACGCCGTCGGCGCTCGGCTTCGTCGACGTGCCGGAGCTGGAGCGACTGACCGGGCGCCCGGTCCGCAGCCGCTACCGCAAGCCGCACGAGCCCAGGCCGCCGAGGGCCGACGCGATCATCGTCGCCCCGGCCACGTACAACACGATCAACAAGTTCGCCATGGGCGTCGCCGACACCTACGCGCTCGGGCTGCTGGCCGAGGCTCCGGGGCTCGGCATCCCCGTGGTCGTGCTGCCGTTCGTCAACAGCGCGCTGGCCGCCCGCGCGCCCTTCCGGCGCAGCGTCGAGGAGCTGCGGTCGGAGGGGGTGCGCGTCCTGATCGGGCCGGGGCAGTTCGAGCCGCACACACCGAGCGCGGGCGACGGCAACGACACCTACGTCTGGGAGAGCGCGCTCACGGCGCTGCGTCCGTGACGAGAGGCTCGTCCGTGACGAGAGGCCGGAAAGAGGCGCGGTAGGACTGCGGCGGCACGCCGACCACCCGCTTGAACCGCTCGCGGAGGGCGACCGCCGAGCCGAACCCGGACTGCGCGGCGATCCGCTCCACGCCGTGGTCGGTGGTCTCCAGGAGGAGCTGCGCCCGCCGCACCCGGGCGCGCAGCAGCCACTGCAGCGGCGTGGTGCCGGTCTGCTCGCGGAACCGGCGGCCGAACGTGCGCTCGCTCATCCCGCAGTGTGCGGCCATCGCGGCCAGGGTCACCCTGCCGTCGAGGTTGTCCTCGATCCACGCCAGCACCGGCTCCAGCAGCGAGCCCTGGGGCACGGGCGGCCGGGTGTGCGCCATGAACTGGGCCTGGCCGCCCTCCCGCTCCAGGGGCGTCACCGACAGGCGGGCCGAGTCGGCGGCGACCGCCGAGCCGAAGTCGCGCCGGACGAGGTGCAGGCACAGGTCGAGCCCGGCGGCGGCGCCGGCCGAGGTCAGGATCTGGCCGTTGTCGACGTAGAGCACGTCGGGCCGCACGTCGACGTCGGGGAACAGCTCGGCCAGCCGGTCGGCGGCCATCCAGTGGGTGGTCGCGCCCAGCCCGTCGAGCAGCCCGGCGGCGGCCAGGGTGAAGGCCCCCACGCAGATGGAGGCGACGCGGGTGCCGGCGGCGGCCGCGTCGCGCAGCGCCGCGAGCACCTCGGGCCCCGGCGGGACGGCCTGCTCCGAGCAGCCGGGCACGATGATCGTGTCGGCGGTGCGCAGCGCCTCCAGGCCGTGGGGCGCGACGATCGTGAAGGCGTCACCGGGCACCTGCGGCGTCGCCGCGCACACCTGGACCCGGTACGGGCGGCTCCCGTCGGCCAGCCGGGCCCGGCCGAACACCTCGACCGGGATCGCCAGGTCGGCCGCCACCACGTGATCGAGGGCCAGGACCGCCACAGTGTGCATGCGGCCACGCTAGGCCAGGCGGCGGGCGGTTGGCGGGAACTCGTCGGTGTTTGTCGAACCAGCCACTGTGACGGTCCGGACGGCCCGCCTAGCCTGGCTGCGTTCCCCTCGAAACCGGCAGGAAGTGCCCCATGTCCATCCTCATGCCGATCCTGATCGGCCTGGTCGCCGTCTCCCTCGTCTCCCTGATCCCCGAGCCGCACGGCCGCCGTGCCAACGCCGTCCTGGTGGCCGGCGCGGGCGCCGCCTACCTCAGCGGCGGCGGGCTCGGCTACTGGGAGTTCCTGCTGCCGGTCGTGATGACGTACGTCGCCTACCGCGGGCTGGAGAGCTGGACGTTCATCGGCATCGGCTGGCTGCTGCACACCGCCTGGGACGTGCTGCACCACCTCCAGGGCAGCCCGCTGCTGCCCTTCGCCGCGGACTCCTCCTTCGGCTGCGCCATCTGCGATCCGGTGATCGCGTTGTGGTGCTTCGCGGGCGGTCCGCCGGTCCTCGGCCGGTTGCGGGCCCGCCTCGCCCGTCCGCGGGCCTTGTCGAACGAGATTCGCGAATGACATTCTGGAATTCGGAACCTCGTCCCCGGAGGACGTATGGACAAAGAAGCCCTCCGCCGCAAATACCTCGAAGAGCGCGACAAGCGGCTGCGCCCGGACGGCGACGACCAGTACGTCCGCCTCACCGGCCGCTTCGCCCACTACCTCGACGACCCGTACACGCCGAGGACCGAGCGCGAGCCGAAGACCGACCACGTGACGGTGGCCGTCGTCGGCGGCGGGTTCGCCGGGCTCGTCACCGGCGCCCGGCTCAGGGAGGCGGGTGTCGGCGACGTGCGGATCGTCGAGAAGGGCGGCGACTTCGGCGGCACCTGGTACTGGAACCGCTACCCGGGAGCCCAGTGCGACACCGCGTCGTTCGTGTACATGCCGCTCCTGGAGGAGACCGGCCACATGCCGACGGAGAAGTACGCGCACGCCCCCGAGATCCTGGAACACTGCCGCCGCATCGGCAAGCACTACGGCCTGTACGACGACGCGCTCTTCCACACCGAGGTCCAGGACCTGGAGTGGGACGCGTCCCGGTCGCGCTGGACCGTCCGGACGAACCGCGGCGACACCTTCACCGCCCGGTTCGTGGTCATGGGCATCGGCCCGCTGCACGTGCCCAAACTCCCCGGCATCCCGGGCATCGACGAGTTCCGCGGGCATTCGTTCCACACCAGCCGCTGGGACTACGACTACACCGGCGGCGACCCCACGGGCGCGCCCATGGACCGGCTGGCGGACAAGCGCGTCGCCGTCATCGGCACGGGCGCGACGGCCGTCCAGTGCGTGCCGCACCTGGCCCGCGCCTGCGCCGAGCTGTACGTGTTCCAGCGCACCCCCTCCTCGGTGGACGTGCGCGACAACCGGCCCACCGACCCCGCCTGGTTCGCCGGGATCGCCACCCCCGGCTGGCAGCAGCGCTGGCTGGAGAACTTCACCGGCAACCAGACCGGCGGCCTGGTCGAGGAGGACCTGGTGATGGACGGCTGGACCGACATCGCCCGCCGCGTCCGCGCCCGCATCGCGGCCCTGCCGCCCGAGGACCTGACGCTGGAGAAGATGGCGCAGGCGTACGAGGACTCCGACTTCGAGAAGATGGAGGAGATCCGGGCCCGTGTCGACGCGATCGTCGCCGACCCGCAGACCGCCGCGAAGCTCAAGGCCTGGTACCGCCAGCTCTGCAAGCGTCCCTGCTTCCACGACGAGTACCTGCAGTCCTTCAACGTGCCGGGCACCCGCCTGGTGGACACCGACGGCAAGGGCGTCGAGCGCGTCACCGGGCGCGGGGTGGTGGCCGCGGGCGTCGAGTACGAGGTCGACTGCGTCATCTACGCCTCGGGCTTCGAGGTGACCACCGACTACACCCGGCGCGCCGGCTACGAGCTGACCGGCCGCGACGGCCTCCGGCTCACCGACCGCTGGGCGGACGGCATGCGCACTTTGCACGGCATCCACGTGCACGGCTTCCCGAACGCCTTCGTCGTCCAGCCCACGCAGGGCGCGAACCTCATCTCCAACATCCCGCACAACCTCACCGAGGCCGGCCGGACCATCGCCACGATCGTCAGCCACGCGCTCGACCAGGGCTTCGACGAGGTCGAGGCGACCCGGGAGGCCGAGGACGCCTGGATCGAGCTGCTGCTGTCGGGCCCGGGAAGCATCCTGGGCGCCTCCGCCGACTGCACCCCCGGCTACTACAACAACGAGGGCCGCGACGCCGGCATGAAAGGCCGGCTGAACATCGGCCATCCACAGGGGGCGATGGCGTACTTCGCCTACATCGACGGCTGGCGCACGTCGGGGGCGTTCGAGGGGCTGGAGTTCCGCAAGCGCGCAGAGGCGGACTGATCCGGCAGCTCGGGGGCGGAGCTCGGCCCCGTACACGATTCGTCAGGCGTGGGCGCTAGTTTCGTCCACCATGAGTTACGACCTGTACTTCGGCCCGGAGGACGACGAGCCGCGCCCGCCGGACGCGGCGGCCTGGAACAACGTCGTCAGCCAGGCCCGCGCGCTGCTCGGTGACGTGACGACCTTCGAGGATCCGCCCAACTGGGAGCTCGAACACGAGGGCACCGGCATCTCCGTGAACCACTGGGAGGGCGGCTGGGGGATCAGCGTGCCGTACCGGTGGCACGGTGAGGCCGCGGGCCGGGTCGTGGACCTGATGTACCAGGTGGCGCGGATCGTCGAGCGGGAGTCGCGGCTCGACGGCAACGATCCCCAGCTCGACTGCCCGCTCGCGGACGCGGACGCGGCGGCGGCGGTCCGGATCTTCGACGCGGTCGCGGTGCGCTCCGGGAGGATCTGACCCACCAATCTGAACGATCGGTCGTTAATGTATGCTGGCGGCATGGCCGACGTGAAGGAAGACGGTCGCCGGGCGCGCGGGCAGCGCAGCCGTGAGGCGATCCTCGGGCAGGCCGTGTCGCTGGCCTCGGTGCACGGTCTGGACGGGCTGACCCTGGGCCGGCTGGCCGAAGCCGCCGGAGTCAGCAAATCCGGATTTTTCGCCCACTGGAGGGATAAAGAGCAACTTCAGCTCGACACCATCGAGTGGGCCGTCCGCCAATGGACCGACGAGATCGTCAAGCCCGCGCTCAAGGCCCCTCCCGGCGTGGCCCGCGTCCTGGCCCTGCACGAGGCCCGCCTGCGGTTCTACGAGAGAGGCGTCCTGCCCGGCGGGTGCTTCTTCTACACGGCGCGGGTGGAGTTCGACGACCGTCCCGGCCCGGTCAGGGACCGGGTGGCCGAGTCGATGGCCGACTGGCTGAGGTTCATCGAGCGGCTGGTCCGCGAGGCGGTCGAGCTGGGGGAGCTGCCCCCGGAGACCGACCCGGCGCAGCTGGCGTACGAGATCGACGCCCTCGGCGAGGCCGCGGTCACCCACACCCGCCTGCTCGGCAGGGGCGATGCCGCCTACGAGCGGGCCCGCCGAGCCGTCCACGACCGACTGAAGGAGTTCGCGTGACCCAGACCCGCCCCGCCCAGGTGCACTTCGACGACCTCGACGCGATGGGCCTGCTGCACAACTCGCGTTACGCCCTGCTGGTCGAGCGCGCGATCTCCGCCTACTGGGCCGAGCAGGGCTGGAGCTTCGACCCGGCGATCTCCAAGTTCAAGGACCTCTACCTGGCCGTCCGCGAGTTCAAGATCACCTACAACGCGCCGGTCATGGGCGCGGGCGAGGTGCAGGTCGACTTCTGGATCGACCGCATGGGCCGCACCAGCGGCGTGTACGGCTTCCGCGTCCTGTCCGAGGACCGCTCGGTCGTGCACGCCGAGGGCTACCGCGTCAACGTCAACCTCGATCCGCAGACCTTCCGGCCCACGCCGTTCAGCGCCGAGCTGCGTACCGCCGCCGAGCCGCTGATGGCGGGCTGAGCCGCCGACGGTAGACCCTGCACTACTGCGTGCCGTTCCCGGCCCCGGATACGGTCACCGGGTGGGAAACAGGACCGCGCTCGAAGCGCTCACGCAGCGGCCGCCCGCCTTCCTCCGGTCGGCCTGGCCGTGGCGGTGCGTGGCGTACCTGCTGGGCAGCGTGGTCCCGGGGACGGCCGTCGCCCTCGGGGGCATCGCGGTCGGGCTCGCCGGGCCGCCGGCCGGCCTGCTGCTCGTGCCGGTGCTGGTGGCGCTGGTCGTGCCGCTGATCGCCCGGTTCGAACGGGTGCGGCTGCGCCTGGTGGACACCGTGCCGCTGCCGCCGGTGCCCGACCGGCGCAGGCGGGAGATCGGGGTCGCGGTCATGACGGTGTTCGCGATGTGGTGGATCGACCTGGTCATGCTGGGGTTCACCGTCGGGGGACCGGTGCTGCTGATCCTGTCGCCCGTGGTCCAGCCGGAGGCCGACCCGGCCCTCGGCGCCGTGGCGAGCGTGGCGGGGGTGCTGCTGCTGCCGGTGGCGGCGTACACGATCACGGCCTGGGGCGGGGCGCGCGGCGCGATGGTCAGGGCGGTGCTCGCGCCGGCCGGGTCGGAGCTGGGCGAGGTCGTGCGGTCGCGGGCGCGCCTGGTGGACGCGTTCGAGACCGAACGCCGCAGGATCGAGCGGGACCTGCACGACGGCGCGCAGCAGCGGCTGGTCGCGCTGTCGATGACGCTCGGCCTCGCCCGGCTGGACGTGCCCGGCGACTCGCCGACGGCCCGGCTGCTCGACGTGGCGCACGACGAGGCCAGGCAGGCGCTGGCCGAGCTGCGCGAGCTGATCCGGGGCGTGCACTCGCAGGTGCTCACCGACCGCGGGCTGGGCGCCGCGATCCGCGACGTGGCCGGACGCTCGCCCGTCCCCGTGGACGTGGCCGCCGACGAGCTGGGACGGCTGCCCGCGCCCGTCGAGGTCACCGCGTACTACGTGGTCAGCGAGGCCCTGGCGAACGTGGCCAGGCACAGCGGAGCCACCAGGGCCACGGTCACCGCCCGGACGGCGGCCGGCACGCTGGCCGTCGAGGTGCGCGACGACGGCGTCGGCGGCGCGGACCCGGCCAGGGGCACCGGGTTGACCGGCCTGGCCGACAGGCTGGCCGTGGTGGCGGGAAGATTGTCGGTGTCCAGCCCGCCGGGCGGCCCGACCCTGGTACGAGTGGAGATTCCGTGCGCGTCGTGATCGCCGAGGATGCCGTGCTGCTCCGCGAGGGGCTGGTGGGGCTGCTCGAACGGTTCGGCCACACCGTGGCGGCCTCGGTCGGCGACGCCGAAGCCCTGGTCGCGGCGGTCGCCGAGCACCGCCCCGACGCCGTGGTGACCGACGTGCGCATGCCCCCGGACTTCACCGACGAGGGCCTGCGCGCCGCGCTCGGCCTGCGCCGCCGCCGTCCCGAGCTGGCCGTCCTCGTGCTCAGCCAGTACGTCGAGCAGACGTACGCGGCCGAGCTGCTGGAGTCCGGCGACGGCGCGGGCGTCGGCTACCTGCTGAAGGACCGGATCGGCGACGTGCGCGAGTTCGTCGACGCGCTCGACCGGGTGGCCGCGGGCGGCACGGTCGTGGACCCGGAGGTGGTGCGCCAGCTCCTGCGCCGGCGGCGCGACCCGCTGGCCCGGCTCACCCCGCGCGAGCAGCAGGTGCTCGCCCTGATCGCCGAGGGCCGGGCGAACGCCTCGATCGCCAGGGAGCTGGTCGTCACCGACGCCGCGGTGGCCAAGCACATCGCCGGCATCTTCACCAAGCTCGACCTGCCGCCCGAGTCCGACGGCCACCGCCGGGTCCTGGCCGTGCTGGCCTACCTTCAGGGGTGACCGGCGGGAAGTCCGAAAAGTAAGGTTCGTTGCCATGAACGAGCAGTGGCAGGAGGTCGGCGACCGGGTCTACGTGCGCCGCCATGAGTCCTTCGACCTGAACACGGGCCTGATCGTGGGCGACGGGCACTGCCTGGTGCTCGACACCCGCAGTTCCCACCGGGAGGCGGCCGACCTGATCGACGCGATCAGGACGATCACCGGCCACCCGTGGACGGTCGTGAACAGCCATTCGCATTTCGACCACTACTTCGGCAACGCGCTCTTCCGCCCCGCCGAGATCTGGAGCCACGTCCGGTGCGCCGAGGAGATCGACGTCTACGGCGAGCGGCACCGCGCGGACGTCATCGAACGGCTGCCCGACCGCCGCGCGGAAATGGAGGAGATCGCCGTCGTGCCGCCCGACCACACCTTCACCACCTCGGCCAGCCTCGACATCGGCGGACGCATGGTGCACCTGCGGCACTTCGGGCTCGGCCACAGCAGCAACGACATCGTCGTGCACGTGCCGGACGCCGGCGTGGTGTTCGCCGGTGACCTGGTCGAGGAGGGCGCGCCGCCGGCGTTCGGCGACTCCTACCCGCTCGACTGGCCTAACACGACGGCCGCGATGCTCGACGGGCTGCCGGAGCCGGTGTTCGTGCCGGGGCACGGCGCGGTGGTCGGCCGGGCCTTCGTCCAGGAGCAGCAGGCCGAGCTGGCGCTGGTGGCTGAGCTGGCCGCGAAGGCCCACGTGGAGGGGCTGCGCGACTCGATCACGCGGTTCCCGTACCCGGAGGAGGTGTCGCGGCAGGCGATCGAGCGGGCCTTCCTCCAGCTCGACAGGTGAGCTATATTGCAAACTGCAATATAGGGGGAGGCAACATGGCACAACGCAAGGGCCTGGTCGACCTGACTGTGCTCGCCCTGCTCACGGTGCAGCCGAGCCACCCCTACGAGCTCCACCGCTTCATCATCGACACGCACAAGGACTACATCACCGGCCTGCCGCGCAGCCTCTACCACGCGGTCGAGCGGCTGGCCGGGGACGAGCTGATCGTCCCCGCCGCGACCGGCCGCGAGGGCCGCCGGCCCGAGCGCACGGTCTACGAGATCACCGACGAGGGCCGCGAGGAGCTGATCACCCGGCTCCGGCGGCTGCTGGAGCAGCCCGACCCCGACCGGCGCGCCTTCGTGGCGGCCATCTCGCTGATCGGCTGCCTGCCGCTGCCCGAGGCGCAACGGGCGCTGCGCACCCGCGCCGCCACCCTCGAAGGCACGCTCGCCGGGATGGAAGGACACATCAAGGCCATGCGCGACAGTGGCCTGCCCGAGATCCTCATGCTGGAGGTCGAGTGCGAGCAGGCGCTGCACGCCGCCGAGCTCGCCTGGATCAGAAGGCTTCTCGACCGGCTCGACCAGGGCGAGCTCGCCTGGACGAGCACGACCGAGGGGTGAGAGAAGGGCCGCCGGGGTGCGCCAACACCCCGGCGGCCGGACATCCGAACACGGCGCCTGCCCTGCCCGGACGCGCAACTCCCAGGATAGGCGCCGCGACGAAAGGAGCTGTGCCATGTCCGAAGAGATCACCCGCCTGGTGGAGCGGATGACGGAGACCTGGAACGCCGGCGACTCGGCCGCCTACGCCGCCCTGTTCACCGAGGACGCCGACTACATCACCTTCTTCGGCCTGCACCTGCAGGGCAGGAAGGCGATCGAGGAGACCCACCGCGCGCTGTTCGAGACCTCCGTCAAGCTCGCCGAGGGCGGCCCCGCGCCGCTCGTCAGGCCGCTGACCGACGACGTCGCGCTGGTGATCGTCGGCGGCAACTCGTCGGTGGCCGGCGTGCCCGACCCGAGCAGGGAGTCCGTCGTCACGCTGACCGCGCTGCGCACGCCGGAAGGCTGGCGGTTCGCCTCCTTCCAGAACAGCCGGGTGCGCAAGCCGTGAGGAAACGGCTGATCACCGAGGTGGCCGGGGTGGTCGGCGCCCCGGCCGAGCAGGTGTGGCAGGCCCTGACGCGCTCCCTGCCCGCACACCCGATGACCGTCGAGCAGGACGGGTACACCGTGGCCTACCAGGGCGGCTGGTGGTACCGGGGCGAGTGGACCGTGCTCCCGCATCCCGAGGGCGCCCGCGTGGAGCACCGCGTCTACGACGTGGCCGAGTGGGGACGCTGGGCCGTGCCCCTGGCCAACCGGTTCTTCATCGGGTTCGCGCAGCGGACGAGAAGGGGCTTCGCAGAAGGCATCGCCCGCATGGGGAGAGAATTGGGGTGCTCCGCCAGGCTGTCCTAGGCTGCTGGCCATGAGCCTGGTGTGGGAACCGCTGACCGCCGACGACGCCGAGCCGCTCGCCGCACTCCTGGCCGCGATCGAGGCCGAGGATCGCACGGGCGAGGTCCACGACCTCGACGACGTCAGGGAGCAGCTCGGCCACCGCCTGATCGACCTGGCCGCGGGGACGCTCGCGGCCAGGCAGGGCGGCCAGATCGTCGCCTACGGCTACCTGCCGACCCGGCAGTCCGCCACCGACACCCACGTCATGCGGCTGTCGGGCGGCGTGCACCCCGCCCACCGCAGGCGCGGGCTCGGCCGGCGGATCGTCGACTGGAGCCTGGCCGCGGCGCCGGGGCTGAGCGAGCGGGCCTTCCCCGGCGTGCAGCCGGAGATCCACCTCTACGTGCCCGACACCAACCTCGGGCTGAAGGCGCTGGCCGAGGGCGCCGGTTTCGTCGCCAACCGCTGGTTCGCCCACATGGGACGCTCGCTGTCGGGCGACCTGCCGGCCGTCGCGCCGCCCGCCGGGGTGACCGTCGCCCCCTGGTCGCCCGAGCTGGACGAGGGCGCCCGCCGCGTACGCAACGAGGCGTTCCTCGACCACTGGGGCAGTGTGCCGCACACCCCGGAGAGCTGGCGCGACTACATCGTCGGCTCCCAGAACTTCCTGCCCGAATCGTCGTTCCTGGCCCTGCACGAGGGGCGGGCGGTGGGCACGCTCATCACCCACACCTTCGAGGGCTACAACGCGCTGGCCGGCGAGCGCCGGGCCTGGATCCAGATCATCGGCACGCTCCGGGAGTGGCGCGGCAAGGGCGTGGCCGGCGCGCTGATCGCGCACGCCCTGGCCGCCTTCCGCGCGCAGGGGTTCGACACGACCGGGCTGGGCGTCGACGCCGACAACCCCACGGGAGCCGTCAGCGTCTACTCCCGCGCCGGTTTCGAGATCTTCCAGCGCAGCACGAACTACGCCCTGGCCGTCAAACGGGGCTGAGCGCCCCCTCCGCGAGGGGGAAACGGGCCACGAAACCGGCGTCCGTGTACGTGAGCGTGCCGCCGTGCAGGTGGGCGATGTCCCTGGCGATGGGCAGGCCGAGCCCGGCGCCGCCGGCGTCCCTCGCCCGTGCCTCGTCCAGGCGGGTGAAGCGGCCGAAGACGGCCTCGCGGTGCTCCGGCGGGATCCCCGGGCCGTCGTCGCGCACCTCCAGCACGGCCCGGCCCTCCTCGGCGCGCACCCGTACGCGTACGGCCGAGGCGGCGTGCCGTACCGCGTTGTCAGCCAGGTTGGTGACCAGCCGGTCGAGGTGGGCGCGGGAGCCGTTCAGCACCACGTCCGGCTCGATGTCCAGCTCGACCCTGATCTCCGGCCGCCGCCTGGCGCGCAGCGACTCCTCGGCCGCCACCTGACCCAGGTCCAGCTCGTCGGTGCGCAGCGGCTCGCCGGCGTCCAGCTTGGCCAGCATGAGCAGGTCGGCGGCCAGCGACTGGAGGCGTTCGACGTCGGCCAGCGCCTCGCGGGTGAGCTCGCTCTGCTCGGCCAGTTCGAGGCGGGCCCGCAGGGTGGCGATGGGGCTGCGCAGCTCGTGCGCGGCGTCGGCGACGAACCGCTTGTGCCGGCCCACGGCCGTCTCCAGACGGTCGAGGGTGCCGTTCACGGTGGTGGCCAGGGCCGCGATCTCGTCCTTGGAACCCGGCACCGGCACGCGCTGGTGCAGGTCGCGGGCCGTGATGTCGGCCACCTTGGCCCTGATCGCGGCCACGGGGGCCAGCGCGCGGCCCACGGAGAACCAGGTCATCCCGGCCACCACGAGCAGCAGGGCGGGCACGCCGGGCAGCAACGCGCCGTACAGGGCCTGGACGGCCTTCTGCACGCCGTCCAGGGAGACCCGCGACCAGAGCGTGGCCGGGCCGGTCGGCGTGCTCACCTGCAGGCCCGCGACGGCGTAGTCGGCTGGCTGCGCCCACAGGGCGGGCGAGCCGGTGGCGCGGCCGGCCAGGACGAGGTCGGGATCGGCGAGCCGCACCACGGACAGGTCGTCCACCATGACCGTGCTCATCCGGGCGGCGGTCGTCGTGGCCGCCGGCGTCACCCCCTCCGGCATGATCGGCACCGTCTCCGCGTACGGCATCGCCGCCGCGGCGCGCCTGACCGCCTCCTCGCCCGCGTTGCCCTCCAGCGTGCCGCGCAACGCCATGACCAGCACCAGGGCGGCCACGCCGAGCGCCAGGGCCACCACCAGCGTCGCCGCGACGGTGGCCCGCACCCGCACCGACGACAGCCCGCCCGACACCCGGGCCCACGTCGGCCGTCCTTCGAGCAGCGCCTTCATGCCGCCTCCAACCGGTAACCCGCTCCCCGGACGGTCACCAGCGTCGTCCGGCCGAACGGCAGGTCGATCTTCCTGCGCAGGGCGCTGATGTAGACCTCGACGATGTTCGGGTCGCCGTCGTAGGAGAAGTCCCACGCCTGGGCCAGCAGCTCGCTCTTGGAGACCACCTCGCCGGGGCGGCGGGCCAGCGCGTGCAGCACCGCGAACTCCTTCGGCGTCAGCCCGACCTCCACCCCGCCCCTGCGGCAGCGCAGGCCGGCCGGGTCCACCACCAGGTCGCCGACCGTGATCGTCACCGGCCGCTCGGTCCCGCCGCGCCGCACCAGGGCGCGCAGCCGGGCCAGCAGCACCACGTACGAGAACGGCTTGGCCAAGTAGTCGTCGGCGCCGTTGTCGAGCGACTCGGCCTCGTCGTAGACGCCGTCCTTGGCGGTGAGCATCATGATCGGGGTCCAGTCGCCCGCCTCGCGCAGCCGGGAGCAGACCGTGTAGCCGTTCATCCTGGGCAGCATCACGTCCAGGACGATCACGTCGTAGGCGTTCTCGGTCGCCATCCACAGGCCGTCGCGCCCGTCGTGGGCCACGTCCACGGCGAAGCCCTCGCCCGCCAGCCCGCCCTTGATCAGGCCGGCCAGCCGTTCCTCGTCCTCCACCAGCAGCACTCGCACGACGTCCAGAGTGCCTGAGCGAACCTAAAGCCAACCTGAAGATCATTTTGGGCGCGTTCAGGGTCGCTTCAGGTGCCCCCGAGCACGCTCGGGGGCGTTCGGATGGATTCCACTGAGGAGAATGCATGTTCAAGCGACGTCTCGCGGTCCTCGGCACGGTGGGGGTGCTCGCGCTCGCGGGCCTGGGCGGCTCCGCCCTGGCCGACGGAACCCCCGCACCCGACGCCACCACCGCCACCGCCACGGCTGTGTTCTGCCGGACGCCGGACGGCAAGGAGGTCAAGCTCGCCGACGGCCCGGCGGCCCGCGTGCTCGTCATGCGCGACGAGAAGGGGGAGCGGGCGGACGGCGCGCCGGAGCTCAAGGCCGAGCGGGGCCGCGTGATCGAACTCGCCCCCAGGACGATCACCGAGGCCGCCCCGACCACGCCTTCCGCCCCGACCGCCCCTCAGGCCGGCACCGAGGCCGCGCCCACCACGCCGAGCGCCACCGTTCCCGAGGGCGAGGCCGTGCCCGCCGTCCCGGCGACCCCCCTGACCGATGCCGAGACCGGGCCCGCCGCCCTTCCTGAAGGCGAGGCGGCGCGGATGCTCCCGGCGCTGCCCGCGACCGAGCTTCCCCCGGGCGCCGTGCAGCTGGACGACCCCAGCAAGGTCGTCCACATCGTGTGCGCCGCCGCAGAGGCCGCCAAGTAGGTTCACCCGGGGAACGACGGGTGCGGGCCGAGCGCCCAGTACTCGTACAGGCCGTGGCCGACGAGCCCGTCGTACTCGAAGCGGCCGACGGCGTCGACCAGGCCCCACATCCTGGC
The DNA here is from genome assembly GCF_040674635.1 of Nonomuraea sp. NPDC049758. Taxonomy (NCBI): domain Bacteria; kingdom Bacillati; phylum Actinomycetota; class Actinomycetes; order Streptosporangiales; family Streptosporangiaceae; genus Nonomuraea; species Nonomuraea sp. NPDC049758. Next base: position 516,328 of record NZ_JBFAMZ010000006.1, read on the forward strand.
GGCGTCGTCGGGCAGCCGGTACGTCACCCCCTGCACGACCGGCCCCGGCCCCTGGTACATGCCGTGCCTCCAGTCCGGCTCCAGCCCGTATCCGGTGCCGGCCATGAGGTGCACCGGCAGCACGGGCGTGCAGCGCACCTCGAACGGCCTGCCGCCCGGCGGCGAGAAGGCGATCACGGCGTCCACGACGTCCCGGGTGCCCGGGGCATAGACCGGGCGGTAGTCCGGCCGGCCGAGGTACTCCTCCTCCCGCCCGTCCGTCCAGACGCGTACGGCCTCCTCCAGCAGCCGCCGGCCACGGTGGTCCTCCTGGATGATGCACAGGATGGCGTGGTCGTCGAACTTCATCGGCGTGTACAGCCAGTAGAACGTGCCGGGGTTGTTGGCCTGGATGCCGGGCGGTTCGGGCTCGCCCACCGGCCGCACGCCCCATGACCGGTCCCTGGTGCCGAGCCAGCGGTCGGGGGTGACCGGGATCACCTGGTCGCCGACGGTGATGCTGCCGGACCAGCGGCCGGTCTGGGCGAGCCGCACGGAGTCGAACATCACCCGTTCCTGCCATCGCAGGAAGTGGCGGGGTTCGAGGGTCGCCGGGATCGTCCCCTCCCAGTCGAGCTCGAAGGACAGGCCATGCTCGGTCGGCTCCAGGATCACGCGGAGCCGCTTGAGCCCTTCGATCACCTCGACCCGGAAGGGGCCGATCCTGGTGTCCATCCGGTCGGGGCCCAGCTCGCGCGAGGCCCGCACGACCCGGTGCAGGTCGCCGTGCCTTACGAGGGCGAAGGCGTCGGTGACGCCGAGGTTGGGGTACTGGCCGAGGCCGACGATCAGCATGAGCTCGTCGGTGCCGGCGTGGCAGTTGAAGTAGTAGCGGTCGTAGAAGTTGCGGTCGGAGGTGGCGGCGTGCCGCATGACCTGGGCGGTCTGGTGCACGGGGTGATCGTCGAGGGGTGACAGCGCCATGCTCGGCTTTGTAGCAAGCGCTTGGTGAACCGTCAACGGGCCGGAACAACGGGCCGGAACGCGGAAGCGGGGGGGGGGGGGCTCGGGGGTTGGGTGGTGGTGGGGGGGGGGGCGATTGGGATGTTTGTGGGGGTGGGGGGGGGGGGTGGAGTGGGGATGATGGGGATGTGCGCCCGCGCGAGCGCAGAGC
>NZ_JBFAMZ010000007.1:0-490141 GCF_040674635.1 Nonomuraea sp. NPDC049758
AGCCGCAGCGGGCGGGCGTCCTTGATCAGCAGGCCGAGCAGGCCCAGCCCGTGCGGCCAGTGCTCGATGCGGGCGATCTCCTCCTCGCTCAGCCCGACCGGGATGAACTGGACGAGCGTCTGCTCCTCGCCGACCACGCCGAGCGCCCCGTAGCTGGCGTCCACCAGCTTGGTGGCCGTCTCGACGATCCGCCGCAGCACGGTCTCCAGGTCGAGGTCGCTGCCCACCGAGACGACGGCCTCCAGCAGCGCGTGCACCCGGTCGCGGGTGGCGAGGACGGCGTTGAGCCTCGTCTGCAGCTCGGCCAGCAGTTCGTCGAGCCGCATCTGGGGCATCAGGCTACGCTGCTCACTTTCCGACATACCGTTCAGTGTCCCAGCAAGTGCCCTCGCCGCCGGAATCAGCCCGCCGGGCCCCTCCGCCTCTACAGCAGCGGCGGGACGGTGAACAGGTCGTCCCGGTCGCGGTCGAGCTCGGTCACGACGTCGACGACGCCCTCCACCGCCCGGACCGCCTCCGTCAGCGCGGCGGCCCGTGCGCGGGTCGCCACCCTGCCGGTGATCGTGACCACGCCGGCGTCGACCGTGACCGCGAACGTGCCGTCCGGCGGGAGCACGGCCCTGACGTCCGCCTCCAGCTCGGCGGCCGGGCGGGTGAAGACGCGCAGCACGTCGCGCTGGTGCAGGGTGCCGACGACGCGTCCGGTGACCGGGTCGATCACCGGGAGCTGCCTGATCCGCCGGGCGTGCATGATCCTGGCCGCCTCGCGCACCGGCATGCCCGGGGTGACCGTGACCGCCGGCGACGTCATCAGCTCCGCGGCGGTGACGGCGGCGGCCTTGCGCTGCTCCTGCCGCCGCGCCCGCGAGTCGAGGACGGGGACGGCGTGCCGGGCCGGGCCGGTCTCCTTGAGCAGCAGGTCGTCCTCCGACACCACGCCCACCGGCCGCCGGTCGGCGTCGATCACGGTGACCGCGCCCACCGCGTACCGCTTCATCGCCGCCACGATGTCGGCGAACGACGCGTGCTCCAGCACCGCGATCGCCACGCGTCCCATGACGTCCTTGACCTCGATCGACATGATCGCCACCTCGCTTTCCGCCTCCACGGTCCCTCGCGCGGGGGCGGTGGCGGCAGCGGCGAACGTCCCGCGGGCGAGGGGCTTAGGTCCTGGACGGCGGGAGCGGGTGTCAGTGCAGCGGGCCGGCGAAGACCACGATCTCGTCGATGTCGCCGGCGGCGGTGAGGTGGACCATGTCGGTGCCCGACAGGACGGTGGCGCCGTCGGGCCCCTCGAAGCGCCAGCCGAACCGGGCCCACTCGTGCGGCGCGTCGACGGACGTCGTCCGGACCATGCGGCAGCCGCCGGCCCGGTAGCCCTGGACCACCTCGGTGACGAAGTCGGCCACCGCGCCCCGGCCGGACCCGCGGCCGAGCGGCCCCCAGAACACCACGTCGGCGGCGAGGGCTCGGCTGAGCAGCGCGGAACGGTGGTCGGGGTCGTCGGCGTTGGCGGCGGCGATGAAGGCGTCGATCGCCTCGGCGTGGGCCCGGTGGTGCCGCTGCGGGGATGCCGCCGGTTCGTGCACGGTCATGTCGTCCTCCATCCGTCGCCGGGGCGTGCGGGAACCGGGTCCGGTCGCACGCCGATCGCCATGAGCCAGTACATCACGACCGCGCCCCTGGCCTACTTCTCTTCCGGCTGGTTCCCCACGAGCAGGTTGAACGCGCCGGTCAGCAGGTTGAGCGAGACCAGGCCGACGACCTCGGCGATCACCCGGTCGCTCCAGCCGAGCGAGCGCAGCCCCGCCACCTCCTCGTCGGTGATGGACGACGGCTCGACCAGCACCCGCACCGCCACCGCGATCAGGGCGGCCTCCCGCGCGTCGGCTGAGGTGCCCTGACGGGCCAGCGCGACGTCGGCCTCGCTCAGCCCGGCGGCCAGCGCCCCCTCGGTGTGCGCGGCCAGGCACGTGCCGCAGCCGATCCACTCCTGCACGGCCAGGGAGATCTTCTCACTGAGCGCGCGCGGGATCTTCACCCGCTTCATCGCCCGGGAGAAGTCCAGATATCCCTGGAGCAAGGCGGGCGAGTGGGCCATCGTGGACACCATGTCACCCACGGTGCCGTGCCTGGCGACGATGTCGTCCAGGATCTGCCGGGACTTCTCAGGGGCCTTCTCAGGAACGAGCGGTTCAAGACGTCTCATACGGCACACTCTATACCCATAGGGGGTATACGGGAAACCGGTCGCGGATCCGTTGAACCGGATCCGGCGGGCCCGCGTACCTTCGAGCATGCACAGGCTCTTGCGCGGTGAGATGTTCATGCTGGGCGGCTTCGTCGCGGCGGCGGCGGCGACGATCCTGCTGATCCTGCCCCCGTCGATCGACCCCGCGGACGCGCAACGGACCCTCACGCCCTCGGGCCCCCTCTCGGCCGCCGACGTCGACCTGCTGATCAAGGTGCGGCAGGCGGGCCTGTGGGAGATGCCCGCGGGCGAGTACGCCGCCACCCGCGCCCAGTCGCAGCGTGTCAAGCAGGTCGGCAAGCAGATCATGGGCGAGCACCAGAAGCTGGACCAGATGACCCGCGACACGGCGGCCAAGCTCGGCGTCGCCCTGCCCGACGAGCCCAACCCCGACCAGCAGCGCTGGCTGGCCCAGCTCGCGGCCGAGAGCGGTCCGGCCTTCGACCAGGACTACGCGAACCTGCTGCGCGCCGCGCACGGCAAGGTCTTCGGCACCCTGGCGCTCGTCCGGGCCGGGACCAGGAACGCCGAGATCCGCAAGTTCGCCCAGGAAGGCATCAACTTCGTCATGCGCCACATGACGTACCTCGAATCGACCGGCCTGGTGAACCACAACCAGCTCCCCGAGCCCCCGCTGCCGTCCCCCGCCCCGCCCACCTCCTGACCTGCCGGCCCCTGGAAGCGCGTCTTCCCACGGGGGACCGGTCCCATCGACACTCCGGCGGAACACCGACCTCATGCCCGAACCCCTCGAAGCACCCGTCCGCGCGTCGCGGCAGGCGATCGCCGCCCTGGGCATCGCCCTGCTGGCGGGGTGCGCGGCCGCTCCCGTCCCGCAGGGGCAGCCGGCGCACCACCACGGCGCCGCTCCCCCCGCACCCGCCGTCGCCGTCGCGCCGAAGGTGCCGGCCGGCGACATGAAACAGCTCACCACCCTGCTCGGCTGCCCCGCCGGCAAGCTGCAGACCGACGCCGCCGAGCTGCGGCAGGCGGCCTGCGACACCCCCCAGGGCCGTTTGACGATCGTGACGTTCAGCACCGACAAGGGCAAACGAGACTGGCTCGACATCGCCCAGGCATACGGCGGCGCGTACCTGGTCGGCGACCGCTGGGTCGTCGTCGCCACGGCCGACCTGCTGGAACGGTTACGCGGCCGCCTGGGCGGCGAGCTTGAGACCCCACAACACCATTGACCCCTCCCAGCCGCCCCGGCTCAACCTCGCACCCGCCCGCCGCGCCCGCGTGTGGCGCCCGCCCGGTACGTCCGCCCGCCGCGCCGGCATGTCGCGCGCGCCCGGTACGTCCGCCCGCCGCGCCTGCCCGGTGCGCAAGGACGCGGATGACGACCCGGCCGGGCTCTGGCACGATGGCCGGATGCAGGTCGCCCGTCCCGTGGTCCGCGCGCTTCGCGCCGCGGTGTTCACGGCCGTGTGCGTCCTGGCCTCGGCGGCCCTGCACACGCTGGTCGGCGGCACGGCGATCGCGCCCGGCCCGCTGGCCCTGGCCGTCGCGGCGACCTTCGCGGCCGCCTACGCCGCCGGTTCCCGGCCCCGCGGATGGGCGCCCCTGCTGGCCATGTGCGTGGCCGCCCAGTACGGCCTCCACGAGCTCTTCGACGCCTCCGAGTCCACCCGGTACGGCCTGAGCCACCTGCTCGACGCCTCCGCGCCGTCCTTCGGCGGGCCGCTTGCCGGTCCGTTCGCCGGGCCGTCCGCCGGGGCCGTCGCTCATGGGCACGGCTCCTCCGGGATGGTGGTGATCCACCTGGCGGTGGCCGTCTCGTCGAGCTGGTGGCTGGCCCGCGGGGACGCGGCGCTGGCGGCGTTGCTGCGGTTGAGCACGGTCCGGCTGGCCCGGCTGTGGGCCGTCCTGTGCGCCTGGCTGTCCGTCCTGGCTCCGCCGCCCGCCGGGCCCGCCCGCGCGTGCCCGCTGTGGCCTCCCGTGGCGGGTCACCGGGCGCTGCTGCTGGCTCCGGTCCTCTCCCGGCGCGGGCCGCCCCGCCCGGCTGCGCACGCCCGGCTGTCCGGCCGCTGACGTTCCCCGTCATGCGGCGGGTCCGGCGTGCCTCCCGGCAGGCAGACGACCCAGCCGGCGCCGCCGCGGTACGCCCTTTCGCGTCCCGTCGCGCGCCGGACCGCATGTCCATCCGGCGATCGAGCCGGATCCAGGAACCTCGGAGTTCGCAGTGACCCCTTCCCTTCGTCCCGCGCGTCGCCCGTTCCGGGCCGCCGTTCGTGCCGGTGTCGCCGTCGGCGGCGCCGTCCTGCTGCTGCTGGCCGCCGCGCCCGCCGCGCTGGCCCATGACCGGCTGAAGAGCAGCTCACCCGCCGACGGCGCCAGGCTCGCGCAGGTGGAGAGCATCGAGCTGGAGTTCACCTCCCGCATGACCCTGCCGACCCTCGTGCTCGACGGCCCGGCAGGTGAGAACCTGCCGCTGGGCAAGCCGCGGGCCCAGGGCGTCACGGTGAAGGCCGAGCCGGCCGCGCCGCTGGAGCCAGGCAAGTACCGGCTGGCCTGGCGGGTGGTCTCCTCCGACGGCCACCCGATCGCCGGCGAACTGCGCTTCACCGTCACCGCCCCGGCCACCCCGACCGCGAGCGAACCCGAAGCCACCCCGACCGAAACCCCGACCGAGCCCCCGACCGAGACCAAGACCGAGGCCACGTCCGCGACCCCGACCTCGACCGGGACCGCGGCCGATGCCGCCCCGGCGGCCTCCTCGTCACCGGTCGCCCAGGCCGAGGCGGAGACGGGCTCGGGCGGCGTGCCCGGCTGGTTGTGGGTGGCCGCGGCGGCGCTGGTAGCGGGCGGAGCCGCGACCGTCGTGGCCGGCCGCCGCAGGCGCACCACCGGCGACGCCGACCCCAGACCCTGACCGGATCGCGGGCGGTCTAGGTGGCCATGGCCGCCGGCAGGCGCGGCCGGAGGGCCCTGCGGTGTTCCAGGCGGGCCACCGCCAGGGCCGAGACCAGCCCCGCGAAGGTCAGTGACAACCAGGGCAGGCCCGCCCAGCCCGCGTCGGCGGCGACGTCCAGCAGCGCGCCCGACAGCAGGTTCCCGGCCAGGATCCCCGCGCCGGAGGCCAGGTTGTACAGGCCGTAGTAGGTGCCGACCAGCTCCTCGCCCGCCATGTCGGCGATGGTGGCCATCTCGAACGGGAAGGCCACCAGCGTCCCGGCGCCGAGCAGCAGCGCGCACACCAGCGCGGCCGTCAGCGTCGCCGCCCGCGGCAGGTGGAGCTGCGCGGCGGCGACCATGGGCAGGAAGGCCGCGCCCATGAGGGCCAGCCCGCGGGTGATCGCCTGGCCGCGGCTCCACCGTTCGCCGCACCAGGCGGTCAGGCGCACCTGCCCGGCGATGCCGAGCAGCGCCGACACCGCGTACAGGGCGGTCACCGCCCACTGGCCGCCGCCGGCCCGCTGCACCTCCAGCGGCAGGGCGAGGTACATCTGGTACGACAGCGCGTACGAAGCGATCATCGACGCCGCGAACGAGACGAACGCGCGGTCACCGAACGCCTGCCGCCACGCCCGCAGCACCGGCTGCCGCGCCCGCCCCGGCTCCCGGGGCCGCGCGGGCAGGTAGAACCCCTGCAACACGGTCAGGACGGCGAAGATCCCCGCCGCCCCCAGGCACACCGCGGTGAACCCGCCCGCCAGCAGCAGCACCCCGAGCAGCGGCCCGAGCAGGATGCCGCCCTGGTAGAACACGTTGAACACGGCGAAGGCCGCCACCTTGCGCGGCCCGGCCGCGGCGGCCAGGTACGCGCGGGCGGCCGGGTTGAACAGCGCCCCCGCCAGCCCCGTGATCACCGCGGCCGCCACCAGCAGCGGCAGCGACGTGGTGAGCCCGAACAGCGCGAACCCCACGGTACGCAGGGCGCACCCCGCCATGATCATGGGTTTGTGCCCGAACCGGTCGGCCAGCGTGCCACCGATCAGGAACATGCCCTGCTGGCTGGCGTTGCGCAGGCCGAGGATGAGCCCGATCGTCCAGGCGGCGAGCCCCGCGCCGGCCGACAGGTGCTGGGCGAGGTAGGGCATCAGCATGTAGAAGCCGATGTTGATGCCCGCCTGGTTGATCTGCAGCAGCCGGATCGGCCGGTCGAAGGAGCGGAACTGCGCCAGCGTCGCCTTCATCGCCTGCCCGCCAGCGGGTCGCGGACGGCGGCGCAGCGGGTCCAGCGGCGCACCTCACGCTCGGCGGGGTCGTCCAGCTCGTCGGGCGCGTCGGCCGGGGTGACGCCGAGCAGGCCGTGGGCGCGGCAGTAGCCGTCGTCGAAGACGGTGTTCCAGTAGCGCCAGGGCCCGTCGGGGAAGACCGCGACGACGCAGCCGCCCGGCCCGGCCCGTCCGGCCAGCCAGCGGGCCACCAGGCTGACGGCTCCGGTGCTCCAGCCGCCGGAGACGTAGTGCTGGGCCGCCAGGGTGCGGCAGGCCCACACCGCCTCGGCGGCGCTCACCCAGTGGACCTCGTCGAAGGCGTCGTAGGCGACGTTGGCGGGGTGGATGCTGGAGCCGAGGCCACGCATCAGGCGGTGGCGGTCGGGCTGCCCGAAGATGGTCGAGCCGACGGTGTCGACGCCGACCAGCCGCAGCCGGGGCAGGTGGCGGCGCAGCTCTCGGGAGATGCCCGCGCTGTGCCCGCCGGTGCCGACCGAGCAGACCAGCGTGTCGATGTGCGGCAGCTGGGACAGCAGCTCGCGGGCCAGCCCGGCGTAGGCGGCCACGTTGTCCGGGTTGCCGTACTGGTCGGGGCAGTAGGAGCCGGGCAGCTCGGCCAACAGCTGCTCGACCCGGTCGCGGCGGGCCCGCTGCCAGCCGCCGGTGGGATGCGGCTCCGGCACGATCTCCAGCCGTACGCCGTGGCAGGCCAGCAGCCGCTGCATGAGCGGTTCCATGCCGGGGTCGGCGACCAGCACGACCGGATGGCCGAACGTGATGCCGGCCAGGGCCAGCCCGAGGCCGAGGGTGCCGCTGGTGGACTCGACGATCGTCGCGCCGGGGGCCAGCTCGCCCCGGGCGCGGGCCTGCCGGACCATGTGCAGGGCGGGCCGGTCCTTGATGCCGCCCGGGTTGAAGCCCTCCAGCTTGGCCCAGAAGCCGCCGCCGTCCGCGACGAACGGCGCGGCGACGAACGCCAGCGGCGTGTTTCCGACGGTGACGCAAATACCCGAATTTCCGATGGCGGGCAGAATGTCAGGGCGCGGCAAAGTGTCGTACGACATTGGTTGTCATCCCCGAGATGAACGGCGCCCGCGCGGCGCGGAAGACGCCGCGGGCGCGATGGAAAAAGGACGGCGGCGAAAGACGCGCGTCCTATATGCGCATCACGCGGAGATTCTCGCGGCCTGAAGCGGCCTGTCGCGAGGCGGCCGGCGGCGCGGGTCGTACGGGCCCGGACACGACGGCCGAGGGCCCGGCGGCGAGCACGGGGACGGCGGCCACGGGCGGCGCGGCGGCGGTGGCCGCGCACTCTTGCTCGGTGCCGTGCAGGTGGCCCGGCGGCAGCTCGCCGTGCAGGCACCCGGCGTCGCGCACCGGCATCCGCCCGGACAACCAGCTGACGTGCCGATGCACGTCGAGGTGGGCACTCTGGACGGACGGCGCGGGGCCGCCCTGGGCCCGCTCGGACAGCTCGACGGCCGCGCACGCGCCGCCGTGCGCGAACACGACGGTGATCAGCAGGGCGAGGGCCAGCATCGCGTGCGGCCACCACCGGCCGGCCCCCGAGGCGGGCGGGCGGAGTGCGCGGGCTGACCTGGTCGTGAGCATCACCGCAGATCATGCCCGCCACGCGGCGCGGCGCGCCGGGAAAAGGCCAAGGCCGAGGTAAAGAAATTCCGGGCGCACGGGAATCGCCGCCGCCGATCACTTCGCGCATCCCCGATTTCGCGTCCTCGATTTCCCGCCGGATGGCGGGAACGACGGCGAGCCGTTTTCGCCGCGCGGCGACGTCTCCGCGACACTGGCATTCGCCGGCGCGGCCCCGATTCCGCGCCGCCCGACCTTGGGGGTGTCTCATGGCCCTGTCCAGACGCGCGGTCATCGCCGGGGCCGGCGCGCTGGCCGCGCTCCCGCAGGCGCTCCCGCAGGCGCTCCCACAGGCGCTCCCACAGGCCGCCACCGACGCCACGGGCCTGGCCCGGGACGAACGCTTCTGGGCGGGCGTGGCCGGGCAGTTCCGGGTCAGCGGCGACTTCGTCAACCTGGAGAACGGCTACTACGGGGTCATGCCCGAGCCGGTCCGGCGCGCCTACCACCGCAACGTCGACGTCCTCAACGCCCGCAACTCCCACCTGCTGCGCACGGCGTACAAGGCCAGGGCCGACGAGGTGCGCGACCGGATCGCCGCGCTGCTGGGCGTCACCCGTGCGGAGATCGCACTCACCCGGGGCGGCACCGAGGCGCTGCAGAACCTCATCTCCGGCTACCGGCGGCTGCGGCCCGGCGACGCCGTGCTCTACGCCGACCTGGACTACCCCTCCGCCCAGCACACCATGAACTGGCTGGCCGGGCGGCGCGAGGCCACGGTCGCCCGGTTCGTCCTCCCCGAGCCCGTCACCCGGCAGGCGGCGCTGGACGCCTACGAGCGGGCGCTGCGGACCACCCCGAGGGCCCGGCTGCTCCTGCTGTCGCACATGAACAACCGCACCGGCCTGGTGCTGCCGGTCCGGGAGATCGTCGCGATGGCCCGCGAGCGCGGCGTGGACGTCGTCGTGGACGCCGCCCACTCCTGGGGGCAGCTCGACTTCACCCTGCCTGCCCTCGACGCCGACTTCGCCGCGTTCTCGCTGCACAAGTGGATCGGCGCGCCCCTCGGCACCGGGTTCCTCTACATCCGCCGGGACCGGCTGGCCGACATCGAGCCCGTCTTCGCCGACGAGAGCTTCCCGGCCGGCGACATCCGCTCGCGGGTCCACTCGGGCACCATGGACGTCGCGGCGCCCCTCACGGTCCCCGACGCGCTCGACTTCCACCTGCGGCTCGGCGCGGCCGTCAAGCAGGCCAGGCTGCGGCACCTGCGCGACCGCTGGGTGAGCCAGGTCCGCGACCTGCCGGGCCTGCAGATCCTCACCCCGGACGAACCCGGCATGTACGGCGCGATCACCGCCTTCCGCATCGCCGGCCGCACCTCCACGGCCGACAACGAGGCCGTCGCGGCCACCCTGCTGGACACCTACGGCCTCTACACGGTCGCCCGCACGGGCATGGCCGGGGGCGACGCCGTCCGGGTCACCCCGGCGCTGTTCACCTCGGCGGCGCAGGTGGACCGGCTGGCGGTGGCGCTGCGGCGGCTGACCCCGCGACTGCGGGCCTGAGACAGGTTGACAGATCACCGACATGTCCCGCTAAGTTAGATATGTGAACAGTTCTTCAGATGAGCATGTGTTGGCCGTGGACGGTTGCGCGGTCAAGGTGGTCGACGCCGACCGCGTCGCGGCCGTGCACGAGCGCATGCCCGCCGCCGCGGACCTGGCCGACACCGCCGACGTCTTCGGCCTGCTGTCCGACCCCAACCGGCTGAAGCTGCTGGTCGCCCTGCTGGACGGCGAGCTGTGCGTGTGCGACCTGGCGGCGGTGACCGGGCAGAGCGAGTCCGCGGTCTCCCACGCGCTGCGCCTGCTGCGCGCCCATCGCATCGTGGCCGCCCGCCGCTCGGGGCGGATGGCGTACTACCGGCTGGAGGACCCGCACGTACGGATGCTGCTGGACCTGGCGCTGGCCCACACCGAGCACACCGAGGCCATCCACCCCGAACGCGAAGGGACGTCGTGATGGGCGCCGGACACGGGCACGGGCAGGCCCAGGGCCACGCGGGGACCCGGCACCGCTGGCGGCTGGCGGTCTCGTTCGTCCTGATCGGCGCGTTCTTCCTGGTCGAGCTGGGCTACGGACTGATCTCCGGGTCGCTGGCGCTGATGTCGGACGCCGGGCACATGGCCGCCGACGTCGTCACCCTCGGCGCGGCCCTGGTCGCGACCAGGATCGCCACGCGTCCCGACACCACCGGCCGGCGCAGCTACGGCTCCTACCGGGCCGAGGTGTTCGCCTCACTGCTGGCCGTCGTGCTGATGCTCGGCGTCGCCCTGTACGTCGTGATCGAGGCGATCGGCCGCATCGGCGGGAACGCCGAGGTCTCCTCCGGCCCGATGCTCGTCGTCGGCGCCATCGGCCTCGTGGTGAACCTCGTGGCCCTGCTCCTGCTGCGCTCGGGCGCGAGCGAGAGCCTCAACGTCAAGGGCGCGTACCTGGAGGTCGTGGCCGACACCGCCGGATCGGTCGGCGTCATCGTGGCCGGCTGGCTGGTGGCCACCACCGGACAGGCGTTCTGGGACACCGTCGTCGCGCTGGCCATCGGGGTGTTCGTGGCCGTCCGCGCGATCTCGCTCGGCCGGCAGGTGTTCGCGGTGCTCGGCCAGCACGTGCCCGAGGGCATCGACGCCGCCGCCGTGGCGGCCGACCTGGCGGCCATCGACGGCGTGCACAACGTGCACGACCTGCACCTGTGGACGCTCACCTCCGGCATGAACGTGGCCACCGCGCACCTGGTCACCGCCGAGCCGGGCGACAACCACGCCGTCCTGGACCGGGCCCGCGACGTGTTGCGGCAGCGCCACCACATCGCGCACGCCACGTTGCAGGTGGAGCCGGTCGACCACCAGGGCTGCGACGAACTGGGCTGGTAGCGGGCGGCGCGCCACCCCTGCCGTCCCCACGCTGCACTTGTCCAACATTGGACGACTCAAATTCTTCCCACGGGTGGATTTGTCGGCTTATGTATTCTCCTGGGCCGCTGAATCGGGAAAGACACCTGTTTCATCTCAGTTCGAGGAGCTCGTATGCGCATCACCCTGCGCAGAGGCACCTTCCGCGTCCTTGCGACGGCCGCGGCACTGTCCCTGCCTCTGGCTCTCCTTCCGACCGCGGCGCAGGCGGACCCCACGCCTGCCCCGGCCGAGAAGAAGCTGATCGACTCGGTCACCGCGCCGGCGGTGAAGAAACACCTGCAGGCATTACAGAACATCGCCGACGCCAACAACGGCAACCGCGCCGCCGGCACCAGCGGCCACCTGGCCTCGCGCGACTACGTCGCCGCCAAGCTCAAGAAGGCCGGTTACAACGTCACCCTCCAGCCGTTCGACATCGCCTACTTCCAGGAGAAGTCCACGGCGCTGATGGAGCGCGTCTCCCCCAGCCCGCGCGTCTTCACCCCGACCCCGCCCGACGGCTCCTCCGTCGGCGAGTTCGCCACCATGACGTACTCCGGGTCCGGCGAGGTCACCGCGTCGCTGCAGAACGTCGACCTCGTCCTGCCGCCCGGCCCGACGCCCAGCAGCTCCAACTCCGGGTGCGAGGCAGCTGACTTCGCCGGGTTCACGCCGGGCAACATCGCGCTGCTGCAGCGCGGCACCTGCGACTTCGTGGTCAAGGCGAACAACGCCAAGGCCGCGGGGGCCGTGGCGGTGATCGTCTTCAACGAGGGCCAGCCGGGCCGCACCGCGACCCTGCGCGGGAACCTCGGCACGCCCGTCACCATCCCCGTGCTGGGCACCAGCTTCGACGTCGGCCAGGAACTGGCCACGACCGGCGGCGTGATCCACATCAAGACCGACACCGTCAGCGAGATGCGCACCACCTACAACGTCATCGCCGACTCCAAGTGGGGTGACCCGAACAAGGTGGTCATGTCCGGCGCCCACCTCGACTCCGTCCCGGCCGGGCCCGGCATCAACGACGACGGCTCCGGCACCGCCGCCACGCTCGCCGTCGCCGAGGCCCTGGGCAAGATCCCGACCCGCAACCGGCTGCGCTTCGCCTGGTGGAGCGCCGAGGAGCTGGGCCTGCTCGGCTCCATCCATTACGTGGAGACCCTGCCCGCGGCCGAGCTGTCCAAGATCAAGCTCTTCCTCGACTACGACATGCTCGGCTCCACCAACTACGCCTTCAAGATCTACGACGGCGACGACTCCGACGGCGTCGGCGCCCCCGCGGGCCCGGCCGGCTCCGACGAGATCGAGAAGCTCTACGAGAAGTACTTCGACCTGCTGCACCAGGGACACAACGGCACCGACTTCGACGGCCGCTCCGACTACGGCCCGTTCATCGAGGCCGGCATCCCCTCCGGCGGCGTGTTCACCGGCGCCGAGGGCATCAAGACGCCCGAGGAGGCCGCGATCTTCGGCGGCACCGCCGGACAGCCCTACGACCCCTGCTACCACCAGGCCTGCGACACCATCGCCAACATCAACGACAAGGCGCTCGCGCTGAACACCGGCGCGGTCGCCACGGCGGCCGTCGTCTACGCCTACAGCCGCGACCTGCCCGGCCCCGACGCCGCCCGGCCGGCCGCCAAGGCCCGGACCGCCACAAGCACCTCCAAGGCGACCATCGAAGGCAGGGAGACCCGCTGACCCCGGCCCTTCCGTGCGCCCGCGCCGGGCGCACGGAAGGATCCGCTCACGCGTTCTACATGTAGATCGATTTGTCCAGTACGTCGATCAACGAGCATTTTGCGGAGAAATTGGAGAAACGCCATATTTTCTTTCTCGCGTCCACGGGTTGGAATGCAAGCAGACCAGCGATTCACTGCTTCACCGGACGCCAGAAAGGCGGCGCAATGCACGTACTCGCTCAAGTCTCCGGCAACATCACCGCCATCGGTTACGGTCTGGCCGCGATCGGCCCCGGCGTGGGCGTCGGCATCATCTTCGGCCAGGGCGTACAGGCCATCGCCCGCCAGCCCGAGGCGTATCCGCTGATCCGCCAGAACATCCTGCTCGGTTTCGTCCTCACCGAGGCGCTGGCCCTGATCGGGCTGGTCGCGCCGTTCATCTTCCAGTTCCTCAAGTAATCGCCGCGTTCCGCGACGCGAATGGCGAATTCGAGCTGAAGATGGGTGGCGATGACCGCCCCGGAGTCACGCCACCCCCACGACCATTCCTCAGCGCACGTTCCTCAACGGACGTTCTTCAGCGCACGGGTAGGCCGGTTACCGCGCGGCCGATGATGAGCCGTTGAATCTCGCTCGTCCCTTCGAAAATGGTGTAGATCTTGGCGTCGCGGTGGAAACGTTCCACCGGGTGTTCCCGGGTGTAGCCGGCGCCGCCGAGGATCTGGATCGCCTGTTCGGTCACCCACACCGCCGTCTCGCCCGCCACCAGCTTCGACATCGAGCCCTCGGCCTGCTCGAACGGCCTGCCGTTGCGGGCCATCCAGGCGGCCCGCCAGGTCAGCAGGCGGGCCACGTCGACGCGGGTCGCCATGTCGGCGAGCAGGAACGCGATCGCCTGGTTGTCGCCGATCCTGCGGCCGAACTGCTCGCGTTCGCGGGCGTAGTCCCTGGCGTACTCGAAGCCCGCGCGGGCGATGCCGACGGCCATCGCGGCGACCGACGGGCGGGTGGTCTCGAACGTGCGCATCGCGGCCTGCTCGCTGGCGCGTTCGCCGTTGCGGACCCTGGCCAGGCGGGCGTCCAGCTTCTCCTTGCCGCCCAGCAGGCACGAGCCCGGCACGCGCACGTCCTCAAGGATCACCTCGGCGGTGTGCGAGGCGCGGATGCCGTGCTTGCGGAACTTCTGCCCCATCGACAGGCCCGGCGTGCCGGGCGGGACGACGAAGCTGGCCTGCCCGCGGGTGCCCAGGGACGGGTCCACCGAGGCGACGACCACGTGCACGTCGGCGATGCCGCCGTTCGTGGCCCAGGTCTTGACGCCGTTCAGCACCCAGTCGCCGTTGTCGTGCACGGCGCGGGTGCGGATGGCGCCGATGTCGGAGCCGGCGTCGGGCTCGGAGGCGCAGAAGGCGCCCAGCTTGACGTCGTTCTCCGTGCCGAACATCTGCGGCAGCCACTCCCCCAGCTGCTCCGGGGTGCCGTTCGCGGACAGCGCGGCGGCGGCCAGGCCGGTGCCGACGATGGACAACCCGATGCCGGCGTCCCCCCAGAAGATCTCCTCGAACGCCACCGGCAGGGCCAGGCCGCTCTGCTCGAACCACTGGGTGGCGAAGAAGTCCAGCGAGTACAGGCCGATCTTGGCGGCTTCCTGGATCACGGGCCAGGGGGTCTGCTCGCGTTCGTCCCATTCGGCGCCCGCGGGGCGGATCACGTCGCGGGCGAACGCGTGGACCCAGTCACGCACCTCGATCACGTCGTCACTGAGCTCCGGACAGAACCCGGTCATCGCGTCCACTCCCTGGCCGTTCCGTTGTTACCGTCGGTAACACCCTACCGGCGAGTAGGGCTCGGCCGGAAGGTGCGACGGTCCGGCGACTCACGGTAATGTTCTGGTCACCGTACGCCCATGTCGATCGAGGAAGGCCGATGGACCGCCGGCTCGCCGCACTTCTCGCCGTCCTCGCGCTGGGGGCGGCGTATCTGCTGCTCAGGCCGGTCGGGGGCGTCCGTGCCGTCGCCTACTTCGACGCCGCCGTGGGGCTGTATCCGGGGTCCGACGTGCGGGTTCTCGGGGTGCGGGTCGGGCGGGTCACCGCGGTCAGCCCGGCGGGCGCGCAGGTCCGGGTGGAGCTGGCGCTCGACGCCGGGCGCAAGGTCCCGGCCGCCGCGCAGGCGGTCATCGTGGCACGGTCGCTGATCGCCGACCGGTTCGTGCAGCTCACGCCGCCGTACCGGGGCGGGCCCGTGCTGCAGGACGGCGGCACGCTGGGCCGGACCCGCTCGCCGGTCGAGATCGACGAGGCGTTACGCGGCTACGACCAGCTCACCGCGGCCCTCGCCCCACCCGTCTCCCCCGAGCCCGCTTCGCCCCAGACCGGCTCCCCAAGGTCCGACTCCCCTCCGTCCGGTTCCCCGCGATCCGACTCGCCTCAGTCCGACTCCCCTCCGTCCGGCTCCCCGCGGCCCGGTTCGCCTCGGCCAGGGCCGGGGGGTGTGGCGGCGGAGGAGCGTGGGGCGCTGGCGCGGTTGTTGCGGGTCTCGGCGGGCACGTTCGGCGGGCAGGGCGAGACGGTGGGGGCCACCGTGCGGGGCCTGTCCGACGCGGCCTCCGTGCTGGCCGGCGACGGCGACGACCTGGCTCAGACCGTCCGCGACCTGGCCACGATCACCGGGGCGATGGCCCGCGACGACGCGCGGATCCGGGCGTTCATGAAGGACCTGGCGGGCGTGTCGGCACAGCTCGACGGCGAGCGCGAGGAGCTGCGCGCGGTGCTGCGCCAGCTGTCCTCCACGCTCACGCAGGTCGCCGACTTCGTCGAGGACAACAGGGGGGAGATCGCCGCCAACACCCGCGATCTCGCCCACCTCACCACCCTGCTGGTACGTCAGCGCGCCTCCATCGGCACGTTCCTCGACACCGCGCCGCTCGCCCTGAACAACGCGAACAACGCCTACGACCCCGTGAGCGCGACGTTCCGGGCCCGGTTCAACCTCAACGGCCAGACCGACGACGTCGCGATGTGGCTGTGCTCGCTGGCCCATTCCATGGACGGCGGCTGCGAGTCGCTGTTCGGCGCGCTCAACCCCCTGGCACGGGCGCTCAACGACACGGTGGCGATCGACACGTCGTGGCTGCTGCCCGATGTGCGGGTCGACCACCCCGACCTGTCGCTCGGCGGGCTCGTCACGATCCGCTGACCGCCTCGCGCAGACCGGCCCCCATCAGGGCGCCGGGTCGGCGTCCAGTGGGGGCCTGGGGACGGGTCGGGTCAGGGCGGGTCGGGTCGGGTCGGAGCGGGTCAGTGGGCGGTACGAGTGGAGCGGTGGGCGGAGGCGAGGACGGCCAGGGCGGCCACGCCCATGCCGATCGCCAGGCCGTACACCAGCGGGGTGAAACCGCCGAAGGCGGCCGCGAGCTGCGGACCGACGCTGCCGCCGACGGCGAGGGCGAAGGAGAACAGCGCGAGCGCCGTGCCGCGGGCCGGTCCGGCCTGGGCGGAGATGGCCTCGTTCATGCTGGGCAGGCCGCCGGTGATGGCGGCGACGTAAACGGCCAGCAGGAGCACCAGGCCGAGGGCGCCGGCGCCGGTGAACGCGACGGCCGCGAGGGCGAGCGCGCCCACGGCCAGGAAGGCGGCGGCCCTGGCCGTGGTGGGGATCCGGGCCAGCCACGGCATGAGCACCGGCATCAGCACGATCGAGGGCAGCCCGGAGGCGCGCAACGTGAGCAGGTCGGCGGCGGACGTGCCGCCGTAGATCTGCAACCCGGTGTAGACGGCGACGAACCCGGCCATCAGCATGACCGTGGCCAGGTAGCGCAGTGCGAGCACCCGGTCGAACAGCAGGCCGGGCACCGCGCGGTAGGCCGACAGCAGCGACCCGGCCGCCTCGCGCGGCAGGTCGGGCAGCATGACGGCGCGCAGGCCGAGCCCGGCGAGGGCGAAACCGGCGGCCGACAGCAGGAACAGCCCCCGCCAGCCGATCGTCTCGACCAGCATCTGCGCGGCGACCTGCAACAACACGGCCGACGCCAGGAAAGCACCGGTCACCGCGGCGATGGCGATCACCCGGCGCCGCGGCTCAAGCCGTTCGGCCAGGTAGGCCATGCCGGCGGGCGGGAACATCGCCACGGCCACCCCCTGCAGGGCACGCAACACCAGGGCCACCTCGACGTTCGGGCTCAACGCCACCAACGCGCTGGTCAACGCGGCAAGCGGCAGACCGGCCATCAACAGGCGGCGGCGGCCGTACCGGTCGGAAAGGGGGCCGAACACCAGGAACCCGATGCCGTAGCCGGCGCCGAACGCGGTGACCAGCCAGGTCAGGCCGCCGGGTGAGGCGTGCCAGCCGGTCGCCATGTCGTGCAGCAGGGGGATCACGACGTACAACTGGCCGCTACACAGGACCGCGGTGAGGGTGAACGCCAACAGGGTGCGGCCGAAACGGGCGTAATCGGTACGGACTGCCGGAGCGGCCGCCGTACGAGGAAGCGTGAGTGCCATGGGAGAGGACGGTAGCCAACCAAACAGTTGGACGTCAACTAGTTGGTTGGTTTTCAACCAACTAGTTGTTGGTGGCAGAATGGTGGCATGTCACCCAAGGTCTCGACCGCCGCCACCCGGGCCGCCCTGCTCGAAGCCGCCCGCGAGGAGTTCGCCGCGTACGGCGTGGCGGGGGCGCGCGTGGATCGCATCGCGGAACGCGCCGGCGTCAACAAAGAGCGCATCTACGGGCATTTCGGCAACAAGGAGAAGTTGTTCGACGCCGTCATCAACGAGGCGCTCGACGACCTGACGTCGCAGATCGCCCTGCCCGGCGCCGACCCCGTCGACTACGTGGCCCGGCTGACCGACTACTACCGGCGCCATCCCGCCCTGGTCCGCCTGCTCATGTGGGAGGCGCTCAACTACCGCGGCCAGGAGCTGCTGCCCGGCCAGGAGGCCAGGGTCGAGCGGTGTGCGCGCAAGGCGGCCTCGCTGGCCGAGGGGCGCGGCGAGGAGCCGTCGAAGGCGACAGCGCGCACGCTGTTCATGCTGACCGGGCTCGCGCTGTTCCCGTCGATGATGCCGCAGCTCGGGCGGATCATACTGGGCGACGACGCCGACGACCACGACGCCATCCGCGACCAGATCAGCGCCTTCGTGACAGCGGCCCTCAAGTAGCGCCTCACGGGGCGCCCGCGCGCTGACGCCGCAGGCCGGTCAATGGTCAGGTACGGCAAACCAGCCATCTCGGGCCCACCCCGAGGACAAGCCAGGAGCGACGGCGCCGCCCCTAAGAAGGCCGAGCACGGCGAGACCTCCACAGAGACACTGCCGAGCGCGACGCAATCCTCACGAAGGCACGCCAAGCACGACGCAACCCGCACAGATGCACGCCGAGCGCGACGCAATCCGCACAGAGGTGGGCCAAGGGCACGGCACCGTCCCGAAGAGGGCCGACCGCTGTGGCGCATCGTCCCGAAGGCAGGCCAAGGGCGGCTGAGCCAGCCACGTCGGCGGGCCGACGCGGCGGCGGGAGGCGTTACGGAGGCACCGCCGTGCGCGGCGGGAGGCGTTACCGAGACACCACCGTGCGCGGCGTAAGCCTCACGGAGGTGGTGGGGTGGGGCGGGGCAGGGTGAGCATCGGGGGGCGTTCGCCGATGGCGACCTGGCGGGTCAGGACGTCGTGGCCGCCCTCGCACCGCCGGAACTGCGCCAGCTCCACCCCCGGCGCCTGACGGGCCTCGATCTTCCCCTGGCGCCGCAGCCGCGACCATGCGGCCAGCATGATCTGGGCCGCCATCCCCCCGAGCGCCTCCGTCGACTGCGGGGCGTGCTCGCGCGACCCCAGGTCCACCTGGGCCAGGCCGTCCAGCCCGGCCAGGTCCAGCAGGTCGATGAGCAGGCCGAGCTCCACCCCGTACCCGGTCAGGAACGGCACGCGTTCCAGGGCCGAGCGGCGGCCGGCGTACTCCCCGGCGAGGGGTTGCACGAACCCGGCCAGTTCGGGCCAGTGCAGGTTGATCAGCGGGCGGGCGACCAGTTCGGTGACGCGGCCGCCGCCGTTGGGCGCGCCGTTCAGTGGACGGTCGTAACAGCCCTTGGCGTAGGCGACGGTGGGATCGGTGAGCAGCGGGCCGAGCACCCCGGCGACCAGCGAGGCGCGGAAGTGCCTGATGTCGGCGTCGGCGAAGGCCACCACGTCGCCGGAGGTGACCGCCAGCGACTTCCACAGGGCCTCGCCCTTGCCCTCCAGCGGTGCGAGTTCGGGCAGGATGTCGCGCTGGGCGTGTACGGCGGCCCCGGCCCGCGCCGCCACCCGCGCGGTGTCGTCGGCCGAGCACGAGTCGATGACGACGAGCTCGTCCACCAGGCCGTCCAGCTCCCGCCGGATCACCTGGACGATCTCCCCCACGGTCTCCCGTTCGTCGCGGGCCGGCAGGACCACGCTCACCGTGGTGCCCCCCTTGGCCGCCACGAGGTCGCGCAGCGGCCAGTCCGCGGCGCACGACGTTCGGCGATGCCACCATTTCCGCACATCAGGCAGCATGTGCGACACCTCCCCCGTTCCCCCGCTTGTCAGCTTATGCGAGGGTCGCGTGACGCTCCAGGAAGGTATAGACGTCCGCCTCGTCCACACCCGGGAACGACCCGGGCGGCAGGGCGGCCAGGATGTGCGAATTGGCCCGCGCGGACGGCCAGGCGTAGCCCTCCCAGCGTTCGGCCAGCTCAGCGGGCGGACGGCGGCAGCAGTCGCCGTTGGGGCAGCTGGACTTGGTGCGGTTGGTGGTCTCCCGGCCCCGGAACCACCGCGACTCCCGGTACGGCACCCCCAGCGTGATCGCGAAGTCCCGTTCCCGCGAGGGATCGACGTGCGCGACGCAGAAATAGGTGCCGGTGGGCGAGTCGGAATACTGGTAGAACACCGAGAACCGGTCGGGCGAGGCGAACACCTGCCGCCCCGACCACTGCAGGCACATCCGTTGCCCCTCGATGGCCCCCTGCTCGTCGGCGGGGAAGACGATGCCGTCGTTCTCGTACGCCTTGTAGATGGTGCCACCGGCGTCGTTGCGCACGAAGTGGCAGACGAGGCCCAGGTGGTGGGTGGCCAGGTTGGTGAAGCGGTGGGCGGCCATCTCGTAGGAAACGGCGAACACGTCCCGCAGGTCCTCCACCGACAGCGCCCGCGCCGCCTTGGCCTCCTGGAGGTAGGGGGCGGCGGCCCGTTCGGGCACGAGCACGGCGGCGGCGAAGTAGTTGGCCTCGGTGCGCTGGCGCAGGAAGTCGGCGAAGTCGCGCGGTTTGCCGTGGCCGAGCGCGAGGTGCCCGAGCGTCTGGAGCAGGATCGTGCGCGGGGTGTGCATGCCGAGCTGCTCGTGTTTGACGTAGATGCGCCGGTTCCGCAGGTCGGTGATGGAACGCACCGAACGCGGCAGGTCCTGGGCGGTGTGGACGGTGTAGCCGAAGTGCGTGACCAGGCCCTGGATCGTGCTCTGGGACAGGGCGCCGGTGCGGTAGCCGACGGCGTCGAGGGCCTCGGCCGCGGCCTTCTCGATGTCGGGGAAGTAGTTGCCCACCTCGCGCTGCCTGCGCCGCAGCTCGGCGTTGGCGGCCCTGGCCTCCTCGGGGGTGGCGGTGCCGCGGGCCTGCCGGGCGCGCAGCTCGCCGTACAGGCCGAGCAGGTGTTCCAGGACGTCGTTGGGCACGCGCGCGGACACCTTGAGCCGGGGCAGGCCGAGACCGGCGTAGATGGGGTCGCGCTGCGCCTCCTCCAGCGCGATCTCCAGCTGGGCGCGCCGGTTGGGCGGCTGACGGCGCAGCAGCTCCTCGACGGGGACGCCCAGCGCGGTCGCCAGGGACTTGAGCAGCGAGAGCTTGGGCTCGCGCTTGCCGTTCTCGAGCAGCGACAGCTGGCTGGGCGCCCTGCTGACGCGCGAGCCCAGGTCCGACAGGGTGAGGCCGCGCTGTTTGCGCAGGTGGCGCAGACGCTGGCCGAACGCGATCAGATCGAGCTCCTGCGTCAAAGACAGCGGTTCTTCGCCTAGCAGGGACGCCATACAGGCATCTTAGACAGAAATTCGGCCCATTTTCTAGCCTTTGGCCACCCAGGGCGCGTCGCAGCGGGACGCGAGAGCCGCCTGCGGTTCGGGATGAGGATTGGTCTAGTCCAACAGGAAAACTTGCGATTTCTTCTCATCTGAATACCCACGAGTAATGCACGTCCTGGAAATTTTGACGCTTCTTCTCAGCATTGGAGCCTATTGACCCGCGGCCTCCGGGCAGATCATCGACGTGAGCCCCAGGGGACGACAAAGGAGCGAACGATGAACGATCGCCTCAAGGGAGCTGCGGAGCAGCTGCAGGACAAGTGGGAGAACGACCCTCGCTGGGCGGGCGTCGAGCGCACGTACAGCGCGCAGGACGTGATCCGGTTGCGGGGAAGCGTCCAGGAGGAGCACACGCTGGCCCGGCTCGGCGCCGAGCGCCTGTGGGACCTGCTGCACACCGAGGACTACGTCAACGCCCTCGGCGCGCTGACCGGCAACCAGGCCGTCCAGCAGGTGAAGGCCGGACTGAAGGCGATCTACCTGTCCGGCTGGCAGGTGGCCGCGGACGCCAACCTCGGCGGCCACACCTACCCGGACCAGAGCCTCTACCCGGCCAACTCCGTGCCCGCCGTCGTGCGCCGCATCAACAACGCGCTGCTGCGCGCCGACCAGATCACCTGGTCGGAGGGCGTGCCGGACGCGCCGCACTGGCTGGCGCCGATCGTGGCCGACGCCGAGGCCGGGTTCGGCGGCGTGCTGAACGCGTTCGAGCTGATGAAGGGCATGATCGCGGCCGGCGCCGCGGGCGTGCACTGGGAGGACCAGCTCGCCTCCGAGAAGAAGTGCGGCCACCTGGGCGGCAAGGTGCTGATCCCGACCGGCCAGCACATCAAGACGCTCAACGCCGCGCGGCTGGCCGCCGACGTGTGCGGCGTCCCCTCACTGATCGTCGCGCGGACCGACGCACAGGCCGCGACGCTCCTGACCAGTGACGTGGACCCGCGCGACCAGGCCTTCACCACCGGCGAGCGCACCGCCGAGGGCTTCTACCGGGTGCGCAACGGCGTGGACTCCTGCATCGCCCGCGGCCTGGCCTACGCCCCCTACTCCGACCTGCTGTGGATGGAGACCGGCACGCCGGACCTGGACGTGGCCCGCGAGTTCGCCGAGGCGATCAAGGCCCGCTACCCGGACCAGATGCTCGCCTACAACTGCTCGCCGTCGTTCAACTGGAAGGCGCACCTGGACGACTCCACGATCGCCAAGTTCCAGCGGGAGCTGGGGCACATGGGGTACAAGTTCCAGTTCATCACGCTGGCCGGGTTCCACTCGCTGAACTACTCGATGTTCGACCTCGCCCAGGGCTACGCCACCGACGGCATGACGGCGTACGTCGAGCTCCAGGAGGCCGAGTTCGCCGCCGAGTCGCGCGGATACACCGCGACCAGGCACCAGCGCGAGGTCGGCACCGGCTACTTCGACCTGGTCAGCACGGCCGTCGCGCCCGACTCCTCGACGACCGCGCTCAAGGGCTCCACCGAGGAGGAGCAGTTCCACCACTGATCCGCTGAGCTCGCCGGCCACCTCCAGGGCATGGGACGGTTCCCCCGGCGAAGGGCCGCGCCGGCTCCCCCAGCCCGGCGCGGCCCACTTTTTCCTGTCCTTTCGATGCCCATCATGTGATCAGCCGCCCTCCCTGGCCCACGACGGCAGGTCCTGCCGCTCGGTGATGTCGCGGACGAGCTGGGCGTGCGCGTCCTCGGCCTGCTGCCTGGTGGACCAGTGCAGGCTGAGCACCTCCTCGCCGCCCGTCCCCGGGTCGGCGCCGGGCGGCGACAGGCGCACGGTCGACTCGAACAGCAGCGGCACCGTCCCGCCGTCGGCCTGGTCGAGCACCAGGTGCAGGGTGCGGATGCGGAACGTTCCCGCGGCGGTGCCGACGCGGTCGTCGCCGATCGTGCGCCGGGCGCGGTCGGCCAGCAGCTCCTGCGCCCGCGCCGGGCTGATGGGGTTGCCCTCAATGTCGTAGTAGCTCATGTACGGCCTCGCTCTCGGCTGCGGGAGGGGGACCACGCTTCCCCCGCTCACCTCGATCATGAGGCATGCGCGGTCAGGACGCTCCGGTGGCCGTCGGGGTGGCCGGGCCCGAGACGGTGGGGCCGGGCGACTCGCCGGGGCCGTCCTGGGGGATCGTGCTGATCGAGCCCGACGGCCGCGGGCAGTCACGGCGGCCCCCGCCCCCGTCCCCGCGGCGGCGACCTGCCGGACCGGCGCACGGACCGGGCTCCTCCCCGCCCGGATCACCCAGATCGCCCGGCCCGGACGTGCCGGACGCGCGGGCGGGACGGGACGGGCGGGACCGGCGGAAGTCGTCGGACCACCGGTCGGGTTCGGCGGTGAGGCTCGCGACGTGCCCGCCCGGCGTGCGGAAACGCGTGCCGGACACCGCCGGCGTGGCCGCGCTCGCCGCGCTCGCGGTGGGCGCAGCGCTCGCCGGGGGTGCCGCGTGGACGGACGGCCGGACGCCGCCGGGGGTCGCCGCAGGCCGCTCGGTCGTGCGGGCGCTGTCCTGCGGCTGCACGACCGCGGGCTCGGGCAGCAGCGAGCCGCCGAGGCTCAGGGCGTCCCCGCCGGAGGCCGCGATCACGGTGATCGCCGCGATCGAGACCGTGGCCAGCGCGGCGAAGCTGGCGTGTGACAGGTGCGCCCCGGCCTTCGCCCTGCTCCTGCGCCTGCTCCTGCGCTCGGACCCGCTCGCTTCCGCCGCCGGTGTGACCGGGTGGTCCGCCCCGCCGCCCGCCGGGTACGGCACCTCGGCCCAGCTCCCGTCCAGCACGTCGGAGACCGCGCGGCGCAGGTCCCACGGATCGCCCACGCCCCCGGACGCCAGCAGCGCCCGCAGCAGGCCGGCCGATCCAGGACGGGAGCCCGGGTCCTTGGCCAGCGCCGCCTCCACTGCCGGGCGCAGCAGGACGGGCACGCCGTCCAGACGCGGCGGGTCGAACAGGATGCGCCGGGTCAGCACGTCCGCCTCGCCGCCGCCGAACGGATGGTGCCCGCTCGCGGCGTAGGCCACCAGGCAGCCCCACGCGAACACGTCCGAGGCGGGCAGGGCGGGGCCGCCGGTCAGCCGCTCGGGCGCCACCCAGCCGGGACTGCCCATGACCTGGCCGGCCTGGGTGTGGGCGGCGAGGGTGTCCACGTCGCAGGCGATGCCGAAGTCGATGACCCGCGGCCCTCCTGGCGACAGCAGCACGTTGCCGGGCTTGAGGTCGCGGTGCACCAGACCGGCCTCGTGCACGGCGACGAGCGCGGCGGCCACGCCGAGTGCCACGCCGTAGGCGAGGTCGGGCGTGAGCGCTCCCCCTGCCTTGACCACCTGGGACAGCGCGGGCCCCGGAATGTACTCGGTGACCAGGTACGGACGGCCGTCCTCGGCGCCGTCCTCGATGACGGCGGCGGTGCAGAAGGGCACCAATCTGCGCGAGAAAGCCACTTCCTCGGCGAAACGCGCCCGCAACGTGGCATCGTGGAGATGTACCGCGTGCGGCGTCTTGAGCGCGACCAGGCCGCCTTGCGGGTGTTCGGCCAGGTACACCACTCCCATCCCGCCCGTCCCCAGGCGGCCGAGGAGAAGGTACCGGCCGATGACGACCGGGTCGCCCACCGTAAGCGGTCGCACGCCAGGAGGCATGTCGCTCGCACCACGCGCCATCCGGGTCTCGCCTCTCCTGTGGGGGACACGGCAAGGCACACTGTGGCGGCATCCGGGGGCCCTTTCCGCATGTCTTGCGCAAGGGGTATCGAAGGTAAGGCGTTCGTGCCCGGAGGGTTAGTAAGTGCTGGGATGGAACGTTCTGAAGTGGCTTTCTGTGGTTGACGGGCTTTCGTCCGGAAAAGGGGTCAGGAGGCCAGGGCGCGGGCCTCGTCGGCCTCGACCTCGCGGTTCCAGTCGTTCTTGACCGCCCGCCAGCCCTCGTCGTCGACGCCGATGCGCCAGTAGCCGGAGATGGACAGCCGCTCCATCGGCACGCCCCGCTCCAGCCGCAGGTGGCGGCGGAGCTCCTTGACGAAACCGGCCTCGCCGTGGACGAACGCGTGCACGTCCCCCTCGGGGAACTCCAGCGCGCGCACCGCCTCCACCAGCGCCTGGCCGACGGGCCGCGCGCCCCGGTACAGCCAGGTGATCCGCGCGTCGGCGGCCGTGCCGAGCTTCAGCTCGTCCTCGGGGCCGTCCACCTCCAGCAGGACGTGGGCCAGGGCGCCGTCGGGCAGCGCCTCCAGGGAGGCGGCGATGGCCGGCAGCGCGCTCTCGTCGCCCACCAGCAGGTGCCAGGCAGCCTCGGGGTCGGGCGCGTAGCCGCCGCCGGGGCCGAGCATCAGCACGACGTCGCCGGGCTCGGCCGCGGCGGCCCACGGCCCGGCCAGGCCCTTGTCGCCGTGGTGGACGAAGTCGAGGGTCAGCTCAAGGGCGTCGGGGTCCCAGGCGCGCACGGTGTAGGTGCGCAGACGCGGCCAGAGCTCGCGCGGCATGGTCTCGCGCACGTGCTTGACGCTGAAGGGCTCGGGGTAGTCCACGCCCTCGTGCGGGAAGACGAGTTTCACGTAATGGTCGGTGAGGCCGCGGCAGGCGAAGTCACGCAGGCCGTCGCCGCCGACCACGATGCGGATCATGTGCGGGGAGAGCCGCTCGGTCCGCAGGACGACGCCCCGATGGTGGTCCGTGGGCTTGTCAGCCATCACTTCAGCCCCCATGTGTTAGTTAGGTATACCTAACCTTACAGCGGGATTGACGGGCATGGCCACCGTAATGCTTCGCCGCCTTCCTCCGCACGCAACCCCAAACTGTGAAATATCAGCTCAAGCTACCCCGACACAGCAGACCCAGTCAGGCCGCCGTCGAATGCCCCCGCCGCGCCGCACGGGCCGCGACCGCCTCCAGGAACGCCGACATGTGCCGGAAGGCCAGCCGCGCCTCCGGCAGCACGTCGGCCAGTATCGGGAACGCGTGCGGCATGCGCCGCCACTCCTCGTACCGCACCGGCACCCCCGCCTCCCGGGCCCGCTCGGCCACCCGGCGGGCCTCGTCCCGCAGCACCTCCGTGGAACCGGTGACGATCATCAGCGGCGGCAGGCCGGTGAAGTCGCCGTGCACCGGCGAGACGAGCGGGTCCCACGGATCGAGCCCGCAGGTCCAGTGGCGGGCCAGCCAGCGCACCCGGCCCGCCGGCAACATGGGGTCGTGCCAGCGGTTGGCGCGGCGCGGAATGTCGGTCAGGTCCGCCCACGGCGACAGGCAGATCGCCGCGGCGGGCGTCGGCAGGCCACGGTCGCGCAGCGCCAGCAGGGTGGCCAGCGTCAGATGCCCGCCCGCCGAGTCCCCGGCGATGACGATGTCCTCGGGGGCGTGCCCGTTGCGCATCAGGCACTCGTAGGCGTCCAGCGCGTCGGCCAGGGAGTCGGCCAGCGGGTGCACCGGCCCCTGCCGGTAGTCCAGCGCGAGGACCGGCCGCCGGGCCACGGCCGACAGCCGCCAGGTGATGGGCCGGTGGGTACGCGGCGAGCACGAGAAGTAGCCGCCGCCGTGGAAGTAGAGCAGCGCCTTGCGCTCGTCGACCCGGCCCGCGCGGACCCATTCGCCGCCGCAGTCCGGCCCCTCGGCGGGCGCGACGACGGCGTGCTCGGGAAGGCGCAGCGGCATCAGCTGCGCCAGCTCGCCCAGGCGGGCCGCGCCGATCAGGGCCAGCGGATGACGCATCAGCACCGAGGAGGCGGGCTTCAGGGTGCCCCACATGACCGAGGTCAGGGCCCTGGCCTGCCAGCTCAAGGGGTAGTCGGGTGCCACGTCCTTGTTGATGCGCATGACGTCCTCCACCCCTTTTCTTCCCGGAACGCCAGAGCTCTACCGGCCAGTAAGGATCTCGTCCCTGACGCGAATATTCCGGCCTTGTGCGACTCTGGGGATATGGCGGGATATTCGGGGACTCCGCTCCCCCGCAAGCTCGGCATCAAGCCGGGACAGCAGGTCCTGGCCCTCGCCGCCCCCGCCGGCCTCGACCTCGGCGAACCCGCCGCCACCGTGCACCGCGAGCAGGGCCCGCCCGCCGACGCACGTTCCGCGTACGACGTCGTCCTGCTCTTCTGCCCCGACGTCGCCGCCCTGCACCGCGCGTTCCCCCCGGCCAAGGCCGCGCTGGCCAGGAACGGCGGCCTGTGGATCTGCCGGATCAAACCCGCTTCCGGCATCCCCACCGACCTGTCGGACCGCCTCGTCCGCGACTTCGGCCTGGCCGCCGGGCTGGTCGACAACAAGGTCGCGGCGATCGACGAGACCTGGTCGGGCCTGCGCTTCGTTTATCGCGTTGCGGACCGCTGACCCACCGGCGGATAATTCCAGGTTTCCGCCAAGGCAGACCCGTGCCCGACCCCCGACACGGCGCGTGACCGTGTCCTCACTCTCGGGAGGTGAGCCACCATTCCCCTCTACGCCCGCCTCGTCCGGTACGGCTTCCGCAAACACGCCGTCTACGTCTGGGCCGCGCTCGCCGGCGCGTTCACCAACAGCGTGTTCGGCATCCTGCGCGCCTACGTCCTCATCGCCCTGTGGCAGGCCCGTCCCGGCCTGGCCGGCTACGACGTCACCGACGCCGTCACCTACTGCTTCGTCACCCAGGCCCTCATCGGCCCGATGATGCTGTTCGGCGGCGGCCTGGCCATCCCCGAGCGCATCCGCAGCGGCGACATCGCGCTCGACCTGGTCCGCCCCGCCTCGCTCCAGCTCTGGTCGCTGGCCGAGGACCTGGGCCGGGCCGCGTACCTGCTGCTGGTGCGCAGCCTCCCGCCGCTGCTGTTCGGCGCGGCCCTGTTCGGCATCACCACCCCCGCCTCCCCGGCCGCGTGGGCGGCCGCCCTGACCGGCTGCCTCGCCGGCGTGCTCATCAGCTTCGGCTGGCGCTACCTCGTCGCGCTGTCGGTCTGCTGGCTCGCCGACGACCGCGGCGTGGCCGTCGTGTCCCTGGTCCTGACGACGTTCTTCAGCGGCATGATGCTCCCCCTCCACCTGTTCCCCGGCCCGCTGGGCGAGGTGGTCAGAGCCCTGCCGTGGGCCTCCATGGTCCAGGCGCCCGCCGACCTCTACCTCGGCAAGGCCCCCGTCGGGCAGACGCTCGCCCTCCAGGCGTTCTGGGCGGCGACGCTGTTCGCCCTCGGCCTGCTGGCCACCCGCGCCGTCCGCCACAAGGTGGTGATCCAGGGTGGTTAGGACGTACTTCCTGCTGGCCTGGACCTGGACCCGCGCCGCGGCCGCCTACCGCCTCTCCTTCGCCCTGATGATCGTGTTCGGCCTGGTCACGGGGGCGATCGACGTCGCGGCCATCCTCGTCGTCTTCGCCAACACCACCACCCTGGCCGGCTTCACCCGCGAGGAGGTGCTGTTCCTGTACGGCGCCTCCGCCGTCTCCTTCACCGTCTGCGACACCTTCGTCGGCAACCTCGACCGCATCAGCCAGCACATCAAGGCCGGCACGCTCGACACGATCCTCATCCGCCCGGCCGCCGCGTGGATCCAGATCGCCGCCGACCGCTTCGCCCCCACCAGGATCGGCCGCGTCGTCCAGGCCGTGGCCGTGCTGGCCTACGCCGTCGCCGCGCTCGGCCTCGACTGGCGGCGGGCCTGGATGATCCCCGTCATGATCGTCACCGGCGTCGTCATCTTCACCGCGCTCTGGACGCTCGCCGGCGCGCTGCAGTTCGCGCTG
The DNA here is from genome assembly GCF_040674635.1 of Nonomuraea sp. NPDC049758. NCBI lineage: Bacteria > Bacillati > Actinomycetota > Actinomycetes > Streptosporangiales > Streptosporangiaceae > Nonomuraea > Nonomuraea sp. NPDC049758. The sequence continues at coordinate 28,435 of NZ_JBFAMZ010000007.1, forward strand.
ACCGACGCCCCGGAGGTGGTCAACACCTTCACCTACGGCACCCACCAGCTCAGCCAGTACCCCCTCACCATCTACGCCCGCGACCTGGTCCGCGGCGTCACGTACGCGCTGCCCCTGGCCTTCGTCAACTGGCAGCCCGGCCTCTACGTCCTGGGCCGGGACGACCCGTTCGGCACGCCCGGGTTCATGCGCTTCCTCGGACCGGCCGCCGCGCTGGTCCTCGCCCTGGCCGCCGCGGCGGCCTGGCGGCAGGGCATCAGGCACTACCGATCGACGGGGAGTTGACGATGATCGAGCTGCGCGAGGCGGGACGCTCGTTCAAGGTCAGACGCGCTGTCGTGCACGCCGTACGCGATCTGTCGTTCAGCGTGCCGGCCGGCGAGTTCGTCGGCTACCTCGGGCCCAACGGCGCGGGCAAGTCCACCACGATCAAGATGTTGTGCGGCATCCTCACCCCCACCACCGGCTCGGTGCGGGTGGCCGGGCTCGACCCCTCGCGCCGGCGCACCACGCTCGCCCGGCGCATCGGCGTGGTGTTCGGCCAGCGGACGACCCTGTGGTGGGACCTGCCGCTCAAGGACAGCTTCGAACTGGTCCGGCACCTTTACAAAGTAGATCGCGGAACCTTCCGGGTCCGGCTGGCCGAGCTGACGGAGACCCTCGACCTCGGCTCCTTCCTGCGCACCCCGGTGCGGCAGCTCAGCCTGGGGCAGCGCATGCGCGGCGACCTGGCCGCGGCGCTGCTGCACGCCCCCGACGTGCTGGTGCTGGACGAGCCGACCATCGGCCTCGACGTGGTCAGCAAGGCGAGCATCCGCGGCTTCCTGCAGCGGCAGAACGCCGAACGCGGCACGACCGTGCTGCTGACCACGCACGACCTCGGCGACATCGAGCGCCTGTGCCGCCGGATCATGCTGATCGACCACGGCCGGCTGGCCTTCGACGGGACGCTCGCCGAGCTCATGGCCACGGCGCCGGAGCAGGCCACCATCGAGGACGTGGTGACCAGGCTCTACACCGGCACTCAGTAGTAGCCGCCCTCCTGCGTGGTCTCGTAGTCGTCGTCGTCGAGGTCGTCGTGCGGGCGCGACCAGCGGGAGGGCATCAGCACGGGGATGAACAGCACCACGCCGAGCAGGGCCAGCACGCCCGTGGTGAGCAGGGTCCGGTCGCCGGCGCCGGCGTCCAGGACGATCTGGTGGACCGACGCCTGGTCGGGGATGAGGGACAGCGCCCTGCCGGTGTCGAGGGCGTAGACGACGGTCCAGGCCAGCAGCACCATCGAGGGCACGAACGTGGCCAGCGGCGAGATCCGGCCGGCCACGACGAGGCCGACGACGAGCCCGACCGCGGCCATGGCGCCGAGGGCGATCCACATCTTCTGGTTGTCGGGCGGCGGCGGGGTGATCGCCGCACTGGCGAGGGCCTGCTGCACGGCCCATCCGCCACCCCCGAGGACGGCCGCCGTGACCACGACGCCGATGAGCAAACCTGCTAAGTGCCGCAACGTTCTCACCTCAAATGTCAACGCGAATGTCAACGCGCTCGGCACGACCCTAGCGACAAATGCCATTTCCGGACCAGGCATCAGCCCGCTCGGAAGTTAGGGGTCTCATGCGAGGGAGCCTCGTGAGACCATGTGGCACACATGCGTGCGCGACTTCCCCTCCGGCTCGCGCGGACGGCCGCCTTCGCCGCCGTCTGCGTGACCCTCGCTGCCCTCGCCCACGTGGCGGGCGGCGGCGGGCGTCCGGGGCCGTGGGCGGCGGCGCTGGGCCTGGTGGCGGTGTCCGGCCTGGGGCTGGCGCTGTCCGGCAGGGAACGCTCGGCGCCGCTGATCAACGTCGTGCTGGGTGTGGCGCAGTTCGGCCTGCACGAGCTGTTCGCGGCCGGCAGCCCCTCCTCCTACGTCTTCGAGCACGGCCACGGCCAGGGCCTGGCCGTCAACGCGGGCATGCTGCTCGCGCACCTCACGGCGACCCTGATGACCGGCTGGTGGCTGTCGCGCGGCGAGATCGTGCTGTGGTCGCTGCTGCGCCGGCTGGGGTTGCGGCTCGTGCCGCCGCTGCTCGCGGTCGTGCCCGCGGTGCGGCCGGGCGTTCCGGTCGTGCACACCAGGGTGGTCCCCCCGCAGCCGGGGTTCCGGCACCGGGTGGCCAGGCGTGGTCCTCCACTTCCCGCCTGACCTGCTGACACCCGTAGACCCCTGTCATTTCCCGAAGTGGAGTTCCGCCATGTCCTTCGTCCGTCGCGCGGCGACCGTGCTCGCCGCCGCCACCGCCCTCACCGCCGGCCTGGCGCTGCCCGCGCTGGCCCACGTCTCCATCAACCCGGGCACCGCCGAGCAGGGCGGGTTCACCAAGGTCGCCTTCCGGGTGCCCAACGAGCGCGACAACGCCGCCACGACTAAGGTCCAGGTCAGCTTCCCCACCGACCATCCGCTGGCGTTCGTGTCGGTCAAGCCCGTGCCGGGCTGGGACGTCAAGGTCACCGAGGGCAAGCTGCCCAAGCCGGTCAAGACGGAGTACGGCGACCTGGAGGAGGCCGTCACCACGGTCGTGTGGTCCGGCGGCAAGATCAACCCGGGTGAGTTCCAGGAGTTCGAGGTGTCCATGGGCCAGCTGCCCAAGGACGTCGACTCGCTGACGTTCCCGACGAAGCAGACGTACTCCGGCGGCGAGGTGGTCGACTGGGCCGACGCGCCCAAGGCCGACGGCACCGAGGCCGAGCACCCCGCGCCCACGCTGAAGCTCGTCCCGGCCTCCGGCGACGACGACCACCACTCCGCCGCGAGCGCGTCGGCCTCGGCCGCGCCGGCCGCCGCCACGGGCCCGTCGGTGGCGCCGGTGGCGGCCTCCGCGGCCTCCTCCTCCGACGGCACGGCCCGCCTGCTGGGCGGCGCCGGGCTGGTCGTCGGCGTCATCGGCGTCGTCGTCGGCGCCCTGGGCCTGCGCCGCCGGTCGGCCTGACCCGCGCGACCCTGACCCTGGCGACGCGGCGTCCCCGGCCGGGCACCTCGCCCGGCCGGGGACGCGCCGCCCGGTCAGGACGTGATGTCCTTGCCGGAGAAGCGCGCCCACGCGATCGAGCAGAACAGCACGATGTAGGCGCCGAAGGCCAGCAGCCCGTCCCGCAGCGCCGACAGGTCCATCGGGCTGCGCAGCACCGCGTCGAAGCTGGTGAACCGGGTCGGCAGCAGGTACGGCGTCACCGCGCTCAGCTCGGGGAAGGCCCGCAGCACCTGGCAGACGACCACCAGCACGAGCGTGGCGGCCACCGCCCCGATGGACACCTCGGTGAACGTCGACAGCGCCAGCGCGACGGCCGCCAGCGCCGCCATGCCGGCCCCGACGTAGCCGACGGCGATGAGGATGCGCAGCAGCCCCTCGCCCATGGAGATCGTCGTGCCCGACAGCAGCGTCACCGGCCCGGCCGGGAACAGGATCAGCCCGGTGACCAGCGCCGACAGCGCCACCACCGCCGTGACGGCGTAGGCGAAGACGACCGCGTTGAGGTATTTGACGGCCAGCAGGCGGGTGCGTCCCGCGGGCGCGGCCAGCAGGTAGCGCAGGGTGCCGCCGCCCGCCTCCCCGGCCACCGAGTCGCCGGCGACCACGCTGACGGCGACCGGCATCAGCAGCAGCACGAGGAACGAGAACGCGACGAACGTGAGCATGAGGCTGTTGCCCGCCACGCTCTGGATGAACCCGCCCATCCCGTCGCGGTCGTCGCCGCCGAACGCGCGCAGGGCGAGGCCGAGGACGGCCGGCACGGAGGCGAGCACGGCCAGCATCACCAGGTTGCGCGGCCGGCGGAAGGTCAGGCCCAGCTCCGAGCCGAGCAGCCGCCAGAACGCCCACCTCGCCCGCCGCGGGCCGTCGGCGACGTCCGTCCCGGCGTCCTGCGCGGGGACGGCCGCGGCCTCTCGGGCCGGGTCCGGTGTGCGCCGCTCCACGGTGCGCAGCGTCTCGGTCACGGGCACCAGGCCGGGCATGCGCCCGTCGGACCGGCCGCCCCGCGCCTGCGGCGCCTCAGTGTCCCGCGTCTGCGTCGCGTGTGTCTCAGCGTCCGGCGCCGAGGTGTCAGCCGTCGACATCGAAGCCCTCCCCCGTCAGTCCGACGAACACGTCCTCCAGGCTCGGCCGCAGCACGGCCAGCCCCCGTACGGCGACCCCCTCGCCGACCAGCGCGGCGTTGATCCGCTCCGGCGCGTGGCCGCCCAGCTCGGCCGTCACGTCGGCGTCGCCGCGCCGCACGTCGGCCAGCCCCAGCCCGCCGAGCACCCGCGCGGCGTCGGGCATGTCGGGCGTCTCGACCCGGACGCGCGTGGCCAGGCCGCCGTTCAGCGAGGCGATCGTGCCCTGGGCGGCCAGCTTGCCGGTCCGCATGATGGCGGCGTGCGTGCACATCTGCTCGACCTCGGCCAGCAGGTGCGAGGAGACGAAGACGGTGGTGCCGCCGGCGGCGATGTCCTTGACCAGCGCGCGCACCTCGCGGGTGCCCTGCGGGTCGAGGCCGTTGGTCGGCTCGTCCAGGACGAGCAGCTCGCGCGGGCCGAGCAGCGCGGCCGCGATGGCCAGCCGCTGGCGCATGCCGAGCGAATAGTTGCGGTAACGCTTGCCGGCCGCGGCCGACAGGCCCACCCGGTCGAGCGCGGCGGCGACGCGCGCCCGCGCGGTGCGGCGCACGGCGGTGGGGTCGGCGGCGTCGAAGCGCATCAGGTTGGCCTCGCCCGACAGGTACGGGTAGAACGCCGGCCCCTCCACCACCGCCCCCACCCGGGGCAGCGCCCGCGGCAGCGGCAGCCCGAGCAGGGAGTGCTCCCCCTCGGTGGGCGCGATGAGGCCCAGCAGCATGCGGATGGTCGTGGTCTTGCCCGAGCCGTTGGGCCCGAGGAAGCCGAAGACCGAGCCGCGCGGCACCGTCAGGTCGAGCGCGTCCACGGCCACCTGGCCGCCGCGGAAGCGCTTGGTCAGGCCGCGCGTGACGATGGCGTGCTCCCCGGAGGGCGGGGCCGCCCCGAAGGGCGCCCCCGCTTCCTGCGTGACGGCGGTGGTCACCTGACGCCCGCCGCCTGGGTGATCTCCTCCGGGGTGACCGCGCCGACCAGCAGGCGGCCGTCGTCGGTCAGCAGGACGGTGACGAGCTTCGTCCTGATCAGCCGGCCCGAGCCCCACGTGCCGCTCACCGGCGTGGCGGACTTCAGGACGGTGTCGGCCAGCGCCCCCACGTCGGCCTTCGAGCCGTCGCCGGGCGTCGAGCCGTCGCCTGCCGCCGGACGGCCGGCCGCCGTGAGGTCCTCCGGCTTGAACGGCAGGACGGCCACGGTCGTCCACCCGTCGCCGACGACCTTGAGCTCGCCGGCGACCTTCTCGGCCTGCTCGGCGTGCTGCTCGGCGCGCTTGGCGTCGCCCAGCTCGCTGAGGTCCTTCTCCTCCACCTTGGCGCCCGCGGGCGGGGTGAAGGCGAAGTTCTCCGCGGCCGGGGGCGTGAACGTCACCTGGGTGAAGCCGACCTGGAAGGCCGGTTCGGCCGAGCCCTTGGCGTAGACCTGGACCTGGAGCGGGACGTAGGTCTCGCCGTCGAGCGCGAGCCGCACCTCCTGCACCAGCGAGCCCTCGTCCTTGGGGGCGAGGACGAGCTGGTAGACCGGACGGCCCGCCACCTCAGCGGTGTTGATCACGCGGACCGCGGTGTGCTCGCCGGCCTTGGCCAGCAGTTGCTCGGCCACCTGCGGCGGCGTCAGCTGGGTCGGCGGCGTGCTGGGCAGCTTGTGCTCCTGGCCCGTGCCGGGCTTGATGGTCAACCTGGTCGCGGTGTTGGTGGCGCTCTCCCAGTACCAGCCCTGTTCGCCGTTGACGATCAGGTTGGTCTCGTTCAGCTGGGTCGGCATGGCCACCCGGAACCGGTCGGCGCCGCCGTACCAGACCTTGATCTCGTGCGAGCCGGACAGCAGGCTCAGCGGCGACTCACCGCCGGTCTGGGGCAGCGACGGCAGGCCGAGCGAGGCCGTCTGCTGCACCGTGCCGGACATGGGCGGCAGGCCGCCTCCCTTGCTCGTCGCCGCCACGGCGTCGGCCAGCAGCTGCTGGGCCGAACGCTCGGGCAGGACGGGCTCGCCGCTCACCGCCGCGATGACCGGGCCGGCTCCGATCGCGCCACCGATCAGCGCCGCCGCGGCGATCGGGACTCCCCACCTCACGAACGTGCCTCTGCGCATCTCACTCCTTAACGGTATGTCGATGACCAGAGCCTGCGGCATGCATCCTGTGGCCGGCCTGAGACTGTCTGAGACGCCTCTCAGCCTTCTCAGCGGCGTCTCAGCTCAGGGACGGGAGAATCAGCACATGAGAGTACTGGTCGTCGAGGACGAGCGGCGGATGGCCGCGGCCCTCCAGCGCGGGCTGCAGGCCGAGGGGTTCGCCGTGGACCTCGCCCACGACGGCGAGGAGGGCCTGCACGCGGCCCGGCAGGGCGACTACGACGTCGTGGTGCTGGACATCATGCTGCCGAGGCTGTCGGGCTACAACGTGTGCAAGCAGTTGCGCGCGGAGGAGAACTGGGTGCCGATCCTCATGCTGTCGGCCAAGGACGGCGAGTACGACATGGCCGACGGCCTCGACCTCGGCGCCGACGACTACCTGACCAAGCCCTTCTCGTACGTGGTGCTGGTGGCCAGGCTCCGGGCCCTGCTGCGGCGCGACTCGGGGCGGCGGCCGTCGGTGCTGGCGGCCGGCGACCTGACCCTCGACCCGGCCCGCCGGAAGGTGCAGCGGGGCGAGACGCCGGTGGAGCTGACGCCGAGGGAGTTCGCGCTGCTGGAGTTCCTGATGCGCCGCCGTGACGAGGTGGTGTCGAAGTCGGAGATCCTGGAACACGTGTGGGACACCTTCGACACCGACCCCAACGTGGTCGAGGTCTACGTCGGCTACCTGCGGCGCAAGGTCGACGCCCCCTTCGGCAGGAACGCGCTGCAGACCGTGCGCGGCGCGGGCTACCGGCTGGCGGGCGACGGTGGCTGACACCCCGATGGCCTGGTGGCGGCGTCAGGGGCTGCGGTTCAGGCTGACGGTCGCTGCGGCCGCCGTGCTGGGGCTGGCGCTGGCTCTGTCGGCCTCGGTGCTGCTGTCGGTGCTCGACCGGGCGCTGATCGACACGGTCGACACCTCGACCAGGCAGCAGGCCCAGACCGTGCGCGTGGCGGCCGACGCCGGGACGCTGACCAGCCCGATCACCACGCATGACGGCACGATCGTCCAGGTGCTCGACCGGAGCGGGCGGATCACGCACGTCACGTACGGCACCGACCGGCTGGTGCCGCTGCTGGACGCGGCGGCCAGGGCCAGGGTGCTGCGCGAGGGGCGGGCGACGTTCCTGGACGGGCGGCCGTACGCGATCCCGGGGCCGCTGCGGGTGGTGGTGCTCAGCGCCGACCACGGGCAGACGGTGCTGGCCGCCAGGCCGATCGGCGAGATCCAGACGAGCCTGGGCGTGGCCGGGCGCGTCCTGCTGGTCGGCACGCCCGCGCTGGTCGTGCTGCTGGCGGTGGCGAGCTGGCTGATGATCGGCAGGACGTTGCGCCCGATCTCGTCGCTGCGCCGGGTCGCCGCCGAGATCACGCACACGGCCCGGTCCCGGCGGCTGCCTGTGCCGCAGTCGCGCGACGAGGTGTACGCCCTGGCCACCACGCTCAACGGCATGCTGGCCCGGCTGGAGGAGGCCGAGCAGCGCCAGCGCGCGCTGGTCTCCGACGCCGCCCACGAGCTGCGCAGCCCGCTGGCCAGCATCCGGCTCCAGCTGGAGGTGGCGCTCGGCCATCCGGAGGGCCAGGAGTGGCGGGAGACCGCCGAGGGCGTGCTGGAGGACGCCCTGCGGCTGTCCCGGCTGGCCGAGGACCTGCTCGCGCTGGCCCGCCTGGACGAGCGCGGCGGCGTGCCGGCCCGCGACGAGCCGGTCAACCTCGACGAGGTGGTGCGCCAGGTCGCCGAGCGGTACGGCGAGGCCCGGCTGACCGCGTGCGACCCCGTGGTGGTGCGCGGGGACGCCCTCGACCTGAGCCGGGTGCTGACGAACCTGATGGACAACGCCGTCCGGCACACCTCCTCGAAGGTCGAGGTGGCGCTGACCGCCGACGGCGTGCTGACGGTGACCGACGACGGGCCCGGCATCCCCGAGCAGGACCGGGAGCGGGTGTTCAACCGGTTCACCCGGCTGGACTCCGGGCGCAGCAGGGACGAGGGCGGGGCCGGCCTGGGGCTGGCGATCGTCCGGGAGACCGTGCGCGCCCACGGCGGGACGGTGGTGCTGCAGGACGCGGCGCCGGGCCTGCGTGCCGTGGTCCGCCTTCCGGTGTCCCGCTAGGCGGGCGCCGGGCCGAGCGATCGGCCTGAGCGATCGGCCGGAGCGATCGCCCGCGCGACGCGCTCGGGGCGCCGGCGGGCTGGGGGTCAACGGCGGGGACTGCGGGGGATCATGGAACGTTCCTGGTCAGGCGGCTGTGCCCTTCTCCGCGGTGGACAGGAAGTCCTGGGCGATGAGGGGCAGTCGGCGGCGTGCGTGCACCACGGCGATGACGCGCCGCACGGCCGGTTCGAGTGAGCGCACCACCAGGCCCGCCCTGGCGGCCTGGTCGGCCATGCCGCGGTACCACAGCAGCGAGGCCTGGCCGGCGCGGACCGCGTTCAGCCAGCCGTTGCGCTCGTCGGTCTCCAGGACGACCACGGGGGTGACGGCGTACTTGCCGAACATGGCGTCGAGCTCCCTGCGCCGCGAGCTGCCGCGGGCGGGCAGCGCCAGGCGCATGCCGTGCAGCTTGCCCATGGGGACCGGGTTGGGCAGGTCGAGCCCGGGCGGGGAGATCAGCACGATCTCCTGGCGTTCGAGCGGGTGGGTGATGAGGTCGGTGGGCACGGGCAGATCGGTGAGCCCGAGGTCGGCCCGCTGATCCCGGATGGCGCTGACGACGCCGTCGCGGCCGTCGCAGCGCACGATGTGCACGCGTACCCCTGGGTGCTCGGCCGCGTAGGCAGGGAGCAGCCGCCCCGCGAGTCCGGGTTCGAGACTCGGGGTGGAGGCGATGCGCAGTTCGGCCTCCGTCACGCCGGCGTGGTTGGCCAGGCCCTCGATCTCGTGCACGGCGTCGAGCGCCTCCCTCGCCAGCTTGACCACGCGGCGGCCCTGGGCGGTGACCACCACGCCGCGGCCGGAGCGGGCGAAGAGCGTCATGCCGAGCTCTCGCTCAAGATCGCGGATCGCGCGGGATAGCGCAGGCTGCGCGATGTAGAGCGACCTGGCCGCGTCGGTCATGGTGCGGTGCTCCGCAGTCGCGACCACATAGCGGAGCTGCTGGAGATTCATGCCAACGAAGCTAGGACACCGCCCTGCTCCGGGACCGGTAGATAGCAGAGATCACCTCGATTGATTTCGGAGCGTGACCGAGTACCGCTACATCCGTGACGGGTGATAAATCAGTATGCTTTTGCCCCAAATTTGGCAAAGATCCTTTGGGGTCTGCCCCAAAGCCGTGCATTGCAGACAAGCGGGTTAACGGGGAGACACGGTGACAGCAAACGGGCAATATCCACCTCCGCCACAAGGGCCCGGGCAGCCCCTGCGGCCCCCTTCGCGGCCCTGGCCGCCGCCGGGTTACCGGCAGCCGCAGCCGCAGGGCGGTCAGCCCTACCCGCAGGCGCCGCCGACCCCGCCCCAGGGCCCTCCTCAGGGTCCGCCGCCCGGCCATCATCCCTATCCGCCGCAGCACCCCCAGCCGCAGGGCTATCCGCCGCAGCCGCCGCCCCCGCAGGGCCCCCCGCAGGGCCCGCCGCAGGGGCCGCCGCAGGGGCCGCCGCAGCCTCCGCAGGGTTATCCGCCGCAGGGCCCTGCGCCGCGCGGGCCGCAGTATCCGCCGCCGCAGTACGGGCAGCAGCACCAGCCGCCGCCCCCGCCGCCGCCCATGCCGCCCATGCCCACGAGGCAGTGGCCGCAGCAGCCGAGGAAGAAGTCCGGCATGGGGGTCGCCGGCGTCCTCGGGGCGGTGTTCGGGTCGCTGGCGGCGCTGTTCGTGCTGATCGTCATCGGGGCGGCGATGCTGAAGTCGTCCTCGCACCCGGACACGACCACGCCGGTCGCGCTCCCGTCGTACGAGCCGTCGCACACCGACGAGCCCTCCCCCAGCCACGAGCCGACGCACGACACCTCGTCGCAGGAGCCCACCCAGGAACAGACCGAGGAACCGACCCAGGAGCCGACACAGCAGCCGACCCAGCAGCCGACCCAGGAGACGGTGACGCCGCCCAAGCAGGTCACCCTCAACACCAGCCTGAAGAACAACACCCTCTACCGGGCGGGCAGCCTGCCCCGGGTGAACTGCCGGGCCGGGAACACCAACATCTTCAGCCACAGCCAGCTGAAGGCGCTGATCCTGAAGACCGGCCGGTGCATGGACAAGGCGTGGGGGCCGATCCTGCAGCGGCAGGGCATCGCGTTCAGCCCGCCGAACTACGCCGTCGCGGCCGGACGCGGACGGGGCGCGTGCGGCGACTATCCGTCGGCCGGGAGCATGGTGCCGTACTACTGCCCGCGCAACAACACGATCTACGCCTCCACCTCGGCGATGTCCAGGGGCAACGGCAACGCCCGCGGCTACGGCCAGATCATCTCCTGGCACGGCGGCATCATCAGCATGATGGCCCACGAGTACGGTCACCACGTCCAGAACATCACCGGCGTGATGGACTCCTGGTGGCAGGGCACGACGAACTCCTCCAGCCAGAGCGGCAAGCTGGCGCTGAGCAGGAAACTGGAGCTCCAGGCCACCTGTCTCGGCGGCATGTGGATGCGTTCTGTCGCCTCGTCCTACCCGGTCCCGTCCTCGCTGCGCTCGCGGCTGTTCTGGTTCTACGCGCAGGTGGGCGACTACCCCGGCTATCCGCGCGACCACGGCACGCCCGCCAACAACAACCGCTGGTTCCGGCAGGGGTGGGAGCGGGACAAGACGTACCAGTGCAACACGTGGCTGGCGCCGTCCTCGACGACCTCCTGAGCGACACGTGGCGTTCATCTCATGTTGAAGAGTTGTCTCTGATGTCCAGGTATGGGGGCTAGAATCCTGGCAATCTTGTGCCCGACATGGGGCGAACGTCATTTTTCGCCTGGTAGGCGTGTGAAGGAGCCGGTGTGAGCAAGCGCGATCGGGTGGACGCCGTGCCCGGAGGCGCCAAACGGCGGACTCCACGCCCGCGCAAGGGCTCCTCCCCCGCGCCGCGCTTCGCCAAACCCCTGACGACCGCCTCCGTCATCGGCTGGACGGCTCTGTCCGCCCTCGTGCCCGGCGCCGCGCATCTGCGGGCCGGGCGCCGTCGTACCGGGCTGATCATGATCGGCGCGTACGCGGTGCTGCTGCTCGGGGCCCTGGCCTTCGGCCTGACCCGGGATCTGAGCAACGTGACGGGCCTGGCCGAGGACGGCGCCATGGTCACGGTGATCGTCATCGCGGCCGCGTGCGCGCTGGCCTGGTTCGCCGTGATCGCCGTCTCGTACGTGGCGCTGGGTCCCAACAGGCTGAACCAGCAGGGCCAGGTGGTGACCGGGATCGTCGTGGGCGTGCTGTGCGTGGCCGTCATGTCGCCGTTCGCGCTGACGGCCAACTACGTGCTGGCCGGGCGGAACGCCGTCAACGCGATCTTCCCCTCGCATCCGGACCCGGAGAACCCCGTCCAGATCAAGAACCCCGAGGACCCCTGGGACGGCAAGACCCGGGTGAACTTCCTGCTGGTCGGCGGGGACGCCGCGGGCAACCGCGTGGGCGTGCGCACCGACAGCATGACGGTGGCCAGCGTGGACACCAGGACCGGCAACACCGTGCTGTTCAGCCTGCCGCGCAACCTGCAGCACGTGCGCTTCCCGCCGTCCTCACCGCTGCACAAGCACTTCCCCAACGGCTACATGGCCGAGCTGCCCAACGGCGGCCTGCTCAACGAAGTCTGGCAGTACGCCAACGACAACCCGCAGCTCATGGGCGGCAAGAACCGCGGCCCGCGGGCCCTCATGGACGCCATCGGCTACACCCTGAACCTCCGGATCGACTACTACGCCCTGATCAACATGTACGGCTTCGCCGCCCTGGTGGACGCCATCGGCGGCCTGAAGATCCGGGTCGAGGAGGACGTCAAGTGGGGCGGCCACTTCGGCACCGCGGGCACGATCAAGGCGGGCTACCGCAAGCTGTCGGGCGAGCAGGCCCTGTGGTACGGCCGCTCCCGCGTCAACAGCGACGACTTCTCCCGCATGGGACGCCAGCGCTGCGTGATCGGCGCCTTCGCCCAGCAGGCAACGCCCGGCGTGATCCTGACGAACTTCACCAAGATCGCCGGGGCGGCCAAGCGGCTGGCCCAGACGAACATCCCGCGTCCGCTCGTCGCGCCGCTGGCGGACCTGGCGCTCAAGGTCAAGGACGCCAAGATCACCAGCCTGCAGTTCGTGCCGCCGGACTTCTACTCGGGCAGGCCCGACTGGGTCAAGATCCGCGCGGCCGCGAAGAAGGCGATCGCCGACTCCGACCGCTCCGCCCGCCAGGCCCAGACCGCCAACGTGACCGCGTCCCCCGGCTCCCCCGGCTCCCCGACCGCCACGCCGTCGGGGACCCGTACGCAGGCCCAGGGAGGCACGCCGACCGAGACCCCGACCCGCAACAGCCAGCGGGGCGGCGCGAAGTCCCTGACGGAGCTGTGCGGCCTGTGACGGCCACCCCCGCCGGAGCCCGGCTCCGGCGGAAGCTCTGATCGGCGAAGGCCCGCGACCTCAGGTCACTTCGTCAGGTGCCCGAGGATCCAGTCGGCGAGCGTGCCGGTGACCGTGCCGTGCTCGGAGTTGTCGGAGTCGCACTGGTAGTCGTCCAGCTCGCTGTGCTCCGGCGACAGTGCGGTGATGTCGGTGTAGAGGTCCACGGTCCAGTCCACGGGGTCGTACTGGAGCGCGACGGCGCTCACGGTGGGGACGAAGCAGGCCGACCGGAACCGACCGGCGATCGGCGCGCCGAACGCGTCGGCGACCATGCCGTAGGAGGGCAGCGTGCCGCCGGGCGCCCCGTCGAAGGCCGCGACGTCGCTGGTGCGGCTGGTGCTGGCCCACAGCGGGACGGCTCGCATGCCGCCCACCCGCTGACGGGCGCCCCGGTCCGGCTGGGTGCGCACGGTGGCGCCGGCCAGCCCGTCCAGGGCGGTCCACTCGAAGGCCAGGGCGTCCGGCGGGACGTTGCGGCCGGTGCCGTCGGCGGCGCCGTTGGAGACGCCGAGCTTGCGCGGCCTGAGCGGGAACCAGCCGGCGGCGCGCAGGTCCTCGATGAACGCCAGGCGCAGCGGGCTGGCCGTGGCGACCGGCCCGGAGTATCGCCCGTCCTGGACCCAGCCCCACAGCAGCTGCTGCGCGGCCGGGCTCCTGATCAGCTCGGCCTGGCCGGGCGCGGCCGGCGCCAGGTCCTCGGCGAAGTAGGCGAGCTGTTGCAGGACGAGCGGGATCCAGGCGCCGTTGTGCGGGGAGTCGTAGGACAGGTAGGTCATCGTCTGGTGGTCCTCGCGGCGGCGTTCCATCTCCGCCAGCGCGTAGCGGGTGACCAGGCCGCCCGCGCCGAGGCCGCCGACGATCAGCGGCGTGGTGCCCAGCCGCTCGCGGATCGCGCGGCCCACGCACGTCGCCGCGACCCCGGCGTTGGCCTGGATGTGGGTGTGGCGGGCGGCGAAGCCGAGCAGCACGACGTCGATCCCTTGGGCGAGCAGCCGGCTGAGCAGCCGGTCGCCGTGCGGCGGGTACGGCGCGTCGAGCCGTCCCCACAGCCCGGCCAGGTCGCTGGGCCCGTGGCCGAACCCGTCGGCGAAGATCATGGGACGGACGAGCGCGTCGTGGCCCGCGGCGAGATGGACGGCGGCCGTCCCCGTGGCGAGCCGGCCCTGGTAGGGCCAGGCGGAGGTGAGCTCCCACCGCGCGTCGGGCACGCGGTGCTCCCCCGAGCCGGCAGGATCGTGCGCGAAGAACACCCCCGCGGGGAGCGCTGCGGCGACCTGTTGCGCGCGTCCGGCGGGCGCGGGCCCGGACTCCTGTGCCTGAATGCGCTCGACGTCGATCCTGGCCGCCCGTGGTGTCGCCATGACTGTCACCTTTTCTCGTGGGTTACCGGATGTGACCCCCGATTCGCGTGCCCGCCTTTCTGAATATCGTTCGATCTTTTTCCGGATTCGATGACGTCTCCAGCTCACCTCGCCCACGGCGACAAATCAACCCGCGCCGCCGACAATTCACCCTGACCATCGGTCAAGGCATTACAGAGGACCGCCGCGAGCCATTTCCCTTTGTCACACGAGCGCGGTCTTTCGCGGCATCAGCGCCAGGGCGCCCAGGTAGAGCAGGGCGGCCACGATGAGCAGGCCCTTGTAGCCGATCACCAGCGCCAGGTATTCCAGGCAGCCGCCGACCATCGCGCCGAGCAGGTTCGCGCCGAAGGACGTGGTCGCGTCGGCGGTGTCGGAGAAGCGTTTGGCGAAGACCACGTTCGCGGCGAAGATCGGCAGGAAGGCCACCGTCACGGCCGCCACGGCGCGCAACGGCACCGGCAGCGACAACAGCCACGCGTTGGGCACCAGCCAGGCCAGCAGCAGGCCGGCCAGCAGCACGGCGTACATGACGGGCAGCGGCGGGGTGCGGAAGCGGCGGGTCACCTCGACGGCGGCGAGCACGGCGACCAGCACCCCGGCGAAGACGATCGCGTTGACCACCCAGGTGGTGCCGAACAGCAGCGCGAAGCCCGTCACGCTCTTGGTCTCCAGCAGCATGAACGCCACCCCGAGCAGGAACAGGTCGGCGTAGGGCTTCATGCGCCCGTAGGGGCCCGCCACCACGCGGACGGCCAGCAGGCTGACGATGAGGATCAGGCCGAGGGTGATGATGTAGATCGGCGGGATCGTCCGGTCCTTCAGGTAGAGGAAGGGGCGGTCGTCGTCGGCGGGGGCCGGGGTGCCGGCGGCGGCGCCGGGCCACTGGCTCGCGCAGCGCTGGTCGGCGGCGGTCAGGCCGGCGGTGATGACGGCCTGCTGGCCGGCGGTGCTGACCACGTCGACGCACGGCTTGTGGCCGAAGGCGGTCTGCATGGTCGAGGCCAGGCGGTCGACCAGCCAGCTCTCGCGGTAGTAGTTGTACATCGAGAACGTGCCGCCCGGCCGCAGGTGGGCGCGGGCGGCCTGCATGGCCTCGGCGGTGAACAGGTAGCTCTCCAGGCGCAGCGAGCTGGCCCCGGACACGAGGGTGAGCGAGTCGGGCAGGGCGAACAGGATCAGGTCGTAGCGGTCGCCGCTGCGTTCCAGGAAGGCGCGGCCGTCGGTGATGTGGGTGGTGACGCGCGGGTCGTCGTAGGGCTTGTCGGGGTGCAGGCTGCCGCCCAGCTCGCGCAGCTTGGGGTCGATCTCGACGGCGTCGACGTGCTGGGCGCCCTTGGACAGCGCGATGGCCACGTCGGTGCCGCTGCCCGCGCCGACGATCAGCACGTCCTTGGGCGGCCTGGTGGTGCGCTCGTAGGGCAGCCCGTACTGGCGTTCCCACTGCAGGCGGGCGTAGGCGGGCACGGCCTGCTGGTGCGGGATGCCGTTGACGGAGATGTCGGTGACCGGCACGCCGAGCATCTGCATCGCCTTGTAGGTCACCTTGTAGTACGGCGACCACAACGCCCCGGCCGTCAGCGTCTCCGACAGCAGCAGGCCGGCGACCAGGAGCGAGGGCAGGACCACCAGGCCCAGGTAGAGCGAGCGGGGCCGGGGCACCAGGAGCAGGCCGTAGCACAGGGCGGCGACCACCCCCCAGAACACCGGCGGCGCCGACAGGAACGACAGCGCCGTGAACGCGGCGATGCCGCTGAGGCTGCCGATCAGGTCGTAGCGGTAGGCCTCCAGGCGCGGCAGTTCGGGGAAGCAGCGCCCGACCAGCTCGGCGGGCCCCATGAGCACCGCCGCCGCGGCGAGGAAGATCACCGGCAGGATCAGCCAGGCGGGGGGCCCGACGGTGCCCAGGCTCGTCCAGTACAGGACGCCCTCGGTGTTGCGGTCGACCGTCACCGGGAAGGCCAGCACGAGGGCCACCAGGACGAGCAGGACGACCGGCGAGTAATAGGGCTGGCGGCGCGAGCGCCCCACGCGCAGAAATCCGAGCCCGATTCCAAGAAAAGAACCGAGCAGGACAAAATTGGTGAAATAGCTCAGATGAACGATGTTCGAGCCGGTCCACCGGATGAGCGCCAGTTCGAGGAAGAGCATGAAGGCACTGGCGAGGACGAGCCTCGGCCGGACCGGCAGCCAGTGTTGTCTTTCCCCGTCGGAAACCGGCGTCTGCGCCTGGAGCGTCATGATGCATCACCGTAGTGAACAGACCGAAAACAAGGAAGCCTGACGCCCCGGGAACAATTATGGTCCGCTTCGCCACTTATGCGGTGTTTTCGCAGGTCACAACCGCCGTAAGGGGCTGGACGCGCCTTGACGGATGCAGGAATGTTGGGTCGTTCCTTTGCCCCCATTACGTTCGGTGGTGACTCATGCGGGTCCTGATCCAGCTCCGTCCCTCCCCCGATCTGGTCGCGGCCGTCGCCGATCCCGGCCAGACCGCCACCACGGCCGACGTCGCCGACGGCCTGCCCGGCGTCGAACTCGACACGGCCTTCACACCGGTCGCCGTGCCGAGGCCGGTCCCCGCGGCCGGCGGCGATCCCCTCTCCCTCCACCAGCCCCTCGACTTCTCGCTGGCCGCCGAGGACGCCTCCGTGCTCGTCCGCGGCACGATCTCCGACGACGAGCTGACCTCGCGGGTCACGCTGCTGCCCACACTGCGCCCCGACGTCGTCGGGGTGTTCGCCGACCCGGTGATCGAGTCCAGCCTGACCTGCGGCGGCGATCCGCCGGTGGGCGACTGGCACGACGTCGAACGCCTGCTCAACGTGGCCG
The DNA here is from genome assembly GCF_040674635.1 of Nonomuraea sp. NPDC049758. Taxonomy (NCBI): domain Bacteria; kingdom Bacillati; phylum Actinomycetota; class Actinomycetes; order Streptosporangiales; family Streptosporangiaceae; genus Nonomuraea; species Nonomuraea sp. NPDC049758. The sequence goes on from NZ_JBFAMZ010000007.1 coordinate 45,408, forward strand.
GGCTGCACGCCGAGGGGCTCGACGGCGCCGGGGTGGCGCTGGCCGTCCTGGACACCGGCGTCAACGCCGCGCACGTGGCCCGCCAGCTCGGCCGTGGCGTCACGCTGGACGCCGAGCGGAGCTGGAACCCCTCCGGCGTCATCGGCCGGGCCGGCCAGTTCGAGGTCGACCACGGCACGATGTGCGCCTTCGACGCGCTCATCGCCGCGCCGCAGGCGTCCCTGATCGACGTGCCGCTGCTGCGGTCGGCCCGGCCGGGCGGCTCGGCGCTCGACGGCCTGCTGTCGGACGCGGTGGCCGCCTTCACGCATCTGCGCACGGTGCTGGAAGCCCAGCCCGCGGCGTCCAGGTCGCTGGTGGTGAGCAACTCGTGGGGGTCGTTCTCCCCCGAGTGGGACTTCCCCGTCGGGCATCCGGGCAACTACTCCGACAACGCCGCCCACCCGTTCAACCTGGTCGTGGCCAGTCTCGACCGGGCGGGCGCGGACGTGCTGTTCGCGGCGGGCAACTGCGGCAGGCAGTGTCCCGACGGCCGGTGCGCCTTCCCCAACCGGCCCATCGGGGGCGCCAACTCCCACCCCAAGGCGCTGTCGATCGGCGGGGTCGACGTCAACGGCGAGCGGGTGGGCTACTCCTCGCAGGGGCCGGGACGGCTGACCGCGCGCAAGCCCGACGTGTGCGCGTACACGCACTTCTCGGGGTCGCGGGCGTTCGGCGACGGCGAGCCGGACACGGGCACCTCGGCGGCGACGCCGGTGGCCGCCGGGCTGGTGGCCGCGGTGCGCACCCGGTGGCCGGCCGCCAAGCTGTCGCCGGCGCAGTTGCGGGCGCTGCTGCGGCGCACCGCCGAGGACCGCAGCGAGGTGGGTTTCGACTACGACTACGGCTACGGGACGGTCGATCCGGCGGGCATCCTGGCCGCGCTGCACCGGCGGGTCAAGGCCGCGGCCTGAGCGCGGCCCTGCGTACGCCCCTGAGCACGGGCGGGCGGGCCGTCCCGGAGCGGCCCGCTCACGCGGTCTCCCGGTTGAACACGCGGGCCCCGACGGTCAGGCCGACCACGGCGAGCCCGGCCGTGACGGCCACGCCGAGCCCGACCGTGCCGGTGGCGTAGTGGCCGGCGAACAGGTCGCGCAGCGCCTCCAGGACGTACCTGAAGGGGCTGAGGCGCGACAGCGCGTCCAGCCAGCCGGGCGCCATCGACATCGGCAGGAACGCGCCCGACAGCAGCACCAGCGGGATGACCGCCGTCGACATCACCGGCGCGAACAGCTGCTCGCCGATGGTCAGCGCGACGGCGTACGACAGGGCGGCCAGGCTCGCCCCCAGCACCACGACCAGCACGAACCCGGCCGCGAGCCCGGCGACCGGCACCCGCATCCCGAAGGCGAACCCGACGGCCAGCACCATCGTCGTCTGCACGGCCATCGTCACGACGTTGTCGAGCACCCGTCCGAGCAGCAGGGCCAGGCGGCTGGCCGGGGTGACGCGCAGCCGCTCCAGCACGCCGAAGCGCTTGTCGAAGACCACCCCGAACCCGGCCAGCCCCATGCTCATCAGGCCGAGCTGCACGATCAGCCCCGGCACCAGCACCTCCCAGGTGCCGAAGGTGGCGAAGATCGGCCCGAACAGCACCAGGAACAGCAGCGGCTGGACGGCGCCGAAGACGATGCCGAGCTTCTGGCGCAGGGTGGCGCGCAGGGAGTGGCGGAACAGCACCCAGGTGTCGCGCAGCATCAGACCCCCGCCTCCTCGCGCAGCGACCGGCCGGTGATGTCGAGGAACGCCTCGTCGAGGGTGCGTCCCGCCTTGAGCTCGGCCGGGGTGCCCGCGGCGGCGATCCGGCCGTCGTCGATGATCAGCAGCCGGTCGCAGAGCGCGTCGGCCTCGTCCAGGTAGTGGGTGGTCAGGAAGATCGTCACGCCGTGCTCCTCGCGCAGGGAGCGGACGTGCTCCCACAGGTTGGCGCGGCTCTGGGGGTCCAGGCCGGTGGTCGGCTCGTCCAGGAAGAGCAGACGGGGGTCGTGCAGCAGGGCGAAGGCGATGTCGAAGCGGCGCCGCTGCCCGCCCGACAGCGCGGCGCCCACGCGCTCCTCCAGGCCGGACAGGCCGAGCCGGGCCAGCACCTCGCGGTACCGGGTCCTGGCCTCCGCCCTGGTCAGGCCGTACAGCATGCCCTGGAGCTCCAGTTGCTCGGCGAGCGGGGCCATGACGTTGACCCCGCCGCCCTGCGAGACGTAGCCGATGCGGCGCCGCACCTCGCGCGGGTCGCCCAGCAGGTCGCGGCCCGCCACGGTGGCGGTGCCCGAGGTGGGGCGGAGCAGGGTCGTCAGCATGCGCATGGTCGTGGTCTTGCCGGCGCCGTTGGGCCCGAGGAAGCCGACGATCTCGCCGGCCGCCACCGAGATGTCGACGCCTTTGACGGCCTCCACGCCGCCTTCGAAGGTCTTGGTCAGACCTGTGGTTCTCAACATGTGATCGCCTCCAAAATTAGGGTAGCCACAATTTTGGAGTCACTGCAAGTTCGGTATCATGGCGGCATGGAAGAGGGGCTGCGGGAGCGCAAGAAGCGGGAGACCAGGCAGCGCATCGCGGACGTGGCGATGGGCCTGTTCATGACGCGCGGGTTCGACCCCGTGACGGTGGCCGAGATCGCCCGCACCGCGGACGTGTCCGTCAACACGGTGTTCAACTACTTCCCGACCAAGGAAGACCTGTTCGCCGACCGGCAGGAGCTGGTGACCGACCTGCCGCAGCAGGTGGTGCGCGGGCGGCGGCCCGGCGAGAGCGTGGCGCGGGCCTTCCGGCGCGACTTCATGGAGGCCCTCGACTCACGCCACTGGCGCTACGGCCTCAACGAGGGCGGCGACGTGTTCGCCCGCATCGTCAACGGCAGCCCGTCACTGGTGGCCAAGCTGCGCGAGCTGCACGTCGCGCGGGAGCGGGCGCTGGCCCGGGCCCTGGCCGACGAGCTCGACGCCGACCCCGACGACCTGACCCCGCAGATGGTGGCCACCCAGATCCTCGGCACGACCAGGATCCTCACCACTCACGCGGTGACCCGGATGCTGGCCGGCGAGAGCTGGGAGACGATCGCGCCCGACCTGCGGGCTCAGGCCACGGCGGCCTTCGACCTGCTGGAGTCGGGCATCGGAGACTACTGCGTGCGGCCCTCAGTTGGAGAAGACGGCCGACAGGATGCCGGCCCCGAGCCCGAGGACCATGAAGACGGCCCCGAGGATTAGCAGGATCGTGGCGATCATGCCGCAGATGCGGCCGGCCTGCACAGCGCCGCGGTTGTCGTAGGCGTAGCCGCTGCCGTCGATCTCCTTGAGCGCCTTGTTGCCCATCGACCAGGCGAACGGGCCGAGGATGCCGCAGACCACCAGGCTGAGGATGCCGAGCACCAGGATCGTGGTGCCGTTGGGGTGGCTCTGGGGCGGCGGCCCGTAATAGGACGGACCGTAGTTCGGATACGACATGCCCCTTGCGCCCCCTTGCCCCTGTGACTGTCAGGTGCGATTTATACCACAGGCACCTCCTTGATCATGTTGCTGCATCATGGAACGGCACATGACCGATCTTTAGGAGCTTGCCCCCGTGCGTGAACGCGTCCGCGCCCTCCTCGCCGACCGGCGTTTCCAGCGCTTCGTCGTCGGCGTCATCCTGGTCAACGCGGCCACCCTCGGCCTGGAGACCGTTCCCGCCGTCGTCGGGGAGTTCGGCCACCTGCTGGTGGTGATCGACCACGCCGCCCTCTACATCTTCGTGGCCGAGCTGCTGGCCAAGGTCTACGTCGAGCGTTCGGCGTTCGTGCGCGACCCGTGGAACCTGTTCGACACCCTGATCGTGGGCATCGCCCTGGTCCCGGCGACCGGCGGGCTGTCGGTGCTGCGCTCGCTGCGCATCCTGCGGGCCCTGCGGCTGCTGTCGGTGGTGCCGAGCCTGCGCCGGGTGGTCTCGGCGCTGCTGCGCGCCCTGCCCGGGATGAGCTCGATCGTGCTGCTGCTCTCCCTGGTCCTGTACGTCGCCGCCGTCATGGCGACCAAGCTGTACGGCGGCGACTCCCCCGAGCGCTTCGGCAGCCTGCCGACCTCGCTGTTCACCCTCTACCAGACGATGACCGGGGACGACTGGGGCAACATCGCCCGCGAGGTGATGGGCGCCCACCCCACGGCCTGGATCTTCTTCACCATCTTCATCCTGGTCTGCACGTTCGTCGTGCTGAACCTGTTCATGGCGGTCGTGGTCAGCGCCATGGACGAGGAGTCGGCCGAGGAGCGCGCCGCGCTGGAGCAGGACAACACCCTGCACACCCAGCGCATCCTGGAGGAGCTGACCGCCCTGCGCCGCGAGGTCGCCGAGCTACGCCGGCAGGACGTCGCCGGCTGAGCGCACCTGGCCGGAATGCTCGGAGCCGGTCCGGCCGGGCCGGTAGACCAGCCGCCACAGGCCACGGCCAGCAGCAGCGTGACCGAGACGTACGCGGGGACGAGCCCCGACAGCGCGGCGACCCCCAGCGGCGCGAGGGCGGTGGGCACCGCCCACCCCCAGATCCAGCGCCATCCGGCGCGCAGGGCCACGCCGAGCACGGCCGAGGCGGCGAAGTACAGCGCCAGCCCGCCGCCCAGCACCCAGCCGGCGCCGTGGTGCAGGGACTGCGCCGGCTGGGCGGCGACGACGCCGAGCCCGGCGACGGCGAGCTCCGGCCCCCACGAGTGGCCCGAGGCCGAGACGACGACCCGCATCACCGCCTCGCCCAGCACGATGATCACGAACAGCCCGAGCCGCTCCCCCAGGTGGGAAACGCTCGGGCCGGCGGCTGTTGACGACGGAGAAGACCACGTCGAGCAGGATGCCGAGGGCCCACAGGCCGTAGCGCGTCGAGCCGTCCGCCCAGATGGAGGCGACCCAGGGGAACAGCCCGGCGCCGAGCTGGGCCGCCGGCCAGGCCGTCATGATCGTGCCGGCGTGCTGGATCGATCGGGAGGCGCTGATCCGGCAGACGATGTACGCCGCGATGAACCACCCGTCGTGCGTGCCGGCCGCCTTGTCGATCTCGTGGGCCACGTCGGGCGCGGCGGCGGCCATCACCGCGATGCCGAACATGCCGACCAGCATGCTGCGCACCCGCGTCCTGCCCGCCCGGACGTTGGAGTAGAGCGTCAAGGACGTCCAGACGCTCCACACCGCGTAGTAGAGCACCACGAACAGGACGACGTTCGTCCAGGTCGGATGCTGGAGCCGATGGGCGAGCTGGGCGACCGCCACGACGACGACCAGGTCGAAGAACAGCTCCAGCCAGCTCGCGTGGCGCTCTCCCGCTTCAGTCACGGCTAACGCGAATAGAACTCCACCACGAGCTGCTCGTCCACGGGGACCGCGATCTGCTCGCGCTCGGGCCGCTGCACCAGGGTGACGCGCAGCTCGGCGTGGTCGACCGACAGGTAGGGCGCGACGCGCTCGTCGGCGTGCACGCCCTCGGCGGCGGCCACGAAGGGCTGCATCCGGCGCGAGCGCTCCCGCACGGTGATGACCTGGCCGGGTTTGACCAGGTAGCTGGGGATGTCCACCTTGCGGCCGTCCACGGCGATGTGGCCGTGGTTGACGTACTGGCGGGCGGCGTAGATCGACGGGGCCAGCCCGGCCCGCAGCACCAGGGAGGCCAGGCGGGTCTCCAGGATGGTGACCAGCTCGGCGCCCGAGGCGCCCGGCTTGCGCACCGCCAGGTCCCAGTAGCGGCGCAGCTGCCGCTCCGACACGTCGTAGTACCAGCGCAGCTTCTGCTTCTCCATCAGCCGCAGCCCGTAGTCGCCGGTGGTGCGGCGGTTGGTCTTGCGGCCGTGCTCGCCCGGCGGGTAGGGGCGCTGCTCGAAGTAGCGGACGGCTTTCCTGGTCAGCGGGACGCCCGCGCGACGCGACAGTCGCACCTTCGGGCCGGTGTAGCGCACGTTCACCTCGATGTGGTTAGGTAATCCTTACTTAGGTAAGGCTAACCTATCAGTGGATGTGATCTCAATGTTGCCCCTGGCCGAACGGATCCGTACTCTCGCCTCGACCTCGACGCCGGCCAAGCTCACGGTGGACGGCGCCTGCTCCCCCGCCCGGGGCGGCGTGGACGAGAGCGGCCGCCCGGTGCTGCTCGTCCGGCCCGGCGAACCGCTGCACGGGTTGCGCGAGGACGCCGTGGTCGCGGTGAACCTGACGGCCATGCGGCAGCTCGGCGCGGTGACACACCCGCGGGCGATGATCGAGGTGCACGGATGGGCGGAGGCCGTGCCAGAGTCGCAGGCCCGCTCCGCGGCGGTGGCGGTGGCCGCGCACAGCGCCGACGAGGGCCTGTTCGACGCCCTGGAGCGGTACGGCCGTCCCGACGCCCCGCGCCTGCTGCGCCTGGACGTGGCCCAGGTCGTCTACCTGACCGGCCAGGAGTCCGGCGTGCTGGACGCCGACGACTACCTCGGCGCGGCCCCCGACCCGCTCACCGAGACGGCCGAACGGGTGATCGCGCACGTCAACGACTCCCACCGGCCGCAGCTCACCGCGGGCGTGGCCAGGCAACTCGGCGAGGAGCCCGGCGAGGTGTGGTTGTGGGAGCTCGACCGGTACGGCGCCACCGTGCGCGTGGACGAGTCGCTGGTGCGCTTCCCGTGGCCGGTCCCCGCCCGGTCCGGGCTGTGCCTGGAGACGGCGCTGCGCGGGCTGCTGTGCGGCTGTTGATCACGATTGACGCTGAATTTCCCCGCTGGACGTCCGCCGCGGGCCGACCCATGCCCGCACGTCACTACCATCGGGGTACGTGAGCGGAACCCATCGATCGACGACGCGGACCGCCTCCTCCCCGGCGGAGGGGGGCGCGCGGCGCGGGCGGGCGCTGATGGCCGCCGGGGTGCTGCTCGGCACGCTCATGCTGGCCGGGGCGGGGGCGCTGATGGGCGACGCGTTCAGCTCGCCCGGCCTCGACCCGGTGCACTGGCCGCACGACGCGAGCCGGACCTCCGGCGAGCCGGGGCCCGTCGCGGTGGGCTCCGAACGGGCCACGGCCACCCCCCTCAGCCCCACCGCCACCGTCACGGCCCGGCCCACCAGGGTCAGCACGGGGCCCGCCGTGACCGGTTCCACGCCTGAGGGCGTCCGGCCCGAGGGCGGGCGGGGGACGCGCAAGCCGCGCTCGACCACGTCCGGCGCCGTCCCCGGCGTCACCCCCGGCGCCGTCGTCACCTCCCCCGGCCGGACCCCGGCCCCCTCGCCGTCCTCGCCCTCCTCGTCGCCCTCGCGCGGCTCTCGTCCCAGCCCTGCGCCGACGCCGTCCTGGAGCGCCGGTCCGGTGACGACTCCGCCGTCGCACCCGCACGGCACCCCGCCGGGCCGCCACCCGTCCAGGACCCACAAGCCCGGGAGATGACCATCCGTCGCCGGTGTGCGACGGGTGCCGACGGCGGTGTGCGGGCGGTTCAGCCGGCGTCGTGCGTCATGCCGCGCAGCAGGTAGCCGAGGCCCGTGGCGAAGGTGGCGTCCCAGTCGTGGCCGAGGCCGTGCTCGGCCAGCGCCGGGTAGCTGGCGGCCCGCTCGCGCAGGAACGCGTCGGTGTCGAGCCGGTCGCGGCGCTGCCAGGTGACCTGCATGATGACCGAGCCCATGACGTAGTTGGACAGGCTGTAGGCGGCCTGCGGGCCGTCCAGGCCGGCCCCGGACAGGGTGCGGTAGAGGAACTCGGTGCGTTCCAGGGCGTGGGGGCCCATGAGCGGGCGGTCGAGGATGGTGGCCGACCAGGGGTGGCGCAGCAGGGCGGCGCGCCAGCCATCCATCAGGTCGCGCGCGGCGGCCCGCCAGTCGTCGTGCCCGCCGGGGAGCGGCACCTCGCCGAAGACGGCGTCGAGCGCCAGGTCCAGGACGTCCTCCTTGGTCCGGACGTGCCAGTAGAGGGTGGTCGAGCCCGTGTCGAGGCGTTCGGCCAGGCGGCGCATGGTCAGCCCGGCCACGCCCTCCTCGTCGAGCAGCGCGACGGCCTCGGTGACGATCCGGTCGAGCGTCAGCCTCGGCTTGGCGTCCTTGCGGGGGCGAACCCAAACGTTGTCCACCCGACGGATAATACGTTGTACGCGAACCGGATCGATGGTCTAGTAATAGAACATGGGTCATATCGAGGTGAGCGGCTTGACGTACCTGCTGCCCGACGGGCGTCCGCTGCTGCTGGAGGCGTCGTTCAAGGTGGGCGACGGCGCCAAGGCGGCGCTGGTCGGCCCCAACGGCGCGGGCAAGACGACGCTGCTCCGGCTGATCGCGGGCGACCTGCGGCCCGACGACGGGCGCGTCACCACCGGCGGCGGCGTCGGGGTGATGCGGCAGTTCCTCGGCACCGGCAGCGTGCGCGACCTGCTGCTGGGCGTCGCGCCCGCGCGGGTCCGGGCGGCCGCGGCCGAGCTGGCCCGCGCCGAGACGGCGATCGGGCTGCGCGACGACGAGCCCCGGCAGCTCGCCTACGCCCAGGCCGTCGCCGACTACGCCGACGCGGGCGGCTACGAGCTGGAGGTGGTGTGGGACGCGTGCGCGACCGAGGCGCTCGGGCTGCCCTACGAGCAGATCGCCGACCGGTGCCTGTCCACGCTGTCCGGCGGCGAGCAGAAACGGCTCATGCTGGAGGCTCTGCTACGCGGTCCCGACGAGATCCTGCTGCTCGACGAGCCGGACAACTACCTCGACGTGCCGGCCAAGCAGTGGCTGGAGCGGGCGGTCCGGAGCTCGGCCAAGACCGTGCTGCTGGTCTCGCACGACCGGCGGCTGCTGGCCGAGGCGGCCGACCGCATCGTCACCGTCGAGGGCCGCGAGGTGTGGGTGCACGGCGGCGGCTTCGCCGGGTACGCCGAGGCCCGCAGGCGGCGCGGCGAGCGCCTGGAGGAGCGGCGGCGGCGCTGGGAGGACGAGCGGGCCCGGCTGCGCCGGCTGGTGCACGTGCTGCGGCAGCGGTCGGCGAACAACGACGCGCTGGCGGGGACCTACCGGTCGGCGGTGTCCCGGCTGGAGCGCTTCGAGCGGGCCGGGCCGCCGAGCCGGCCGCCGAAGGAGCAGAACGTACGGATGCGGCTGCGCGGCGGGCGTACCGGGAAGCGGGCCGTGACGTGCGCGGATCTGGAGCTGACCGGGCTGGTGCGGCCCTTCTCGGCCGAGGTGGCCTACGGCGAGCGGGTCGGCGTGCTGGGCCTGAACGGCACCGGCAAGAGCCACTTCCTGCGCCTGCTGGCCGGCGAGCCCGTCGCGCACACCGGCGTGGCCCGGCTGGGCGCCCGCGTCGTCCCCGGCCACTTCGCGCAGACCCACCTGCGGCCCGACCTGCACGGACGGCCCATCGCCGAGCTGGTGACGGAGACGTTCGCGCTGACCAGGAACGACGCCATGGCCGCGCTGGCCCGCTACGAGCTGGCGCCGGCCGGCGGGCAGCGGTTCGAGACGTTGTCCGGCGGCCAGCAGGCGCGGCTGCAGATCCTGCTGCTGGAGCTGTCGGGGGCGACGCTGCTGCTGCTCGACGAGCCGACCGACAATCTCGACCTGGCCAGCGCGCAGGCGTTGCAGGAGGGCCTGAACGGCTTCGCGGGAACGGTGCTGGCGGTCACGCACGACCGCTGGTTCGCCGACGACCTGGACCGCCACCTGATCTTCGGCGCGGACGGCGTGGTGCGGGAGAGCCCCGAACCTCGCTGGGACCTCTAGCCGGCGCCGGCCAGGCCGCGCTCGCGGCGCAGCGTCGAGACCGTCATCGTCTCGTCGACCGCCTCGGGCGAGAGCACGTGGTCGAGCACCATCACCGCGCAGCCGCTGATGCCCGCGCCCGCGCCGAGCCGGCTCGGCTCGATGCGCAGCCGCCGGGTGGCCAGGGCGGTGGAGCGGCGGTAGACGACCTCGCGGATGCTCGACACCAGCGGGCCGAACGCCTCGGCCATGTCGCCGCCGAGCACCACGACCGAGGGGTTGAGGATGTTGACCGCCCCGGCCAACACCTCGCCGATGCGGCGGCCGGCCGTGCGCACGATGGCCATCGTCTCGGCGTCGCCCGCGCGGACCAGGGCGGTCACGTCGGCGATGGTGCCGACGTCCTTGCCCGCCTCGCGCAGGTCACGCAGCAGCGCGGTGCCGCTGGCGACGGAGTCGACGCAGTCGGTGTTGCCGCAGCGGCACAACACGCCGCCGCCGTCGAGCACGGGGATGTGGCCGATCTCGCCGGCCGCGCCGAGCGCGCCGCGCAGGATCTCGCCGCCGGCGATCACGCCCGCGCCGATGCGGGTGGAGACCTTCACGAACATCAGGTCGCCGAGGTCGGGGTAGGCGCCGCGGTGCTCGCCGATGGCCAGCACGTTGACGTCGTTGTCGACGAGCACCGGCACGGGGAACCGCTCGCGGATGATCGGCGGGATGACCACGCCGGTCCAGGAGGCCATCACCCGGGCGCTCTCGGTGCGGCCCTGGGCGAACTCGACGGTGGCGGGCACGCCCATGCCGACCCCCCTGACGCAGGAGCCGGGGCGGTCGCCGAGCAGCTCGTCCCAGGTGTCCATGAGCAGCGGGAGCACGACGTCGGGGCCCTGCTCGACGTCGATGAAGAAGTCGCGGCCGGCCAGCTCGCGCCCGGCCAGGTCGCACACCGCGACCCGGGTGCGGCTCGCGCCCAGCGCGGCGACCAGGACGACGCCGCCCCCGGCGTTGAACTCCAGCCGGACCGGCGGCCGCCCGCCGGTCGAGGGGGCGTCGGTGCGCTCGACGACCAGGCCGCGGTCGAGCAGCTCGCCGACGCGCAGTTGCACCGCCGGGCGCGACAGACCGGTCACCCGGCCGAGGTCGGCGCGCGTGACGGCCTCACCCGTGCGGATGAGGCGGAGCACCTCGCCACTCGTGGCGAGGGTCGCGGCGGTACGTCGAGGCATCGGCCAAGTGAATCACATGGGCTTCGGTAATGAAAAGTGAAGACTTTTTCATCTCAGATGCCAAAACCCTGCTTGTGCACGACCCAAACTCTCGTTAGTGTCCGTTCTGTCCTTGCTTGGTAGATCAACGGAGCTTCGCCTTGTCCCCCCTCTCGACCGCCAGCCCCGCCCATACCGCCGATCTCGTCGTCTTCGGCGGCACCGGCGACCTGTCCATGCGCAAGCTGATCCCGGCGCTCTACCACAGCGACAGGGACGGCCGGCTGTCCCCCGAGACCCGCGTCATCGCCATGTCCCGGGGCGGGCTGACCGACGCCGACTTCCGCGGCAAGGTGGACGCCGAGGTACGCGACCAGGTCCCCGTGGACGACCCCGCCGTCTGGCAGCGCTTCCTGGGCCGCCTGCACCACGTCTCGGTGGACGTCGGCGGCGAGGACAAGTCGGGCTGGGGCGCGCTGACCAGGCTGCTGGCCGGTCACGAGCAGCGCGACCGGGTGTTCTACCTGGCCAGCCCGCCGATGACGTTCGGCCCCTTCTGCCGCGAGCTGGAGGAGGCCGGCCTGGTCACCCCGCTGTCGCGGGTGGTGCTGGAGAAGCCGCTCGGCCGCGACCTGCCCAGCGCCCAGCGGATCAACGACGAGGTCGGCGCCATCTTCGACGAGCGCCAGATCTTCCGCATCGACCACTACCTGGGCAAGGAGACGGTGCAGAACCTGCTGGTGCTGCGCTTCGCCAACGCCTTCCTTGAGCCGATCTGGAACTCGTTGTGGATCGACCACGTCCAGATCACCGCCGCCGAGACCGTCGGCACGCCGGGACGGCGCGGCTACTACGACCACGCGGGCGCGCTGCGCGACATGGTGCAGAACCACCTGCTCCAGCTGCTCACGCTGACCGCGATGGAGCCGCCGTCGCGCAACGACCGCGAGTCCATCCGGGACGAGAAGGTCAAGGTGCTGCAGTCGCTGCGGCCGATCGTGGGGACCGAGGTGGACCGGTTCACCGTGCGCGGCCAGTACACCGAGGCCGGCGGCATGCCGTCCTACCTGGACGAGCCCGCCTCCACGCCGACGACCGAGGCCTCGCGGCGGGTGGAGACGTTCACCGCGATCCGGGCCGAGATCAAGAACTGGCGCTGGGCGGGGGTGCCGTTCTACCTGCGGACCGGCAAACGCATGCCGTACCGGCGGTCGGAGATCGTGGTGCAGTTCAAGGACGTGCCGCACTCCATCTTCCCCGGCGGCACGCCGAACCGCCTGGTGCTGCGGCTGCAGCCCGAGGAGGGCATCGAGCTGCACATCATGGCCAAGGAGCCGGGCGCGGGCGAGGTGACGCTGAAGCCGGTGCCGCTGTCGCTCAGCTTCGGCAAGACGTTCACCGCGCGGGTGCCGGAGGCCTACGAGCGGCTGCTGACCGACGTGCTGGCGGGCAACCCGACGCTGTTCATGCGGCGTGACGAGGTGGAGGCGGCCTGGCGCTGGATCGATCCGATCCTGGCGGCCTGGGAGTCCTCCGCCGACCTGCCCGAGCCCTACCCCGCAGGAACCACCGGCCCCGCCGGGGCCCACGAACTGCTCGGCCGCAGCGGTCGCGCCTGGCACGAGGAGGAAGACCTGTGAATTCCGTCATCCAGGAGATCACCGATCGGATCGCCGAGCGCAGCGCGGCCAGCCGTACCGCCTACCTGGCGCGCATCCGGCGCGACGGCGAGGCGGCGCGGGCGAAGGGCCCGGCGCGCGCCCACCTGGGCTGCGCGAACCTGGCGCACGGCTTCGCCGCCGCCTCCGACGAGGACAAGCTGATCTTGCGCGGTGCCGGGAGCGCCGCCAAGCCCGGCGTGGCGATCGTGACGAGCTACAACGACATGCTCTCCGCTCACCAGCCGTACGAGACCTACCCGCCCGAGCTGAAGGCGGCGGTGCGCAGGGCGGGCGGCGTGGCGCAGGTCGCCGGCGGCGTGCCCGCGATGTGCGACGGCATCACGCAGGGCCGCGCCGGCATGGAGTTGTCCCTCTACAGCCGCGACGTGATCGCCATGGCGGCCGCCATCGCGCTGTCGCACGACATGTTCGACTCGTCGCTGCTGCTGGGCGTCTGCGACAAGATCGTGCCGGGCCTGTTCATCGGGGCGCTGCACTTCGGGCACCTGCCGGCGATCTTCGTGCCGGCCGGGCCGATGACCTCCGGCCTACCGAACAAGGTCAAGGCACGCACCCGCCAGCTCTTCGCCGAGGGCAAGGTCGGACGGGCGGAGCTGCTGGACGCCGAGGCCAAGTCCTACCACTCCCCCGGCACCTGCACCTTCTACGGCACCGCCAACTCCAACCAGGCGCTGATGGAGGTCATGGGCCTGCACCTGCCCGGCTCGACGTTCGTCAACCCGCACACCGAGCTGCGGCACGCCCTGACCGAGGCGGCCGGCCGCCGCGCGGTGGAGATCACCGCCCACGGTCCGGAGTACACGCCGATCGGCGAGCTGGTGGACGAGAAGTCGATCGTGAACGCCTGCGTGGCGCTGCTGGCCACCGGTGGCTCCACCAACCACACGCTGCACCTGGTCGCCATGGCCGCCGCCGCGGGCATCGTGCTGACCTGGGACGACCTGGCCTGCCTGTCGCGCGTCGTGCCGTCGCTGACCAAGATCTACCCCAACGGCCAGGCGGACGTGAACCACTTCCGCGACGCCGGCGGCATGCAGGTGCTCATCGGCGACCTGCTGGACGAGGGCCTGCTTCACGGCGACGTGCTGACCGTCGCCGGCCCCGGCCTCGACCGCTACCGCGAGGCGCCGTCGCTGGTGGACGGCGAGCTGGTCTGGGAGCCGGTCACGGGCGGCAGCAAGGACCGCGACGTGCTGCGCCCGGTCGCCGAGCCGTTCTCGGCCGACGGCGGGATCCACATGGTCGAGGGCAACCTCGGCCGGGCCGTCAGCAAGGTGTCGGCGGTCAAGGCCGAGCACCTGGTGATCGAGGCCCCGGCCAAGGTCTTCGACGACCAGCTCGACCTGCTGCGCGCCTTCGAGGCCGGCGAGCTGGACGGGCAGGACTTCGTGGCCGTCATCCGCTACCAGGGGCCCAGCGCCAACGGCATGCCCGAGCTGCACAAGCTCACGCCGCCGATGGCGGTGCTGCTCGACCGCGGGCAGCGGGTGGCGATCGTCACCGACGGCCGCATGTCGGGCGCGTCGGGCAAGGTGCCCGCGGCCATCCACCTGTCGCCCGAGGCCGCCGACGGCGGGCCGATCGCGATCGTCCGCGAGGGCGACGTGATCAGGCTCGACTCGGCCGCCGGGACGCTGGAGCTGCTGGTGCCCGCCGAGGAGCTGGCCCGGCGCACGCCCGAGGGCCGGCCGCTGAGCGACGCGGAGTGGGTCGGCACGGGACGCGAGCTGTTCGCCACGTTCCGCCGCATGGCCGGGCACGCCGAGCAGGGCGCCGGGATCTTCGGGGTGAGCGGCGCCGAGTCGCCGCACCACGGCCCCGGGCTGGGCTTCCCCGCCGAGGCGGGCGCCTCGCACCTGGAGAGCGGCGCGCCCGTGGGCACGCGGGCCGCCGGGCTGGGCCGGTGAGCGTCCGTGGCATCCTTCCGGTGGCGACGGCGTGCGATCTCGGCCCTGTCGTCGTGGGCATCGGAGGCGTGAGCATCGGAGGTGTGGGATGAGTGCCTTTGACCTTCCCTGGCTGGTCGCCGACATCGGGGGGACCAACGCCCGGTTCGGGCTGGTCACCTCGCCGCAGGCCCGGCCGTCGAACGTCGCGGTGCTGGCCGGCTCCGCCTACCCCACGCTGCCCGACGCCGTCGACGCCTATCTCGCCGAACACGCGGGCGGGGCGCGGCCGGGCGCGGCGTGCCTGGCGCTGGCCGGGCCGATCGACGGCGACCGCTACCGGCTGACGAACTCGGCGTGGGCCGGGTCCGTACGCGACCTGGGCATCCCGTACGCGGTGCTGCTCAACGACTTCGAGGCGCTGGCCGTGTCGCTGCCCCACCTGGAGGGCCCCGACCTGGTGTCCCTGGGCGGTCCCGAGCCCTCCCACGGCGTCAAGGCCGTGCTGGGCCCCGGGACCGGGCTCGGCGTCGGCGGGCTCGTGCCCACGGACCGGGGCTGGACGCCCGTCCCGGGCGAGGGCGGGCACGTCACGGTACCGGTGATCGACCGGCGCGAGCTGGAGATCGTCCGGGTGCTGCAGGCCGAGGGGCTGCCGCACGTCGTGGCCGAGCACCTGCTGTCCGGCCCCGGCCTGGTACGCCTGCACCGGGCGCTGACCAAGGTCAACGGCGTGACCGCGCCCGACCTGACCGCCTCCGACATCGTGGCCCGGCTCGACGACTCGCTCTGCGCGGAGACCGTCGAGGTGTTCTGCGAGATGCTGGGCAGCTTCGCCGGGAACGTGGCGCTCACCCTGGGCGCCAGGGGTGGGGTCTACCTGGGCGGCGGAGTGCTGCCCCGTATCGTGGAACGGGTGCGCACCAGCGGCTTCCGTGCCCGGTTCGTCGGCAACCCCGACATGCCCGGATATCTGGAGGCGATCGCCACCACGCTGATCGTCGCGCCCCAGCCGGCGCTCGCCGGCGCGGCCGCCTGGCTGCGCGCGCGGGCCACCACCGAACTCGTGGGCTGAGGCCCACCCTGATCACCACTAGACGGCCGTGACCCCGGCCGATGAGGAGAAGACTCTGATGAGCTTGCTCGACCTCGCCCCCGTGATCCCCGTCGTGGTGATCGACGACGTGGCGACCGCCGTGCCGATGGCCGAGGCTCTTGTGGCGGGCGGGCTGCCCGTCATCGAGGTGACGCTGCGCACGCCGGCCGCGCTCGGAGCGATCGAGCGGATCGCCGCGGAGGTGCCGGGGGCCACGGTCGGCGCGGGCACGATCCGCACCACCGCTGACATCTCGGCGGCCGTGGCGGCCGGTTCCCGGTTCCTGGTCTCGCCGGGCACGACGTTGTCGCTGGTGGAGGCGCTGGAGTCCAGCGGCGT
The DNA here is from genome assembly GCF_040674635.1 of Nonomuraea sp. NPDC049758. Taxonomy (NCBI): domain Bacteria; kingdom Bacillati; phylum Actinomycetota; class Actinomycetes; order Streptosporangiales; family Streptosporangiaceae; genus Nonomuraea; species Nonomuraea sp. NPDC049758. The sequence goes on from NZ_JBFAMZ010000007.1 coordinate 61,306, forward strand.
GCCGTACCTGCCGGGCGCGGCCACCGTCTCGGAGGTGATGGCGCTGGCCGAGCGCGGCATCAAGGAGCTGAAGTTCTTCCCGGCCGAGGCGGCGGGCGGCGTCGCGTACCTGAAGTCGCTGGCCGGGCCGCTGCCGGACGTGCGTTTCTGCCCGACCGGCGGGATCCGGGCCGAGAGCGCCGCCGACTACCTGCGGCTGCCGAACGTGGGCTGCGTGGGCGGAAGCTGGCTCACCCCCGCCGACGCGCTGGCCGCGGGCGACTGGGCCCGCGTGGAGAAGCTCGCCGCCGCCGCAGCGACTCTGCCCCGGTAGCTTCCAGGGCCGCCTCGGCGGCCCTGTGCTTTCTGGCGTTCGTTCACGCGTGACGCGCCTTGGCGTCGCTGTGGCTTCTCGCGCTCGGGGACGGGCGTGCGCGTGTTGCAGCCCGCGTGGACGGGTGCGCGCGTGCAGCAGCCCTTGCGGCGGGCGATCTCGGCACCTCCGGCCGTCCGCGTCCGGCAGGCGTCGCAGCCGGGGGCGGCGTCGCGACAGAACGCCCCGCCGCCCCGCTGGACGCAGGCGCTGCACACCGCCGGGCGCTCGCACCGGCGGTCCGTCCCGCCGATGCACCGGCGCGCCCGTACGACCGTCGCGGACGACGGCATCCGCGACGGTCCACCAGGATGGCCACCGCGGCGACGGCGTGGATCACCAGCGTCATCCTGGCGCCCTCCTCCGCGATGCCCTCGAAGCCGCCGACGTGCGGCTGGTGGGCGCATATGCCGCAAGTCTGGACTTATATCCCAGAACCCCCGCCGAACTGCCCCTTTCCGGGCGCTCGGAGATCATCAGCCTGCGCCGAACCGGGTATTCGGACGCGTGACGGCGGGGTAGGGCAAGGAATGCCAAGCCGTAGCCCCGGGAAGCCCCATCCGCTCCTCGGAGAGCGAAAGGGAGCACCATGCCGCTGGAAACGGCCCGTCAGGAACACCTCACGCGTCCGGTGACGCCGATCGGGAGCCTGGAGCGGGGCATCGACATCCTCCTCGCACTGAGCGCCGCGCCCCGGCCGGTCACCCTGGCCCAGCTCAGCCGGAGCACGGGCCTGCCCAAGTCCACGGCCCACCGGATCCTGGGCGTGTTGTGCGCACGCGAGCTGGCCCGGCGGGTGGGCACCGGCTACCTGCCCGGCCGGCAGCTGGAGACGATGGCCGGCATCGCCCGCAACCGCATCCCCGGGTCGCGGCGGGTGGTGCTGCCGTACCTGCTCTGCCTGCAGGAGACCACCCGCCAGACCGTCAACCTGGCCGTGACCGCCGGCCTGGAGGCCCGCTACGTCGAGCGCCTGTACGGCCACGACCGCGTCCGGTCCCGCTCCGACGGCACCGACCTGGCGCCGCTGCACTGCACGGCGACCGGCAAGGCGCTGCTGGCCTTCGACACCGGGCTGCGCGAGGAGGTGCTCGGGCGGGGTGGCTTCGAGCGGCTGACCAGCCGCACGATCACCGGCGTGGCCACGCTGGAGCGGGAGCTGGCCCAGGTCCGCCGGTACGGCGTGGCCTACGCCCAGGAGGAGTACACCGAGGGCGTGTCGTGCGTGGCCGCGCCGGTCTTCGGGCCGGGCGGCGGCGTGTGCATGTCGGTGGGGGTGGCGGCGCCGGGCCCGTCCGCGCCACTGGCCCGGCTGGGCCTGACCGTACGCGGCGCGGCGCAGGCGATCTCGGCCGCGCTGGTGGTGGCCTGAGGTGTTCCGAATCATGGAACGCTCCACGGGGCGCGTCCCGAAAACGTTCCGCCCAGCGAGACCCCCGCTTGCGCACCCGGCAGACGGGCGATCGCATGACCCCATGGATTTCCTTCCCGTCCCGGCCACTGAGAAGGCGCCCGCGACCCGGCCAGATCAGGCCCGGACGACCCCAGGCGCGCGGGCGCCGGCCGAAGACGGGAAGACCGGGACGACCCCGATCACGCGGAAGCCGACCCAGCCCATCCCAATCACGCGAAAGCCGACCAGAGACGGGGAAACCCGGACCATCCCGGACACCCGAAGGCCGACCGGAGACGGGGAGGCCACGCGTGCCTAGAGGCCTGCACAGGGCCACCGTGCTGGAGACCCTGCGCCTGGCCGGCGCCCTCCTGCCGCCGGGCACGCCGCACGCGACCGCCGGCCTCGACCTGCTGCGCTCCCGCTCCCTGCTGACCGGCCTGCACGTCCGGTACGGCGGCCGTCCGGTGCTCGTCCGCGGCCCGCACCGCACGGCGCTGGTGGTGCTGTCCCAGCGGGACGCCGAACGCGTGTTGTCCGAGCCCGCCTTCGTCCCCACCGTGCGCGAACGGGCCGCCGGCCTGCCCTACGACGTGCTGCGGCCGGCGTTCGCGGAGGTGGCCCGGCAGGAGGCGGCCGCGCTGACGGACGGCGTCATCGACTACGCCCGGCTGGAGTCGTGCTGGCAGCGGGTGGCGCGGCGGTGCGTCTACGGCGCGGGCGCGGCCGGCGACGAGGAGCTGAGCGCCCTGCTCGCCCAGGTCAGACGGGCAGGCAGGGGGCGGGCCAGACGCCGTCAGGAGATCCTGTCCGGCCGCTACGACGCCCGCATCCTCGACCACCTGCGCCGCGCCGAGCCCGGCACCCTCGCCGGTCTGCTCGCCGAGACCAGCGGCCCGGAGGCGCGCGGCCTGCGGCAGGCGGCGTTCTGGCTGCTCGGCTTCAGCGTGACCGCCGCCAGCCTCATGCGCACCCTCGCCCTGCTGGCCACCTACCCCGTCCAGCGCAAGTGCGCCCGCGCCGACCCCGACTACCTGCGCGCCTGCCTGCGCGAGGGCCTGCGCCTGTGGCCGCCGGTCCCGGCCCTGTCCCGCCTCACCACCGAGGAGACCGACTGGTACGGCGTCCCGGTGCCCGCCGGCACCCACGTGATCCTCCCGTTCGCCCCCCACCAGCGCAGCCCCCGCCTGCACTACGCCGACTCCTTCTCCCCCGAGATCTGGCTCGACGGCACCGCCGCCGGCGAATGGTGGGCCCTGCCGCGCTGCGACGGCGTGCACCTGATGCTCGGCGTCGGCACCGCCTTCCTGGGCGGGATCCTGGCCTCGGCCCGCCCGAAGGCGACCGGCCGGCCGCTGTCCCCGCACCGCCCGCTGCCCCAGACGCTCAACGCGGCCCGCCTGCGGGTGACGATGCGCCCGCTGAAGCGGCGTCCAGGCCAGAGCTGACCGGGCTTCGTCGCCACCGGGCGGCGGCTTCTCCGTTAGAGTCTGGGGTGGAAAAAGGCGTACCGGCGGAAGAAACGGTTCGGTTTGCGACGGGATGACGACGGCGAGAGGACGGCGACCGTGGGGCGCTCGGCAGGCACTCCGCTGAAGCCTGAGGATCCGCCGGCGATCGGCCCCTACGAGCTGTTGAGCCGTCTCGGCTCGGGGGGCATGGGCACCGTCTACCTCGCCAGGGGCGCCGACGGGGTCAAGGTGGCGCTCAAGGCCATCAGGCGTGACTTCACGGCCGACCCGGTCTACCGGGCGCGTTTCCACGAAGAGGTGTCCAACGCGCGCAAGGTGGCCTCGTTCTGCACCGCGCGAGTGCTCGACCACGGCGAGGACCGCGGGGTGCTCTACCTGGTCACCGAGTACATCGACGGCATCTCGCTGGAAGACCAGCTGATCGAGCACGGCGCGCTGCCGCCGTCGGTGCTGCACTCGGCGGCCGTGGGCGTGGCGGCGGCGCTGACCGCCATCCACGCCGCGGGGCTGGTCCACCGCGACCTCAAGCCGGCCAACGTCATGCTGACGCTGGCCGGGCCGCGGGTGATCGACTTCGGCTTGGCGCGCTCCACGCACGTCGAGTCCCGGCACACGAACGCCGGCATGGTGATGGGCACGCCCGGCTGGATCGCTCCCGAGCAGGTCTTCGAGGGGCACACCAGCCCGGCCGGCGACGTGTTCGCCTGGGGCTCGCTGATCGCGTACGCGGGGCTCGGCGGGCATCCGTTCGGCGAGGGGGACGCGTACGTGATGGCGGCGCGGGCCCGTACCGCGCCACCGGACCTGCGCGGCCTGCCCGCCCCCCTGGACCGGCTGGTCGCCGCAGCCATCCACCCCGACCCCGCGCGCCGGCCCGCGGCCAAGCAGCTCCTGCTGGAACTGGTCGGCGCGGCCGACGAGCCCGCAGCCCAGCTGGCGGCCACCGAACACCTGACGAACGCCTGGAACCCCTCGGAGTTCCGCCCCCTCGGCCACATGCCCCCACCCGCCGAACGCACCGGCCCCCCGCACCCGCCCCCACCCGCCGAACGCACCGGCCCCCCGCACCCGCCCTCACCCGCGGAACGTACGGGCTCCCCCCATCTGCTTCCTCCTGCGGAACGCACGGGTCCCCGCCCTCCGATGCCCTCCGCGTCGGGCTCCCGCCCCCCGGTGCCCCCGTCCCCCGACCGGACGGGGTCCCGCTCCCCCATGCCGCCCGCTGCCGAACGCACGGGATCCGCCGTTCCGATGCCACCCGCACCCGAACGCACGGGGGCGGGCTCCGCGATGCCGCCTTCCGCCGAGCGCACGGGCCCGCGTCCACCGCACGCGCCCTCCCCGGCCGAACGCACCGGCCCCCGCCCGCCCATGCCCGCCGCCGCAGAGCACCTGGACCAACGCTCCTCCATGTCTGCCGGCCCGGACCATGCCGACCCACGTCGCCCCATGCCTTCTGGCCCGGACCACATGGACCAGCGGCCACACATGCCCTCCGGCGCGGAGCACATGGGGCACCGGCCCCCGATGCCTTCGGGCATGGAGCACCCCGGGCAGCAGTCCCCCATGCCGTCGCCCGCCGAGCGCACCGGACCGCGTCCGCCGCAGATGCCCTCCCCGGCCGAACGCACGGGCCCCCGCCCGCCCATGCCCGCCCCCACGGAGCACCCGGCACCTCGCGCACCGCAGATGCCGCCCCCCGTGGACCGGACCGGGAACATCCCGCTCCCCCACCACCAGACCACCGGCCAGGGCCCCCTTCCACCGCACACCACGGGCCAGGGACCGCTGCCCGGGTACCCGCCTCCGCGCCGCAAGCGCGGCGTGTTCACCGGCTGCATGACCGCGCTGGTGATCGTGATCGTCCTGTTCGTGGTGGTCCTGGCCACCCTGGCCTGGATCTTCCGCTCCCCCGCCATAGGCGAGGAGGGCCCGGTGCAGGACGGAAAGCTGAAGTTCGCGGTAACCGGCACAAAGTGCCCCAAGCCTGCGAAGTCCGCCTCCCGTCGCACCTGCCAGGTCACGGTGAAGGTGAACAACGTCGGCCCCGACGCCCGCGTCCTCTACCCCGGCCAGCAGAAGCTGATCGACGAGGACGAGGCCCTGCACGGCGGCAGCAAGCTCCTGGACAAGAGCGGCACGGAGATCACCCCGGTCCGCATCGCCCCCAGCCAGTCCTTCACCGGCACGCTGGTGTTCGACCTGCCCAAAAGCGCCGAGCCGGCGGGCCTCGAAGTACACGACTCAGGCCTGAGCGCCGGAGCCCGAGTAGCCCTGAGCTGACCAGCGACTCAGGCCTGACCGCCAGAACACAAGCAGCCCCGGGCTCACCAGCGACTCCGCATGAGTGGCTGCGCGGATGGGGGAGGTTGGGGAGACTGGTGGCGGAGCGGGTACGAGTCCTGGCGATCATGGAGTGGCGACACTGTGTGATCGTTGGGGAGACTTGTGCCTGTTCTGCCGTCCTGGCTGACCGAACCGCTGCGGGCGCAGTTCGCGGCCCTGTTGTCAATGCGGCCGGAGTTCCACCCGGGCCATCCGTTGGGCTGTCATCGCAGGCGTACCGGTGACTGGGTCGTCTTCGACAAGCTGCTGCAGCTGCTGCGTTTCGGCTGTTCCTACGAGGCGATCGTGGATGCGACGTGCTCGGCCACGACGATCCGCAGCCGTCGTGACGAGTGGATACGTCTGGGTGTCTTCGCGCAGTTCAAGCGGATCGCGCTGGAGTCCTACGACCGGATCGTCGGCCTGGTCCTGGACCGGATTGCTGTGGACGGCTGCATCACCAAGGCGCCTGGTGGCGGTGAGGTGGCGGGGCGTTCCCCGGTCGACCGCGGCAAGCAGGGCTTGAAGCGTTCCGGGATGACGGACGATTACGGCATTCCGCTGGGCCGTGTCCTGGCCGAGCGAACCTTCACGACTCCCCGCTGCTCGCCGCGACCCTGAACCTGCTGGACGACCTCCGGCCCCTGCCCGACGACATCACCGTGCACCTGGACGCCGGCTACGACTCCGACAAGACCCGCGCCCTGCTTGCCGAACGTGGCCTGGACGGCCGGATCGCGCACAAGGGCGAGAAGGCACCGGTCCAGGCAAGCGACAGGTGGCATGTGGAGCGTACCCATGCCTGGCAGAACGCCTTCCAGCGCCTCGCCCGCTGCCACGAACACCACGCAACGGTCATTAACGCGTTCTTCGATCTCGCCGACACCGTCATCGCCGTACGCAGCCTGATCTCCGGGCCTGGACAACCCACCGCTGGGACAACCGACCCAACCGCCCCCCCATGAACACACGCCCGATGGCGCGTCGAGCGGTTCATTGCTCGTCGTCGAGGCCCTCAACGTCGACAGGCTGCCTTCCGTTGAACGTCACGAGGATTCCGCAGGGGTCCGCCAGCCGGAGCCTGCTCTCCGTGAAACGGATTGCCCAGGTTTGGTCGGCCCACACGGTTACTTCGGGAACTGCCAGTGGCAACTCCGGAAGGTCGAGCCAGCTCAGTTCCTCAGTTGAGAGTTCGAAGTGCGATTCCCGGAGGCGGGTGCGGCAGTACTCCAAAGCTTGGTCGACGAAGACATCGAAGTGGCTCACGACGTCGTGAGCGAAATGGAGGGTGGCCTTTTCTGGCGGGGCGGCCGGCTCGATCACCAGACTCATCCCGGTCTCGACCGCGCCTGTCGGCTCCGGGAAGTAACCGGTCCAGCAGGCCAGCGATGGAGGGCTCTCCATCCTTCTCAACACCACCCCGGCGATACGCACGGTCGCGGGCAGTTTCGCGTCAACGCCAGACTCTTCAGCGCCCGAGCTTCTCGTGGGGGCGCCGTTGTCGGTCATTGGCTCAGCATAGGCCAAGCCCGGTCACGATGATGATCGACAGCCGAGGCACGTAGCCCCTTGTGCCCTCCGCCCCAAGCCCTGTTCGCGCGATCTGTAAGCCCGGACTCCGACCAGTTCTGAGGTAACCACCGACTAGCAGCTCACACATAAGCCCCAGAGCCCAAGTAGCGGTGGGCTAACCAAGAACCAACCCCTCACATCCCAGCAAAACGCCCCTCTCTGGACTGCCGCCCCAGCACCACCCCGCACAGACCGGCAGCCCCACGCCAAGCCCTCTCCACCGGGCCTGCGTCCATTGGCGGCGTGATGGCGACGTCAGTCGAAAAGGCAGGTCTCCGGACACAAGGCACGGCTCACGACAAGGGCACTGCCCCGTTCCGATACCCAGGGCTCTGCCCCCTCAGAACCCCTGCTCCGGCGACACCACCCCTTCCATCGGGGCGCCGTCGGCGAAGTGGCGCACGTTCGCGGCCACGCGTTCGGCCAGGCCGCGCCAGTAGGACGACGGCGGATTCGCCGTGTGCGGCGTGATCAGGACGTTGTCCATGTGCCACAACGGGTGCCCGGACGGCAGCGGCTCCGGATCGGTGACGTCCAGCGCGGCACCACCGATCCGGCCCTCGCGCAGCGCCGTCACCAGGTCATCGGTCACGACGAGCGCACCCCGGGCGATGTTGACCAGCCACGCGTCCGTACGCATCAGGTCAAGCTCGGGAGCACCGATCATGCCCTTGGTGCTCGGCGTGGTCGCAGCGGCGAGGACGACGTACGCGGCCTCCGGCAGCGCCTCCCGATAACGGGCACGAGGCAGTATCCGGTGCGCCCCGGGCGCCCGGCCACTGTCGGTGACCGCGATCACCGGACAGCCGAACGGCTCCAGCATCCTGATGAGCGCCCGCCCGATGCCCCCGCAGCCGATGATCGCGACCGTCGAGCCGGCGAACTCCCTCGACTCGTTACTCCCCCACTCAGTGGCCCTGGCCAGCCGGGGCAGGTTGCGGGCCGCGGCCAGCATGAGCGCGAGCGCGTGCTCGGCGACGGGCACACCGTAGGAGCCTGTGGCGGCGGTGAAGACGGGCTCCTCGGTGATCACTCCGGCCTCGGCGTACCGCTCGACTCCCGCCGCGGGCAGCTGCACCCACCGGATGCCGTCATGGATCATGGACCGCAGCTCCTCGGGGCCGCCGCGCCCGTAGTAGACGATCGCCTCGGCCTCCTCCAGCGGCACGACGCTGCCGCCCGACCGCCGTACGGCGTCGACCAGCATGGGGACCGGTTCAGGGCCGACGTGGACGGCGACGCTCATCGGGGTACCTCCGTGACGTGCTCTCGGCTGTCTGCCAGGATCTGCTCGACCTCGTCGCGGGCCCGTCCGACGATGTCCGCGGCGGCCTGTGCCGCCTCGGCAGCCCGCCCGGCGGCAACCGCTTCGGCGATCTCGTGGTGGAGTCCGATGGCGGTCGTCTCCAGGCGTTCGGGCAGGAGCAGCAGCTCGCGTCTGGCTTCGAGCAGCACTTCGGTCACCTCGGCGAGCTGGGCGAACATGCCGTTGCACGACGCGGTCAGCAGCACCCGGTGGAAAGCGGCGTCTGCCGTGACGTAGGCCTGGCTGTCACCCTCACGAGCGGCGGCGTCCATGGCACGAGCGTGGGTGGCGAGCTCGTCCGGCACGCGGAGGTCGGGCCTGGATGCGGCGAGCGCGGCGGCGGCAGGCTCGACCGCGGCCCGCAGCTCGGCCAGCTCACGCAACTGCGCCTCACGCCCCGGCGAGGCCAGCCGCCAGCGGATCACCTGGGGATCATAGAGGTTCCAGGCGCTCATCGGCCGTACGGTGACCCCGACACGAGGACGGCTGGTGACCACGCGCTTCGACTCCAGCACGCGGACGACCTCGCGCGCGACGGTCCGGGAAACCCCGTACCGCTCCTGGACGTCCTCCAGGCGCAACACCTGCCCCGCACGGATCTCCCCGCCCGCCAGCGACCTGCCGACCGCGTCGAGCACCTGCCCATGCAGGCCCCGTAGTGTCTCCACACTCATCGGGCCCCCGCCAGCCCGGCCAGCAACGCCGCAACCCGTTCAACCGCGGCACCCGGGCCGCCCGAAGTCAGCGCCGATCCCATGCCGCAGGCCACGGCGCCGGCCGCGATCCACTCGGGCGCATCGTCCACGGTCACACCGCCGGTGGGGATCGCGGGCGCCTGCGGAAGGGCAGCCCGCACGTCGCGCAGCCAGGCGGGGGAAACGCCCGACGCCGGAAAGATCTTGACCGCGTCCGCCCCCTCTTCCAGGGCACGAACGATCTCGGTCGGGGTCGCCACCCCCGGGAAGACCGGGACGCCGTAGCGGTGCCCGGCGCGGATCACCTCAGGGTGCAGGCTGGGTGAGACCAGGAAGCGCGCGCCGGCCTCCACGGCGGCCCTGGCGGCGGCCGCGTCGAGGACGGTCCCCGCCCCGACCATCGCGTCGGGCCGCTGCTCGGTGAGCCTCGCCACGGCGCTGAGGGCGCGGGGCGTGGTGAGCGCGACCTCGACGGCACGCAACCCGGCATCCAGCACGGCCTCGGCCGACGTCAGCGCCGCCTCGGGCGTGGCGGCCCTGACGATGCCGAACACGCGTTGCTCTGTGACAGCCTGGACGATCTCCCAGCGGTACATGACTTCCTTCCTTGGTTTCCTCACCAGCGAACAGCTACGGCGAGCCGCCCTCAGTGGCGACGCACCATCCCCGCCTGACCACCCAACGCCCTGCCCGCCTCCTCCCGAACCGCCTTCACCCCGACCTCGTCAGCTAATGGACGGACTCGTATCTCGCCTGCCCATCACAGCTCCGACCTCGTGAACCCACGAACGGACCGCCTCACGCATGCCCACCTCCGCCCGAAATCGTCGGCTCCCGGACGGACCGCCTCTCACCTGCCCACCCCAGCCCCGACCTCGTCAACCCATGAACGGACCGCCTCACGCATGCCCACCTCCGCCCGAAATCGTCGGCTCCCGGACGGACCGCCTCTCACCTGCCCGCCCCAGCCCCGACCTCGTCAACCCATGAACGGACCGCCTCTCGCATGGCCACCTTCAGGCGAACCCGCTTCCACCGCACTTGCCGGTCTACCGTCGAAATGTCCTTCAGTCGCCTCAACCTGGAACAGGTCCCTTCGCCCGAGGCCCGCATCCTTCGATGGCCGCTCTCGCATGCACCCTCTTCGAACCAGCAGCCCTCCACGGGCTTGCCGTCTTCGGCATACCGTCTTCGGATCCCCGGGTTCGTCGAGGAGACCGACATGGCCGCCTGCACCATCCGGACCAACCCCCACCAGCAGACTCGCAATTCACGTTCGCTCGTCCTCAACGGGCTCATACTGCGCGAGAGGCCAGTTAGCGCAGGCCCCTCGTCGCCATGCACATCATCAGCAGACCGGCATCAGCGTCACGAACCTCCGGCGGCGACGGACTCAAGGCCCGTACTCGGCCGCCCTCGACAGGCTCCTACTTGGTAGCAAAACGACTTCGATGAATCAGTGATCGGCAGTGGCGGTTCGTCGGCAGCGATCGCGCTCTTGGCGGCGGAGAATCTTCGGGTGGTTCGCGGGCTATCGATGGACCGTTTCGGCGTGCCCCGTGAAGGCGGCCAAGGCACGATCCAGGCCCGGCCGGTCCGGAAGGCCGTCGGTGTCGGCGGCGCACTGGACGACGAGTGCCGCCACCGCCGCCGCCTCGCGCAGGCACACCTCGTACGACTCACCGCGCAACATCCCCGACAGGAACCCGGCGGCGAAGCCGTCCCCTGCTCCCACGGGATCGGTCACCGGCACCGTGAACGCCTCCTGCCGCAGCCCTGCGCACGTGGCGGACTTGTCCCGGTGCCTGACCACGGTGAGGCCGGGCAGCGTCGCCGGGTCGAGGTGAAGCAGGTCGAGTTCGTCCTCGCCGGCCAGCACCACGTCCGCCCTGGACAGGAGCGGCGCCACCCGCTCGCGCCACGCCGCGGGTTCGCCCAGCTTGTATCGGATGTTCGGGTCGATGGAGACGAGCGCTCCGGCCTGCCCGGCCAGCTCCAGCAGCCGCAGGGTCGCCAGGTGCGCGGAATCCGACAACATCGGAGTGATGCCCGTGACGTGGACGATCTTCGCACCGTTCACCATCTCCGGCGTCAGCTCGTCCGGCCTCAACCTGGACGCGGCAGCCCCGGAACGGTAGTACTGCACGTCGATGGCCCGGAAGGGATGACTGTCGCGGACCAGCAGGCCGGTCGGCGCACCGGGGTCGATGACCGCGTGCCGGGTGTCGACCCCCTCAGCTCTGAGCATGGACAGGACCGCCCGGCCCGCCGGGTCAGCGCCGACCCGGCCGAGCCAGCGCACGTCATGGCCCAGTCTGGCAAGCCCAGCGGCCACGTTCGACTCCGCGCCCGCGATGGAGCGACGGAACACCGTGGCACGCTCCAACGGGATACCGGGCTCGGCCAGCATCAGAAGCATGGCCTCACCGCACACCACGACGCTCATGACTCGCCCATCTCCTGTCGTTCCCGATCCGTCAACGGTGCTATCACGTCATGAAGGACAAGAGAAGGATCACTCAGGTCGTCTTGTAGGCGGAGGGCTGAGAGATGTCGATCCTGGATCGGTCGGGCAGAGCCAGCGCGGCGGCGAACCCTACCACCGCACCGACGATCATGAAGATCGCTATCGCCTGCCAGCCGTAGTCGTGCAACAACCATGTCGCAATCAGCGGCGCGGGGCCGCCGGCGATGATCGAGGCGAGCTGATAGCCGAGACCCGCGCCGCCGTACCTGAGGCTGGTCGGGAAGCTCTCGGCGATGAGCGAGGCCTGCGGGCCGTACTCCATGGCGTGCTGGATCTGCGTGATCATGATCGTCAGGAAGACCACCAGCACGACGCCGGTGTTGAGCAGCACGAAGTACGGGAACGCCACCACCGCCAGCAGCGCCGCGCCGGTCGCGTAGACGAGCCGGCGGCCGACACGGTCGCTCAGGTGCCCGAAGAACGGGATCGCGACCAACTCCACCGCCGCCGCGCACGTCACCGCCGACAGCGCGACCGTCCGGGACAGGCCGAGCTGCTGGGTCGCGTACGTGATGGCGAACGTCGTGTAGAGGTAGAACGGCATCTGCTCCGACACCCGCAGCAACGCGCTGAGCACCACCTCCTTCGGATGCCGGCGCAGCACCTCGATGACCGGGAGCCTGACCACCTGCCGCCGTTCCAGCACCCGCGCGAACATCGGAGTCTCCAGCACCTTCAGCCGCACCCACAGCCCGACCGCCACCAGCGCCAAACTGGCCAGGAACGGCACCCGCCAACCCCAGTCCTTGAAGGTGTCGCCCGTCGTGGCGGCCAGCAGCGACATCGCGCCGGTGCCGAGGATCAGCCCGATGGGCACGCCCACTTGCGGCCAGCTCGCCATGAGCCCGCGCCTGCGCTGGTCGCCCCACTCCATCGACAGCAGCACCGACCCGCTCCATTCGCCGCCCACCGCGATGCCCTGCAGGACGCGCAGGACCACCAGGATGATCGGCGCGGCGATGCCGATGCTGTCGGTGCCCGGCAGCACGCCGATGAGCGCACTGGCCACGCCCATCGTCAGAAGGGTGACGATGAGTGTCGCCTTCCTGCCGATGCGGTCGCCCCAATGCCCGAAGATCGCCGCACCCACGGGCCGGGCCGCGAAGCCCACGGCGTTGGTCGCGAAGGCCGCGAGCGTGCCCGCGTACGGCGTGGACTTCGGGAAGAAGACCTCGGCGAAGACCACAGCGGCGGCCGTGTTGTAGAGGAAGAAGTCGTACCACTCGATGGCGGTGCCGACCACGCTGGCCGTCGCGGCCTTGCGCACCTGGGCTCTGTGCTCGGCGGTCGTTAATCCGCTGCTGCTCTCGGTCACGCTGCACCTCGAAGGCGTTCCTGGGCCGCGTCCGCGCCAACGGTTGCCTTACCCCGCGCCCGCGCCTCGAACCACCTCCGGCCTCCTCCCCCGGCGGGAAACCTCCGGCCATGGTCACGCCTCCTCTCATCGGGACGCCCCCTCCCCCTGACTCCGCCCGGGCTGGATGCGGAGCCGAGCAGAACTCTAACACTCGTTAACTCGTGCGGCTACCGGCTTCCCAGAGCGGCCACATCGCGTGAGGGCATGCCCCAAAGGCCGTCAAGCAGGGGATTCACCTTCATCGCTCGGGTCGGGCAACCCGGCGAGGACGGCGTCGAGCGCGAACTTGAAGTGTTCGACCTGATCGGCCCGCAGGCGGGCGGCCTCGACCGCGTGATAGTGCGGATACCTGTCGGCGGGCAGCTCGGTCCAGTCCCGCGCGGCGGCCTCGTGCAGGACGAGATGCCCGACGCACACGCGCAGCACCGCCCCCTTCACGTGATCCGCCTGGTCAGGAGGGAAGCCCGCATCCAAGAGGATCCCGAAGATGGCCTCGTGAAGGCTCATCACGGGCGCGCGCCGGGCGTACGTGGTGATGGACCAGACCGACGCTCTGGGATGCTCCAGCGACTGCCTGACCATCGAGGCCATGAGCCCGCGCAGCTGATCCTTCCACCCCCCTTCACGAGGGGCCTGAGAGACGATCTTGCTGCACACCTCGTCCACGATGGCCTCCAGCAGCGACTCGCGCCCGTCGAAGTAGTGATAGATCGCCGTCGCCGTCACATCGAGACGTTTGGCCAGCTTACGCATGCTGATCCCGTGAGCGCCGTCCGCCTCGAGGACCTCCAGGCCGGCTTCCAGGATCTTGTGACGGGTGAGCATCAGAATTGACCTCGCGCTTAACACATGTTAGAAATCTAACGGCCGTTAACTCCGGACAGCTTATCCGAGGGGAGAGGGATCCTTGGCTGCCGTTCTTACGTGCCGTCCAGTCATCCATCAACGATCAGCCGCTCACCGGGAGACACCCCCGTGTCCACGACCTCCGAAGTGACAGCGCCGGCGACGGCCCCGCGCCGCCCAAGACGCCGGATCCTGATGCGAGCCCTGCTTGTGCTGCTCCTGCTCATGGTCCTCGCGGTGGCCGGCGCGGCCTACGCGGTGAACCGGGGCGGAGCCCCGCAGACAGCCGCCCACTTGGGCGCTGAGCCCCAGCTCGGGGAACGCGAGACGTTCCCCATCCCCAAGGTCAACGCCCCCGACGTGGTCGGCTGGCCCTCCGGCAGAGCGCCGAAGGCACCGGCCGGGTTCATGGTCACGCGGTTCGCGGGCGAGTTGGAGCATCCCCGCTGGCTCTACGAGTTGCCCAACGGCGATGTGCTCGTGGCCGAGTCGGCCACTCTGCCCAAGGCCCCGGAGTCCCCCGTCATGGGGCTGTTCTACTGGCTGCGCCGCAACGACGGCTCGACCAACGAACGCAGCGCCAACCGGATCACGCTGCTGCGCGACACCGACGGCGACGGCGTGGCCGACTTCCGCAGCGTGTTCCTGGAGAACCTCAACCAGCCGTTCGGGATGGCGCTGCTGGCCGTGTCCGCGCCGTACTCGCTCGGCCCGGCGGCCCCGAACGGCACCCAGGCGGCCTTCTACGTCGCGGGGACGGACGGCGTCTGGCGATATCCGTACAAGCTGGGTGAAACCCGGGTCACCGCCCCCGGGAAGAAGATCCTCGACCTGCCGGCCGGCGGCTACAACAACCACTGGACCCGTAACCTCTTCGCCGCTCCTGACGGCAGCAAGCTTTACGTGACGGTCGGCTCGTCCAGCAATGCGGGCGAACATGGCCTGGATGCCGAACGACGGCGCGCCGCCATCCTGGAGATCAACCCTGACGGCAGCAGCGAGCGCATCCTGGCCTCCGGCCTCAGAAACCCCAATGGCCTGGCCCTCGAACCGCAGTCCAGGACACTCTGGACAGTCGTCAACGAACGCGATCTTCTGGGCGACGATGCCGCACCTGATTACCTCACACGTGTGCGCCCGGGTGACTTCTACGGCTGGCCGTGGAGTTATTGGGGGCAGCACGTAGACGAGCGGGTCCAGCCACGGCGTCCCGAGATGGTGGCTCGTGCGCTCCGCCCCGACTACGCCCTCGGCGCTCACACGGCTCCCCTCGGTTTGGCCTTCTCCGAGAGCCTCACGTTCCCCGAGGCCTACCGTGGCGGCGCCTTCATCACCGAACACGGCTCCTGGAACCGCGGCGATCCGGTTGGCTACAAAGTCGTGTACGTCCCCTTCAAGAACGGCATGCCGAGCGCCAAGCCCCAGGACTTCCTGACCGGCTTCAAACCGGCCCCCGACGAGAGCACCACGTACGGCCGGCCGGTCGGCGTGATCACGGGCAAGAACGGCCGCCTACTGGTCGCAGACGACGCAGGAAACACGATCTGGCACATCACGCCCCGATCGTGACCTCAGGCCAGGCCAGACCGGAAGACGGGAGGGGTGGTGGGTTCACGTCGGGGGAAGGAGAGCGCGTTGCCAGCACTTCGCTGTGAGGCCGAGTTCTGTGAAGAGCTCCGTCGCTCTGCGCGCGTCGCAGGCGTCGTCGCTGATGCGGGCCCGCAGGGACGATGCCGGGCCCTCGTGCAGGCGATACCCGGCGGCACGGGCCAGTGCCAGGGCCAGCCCGGCGTGGCGGAGCGCTGGTTCGCGTGCGCCGCGCACGCTCTCGCCGGCGACGAGGCCGAGCAAGGCCTTCGTCTCCGAGTGGCCATTGCCCGCCGCCCTGGTCAGCTCTAACGCCCGCATGTGGTGGTCGAGCGCGGCGTCCACGTCGCCGACCGCGAGGCGCACGAGGCCGAGGGTGTGCAAGGCGTCGGCGACGAGCCTGCGGTGTCCGGCCTGGTGGGAGGCATCGAGTGCCGTGACAACCAGATTGAGCGCCCAGTCGAGACTGCCGGCGTCACGCTCGACCGCAACCAACTTCAGCGCCCAGTCGAGATTGCCGGCGTCACGTTCGACCGCGGCCAGGTTACGCACGTGTCCGCCTCGTTGCCGCGGTTGTCCACCTGGCGGTGCAGGTGCAGCGCGGACAGGAGAGTGTCGCGGGCCTCGGGCAGCCGGTCCCGGCCGTGCAGGACCTCGCCCATGATCACCAGGCCGTTCGCCTCGCTGGCTCGGTGTTCCAGCTCGCGGCACAGGGCCAGCGAGCGGTCCAAACTGGCCTCGGCGTCGTGGAGGCGTCCCACCTCCAGGTAGAGGCAGCTGAGGTTGCCCAGGTTGACGGCCTGGGCTGGGGTGCGGGCGATGGCCTCGTTCAGCATGAGGGCGCGTTCGAGGTGATCGACGGCCTCGCAAAGCATGCCCAGGTCGGCGTACGTGGCGCCGGCGTTGCACAGGGCCGTGGTGAGCGCCTCGTGCCAGCCGGTCTCCTCCGCCAGACGCAGGGCCTCCGCCAGCCCCAGGGCCAGGCGCACGACCTCCGCCAGACGCACGACCTCCGCCAAGCGCACGACCTCCGCGTGGTGGTGGAGGCCGTGCGGCGGCCCGCCGCCGCACGGCCTCAGGCCGTTCGAGCAGGCCGTTCGAGCAGGCCGGTCGAGCAGGCCGGTCGAGCAGGCCGTTCGAGCAGGCCGGTCGAGCAGGCCGGTCGAGCAGGCCGGTCGAGCAGGCCGTTCGAGCAGGCCGGTCGATCAGGCAGCCGAGGACCCCGAGGGCGTCGAAGGCGTCGAGGACAGGCGTTCCTCGCCAGGAGCGTCCCCCAGCGGGATCCCGCGGACGCTGAGCAGGAACAGCAGCGCGCACCCGCCCGTCAGGGCGATGTCGGCGACGTTGCCGACGAACAACCCGCCGTAGTCGATGAAGTCCACCACGTGTCCCTGGGCGAACGCGGGCGGGCGGAAGAGGCGGTCGAGCAGGTGGGAGGTGGCCCCGCCGAGCAGCGCGCCCAGCCCCACCCCCCAGGCCGGCGAACGCAGCCGCCGGGACGCGTACAGGATGCCGGCCACCGCCCCGGCGGCGGCCAGCGCGAACACCCAGGTCACGCCCTCACCCAGGGAGAACGCGGCGCCGGAGTTGAGCAGCAGCCGCAACGAGAGCAGCCGCGGGATCACCGTGATCTCCTCGCCGCTGGACAAAGCCGACACCGCCCAGAACTTGGACGCCTGATCGACCAGGAGCACCACCGCGGCCAGCACGATCATCCATGCGCGAGGCCGCCTTCCCCGGCTGGTCTCCTGCGGGCCGCGTTCTTCCGACACTCTTGCCTCACAATCCATGGCTTCTCGCCCCGAATCTACCGAACCTTGGTCGCGGCCACGCTCGCTCAGAGCTGGGACGCCCTGCTGAGCAACAGTTTCTCGGTGATCGGGGATTCGTGGGTGCCCTCGACCGTGCACGCGTGCGCCCCGGCGACCGCGCCCAGTGCGACGCACTCGGGGATGGTCCGGCCGTTCAGGAGGCCGTACAGGAAGCCGGAGACGAAGGCGTCGCCCGCGCCGTTGCTGTCGGCCACCGGGCCGGGCAGGGGCGCGGCGGGAAAGGCGCGTACGTCGGCCGAGTCGCGGGTCAGGACGAGGCAGCCGTCCGCGCCCCGCGTGCAGACGACCGTGTGGGCGCGGCCCTCGGCGAGGATGTCGCGCATCGTGGCCGCCGGGTCGGCCAGCGCGGTGGCCGACAGGAACACCAGGTCGGAGCCGTAGGCGAAGTCCTTCTGGTAGTCGGCGACGCCGTCCCAGTCGTGCAGGTCGGTGGAGATGGGGACGCCGTCGAGGTCGGGGTAGACGTGGCGGCAGAAGTCCATGATCGAGATGTGCGCGTGCCTGGGGCGCGGACCGGCGTACAGCTCGGAGGGCAGCCGCTCCCCCGGCGTGACCTTGGGATCGTGCAGGGAGGTGCGCCGCCCGTCGGGGCCGACGAGCAGCACGCTGCGCCGGGTGCCCGCCTGCGCCATCCCCCACCTGCAGTCGATGTCGCGCAGGGCGTGCCTGATCAGCGCGCCCTGCGGGTCGTCGCCGACGAGGTCGGCGAAGGCGACGCCGAGCCCGAGCGCGTGGCAGCCGAGGGCGACCCCGGCCCCGGTGTTCCCGACGCGGTCGACGACGGGCGGCACGTGGTAGGTGTCCTGGTACGGCAGAGGCAGCGCGGGCACGTAGACAGTGGTGTCCACCCCGGCGCCGCCGAGGACCAGCACGTCAGGCGTCATCGGTCGGTCGGCCTTTCACAGAGAGCGTCCGGGATCAGCGGTTGACCAGCGGACCGGAACCGGTGGAGCCGCGCACGACCAGCTCCGGCTGGAAGATCAGCTCGACGTGCTTGGCCGGCGCGCCGCTGACCTCCTCCAGCAGCGTCTGCACGGCGGCCGAGGCCATCGCCCCGATCGGCTTGCGCACGGTGGTGAGCGGCGGGTCGGTGAACGCGATCAGCGGCGAGTCGTCGAACCCGACCACCGACACGTCGCCCGGCACCGCCAGCCCCTTCTGCCGGCAGGCGCGGATCGCCCCGAGCGCCATCAGGTCGCTCGCGCACACGATCCCGGTGCAGCCGCGGGCCAGCAGCTGCGCGGCGGCGGCCTGCCCGCCCTCGACCGAGAACAGCGAGTGGGAGATCAGGTCGTCGACGTCGGTGGCGCCGAGCAGGTGGGCCATCGCCTGCTTGTAGCCCTCGATCTTCCTGATCACCGGCACGAACCGGCGCGGCCCGAGCGCGAGCCCGACGCGTTCGTGGCCGAGGTCGACCAGGTGCTGGACGGCCAGCCGCGCCGCGAGGCGGTCGTCGGGCGAGATGAAGGGCGCGTCGATGTGCTCGCTGTAGCCGTCGACCAGCACGATCGGCAGGCCGCGGTCGATCAGGCGGGTGTAGCGGTCCATCCGGGCGGTGGTGTCGGCGTGCAGGCCGGAGACGAAGACGATGCCGCTGACACCGCGGTCGACCAGCAGCTCGGTGAACTCGTCCTCGGGGGCGCCGCCGGGCAGCTGGGTGCACAGGACGGGCGTGTAGCCGTGCTGGGTCAGCGCCTTCTCGATGGCCTGCGCGAACGCCGGGAAGATCGGGTTGTCCAGCTCGGGCGTGACGAGCCCGATGAGCCCGTTGCTGCGCTGCCTGAGCCGGGGCGGCCGCTCGTAACCCATGAGGTCGAGGGCCGTCATCACCGCCTGCCGGGTGCCTGCCGAGACGCCGGGCTTGCCGTTGAGCACCCGGCTGACCGTGGCCTCACTCACCCCGGCCTGGGCGGCGATGTCGGCTAGGCGAGCGTGACCGTTCATGGAACACACTTTACTTTCCACCAGGCGGCCGAATCGGCTGCTCCGGGGACATCGGAGGCGAGCAGCAGCTCTCCCTCGACGCCGAAGTCGACGGGCGCGCCGGTCAGGTTGACGGTGCACAGCACGTCGCCGCGGGAGAAGACCAGTGTGCCCTCGGGCGAGTCGTGCCAGGTCAGGTCGCCGTCCAGGGTGCGGCGCAGGCGCAGCGCGGCGCGGTAGAGCTCCAGGGTGGAGCCCGTGACGCCGTCCTGGGCCTGGACGCTGAGGTCCGCCCAGTCGGCCGGGATCGGCAGCCACGGATCGCGCCAGCCGAGCTCGCGGGTCCACGGCAGCGGTACGCGGCAGCCGTCCCGCCCGCTGTCGGGGTCGCGCAGCCGCTGCGGGTCCTGGCACACCTCGTCCGGCAGGTCGAGCACCTCGGGAAGGCCCAGCTCCTCGCCCTGGTAGACGTAGGCCGAGCCGGGCAGCGCGAGGGTGAGCAGCGCGGCGGCGCGGGCTCTGGCCAGGCTGCCGTAGCGGGTGACGTGCCGCTTGACGTCGTGGTTCGACAACACCCAGGTGGTCGGCGCGCCCACGGAGCCGGCCGTGGCGAGCGAGGAGTCGATCACCGCGCGCAGCTCGGCGGCGTCCCACGGGGTGAACAGGTAGTGGAAGTTGAAGGCCTGGTGGAGCTCGTCGGGCCGGACGTACATGGCCAGGCGTTCGGCGGTGGGCGCCCACGCCTCGGCGACGCCGATGCGCTCGCCGGGGTAGGAGTCGAGCACCCGCCGCCAGGCCCGGTGGATCTCGTGCACGCCGTCGTTGTCGAAGTACGGCACCGGCTCGCGGCCGATCATCCTGGTCTGGTTCGGGTGGCCGATGTCTGGCAGGCCGGCCGGTTTGACCATGCCGTGCGCCACGTCCACGCGGAAGCCGTCCACGCCCAGGTCGAGCCAGAAGCGCAGGATCGACTCGAACTCGCCGCGCACCTCGTCGTCGTCCCAGTTGAGGTCGGGCTGGGCGGGGTCGAACAGGTGCAGGTACCACTGGCCGTCCTCGACCTGCGTCCAGGCCGGGCCGCCGAAGATCGACTCCCAGTCGTTGGGCCGGTCGCGGAAGATGTACCGATCGCGTCGCTCGCCGCGCAGCGCGGCCTGGAACCAGGCGTGCGCCGACGAGGTGTGGTTCGGCACGACGTCCACGATGACGCGCAGGCCGTGGCCGTGGGCCTCGTCGATGAGCGCCTTGGCGTCGGCCAGGGAGCCGAACAGCGGGTCGACGTCCCGGTAGTCGGCCACGTCGTAGCCGAAGTCGGCCATCGGCGAGGTGTAGAAGGGCGTCAGCCAGACGGCGTCCACCCCCAGCTCGACCAGGTACGGCAGGCGATCGCGCACGCCGATCAGGTCGCCGACGCCGTCGCCGTTGCCGTCGGCGAAACTGCGCACGTAGACCTGGTAGATCACGGCGTCACGCCACCACATGTTCATGGATCTCCCCCCGGGTTGCCCGCACCATGAAAGCCCTTGCCGCAAGTTTACGCAAGCCCTTCCATGCACCTCGTATCCGGATTTATGGGTATACGGCCGCCTAAAACCCCTGGCCGAAACCCCTGCGGATGAGATTCTTTATGTCAAGGGTGGACATCCAGCGTTAAGGCGCGATGTACTACCTCTTCAATCAGCCTCGTCACAGGTGACACGCGCGCAAGGTGTGAGCCCATGAGCTCGGTCGTTCTCGACAAAGTGACCAAGGTGTATCCGGGCGACTACCTGGCAGTCGACCGGCTGAGCCTGCAGGCCGAGGATGGCGAGTTCCTCGTCCTCCTCGGTCCTTCCGGTTGCGGCAAGTCCACGCTGTTGCGGATGATCGCCGGCCTGGAGGAGATCACGGAAGGCGATCTCTGGCTGGACGGCCAGCTGGCCAACCACCTGCCGCCGCGCGACCGCGACGTGGCCATGGTGTTCCAGAACGGCGCCCTCTACCCGCACCGGACCGTGCGCGGGAACATCGCCTTCCCCCTGGAGATCGCCAAGTCGGACCCGGCGATGGTGCGCGACCGCGTCACCGAGCTGTCGAAGGCGCTGCACATCGACGAGACGCTCGACCGCCGCCCCGGCACCCTGTCGGGCGGCCAGCGGCAGCGCGTGGCGATGGGCCGGGCGATCGTCCGGCAGCCGAAGTTGTTCCTCATGGACGAGCCGCTGTCCAACCTCGACGCCGGCATGCGCACCGAACTGCGGATGGAGATCTCCGCACTGGTCAGGTCGCTCGGCGTCACCACGATCTACGTCACGCACGACCAGGTCGAGGCGCTCACCCTGGCCGACCGGATCGCGATCCTGAATCGCGGCGTCCTGCAGGACGTCGGCACTCCGGCCCAGATTTACAACGATCCAGCGACGGCGTTCGTGGCGGCCTTCCTCAACTCCCAGCAGTTGAACCTGCTGTCGGCCGGCGTCAGAACGCCGCAGAACCAGTACGTCATGCTCGACTTCGGCCCGCACCGGCTCACGATGCCCTGGAGCGATCCCAGGGCGTACGCGATCTCTCAGCACACGGGCGGGCAGGTGCTGGTCGGCATGCGTCCCGACGGGCTGGCGCCGGTGCCGGAGTCCTATGACGGGCCGTCCTTCTACGGGCGGGTGCGGGCGCTGGAGTACCACGGGCACGAGTGGCTGGCGTACCTGGAGTGCGGCATGCCGGCGATGCCGGTGCCCGAGCCGCCGGACCCGCGCGCCCGCCTCAACGGCGAGCGCAACGGCGCGGGCGGGCTGACCGGGATGGTGCGGCGGCTGTTCTCGCAGCGCGCGCCGGAGCACGAGGAGCAGGAGCAGGTCGGCCAGAACGTGGGCAGCGGCTTCCACCGCCGCTCCGACCTGATCGTCCGGCTGGGCAACCGGCCGATGTGGCGGGCGGGGGACGCGGCGAAGGTCGCGGTGGACCTGTCCCGTCTCATGATCTTCACCCTGGACGGCGCCCGCATCGACCCGCCGCGCCGCTGACCCCTGGCGCGCCTCGAAAGCACAGTGAGATCGACGCCGCCACCAGCGTCGAACATCCGACCTGACGCCCCGCCGGACTCGCCCCGCACCCAGCGTGCCGCGCGGGCCCGGCCTTCGCCATGCCCCGGCACAACCGCACCCTTGACCCAAGCGGACCTCGGTCCGTATCGTTGGCGACACTAAACGGACCACAGTCCAGAAAGGTGTCCGCCATGTCCAGGTTGCTGCACATCTCCGCCTCACCCCGCGGCACGGAGTCGATCTCCGCCGCCATCGCCGAGACGTTCGTCCAGGAGTACCTCGCCACCCACCCCGCCCACACCGTGGACCGCTTCGACCTCTGGGACGGCACCCTGCCCGAGTTCGGCCCCGCCGCCGCCCGCGCCAAGATGACGGTGTTCGGCGGCGGCACGCCCGCGGGCGAGGAGGCCGAGGCCTGGGCCGCGGCGGTCAGGACGTTCGAGCGCTTCGACGCCTACGACCGCTACCTGGTCAGCGTGCCGATGTGGAACGCGGGCGTGCCGTACAAGCTCAAGCAGTTCATCGACGTGGTCAGCCAGCCCGCGAAGATCTTCGACGTGCATCCGGAGACGGGGTACCGCGCGCTGCTGACCGGCAAGCGGGCGGCCGTCGTCTACACCAGCGCGGTGTGGGGGCCGCGGCTCGGCCCGGAGTTCGGCGCCGACTTCCAGTCCACGTTCTTCGGCGACTGGCTGCGCTGGACGGGCATCGCCGACGTGCAGGAGATCCGCCACCACCCCACGCTCACCGGCTCCTACGACGCCGAGCGCAAGCAGGCCGACGAGCACGCCCGCCGCGTCGCCAGAACCTTCTAGACCGTCGCCGGGCTCCAGCGCGGACCGGCCGGGGTGTCCTCCACGGTCACGCCGCCGCGCGCCATCGCCGCGCGCAGCGCGTCCGCGATCTCGTACCGCCCCTCCCCCCGCAGCCGCGCGCGCAGGTCGAGCAATGGTTCGACCAGGGGGCGCAGGCCGGCGGCCGGCGCGGCCTCGCCCAGCCGGGCGATCAGCAGCCGCATCAGTTCCCGGGCCTGGTCGACGCCGCCGGCGTCCTCCTCGGTGTCGGCCGCCCACGTGACGATCTCCGCCTCCAGGTCGAGCACCAGCCGCGCCGCCGCCGCCAGGTCCGGCTTGCCGACCGCGTCCTCGAACGACTGCTCGCAGGAGCGGATCGTCTCCTCCAGCGTGACGGCGGGCTCCGCGGCGGCGCGGGCGGCGGGCGGTAACGGCGGGACCACCCCGGACGTGGCACCAGCCGCCAGGTCACGGACGGCGGCCAGGCTCGTCCGCGTCCCGGCCGGCAGGACGCTCACCGCCCCCGGACGCCGTACGGTCAGGCCGCCGCGCCCCGCAACCTCCACCGCCTCCGACTCCAGGTCGATGATCAGCGCCGTGTGCTCGTCGAGCCCCAGGACGGCGGTCTCCGGCGGCAGCTCCCGCTCCATCCGCGACAGCCGCCGCTCGCCCAGGTAGCAGTAGCGGGTGTCGTGGGTGCCGCCCTCGGCGTTGTCGAAGTGCGGGATCAGCACGGCCCGCAGGCCCAGCGGCTCCAGCAGGCCGATTCCCTCGCGCCAGTGAGGCTCGGCGCCCACCTTGTAGATCTCGTAGACGGGCACGGTGGCCAGGCCCGCGGTGCAGGCGGCGGCCGAGGCGAGCACGGTCACCCCCTGCCGGGAGCGCACCCGGGCACGCAGGTCGCCGGCCACGCCGGAGGCGGCCCACCGGTCGAGCGCGTACGTGGGGCTGCCCGGCCCGGAGAACACCCAGTCAGCGCCCGTGACCCCGGTGGCCGGCTCGACGTCCAGCCCGACGCTGCGGGCGAAGTAGCGGCGGGCGCGGGCGGAGATGTCGGCGGCGTTCTCCTGGAAGGCGTAGGGCGTGTCGAGCAGCACAGCACGGGCCCCAGCGCGCAGCCCGCGGGCCACCGCCCGGTGGACCTCGACCATGGTCGGGCTCGTCTCCCCCGACCCCATGAGCACCAGCGAACCCGGCATGACCTCGGCCCCTTCCCCACCCGCCGGCGACCGCGGGGCCCCGGCACGCGCCCTGACCAGCCCAAGCCCGGCGGGAGCCCCGAGGAGGCCGCGTGACGGCCCGGCGGGGTCCGCGCCGATGACCCGCCCCCATCTTGCACTCCACGAGCCGGCGGCACGAGCCCGGCGACCGGATCGTGCGGCCTACGCGGTGTGCCCCGAGCCGTCGCCCTGGCCGCCCGCGGCCGAGGCGCCCGTGACGGGGACCGCGCGCGGCGCGGTGCCCGCGGCGGCGGACCGCCGGGAGACCCGCCGGCCCAGCGCCTGCATGGGGCGTTCGACGTAACGGTAGGAGAGCGCGCTGACGGCCAGGATCAGCGCCAGGGCCAGCCCGGCCATCGCGAGCTGGTACGGCAGCGGCGCCCGCCGCAGGTCGCCGGTGACCTCCACGAAGTACTTCAGCAGCGGATGATGCACCAGGTAGAGCGAGTAGCTGATCAGCCCGAGCCAGGTGAGCACGGCGGGCAGCCGCCGCCCGCGCAGCGCCATCGCGCCCGCGAAGGTGGCCGCCGCCAGCGCGATCGTGGTCAGCCACACGTCGGCCTCGACCCACCACCAGCCGCTCTCGATCGCCCACACCGGAGCCACGACGACCAAGGCCGCCGTCACCGCGACCGGCCAGAGGCCGCCGCGCCCGCGCTCCCAGCGGTGGATCGCCGTGCCGGCGAACATGACCGCGACCACGGCCGCGCCCAGCCACGGCACCCGGCTGCTCAGCAGCAGCAACGCCAGCGCCATCAGCCCGAGCAGGCACGCCGCGGTCCGGCGGAACCAGCCGCCGACCACGCAGGCGAGCCCGGCGGCGAACACCGCGCACGACACGTACGCCGGCCATCCGCCCCGCAGCACCGCCCCCGACACCACCAGTCCCACCGCCACGGACGCCCCGGCGAACAGGACGGACACCAGCCCGCTGCGCTCGTGCGCCCCGATCAGGAACAGCGCCGTGACCAGCAGGTAGAACACCATCTCGTACGACAGCGTCCACATCGTGTCGGCCACGCCGCCCACGCTCACGACGTCGAGCAGCATGGTCGCGTGGGCCGCCACCGCGCTCCCGTCGCGCGGCACGCCCTCGCGCACCGGCACCCACCAGGACGCGGCCAGCACCAGCGCGATCACGGCCAGGTAGAGGGGGTAGAGGCGGAAGGCGCGGCCGGCCCAGAAAGCCCGCACGTCGCCGTGGCGTTCCAGCGAGGCCGGGATGATGTACCCGCTGACCAGGAAGAACACCATGATGCCGTAGACGCCGAGGCTGAACCAGTAGGGGCGCAGCGCGGGCAGGAACCACGGCAGCAGGTGCTCGGCGACCACCGCGAGCGCGCCGATGCCGCGCAGGGCGTCGAGCCAGGCGAGCCTGGACGGCGCGCCTGGCGTGGTCGTGTGGGGGGTCGCGGCGGTCGGCACCCGCCCCAACTTACCCGCAGCGGGCTAGGTGATGCGGTGGGTCGCCAGGGACGCGTGGTGGTCGGCTCCGTCGGGGCCGCAGGGGTCGGTGTGGACGGTGGCGGCGCGCAGGCGCGGCAGGTCGTGGATCAGGCGGTGCTCGGCCTCGACCGCCACGGCGTGGGCGTCCACGACCGACATGGCGTGGTCGACCAGGATCTCGACCTCGGCGTGCAGGGCGTGGCCGAGCCAGCGCAGGCGCACCGAGCCGACGCGCTCGACGCCGGGGACGCCGGCCAGGATGCGTTCTGCCTCGTCCAGCAGGGCGGGGTCGACGGCGTCCATGAGGCGGTGGTAGATCTCGCGGGCCGCGTCGCGCAGGACGAAGCAGATGGCGACCGTGATCAGCAGGCCCACGACCGGGTCGGCGATCGGGAACCCGAGCGCCGCGCCGCCCGCGCCGAGGAGCACGGCGAGGGAGGTGAAGCCGTCGGTCCTGGCGTGCAGGCCGTCGGCCACGAGCGCGGCCGAGCCGATCTGGCGGCCCACGGTGATGCGGTAGCGCGCCACCCACTCGTTGCCGACGAACCCGGCCAGCGCGGCGGCGGCGACCCAGCCGAGCGCCCGGACGTCCTGGGGCTCGACGAGCCGCCGGACGGCCTCGTACCCGGCGAGCGCGGCCGAGGCGGCGATGAGCACGACGATGACGATGCCCGCGAGGTCCTCGGCCCTGCCGTAGCCGTAGGTGAAGCGGCGGGTGGCGGCCCGGCGGCCGAGCGAGAACGCGATGGCCAGCGGGACGGCGGTCAGCGCGTCGGCCAGGTTGTGCAGGGTGTCGCCGAGCAGCGCGACCGACCCCGACGCCACGACGATCACGGCCTGGACCACGGCGGTGAGCATGAGGACCGCGAAGGACACGGCCAGCACGCGCATGCCCCGGCTGCTGGACTCCAGGGCGCTGTCGGTTCTGGCGGCGCTGTCGTGGCTGTGCGGCGTTAACACGTGCGCGGCCTTGGCGGCCAGCGCCCTGAAGCCGCGCCGCTCCCCCGGCCCGTGCCCGTGGCCATGCCCATGGCCGTGCCCGTGCCCGTGCGGATGGGTATCGGAGTCAGACATGAGCACCCCTTCGCTTGCGCGTCTCGTCCGCTCCGACCAGGATATGTAGTCATGTACGCACGCGACAACGTCTCAGGTGCGGACCACTCGCAGGAGCAACCCACTCCCGCCCAGGTCAACGCCGCCGTGGACGCCTTCCGCATGCTCAGCGACGCCACCCGGCTCCGGCTGATGTGGGAACTGTCCGCCGGCGAGCTGGACGTGAACTCCCTGGCCGAGGCGGTCGGCGCGGCGCGCCCGTCGGTGTCGCAGCACCTGGCCAAGCTCCGGCTGGCCGGTCTGGTGGACACCCGCAGGGACGGCCGCCGGGTGCTCTACCGCGCCCGCGACGGGCACGTGCGGGCGCTCATCGCCGAGGCGCTGTCCCATGCCGACCACGAGGTCTCGGGGCTGCCCCGGCACGACTAGCTACCAGCCGACCCGGCCCTTGCCGGAGACGAGGGCGCGGGCGATCACCAGCCGCTGCACGTCGTTGGTGCCCTCGCCGATCGCCATCAGCGGCGCGTCCCGGTAGAGCCGTTCGACCACGAACTCCTGGGAGTAGCCGTAGCCGCCGTGGATGCGCATCGCCTCCAGCGACGCCTTCAGCGCCACCTCGGAGGCGAAGTACTTGGCCATGCCCGCCTCCATGTCCACCCGCTTGCCGCCGTCGGCCTGGGCGGCGGCCCAGTACGTGAGCAGCCGGGCGGCCTGGATCTCGGTGGCCAGGTCGGCGAGCTTGAGCTGGACGGCCTGGAAGTCGGCGATGGGCTGCCCGAACGCGGTGCGCTCGCGCGCGTACTCCAGGGCGGCGTCGTAGGCCGCCTGCGCGACGCCGACGGCGCGGGCGGCGATGTTGACCCGGCCGATCTCCAGCCCGCCCAGCACCTGCTGCATGCCGCGTCCCTCGACGCCCCCGAGCAGCGCCGAGACCGGCACGCGCACCTCGTCGAGCACGACCTCGCAGGTCTCGGTGCCCTTGTAGCCGAGCTTGGGCAGGTCGCGGCTGACGCCGAAGCCGGGCGAGGCCGGATCGACGAGCAGCACCGACATGCCCTTGTGGGCGGGCTCGGTGACCGAGGTCTTGACCAGGACAGGCAGCGGGTCGGCGTGCCGGGCGTTGGTGATCCACGTCTTGGTGCCGGTCACCACGTAGTGGTCGCCGTCGCGGACCGCGCGGGTCTGGATGCCCTGCAGGTCGGTGCCGGCGCCGGGCTCGGT
The DNA here is from genome assembly GCF_040674635.1 of Nonomuraea sp. NPDC049758. NCBI lineage: Bacteria > Bacillati > Actinomycetota > Actinomycetes > Streptosporangiales > Streptosporangiaceae > Nonomuraea > Nonomuraea sp. NPDC049758. The sequence goes on from NZ_JBFAMZ010000007.1 coordinate 89,250, forward strand.
GAGCGCGATGGCGGTACGCCGGACGCCCGCGGCCAGGTCGGCGAGGTGCAGGCGTTTCTGCTCGTCGGTGCCGTGTCTGGCGATCATCCAGCAGGCCAGCGAGTGGGAGCCGATCGTGCCGGCCACGCCCATCCAGCCGCGCGCGATCTCCTCGAAGACCAGCGCGAAGGAGACCATGTCGGCGCCGAGGCCGCCGTACTCCTCCGGGACGGTCAGCCCGAACAGCCCCATCTGCTTCATCTTCTCGACGATCTCGGTGGGGTAGCGGCCCGAGTGCTCCCACTCGGTGGCCACGGGCAGGATCTCCTTCTCCACGAAGGCGCGCAGGGTCTCGCGGAAGGCCTTCTGCTCGTCGGTCAGCTCGAAATCCATGGCCTCAGGTCCTCTGCGCGGGAGGGACGGTCGAGGCTCACGTTATTCGTCTGATGTTTGGCTGGTCAATCGTCCGGGCGCGCGGGCGGCCAGCTTGGCGACGACGTCCACGATGCGGACCGCGCGCTCCAGCTCGGCCCGGTGGAAGACGGGCCCGCCGGCGCGGGCGACGACGACGTGCATGCCCTGCGGGACGAGGGGCAGCAACATCAGCCGCAGGTCCGCCGAGTCCAGCGTGATCGCGCGCGGCGGCGGGTCGGGCAGGTTCAGCACCTCCGGCGCGGCCATCGAGGCGTGCCGGACGGCTCCGTCCTCGACCGCGACCGACCACTCGGCGCCGCACAGCGCGGGCAGGGCGTCCACCAGCGTGGCCAGCCCGCGCGCCGGTTCCGTCGCCACGTGCATGAGCAGGTCGTAGTCGGGGGCAGAGCCGGGCACGTCGCGGGTGGGCCAGACGCCCTCGACGCGCACGCCCGGCGTCGCCGACAGCCGCTCGCAGACCTCCGTCGCGCTGATCGGGCCCGGCCAGGACACGATGAAGTCGTCCACCGCCCGGCCGGTCTCCCGTTCCAGCACGGTGACCTGCAGGATGTCGGCGCCGAGCGTCCCGAGCGCCTTCGCGACCTGGCCAAGGCCGCCCGGCCGGTCCGGCAGGGACACCCTCAGTCGCAGCAGCATTGGCCGCCCCCTTTCCCAGAGGCTCTCACAGTGCCGTGGACAGGTTTCGCATATGTTCCACGGATATGTCGCGCATGCTGCGCTTATATCCCAGGATCCGGCGCTAAGTCCGGATTGTCGAACCTGGGTGGCGGTTTGAGCAGGTGTTTTCCCAAAAACGACCAAGGATCGTTCAAGGATCAGGCAGACCGATCCCCGCGCGTGGGGATCAGGCGCGGCATCAGGCCCGGGATCAGGCGGTGGATCAGGCGGTGGATCAGGCGAACACGTCCTGCTGGTAGCGGCCGTCCGCCTCCAGGGCGGCCAGCCAGGCCGTGCCGTCCTCGCCGCCTTCTCCGTCCTCGCCGGTGTGCCGCCGGTGGACGTCCAGCAGCGCCTGGCGCACCGCCGGGGCCATGCGCAGGCCGTCGCCGCAGACGTACACGTACGCGCCCTGCTCCAGCAGCTCCCACACCTCCTCGGCGTGATCGGCCACGGCGTCCTGGACGTACCGGTACGGATGCCCGGCCACGGCCGAGAACGCGGTGTGCACGTTCACCTCCGCGCGGGCGGCCCAGGCGGTCACCTCGTCCCGGTACAGCCAGTCGTGGTCGGGGTGGCGGCAGCCGGTGAACACCTCGGCCCGGCCGCCCGCCCCGCTCAGCGCCCGCTCCTCCAGGAAGCCGCGCAGCGGCGCGAACCCCGTGCCGGGGCCGACCAGGATCACCGGGGTGGCCGGATCGGCGGGCAGCCGGAACGGCGGCGCGGGCACGCGTACGTACCCGTAGAACACCTCACCGGGCCGCAGCCCGGCCAGGTACGCCGAGCACATGCCCTGGTAGGTGCCGCTGCCGGACCAGGCGGGCCCCTCGACCAGCCCGACGGTGAGCCGCACCAGTCCCGGGCCGGCCAGCGGCGAGGAGGACACCGAGTAGTAGCGCGGCCGGATCGGCCCGGCCATCTCCAGGAACACCGGCAGCGGCAGCTCGACGGCCGGGAAGCGCTCCAGCAGGGCCAGCGGCGAGACCCGCTTGGCCAGGATCTCGTCGGCGTAGTTCGCGGTCAGCTCGGCGAGCTGGCCACGCGTCCAGGGGCAGCCGGTGTGCGCGGCCAGGGCCTCCAGGTCGGCCCTGGTGGCCACCTCCTGCAGCTCGGCGAACTCGGTCAGCAGCAAGCCGGCCGTCACCGGCGTGTCCACGGGCAGGTGGGTGGCGCCGGCGGCGCGCAACCGCACCACCTGCTCGCGCGGCACCCGCAGGCAGCGCAGGGCCCACTCGACCAGCTCGGGGTCGTTCTTGGCGAAGACGGCGACGTGGTCGCCCGCCGTGTAGGTGACGCCCTCGGGCAGGCGGGCCACGATGGAGCGCACGCCGGGCCTCGGGGCCTCGGCCGAGAAGTCCCACAGCCCGGTGGGGTCGCCGGTCAGCTCCTCGTTGGACACGACGGTCATCGGCACGGCCCGCTCGGACACGACGGCCGGCCTGACCTCGCTCTCGCCGAGCACCTCCATCTCGTAGCGCGGCCCGGCCGCGCCCGCCGGGGCGCTGTACTCGTCGGCAAGGGCCGCCCACAGCCGGGCCGTCCACGCCGAGACGTCGCCGTCGAAGTCGCCGTCGGCGTCGGCCTCGCCGCGCTCGACGAGCGGCACCGCCCCGGCGGCGGTCAGCTTCTCACCGGCCCGGCGCGGGAAGTCCTGGTACGTCGGCCACTGGGAGTTGCCGCAGCCGAGCACCGCCAGGCGCACGCCCGACAGGTCGGGCAGCTCCTCCAGGGCGTCGAAGCGCTGGGCGTTGTCGGGCGCCTTGCCGTTGTAGGAGGAGGCGACCACGACGAGCAGGCCCTGCGACGGCGGCGTCAGGTCGTCCAGGGTGGTCAGGGTGGTGGCGAAGCCGGACCGGCCGGCCCGCTCGGCCAGCCGCTCGGCGATGTCGGCGGCGGTGCCCAGGTTGGAGCCGTAGGCGACGGTGAGCGGCACGCCGGTGACCGCGAGGTCGTGCCGCTCCCCCTCACCGGCGGCCTGGACATCGGCGGCGGGGGCGGTGCGCTCGTGGGCGCGGCGCTCGCGCACCCGCAGGGTGAACCCGTCGGGCTTGATGGTCAGCGTCTGCTTGATCTTCATCCGGTAGGCGTCGGGGTCGGAGACGGCGAAGCGGCGCAGGATCATGGCCAGGGCGAGCCGGGCCTCGGTCAGCGCGAACTGGCGGCCGATGCAGGCCCGCTCGCCGTTGCCGAACGGCTTGTACGCCGCCGGGTGGTGGGCCTTCTTGTGCTCCGGAAGCCAGCGGTCGATGTCGAACTCCGCCGGCCGCTCCCACGCCTTGGGGTGGCGGTGCAGCGCCGGCAGCAGCACGGCGACGCTCTGGTCGGCCTCGATCTCGTACCCGCCGATGGTGGTGGCCTCGACGGCGCTGACGGTGAAGGCGGGGATCGGCGACCAGATCCGCAGCGTCTCCTCCAGGATCCGGGGGATGACGTCGAGCTTCATGATCGTCTCGTAGCTGGGCGGCTCGTCGCCGGGCAGCAGGCGGTCGACCTCGTCGTAGGCCCTGGCCAGGGTGTGCGGGTCGCGCAGCAGGTTGTGCAGGGCGAAGGAGAGCAGGCCACTGGTGGTCTCGTGCCCGGCGATGAGGAAGGTGAGCACCTGGTTGCGGATGTTCTCGTCGGACAGGCGGCCGCCGGTCTGCGGGTCGGCGGCCGCCAGCATGAGGCCGAGCAGGTCCTTGGCGTCGCCGGCGCCCGCTCCGGGCAGCTCTGCGCGGCGCTGCTTGATCACGTCGTCCACCAGGGCGCGCATGGTCTCGATGTCGCGGCGGTAGGCGTCCTCGTGGCCGCGCTTCAGCTTGGTGACGAACGGGAGCTGCTGGTTGCGCAGCATGGCCTCGGTCAGCGCGCCGCCCATGGCCTTCAGGAACGGGTGCAGCTCGGGAGAGGCGAAGGAGTCGAACCGGAAGCCGAAGCCGGTCAGCGAGATCGTGTCCAGCGTGAGCCGGGTCATGTCGTCGGCCACGGGCAGGTCCTGCCCCTGGCGGCCGGCCCACGAGGCGACGAGCTGCTCGGCGACCTCCAGCATCTGCGGGTAGTACGCCTTCATCGAGCGCTGGCTGAAGGCGGGCAGCAGGATGCGGTGCGCCTGCCCCCACACCGGCTCGTGCGGCTCGGCGGTGAACAGGCCGTCGCCGCCGAAGTCGCGCACGATCGACAGCGGCGGCTTGATGCGCTTGACGAACCTGCTCTCGTCGCACACCTCCGCGACCAGGTCGGGGTCGTAGACCAGCACGATCGTGCGGCCGGCGACCTCCAGCCGGAAGATGCCCTCCTCGTACCGCTCGGCGACCTTGACGAAGTGCTCCACCGGCGAGTGGGCCGGGATCTGCAGCGTGTTGCCCAGGATTGGCAGGCCCTGCGGGGCGGGGATACGCCTCATGAGTGCTCCCTTCGGGTAGCCATACACCGTATGGCAGACGCTACCATACGCTGTATGGCAGTGAGCGCACGCAGGGGAGCTCCCCTGAGTCTTGACGAGATCTGTTCCACGGCGCTTCGCCTGATCGACGAGGCCGGCGTCGAGGGGTTGTCGATGCGGAAACTGGCCGCCGAGCTCGACGTCAACCCCATGTCGGTCTACCACCACGTCGCGAGCAAGGAGGCGCTGCTGGCGCGCATCTGCGAGACGGTCAGCGTCCGGCTGCCGCTGCCGCCCGACGACGGCACCCCGTGGCAGGACCAGCTCCGCGCCCTGGCCCTGGCCTACCACCGGCACGCCCGGCAACATCCGGCCATGTGGAACTACCTGCACAACCACCCCGAGTTCAGCGAGGACCGGCGACTGCCGCTGTGGCAGGCGCTCTACCGCATCCTGCGCGCCTCCGGGGTGCCCGAGGAGGAGCTGCGGCGGACGAGCGAGGTGCTGCACGCGTTCGTCTCGGGGTTCGTCTTCGCCGAGACGCGGGGGCACCTGAGCGGCGAGCCCGAGGAGGTCGAGCGCAGCTTCGACGTCGCCCTGCACATGATCATCAACGGCCTGGCCGCCCGGTGACGCCTGCGTTGGAAAGTCCAACCCGCTCGCGTTAGAGTGAGTTGGAATTTCCAACGGACAGGAGGCCGCGATGCGCGACGCCGTCATCGTGCAAGCCGTACGCACCCCCATCGGCAAGGGCAAACCCGGCGGCGGGCTGCACGGGACGCACCCCGTCGACCTGCTCGCCCACGCCCTGCGCGCCCTGATCGAGCGCAGCGGCGTGGACCCGTCGCTGGTCGACGACGTGATCGGCGGCTGCGTCGACCAGGTGGGCGAGCAGGCCATGAACACCACCCGCTACGCCTGGCTGGCCGCCGGCTTCCCCGACTCGGTGCCCGCGGTCACGGTCGACCGGCAGTGCGGCTCGTCCCAGCAGGCCGTGCACTTCGCCGCGCAGGGCGTCATGTCCGGCGCGTACGACCTGGTCGTGGCCTGCGGCGTGGAGTCGATGAGCCGGGTGCCCATGTGGTCGAACGTCCCGCCGGGCGCCGACCCGTTCGGGCCCTCGGTGGCCGCGCGCTTCCCCGGCGGGCTGGTCCCGCAGGGCGTCAGCGCCGAGCTGATCGCCGCCAAATGGTCGCTGAGCCGCGAGCAGATGGACGTCTTCGCCGCCGCCTCCCACGCCAAGGCCGCCGCCGCGGACTTCGGCGCCGAGCTCGCCCCGATCGCCGGCCTGGACCGCGACGAGTCGATCCGGCCCGCCACCACGCCGGAGATCCTGGCCGGGCTGCGGCCCGCCTACGCCGACCCCGGCTACGCCGGGCGTTTCCCGCAGATCGCCTGGTCGGTCACCGCGGGCAACGCCAGCCCGATCAACGACGGCGCGGCGGCCGTCCTGATCACCAGCTCCGAGACCGCCGCCCGGCTCGGCCTGCGCCCGCTGGCCCGGCTGCACAGCTTCGCCGTCACGGGGTCCGACCCGCTGCTCATGCTCACCGGCGTGATCCCGGCCACGGAGAAGGTGCTGCGCCGCGCCGGGCTCGCGCTGTCCGACATCGACCTGTTCGAGGTGAACGAGGCCTTCGCCAGCGTCGTGCTGGCCTGGTTGCAGGAGACGGGGGCCGACCCGGCGAAGGTCAACGTCAACGGCGGCGCCATCGCCCTCGGCCATCCGCTCGGCGCCAGCGGCGCCCGCATCACCACCACGCTCGTGCACGCCATGCGCACGCGCGGCGCCCGTTACGCCCTGCAGACCATGTGCGAGGCGGGCGGCCTGGCCAACGCGCTCGTCCTGGAGAACGCCGGCTGAGGCTCAGGCGGCGGCCCAGACGGCCTCGAACGCCGCCTGGGTGATCTCGGTCAGCTCCCAGATCTCCAGCGGCTGGTCGGTGAGGAAGCCGTGATCGTCCTGGAGCCGGCCCCACCAGTAGCGGTGGGCGACGCGGTCGGTGTCGACCTCGATCTGCCTGATCGCCCAGTGTTCGCCGTCGCCCTCGACGCTCTCGAACAGCCAGACGCGCCCGCCGGGGCCGGCGGTGTGCCAGAAGCGGTGGGGCACGTCGGCCTCGGCGAGCTGCTTGACCAGCGGCAGGCGAAGATCCGGGACCATGCCCCGTAGGTTACACCGCTACCGCTGGTAGGCCCCGGCGTCCGGCGACCCGGACAGCGGCCGGCCCAGCATGTCCTTGCCGAAGGCGGCGCCGCCGTACCAGGTGGGCGACAGCGGCAGGCCGCGGCCCAGCGCCGGCGAGCCCGGACGCAGGCGCAGGTCGGTGCGGGAGACGAACAGCGGGTCGGCCCTGACCGACTTCGGCCCCAGCTTGAAGGTGAGCTTGCGGCCGTAGTAGACGCTGCCGCCGTCGTCGACGCCCTTGCCGTCGGCCCAGCCCGCCTCGCCGCCGACCGCGATCACGTTGTTGCGCAGCCTGAGGATGGAGGGGCTGCAGCCGTCGTGGCAGGACCAGCCGATGGTGTCCTTGGCCGGCAGGTAGACCGAATTCTGGACGGCGATCGTGCCCTTGACCGGGCCCACGACGTGGCCGGGCCCGCGGGTGATGAGGAAGGAGCCGCGGCTGCGGCCGGAGGTGACGACGTTGAAGGCGAAGACGTTGCCGGTGGCGGTCTTGCCCTTCTGGGCGCCGAGCTCGGTGAAGGTCTCGTTGTCGCGCGCGTGGTTGTGGGTGACGCGGTTGCGGTCGCCGTTGAAGATCTCGACGGCGGCGCCGTCGGTGCCGTAGTCGTGGCTCTTGGCGTAGCTGCCGGTGATGGTGTTGCGGGTCACCAGGTTGTCGTCGCCGTTGAGCAGCACGCCGAAGGCGCCGGAGTCGTTGTCGCCGCCCTCGTCGTCGACGCTCATGCGGTTGTTGCCGGTGAGCGTGCTGTCGCGGACGGTGTTGTGCGAGCCGGACGGCGTGACCCACACGCCCGCGACGTTGCCGTCGGCCGCGACGCCGGTCAGCTCGATGTGGTGGCCGCCGAGCTGGAACCCGGCGAACCGGCAGCCGGTGGCGCGCAGGCCGCTGATCTGCCAGTAGGCGCCCTTGACGACCACGCAGTCGCGCTCGTCGCCGCTGATGCGGGGCAGGGCGCCGGTGCCGTGGGAGCGGATGACGATGGGCCGGGCGGCGGTGCCGCTGGCGGTGAGCCGGAGCGGGCCGGTGAAGCTGCCGCCCCGCTTGAAGCTGACGATGTCGCCCGGCTTGAGCTCGGCGGAGCTGACCTTCTCCAGCGACTTCCACGGCTTGTCGGGGCTGGTGCCGGCGGCATCGTCGTCGCCGGCCCTGGAGTCGACGTAGTAGGTGGTGGCCGCCCTGGCTTCCGCGGCGGTCGGTACGGCGGTAAGAAGCGAAGCTGCGACGGCTACGGAGAGCAACCTCATGCGGGCACACCACTATCCAGTTGAAGACGGTACGGGGCCAGGCCATACCGTAGCGTGATCAGCGTGTGATGCGCCACACACTCACCGAAGGACCGTCCCCCGGGATCATGTCTCCGTCCTGCGCATTGTGGACGCCCTGGGCCTGCGCCCCGATGGCCAGCGCGGCGCCGGGCGCCCGGCGGACGGCCACCAGCAGCGACTCCTCGAACGTCTCGCGCGCGAAGACCAGGCAGTCGGCGTCGGAGTGCAGCCAGCGCAACCCTCCGTGACGCAGCGCGGGCTCGGCGCGGCGCAGCCCGAGCAGCTCGCGGTAGGCCGACAGGGTCGCCGGGTCCTGGTCGTGCGGCCGGTTCCAGGGCATGGGGGTGCGCGAGTGCTCCCCGTTGATCCCGGTCAGGCCGAACTCGCTGCCGGCGAAGACCATGGGCGTGCCGGGCAGCGTGGCCTGCAGGCCGAGGGCCAGCAGGTGGCGTTCGCGCGAGCCGGTCACCGTGCGGATGCGCGGCGAGTCGTGGGAGTCCAGGAGCTGCCAGGAGTGCGTGAGCGAGCGCCAGGACATGTGCGAGGCGAAGGACCTGAACGTGGCCAGGGTGTCGGTGCCGTCGCGCTCGGGCACGCCGCCCGGCACGCCGAGGAAGTGCGGCAGGTCCAGGTCGGGGCCGCGCAGCCAGGCCCAGACCGGACGGGTGAAGCCGCCGTAGTTCATGGTGCCGTGCCAGCCGTCGCGGTCGAGGTCGAGCGAGGCGTCGTGGTTGTGCTCGGCGATGAAGGCGGCCTCGGGGCCGAGCTGCCGGCGCAGCATGGCGGCGACCTCGTGGTTGCGGTCGTCGGCGCCGAGCCTGGCGGTCATGTTGGCGACGTCCACGCGCCAGCCGTCCAGCGGGCCGAGCCACTTCTTCAGCACCGCGCGCATGCTGGAGCGCACCAGCTCGCTGCCCCAGTTGAGCTTGGGCAGCGACTTGACGCCCCACCACGACTCGTAGTCGCCGGTGTCGGGGTCGAAGTAGAACATCTCCCGTTCGAGGGCGTTGACGTCGGAGACGGCGGCGGTGAACCATTCGTGGGCGTCGCCGCAGTGGTTGGTGGTGATGTCGCCGAGCAGGCGCATGCCGCGGGCGTGCAGCGCGCCGGACAGCCGGTGCAGGGCCTCGTCGCCGCCGAGCAGCGGGTCGACGTGCTCGAAGCTCGCGGCGTCGTAGCGGTGGTTGGAGCGGGCCGGGAAGATCGGCGTCAGGTAGACGGTGTCGGCGCCGAGCCCCTGGATGTGGTCCAGGCGGCGGGTGATGCCGTCGAGGTCGCCGCCGTAGAACTGCTGGGCGGTGCCGGGGCCGCTGGGGATCACCGGGTCGCGGTCCCAGTCGCGCGGCAGCGCCCAGTCGGGCAGGTCCGGCATCGGGCCGGAGCGGTCGAAGCGGTCGGGGAAGATCTGGTAGACGATCGCGTCCGACATCCACGAGGGCGGCGCCTGGTGGCAGACCAGGCGGAAGTCGCTCGCGTCGGTCACGTCGTGGGCGACCGGGCCGGCCGCGGTCAGCCACAATTGGCCGCGGCGGGTGTGCAGCAGGAAGCGGTACGGGGTGACCGGGTTGACGGCGGTGATCTCCGCCTGCCACCACACGTCGTCCGCGCCGTAGCCGGCGACCGGCGTGCCGGTCCTGGAGTCGTCGACGCGGGCCTCGGCGTAGCGGGGCTCGCCGTCGCAGACGGCACGCACGTGCACCCCGGTGATCCCGGCGGCGCGCGGGGCGCGCAGCCAGAGGATCACCCGCGAGCCGAGCGCCGGTTCCCGGCTGGAGACGTAGAGAGCTGAGCCGTCGTGGTGCGGCTCGCCGACATGACGCAATGGACCTATCCCTTGACAGCCCCGGCCGTCAGGCCGGAGACGATGTACTTCTGCAGCCATAGGAACACGCTCACCGTGGGTACGGCGGTGAGCAACGTCGCGGCGGCGAACATGCCGAAGTTGGCGTTGCGGTGGTCGCCGGCGATCATGCCGTACATGCCGACGGCCAGGGTCTTGCTCTCGGGGTCGCGCAGGAACACGTTGGCCATGAGGAACTCGCTCATGATGCCGATGAAGGCCAGCAGCGCGGTGACCGCCAGGATCGGCGTGACCAGCGGCATGATGATCCGCCAGAAGATCTGCGCGTGGGTGGCGCCGTCCACGGTGGCGGCCTCGTCGAGCTCCTTGGGCACGGTGTCGAGGAAGCCCTTCATCAGCCAGGTGTTCACGCCGAGCGCGCCGCCCAGGTAGAGCAGCAGCAGGCCCCAGACGGTGTTGAAGCCGAACGCCGGGTACAGCTCGGTCACCCTGGTGAAGATCATGAAGATCGTCACGATGGCCAGGAACTGCGGGAACATCTGGATGAGCAGCAGCGCCAGCAGCCCGACCCGGCGGCCGGTGAAGCGCATGCGGCTGAAGGCGTAGGCGGCCAGCATCGACAGCAGCAGGCTCGCGAACGACGAGACCAGCGCGATGAACACCGAGTTGAAGAACCACCGGCCGAACGGATAGTCGTCGGAGGTGAGCAGGTTGGCGAAGTTGTTCAGGCTCGCCCCCGACGGCAGCAGGTCGGTGGAGGCCAGCGTGCCCATCGGGTTGATCGCGGCCGAGACCACGAACAGGATCGGGAACAGCGCGAACGCGCACACCGCCAGCACGAACACGTGCCTGAGCGCGATCCTCATGCGTAGACCTCCTCCTGCTTGCGGGTACGGCGGAAGGCCACGGCCGAGATGACCGCCACGATCGCGAAGATGAACACCGAGATCGCCGCCGCGAACCCGAACTGCGCCCCGCCCGCGCCGAACGCCAGCCGGAAGGTGTAGGTGATCAGCAGGTCGGTGGCCCCCACCTGCGGGCTCTCGGCCGGGAACGGCCCGCCGTCGGTGGTGAGCGCGATGGCGTTGAAGTTGTTGAAGTTGAACGCGAACGACGAGATCAGCAGCGGCGTCAGCGCGACCAGCAGCAGCGGCAGCGTCACCCGGCGGAACGCCTTCCACGGCGTGGCGCCGTCGATGGAGGCCGCCTCGGTCAGCTCGCGCGGGATCGCCTGGAGCGCGCCGGTGGTGACCAGGAACATGTACGGGAAGCCGAGCCACAGGTTGACCAGGATGACCGCGAAGCGGGCGGTGACGGGCTCGCCGAGCCAGTCGACGCTCAGCCCGAAGAACTGGTTGATCAGGCCGAAGTCGCGGTTGAACATGTCCCGCCAGACCAGCAGCATGGCGAAGGCCGGCATCGCGTACGGCAGGATCAGCGCGATCCGGTAGATCTTCGTGCCGCGCATGCGCGGGTGGTGCAGCGCCAGCGCCACGGCCATGCCGAGCCCGAACGTGCCGGCCACGGAGGCCAGCGCGAACACCAGGTTCCAACCCAGCACGCCGACGAAGTAGCCGGAGATGGTGGGGTTGGTCAGCACCCGGGCGAAGTTGTCCAGGCCGACGTTCGCCTGCCAGCCCTGTGCCAGGTGCTCGCCCTCGGCGTTGACGAAGTAGCCCTGGGCCTCGTCGGCCGTCCAGGTGTCGCCGTTGCCCTTGACGCAGTCGCAGGCGGCGTCGTAGACCAGCGCGGCCTTGCCCTCCACGGCCCGGCTGAGGCCGTTGGCCTTGATCGCGCCGCCGGGCGTCGGCACGGACAGCGCCGAGATCTCCTGGCCGCGGGCGGCCGCCTCGGGCGCCTTCAGCACGGTCACGCCGGGGGCCGACAGGACCTTGCCGGTGAGGCCGACCTGGGCGCCCGTGAGCGGGGTCAGCCCTTCGGCGGTGCCCAGCCGGACCTGCTTGGTCGTGGGGTCGACCAGCAGGAACACCAGCTCGTCGCCGCGCAGGGCGGCGGTCAGGCCGTACTCGGGCGAGCCGGGGGCCTGGCGCACCGAGCCGGTCTCGATGGCGGTGACCGCGTCGGCCTTGTCGCCGCGGTGCCCGTCGCCGAAGTTCGTGAACGCCGTGGTCACCGTGTAGAGCACGGGCAGCACCTGGAAGGCGATCAGGAAGACGGTGCCGGGGACGAGGTACTTGGCCGGGATGAAGCGGCGGGTCAGGTACAGGGAGGAGATGGCCGCGGCGGCCAGCCCCAGCAGCGTGAGCGAGACCCACGACTCCGCGGCGACCAGCGGCGGCACGGCGTAGAGCAGGATCGCCGCGGCCACGGCCAGCACCGCGATCCTGCTCACCACGAACGCCGTGGTGAGCTCCCGGCGAGGCCGCGGGGACGCGGTGGTCCCCACGGCCTCGTGCACGTCCTGGGCCATGTCAGTTCTTGAGCGCGCCGTCGATGGCCTTCTGCGCGGCCGCGGCGGCCTTGGCGGCGTCGCCGCCCTTGACCACGGCGGTCTCCGCGATGCCGAACGGCTCCCAGATCGCGGCCATCTCGGGGATGGCGGGCATCGGCATGCCGCTCTTGCCGGCGTCCATGAACTTGGCGGCGTCGGGGTCGGCGGCCTGGACCTCCTGGAGGGCGGCGGTCAGCGCCGGGGGACGCGGGTCGGCCTCGTACAGGGCCTTGGCGACGTCCTTGTTGGTGACGTAGTTGGCGACGAACTCCTGGGCCAGGGCCTTGCTCTTGCCCTTGGCGGCCACGAAGAACGACTGGACGCCGACGAACGGCGTGGCCGGCTTGCCGTCCTTGAACGCCGGGACGGGCGTGATGTCGTAGGAGATGCCGCCCTTCTTGACCTCGCTCATGGCCCACGGGCCGGAGATCAGGTAGGCGCACTTGCCGGCGGCGAAGTTGACGATGTAGTTCTCGTTGGTGACCGACGTCTTGAGCGCGCCGTCACCCTTCTCGCCGAGCTCCTTCAGCTTGCCGAACGCCTTGACCGAGCCCTCGGAGCCGAGCAGCACCTGCTTGGGGTCGGGGTCGCCGGAGGCGGTCTGGCCGAACAGCGCGCCGCCCGCGGAGGCGAACAGCGGGTAGGCGTGGAAGGCGTCGCCCTTGACGCCGACGGGCAGGCAGAGCACCTCCTTGACCTTGCCGGCCTTCTTCAGCTCCTTGCCCTTGTCGATCATCTCGTCGAGCGTGGCGGGGGCGTCGGGGGCGAGCTTGGTGTTGCGGATCAGGGCGATGTTCTCCACCGCGTACGGGGCGCCGTACACCTGGCCGTTGAAGGTGACCGCCTTCATGGCGATCTCCGAGAAGGCCGCCTTCTGCTCGTCGGTCAGCGTGACGGGGTCGATGGCGCCGTTCTGGACGAGGTTGCCGATCCAGTCGTGCGCGCCGATCATGATGTCCGGGCCGCTGCCCTGCTGGGAGGCGGTCAGGAAGGTCATCTGGTTGTCCTTGCTGATCTCCTTCACCTCGACGGTCACGCCGTTCTCGGTGCCGAACTGGTCGGCGAAGGGCTTGAGCGGCTTGACCCGGCTCGGGTCGGCCCAGATGACCAGCGTGCCGCCCGCCGCGGCGGCCGGGGCCGAGGCCGAGGCCGAGCCGCTGGGCTGCGCCGACGGGGCGGTCGAGCCGGAGTCACCACAAGCCGTAGCGGCGAATGCGAGGGTGGAGAGGGCGGCCACTCCCAGGACCCGAACACGCATGAGACCTCCCGAGGTCATGGAGGAGCGGCGACGCCTGCGTGCGCCGCCGCCGAAGATCGTTTTCCGCCGCTGTTCACGGCTTACGTTTCCGGGACGTTAGCGGCTCTTTGCAAGAATTGGAAGAACTTGCGAAAGAGCGTTACCGGAACCACATCCGACCCACGCCCCGCTGACCTCGCCGCACCTCAGATAACGGGCGTACTGGGAATCTGTAACTTTCCGAAACTTGCACTTGACCTGTCGCAAGGACGCGCGACATCCTGCACCAGACATCACGGACATCGGGGGAAGGAAAGCCATGCTCGGCAACGACGACTGGTGGCGGGACGCCGTCGTGTACCAGGTCTACCCCCGAAGCTTCGCCGACGCCGACGGCGACGGCACCGGCGACCTGAAGGGCGTGCGGGAACGCCTGGGCCACCTCGCGCGGCTGGGCGTGGACGCGATCTGGCTGAGCCCCTTCTACACCTCGCCCATGGCCGACGGCGGCTACGACGTGGCCGACTACCGGGACGTGGACCCGATGTTCGGCACGCTGGCCGACTTCGACGCCCTGATCGCCGAGGCCCACGACCGCGGCATCCGGGTGATCGTGGACCTGGTCCCCAACCACTCCTCCGACCGGCACCCCTGGTTCCAGGCCGGCCTGCGCGACCGTTACATCTTCCGCGACCGGCCCAACGACTGGGAGTCGATCTTCGGGGGCCCGGCCTGGACGCAGGTCGAGGACGGTCAGTGGTACCTGCACCTGTTCGCGCCCGAGCAGCCCGACCTCAACTGGGACAACCCCGAGGTGCGCGCCGAGTTCCGCGACGTCCTGCGCTTCTGGCTGGACCGGGGCGTGGACGGCTTCCGCGTGGACGTGGCCCACGGCATGGTCAAGGCCGCGGGCCTGCCCGACGTGGGCCCGAAGGAGGGCCGCCAGGCCGAGATGCTGGGCGACGAGCAGGTGCCCTACTTCGACCAGGACGGCGTGCACGACATCTACCGGGAGTGGCGGCCGATCCTCGACTCCTACCCCGGCGGGCGGATGGCCGTCGCCGAGGCGTGGGTGTCCTCGCCCGAGCGGCTGGCCCGCTACGTCGGGCCCGACGAGCTGCACCAGGCGTTCAACTTCGAGTTCATGATGGCCGACTTCCACGCCAAGTCGTTCCGTACGGTGATCGAGAAGTCGCTCGCGGAGGCCGAGCTGGTCGGCGCGCCCACCACCTGGGTGCTGTCCAACCACGACAAGCCGCGCCACGTCACCCGGCACGGCGGCCTGGCCCGCGCCCGCGCGGCGACGCTGCTCATGCTGGCCCTGCCCGGCTCGGCCTACCTCTACAACGGCGAGGAGCTGGGCCTGCCCGAGGTCCTCGACCTGCCCGACGAGCTGCGCCAGGACCCGGCCTTCCGGCGCACCGGCGAGAGCCGCGACGGCTGCCGGGTGCCGATCCCGTGGACGAGCGAGCCGGGCTGCGGCTGGCGCGACCCGTGGCTGCCGATCCCGCCGTCGTGGACGCAGCTGTCGGCCGAGGCCCAGGAGCACGACCCGGACTCCACGCTGAACCTCTACCGGGCCGCTCTCCGGCTGCGCAAGCAGCACCCGGCGCTCGGCGGCGGCACGCTGCGGTGGCTGGAGGCCCCCGAGGACGTGCTGGCCGTCCAGCGTGACCCGGGCCTGGTCGTGATGCTGAACACCGGCGAGCGCCCGGTCGCCCCGGTCGTGCCCGGCACGGTGCTGCTGGCCAGCGGCCCGCTGGCGGCCGACGGCGCGGTCCCGCCGGACACCACCGTGTGGATCCAGCGTTGAGGTTGGGGGAACCTTTCCCTTGACGCGGCATTTGGCGGCAATGACGGTTAGTAGTCTCGGGGAGTGCCACCCCTGTGGGCCCGCTCCCTGCGCGGACGCGTCACCCTCATCGCGACGGCCGTAGCCGCCCTCGTGCTGATCCCCGTGGGCGTCGCCGGGTGCATCGTCTCGCGTTCGCTGGTGACGGCCGGCGTCTACCGGGACACGCGGGACACCGCCGAGCGGGTGGCCTCGGAGATGCGCGCGGGCGGGCTGCCGCAGGGCGCCACGATCCCGGTGCCCAACCCGTCCATCGACCTGATCCAGATCGTCGGCACCGACGGCCGCGTCCTGGCCAGCAGCGACGCGGCCAGGAACCTGCCGCCGCTCAGCGACGTGCGGCCCACCGCCGAGAGCCGGGTGGTCAACACCACCAACTGCCTGCCCACCGAGTGCGTGCACCTGTCGGCGGTCAAGGCCGGCATGTCGGAGGACTCCCCCATCGTCTACGCCGGCCGCAGCACCCCGGAGGTGCTGGCCTCGGAGACGCTGGAGGTGATCGTGTTCTCCCAGGTGGCGGTGCTGATCGCGCTCACCGCCTGGGCGACCTGGCTGGTCACCGGCCGCGCGCTGCGCCCGGTGGCGACCATGCGCGCCGAGCTGGACGCGGTCAGCGCCGGCGACCTGAGCCACCGGGTCACCCAGCCGGGCGGCGAGGACGAGGTCGCCATGCTGGCCAAGGCCGTCAACAACACGCTGGCCCGGTTGGAACGTTCCGCGCTCCAGCAGCGCCAGTTCGCCTCCGACGCCTCCCACGAGCTGCGCACCCCGATCGCCGGGCTGCGCGCCCAGCTGGAGAGCGCCCAGCTCTACCCGGAGGACACCGACGTCGAGGCGCTGGTGGACAGCGCCCTGCGGGACACCGACCGGCTGGAGGCGATCATCACCGACCTGCTCCTGCTGGCCAGGATCGGCTCCCGGGTGGACGTGGCCAGGGAGCCGGTGGACCTGGCCCAGCTGGTCCGGCAGGAGCTGGCCGTGCGCAGCGACAAGCTGCCCACCCGGCTCGAGCTGACCGAGGGCGTGGTGGTCGAGGGCGTGCGCCTGCAACTGGCCAGGGTGCTGACGAACCTGCTGGACAATGCCCAGCGGCACGCCGAGACCATGGTGCGGGTCGTGGTCTCCAGGGAGGCGGGCCCGGCCAGGGGCGGCACCGCCGTGCTGGCGGTGGAGAACGACGGCCTGGAGATCCGCGAGGCCGACCGCGAGCGCATCTTCGAGCGGTTCACCCGTCTCGACGCCGCCCGCAGCCGCGACTCCGGCGGCACCGGGCTCGGCCTGGCCATCGCCAGGGACGTGGCGATGGCCCACCGGGGCAGCGTGCGGGTGGAGGACCGTCCGGGCGGGGCGCGGTTCGTCCTGCGGCTTCCGGCCATCTGATGTCGAAAGCGTAGATTTCCGGCAGCCGGTTAGTGGATCATGCCCTCATGACGCAAGAAGTCCCCCAGGGCGTGGATCCTCACATCCCCAACACCGCGCGCATGTACGACTACTTCCTGGGCGGAAAGAACAATTTCCCGGCCGATCGTGAGCTGGCCGAGCTGGTGCTGAGCGCGATGCCGGAGGTCAGGGACGGCACGCGGGAGAACCGGCTGCTGATCGGCCGGGTGGTGCGGTACCTGTGCGAGCAGGGTGTCACCCAGTTCCTCGACCTGGGCTCCGGCCTGCCGGCCGCCGAGAACGTGCACGAGGTGGCGCTGCGGTACGCGCCGCAGGCCCGCGTGGTCTACGTGGACAGCGATCCGGTGGTGGCCGCCCACGGGCGGGCCCTGCTGGCCGGCCCCGAGCAGGTGGCCATGCTGCACGGCGACGTCCGGCGCCCGCGGGAGGTGCTGGACAGCCCCGAGGTGCGCGGGCTGCTGGACTTCGGCAGGCCCGTCGCCGTGCTCATGATGTTCCTGTTGCACCTGATCCCCGACACCGACCACCCGCAGGACTTCGTGGCCGCCTACCGCGACGCGCTCGCGCCCGGCAGCTACCTGGCCCTGTCGCACGTCGGCACCGACCACGCGCCCGAACGCGTGGCCCGCGTCAGCCAGTTCTACCGGCGGGCCAACGCGCCGTTCTGCCCGCGGCCGGGCAAGGAGATCGCCGCCTTCTTCGGCGACTTCGAGCTGATCCCGCCCGGCCTGGCCACGGGCAAGGGGCCGGAGCTCGGTTTCCCGTTCACCGACCCCGAGAGCCCGCCCTTCTACGACGACGACTTCGCCCGCATGGGGTACGCGGGCATCGGCCGCAAACCCTAGACGCGCACGGCCTGCCGATCCGGCTCCGGCTCGGGGCGGTCGTCCTCGTCGTCGATCAGCGTGGACTCGTCGAACGGCGCCCGCCCGGCCAGCACCTCGGCGGCCCGCTCCCGGTCGAAGTCGCCGGTCCAGGTGCCGACCACGACGGTGGCCACGGCGTTGCCCGCGAAGTTGGTCAGCGCCCTGGCCTCGGACATGAACCGGTCGATGCCGACGATGAGGCCGACGCCGTCCACCAGCTCGGGGCGGTGCGACTGCAGGCCGCCGGCGAGCGTGGCCAGGCCCGCCCCGGTCACGCCCGCGGCGCCCTTGGAGGCGACCATCATGAACAGCAGCAGCGAGACCTGCTCGCCGACCTGCAGCGGCGCGCCGGTGGCCGAGGCGATGAACAGCGTGGCCATGGTGAGGTAGATGGCGGTGCCGTCGAGGTTGAAGGAGTAGCCGGTCGGCACGGTGATGCCGGCCACCGTCCGGCTCACGCCGAGGTGCTCCATCTTCGCGATCAGCCGCGGCAGCGCCGTCTCCGACGACGACGTGGACAGGATCAGCAGGAACTCCCGGCCGAGGTAGCGCAGCAGCGACCACAGGTTGACCCGGGCCACCAGCCACAGCAGCGCGCCCAGCACCACGCCCACGAACAGCAGGCAGGTGACGTAGAAGGCGATCATGATGATGGCCAGGCTCTTGAGCGCCTCGATCCCGGTGGCGCCGACCACGGCCGCGATGGCCCCGAACGCGCCGACCGGCGCGGCCCACATGACCATGGCCAGGATGCGGAACACCAGCCGCTGGACGTGCTCGACGCCGCGCAGGATCGGCGCGCCCCGCTCGCCCATGGCCTGCAGCGCGAACCCGGCCAGCAGCGCCACCAGCAGCGTCTGCAGGACCGAGCCCTCGGTGAAGGCCGACACCAGCGTGACGGGGATGACGCCGAGCAGGAAGTCCACCCCGCCGGTGGCCTCGCCCTTGGCCGCCTCGGCCTCGGCGGCCTGCCGGGCGGCGTCGGTCAGGTGCAGCCCGGAGCCGGGGTCGATGACGTTGCCGACCAGCAGGCCGATGACCAGGGCCACGGTGGACATCACCATGAAGTAGCCGAGCGCGAGGCCGCCCACCTTGCCGACCTTGGCGGCCTGGCGTACCGAGCCGATGCCGAGCACGATCGTGCAGAAGATGATGGGGCTGATCAGCATCTTGATCAGCGCCACGAACCCGGTGCCGAGGGGTTTGAGCTCCTTGCCCGCCTCCGGCCAGACGAACCCGACCAGGATGCCGAGCAGGACCGCCACGATGACGGCCAGGTACAGATATCGCGTGCGATCGCGCATGAGGGGTCTCCACCGCTTGGGAAAAAGGGGCTGGTCGTGCGACTATGCGGCTCGCTGTGACCCACGTCACGATTGAGTAAGTTTCGTTCACGCGAGGGGGGCTCATGCGCCGCTGGAGCCTGGCGGGCCAGATGCTGGTCCTGCAGCTGGTCGTGGTCGCGGTCGCCGTGACGGGCTGCGCGGTGCTCGCGCTGGTGCAGGCCCACCGCCTGCTCACCGAGGAGGCGGGCGCCACGGCCAGGGCCGTGGCGGTCAGCGTGGCCGCCGCGCCGGGCGTGGCCGCCGCACTCGACGACCCGGAGCCGACCCTGGCCCTGCAGCCGTACGCCGAACGGGTGCGCAAGGAGACCGGCGTCGACTTCGTCACCATCATGAAGCCGGACGGCACCCGCTACACCCATCCGAACCCGGCCGAGATCGGCCGGCGCTTCCTCGGCCACACCGGGCGGGCCCTGGACGGCCGGACGTTCGTCGAGACCTACACCGGCACGCTCGGCCCCTCCAAGCGGGCCGTGACGCCCGTGTGGTCCGGCGGCCGGGTCCGGGCCCTGGTCAGCGCGGGCATCACGATCGACCGGATCAGCGCCCGGCTGCGCGACCAGGTCGCCTGGAGCGGCCTGGTCGCCGCCCTCGCGCTCGGCCTCGGCGCGGCCGGGACGTGGCTGGTCACCGTACGGCTGCGCCGCCAGACCCACGGG
Organism: Nonomuraea sp. NPDC049758; assembly: GCF_040674635.1. NCBI lineage: Bacteria > Bacillati > Actinomycetota > Actinomycetes > Streptosporangiales > Streptosporangiaceae > Nonomuraea > Nonomuraea sp. NPDC049758. Next base: position 108,747 of record NZ_JBFAMZ010000007.1, read on the forward strand.
CTCGGCCCGGTGGAGCTGGGCCGCATCCACGACCACCACGACGCCGTCCTGCACGCCGTGCGGGAGGGCCTGCTGCTGGTCGGCGGCGACGGCACGCTGACGCTCTGCAACGACGCCGCCAGGCAGCTCCTGGACCTGCCGCCGGACGCCGAGGGCCGGCACCTGGCCGAGCTGGGCCTGCCGGCGCTGCTGGAGGGCCACGAGGAACGCGTGCACCTGGCCGGCGACCGGGTGCTGGCCGTCAACGGCGCGGCCAGCAGGCTCGGCACGGTGGTGACCGTACGCGACCACACCGAGCTGCAGGCGCTGGCCGGGCAGCTCGACGCCGAACGCGGATTCGCCGACTCGCTGCGCTCGGCCGCGCACGAGGCCGCCAACCGGCTGCACACCGTGATCACGCTGGTCGAGCTGGGACGCGCCGAGCAGGCCGTCGCGCTGGGCACGGCCGAGCTGCGCGCGGCGCAGGAGCTGACCGACCGGGTGGTGGGCGCGGTGCGCGAGCCGGTGCTGGCCGCGCTGCTGCTCGGCAAGAGCGCCGAGGCGGCCGAACGCGGCGGCGAGCTGGTGCTCACGCCCGACAGCGACCTCGACGACCAGGGCCTGGACCCGCGCGACCTGGTGACGATCGTCGGCAACCTCGTCGACAACGCCCTCGACGCGGCCACCAGGGTCGAGGTGCACCTGAGCGCGGACCTGGACGGGGTGGTGATCAGGGTGGCCGACGACGGGCCGGGGCTGACCGCGCCGGAGGCGTTCGCGAAGGGCTGGACCACCAAGGGGGACGGCCACGGGCTCGGGCTGGCGCTGGTCGGGCAGGCGGTGCGGCGGCTGGGCGGCACGATCGAGGTGGCCGGGTCGGCGTTCACGGTGCGGCTGCCGGTCCCGGAGCGGGTCCGATGAACCGGCAAGGCGCGGCGGTGTCCGTGCTGATCGTGGAGGACGAGGAGATCACGGCCGAGGCCAACCGGGTCTACGTCGAGCGGGTGGCCGGGTTCGAGGTGGCCGGGGTGGCGCGTTCGGGCGGCGAGGCGCTGCGGTTCCTGCGCGGCCGGCCGGTCGACCTCATCCTGCTCGACCTGTACCTGCCCGACATGCACGGCCTGGAGGTGTGCCGCGCGGTGCGGGCCGGCGGGCTGCTGTGCGACGTCATCGCCGTCACCTCGGCGCGCGACCTGGCGACGGTGCGCTCGGCGGTGTCGCTGGGCGTCTCCCAGTACCTTCTCAAGCCGTTCACCTACGCGACCCTGGCCGAGAAGCTGGCGCGTTACGCCCGGTTCAGGCAGGACACCGGCGTGATCGTCGCCCAGGGCGACGTCGACCGGGTGCTCGGCACCCTGCGCGGCAGCTCCGAGCTGCCCAAAGGGCTGGCCCGCGACACCCTGGACGCCGTGTCGGCGCGGCTGCGCGAGCGGCCCGGCGGCAGCACCGCGCAGAGCGTGGCGCAGGCCGTCGGGGTGTCGCGGGTGACCGCCCGCCGCTACCTGGAACACCTGGTCGAGGTGGGGACGGCGGTGCGCGTGCCGCAGTACGGCGGGGTGGGCCGGCCAGAGTTGCTCTACCGGATCCCCATGGAAAGTTAATGGCGGTGACGCTGCCCGTTCAATCCGGGCCCTTAGCTTCTGGGTGCGATCCGATGCACTGAGGAGAAGTCACTTGCGAGTCCTGGCCGTTGTTCCCGCCCGCGGAGGTTCGGCGGGCGTTCCCCTGAAGAACCTCGCCCTGGTCGGGGGCGTCCCGCTGGTCACCCGCGCGGTACGGGCGTGCCTGCGGGCCGAGCTCGTCGACCAGGTCGTGGTCAGCACCGACCACCCGCAGATCGCCGAGACCGCCCGCGCGGCGGGGGCGACCGTGGTGGAGCGGCCCGAGGAGCTGAGCGGCGCGACCGCCTCCAGCGAGTCGGCCGTGCTGCACGCCCTGGACGCGCTCGGCGCGGACCCGGACGTGGTCGTCCTGGTGCAGTGCACCAGCGCGTTCATCGACCCCGAGGACCTGTCGGCGGCCGTGCGCAAGGTCCTGGACGGCGAGGCCGACTCGGTCGTGTCCGGGCTGCCCACGCACGAGTTCCTGTGGACGGCCGCGGGCGCGGGCGTCAACCACGACCCCGCCGTGCGGCCGCGCAGGCAGGACCGCGAGCCGCAGTTCCGCGAGAACGGCGCCTTCTACGTCATGCGCACCGCCGGCCTGCGCGAGCACGGCCACCGCTTCTTCGGCGAGGTCGCCGTGCAGCCGGTGCCGCCGCAGCACGCCATCGAGGTCGACGACCCCGAGGACCTGGAGCTGGTGCGCGCCCTGGCGCCGTTCATCGACAGGCCCGAGCCGATCGACGTGGACGCGGTCATCACCGACTTCGACGGCGTGCACACCGACGACCGCGCCTACATCGACTCCGACGGCCGGGAGATGGTCCTGGTCAGCCGCTCGGACGGGATGGGCGTCTCGCTGCTGCGCCGCTCCGGGGTCAAGGTGCTGGTGATGTCCACCGAGCAGAACCCGGTCGTGGCCGCCCGTGCCCGCAAGCTGGGCGTGCCCGTGCTGCAGGGCCTGGCCGAGAAGCGCATCGTGCTGCGCGACTGGCTGGCCATCGAGGGCCTGGACCCGGCGCGCGTGGCCTACGTCGGCAACGACGTCAACGACCTGGGCCCGATGGCCGAGGTCGGCTGGCCGATCGCCACCCCCGACGCGCACCCGCGCGTGCGCGCCGCCGCCCGCGTGGTGCTGACCAGGCCCGGCGGCTCCGGCGCGGTGCGCGAGCTGTGCGACCTGGTGGTGGCCGCCCGGCCCGAGCCGCCCGTCGCCGAGGCCAAGGCCCGGCCGCGGCTCGGCCCGGTCGCGATCGGTGACGTGATGGTCGGCGACGGCGAGCCGGTGTACATGATCGGCGAGATCGGCATCAACCACAACGGCGACCTCGACCTCGCCCGCCGGCTCATCGACGTGGCGGCCGACGCGGGCTGCCAGGCGGTCAAGTTCCAGAAGCGCACCCCCGCGATCTGCGTGCCCGAGGAGCAGAAGGGCCAGATCAGGCAGACGCCGTGGGGCGAGATGACGTACCTGGAGTACAAGGAGCGCACCGAGTTCGGTCACGACGAGTACCGGCAGATCGCGAAGTACTGCGACGAGCGCGGCCTGCACTGGTTCGCCTCGCCGTGGGACGTGCCGTCCGTGGAGTTCCTCGAGGACATGGACGTGCTGACGCACAAGATCGCCTCGGCCAGCGTCGCCGACCACGAGCTGCTGCGCGCCCTGGCAGCCACCGGCAAGCCGCTCATCCTGTCCACCGGCATGTCCACGCTGTCGGAGATCGACCAGGCGGTCGAGATCCTCGGCACCGACCGGCTGATCATGATGCACGCCACCTCCACGTACCCGCTGCCGCCGGAGGAGGCCAACCTGCGCACGATCACCACGCTCAAGGAGCGCTACGGCGTGCCGGTCGGCTACTCCGGGCACGAGCGCGGCCTGCAGATCTCGCTGGCGGCGGTCACCCTGGGCGCGGTCTGCGTCGAGCGGCACATCACGCTCGACCGCACCATGTGGGGCTCCGACCACGCCGCCTCGCTGGAGCCGTCGGGGCTGGAGCACCTCGTCCGCGACATCCGCATCATCGAGCAGGCCATGGGCGACGGCGTCAAGCGCGTCTTCCCCGGCGAGGAGGCGCCCAAGGCCCGGCTGCGCCGGGTGACCGTCTGAGTCATGACGCCGACCACTCTCTCCGTCGTCGTGCCGGTGCGTGACGGTGAGCGCTTCATCGCCGACGCGCTCACCTCGCTCGCCCGCAACGCCCGGCCCGACTTCGAGTTCATCGTCGTGGACGACGGCTCCGTGGACGCCACCCCGGACATCATCGCCGACTTCGCCCGCGACCTGCCCGGCCTGGCCGTGCTGCGCAACCCCGCCCCCGTGGGGCTGGCCGACGCCCGCAACACCGGGCTGTCGGCCGCCTCGGGGCGGTTCGTCACGTTCATGGACGGCGACGACTGGCTGGCGCCCGGCTACCTGGCCGGGCTGGTGGCGGCCATCGACGGGCTCGGCTGCGACTTCGTGCGCGTCGACCACGTCCAGGTGGAGGGGCGCAGGCGGGTGGTGCACCGGGCCCCGCTGTCGCGCCGCGGCGTCGTGCTCGACCCCCGCTCGGCGATCCTGCCGGCCGGGGAGCGGACCATGGTGGACTACCCGTACGCGTGGGCCGGGGTCTACCGGCGTTCGCTGCGGGACCTGCTGCACTTCCCCGGCTCGCTGCACACCGCCGAGGACCGGCCGTGGATCTGGCGGCTGCACCGGGAGGCGGCCACGTTCGCGGTGGTGCCGCTGGCCGGGGTGTTCTACCGGCGGCTGGTGTCCGGGTCGCTGACGCAGGTCGGCGACGAGCGGCAGCTGCACTTCTTCGACGCCTTCGAGCTGGTACTCAAGGACCTGGAGCCGGAGTTCCTGCCCAAGGCGGCGCGCAACTTCTGCTCGCTGCTGGCCCACCACCTGGAGCTCGCGGGCCGGTTCACGCCCGCGCTGCGCGCCCGGTTCGAGGAGCGGGGCGCGCAGATGGTCCGCGGCCTGCCGTCCGCCCTGGTGGCCGACGCCGTGTCGCGGATGGCCGTCGAGCGGGAGGCCGCGCTGCGCGCCCTGGTGCCCGACATTCCCCCCAGCCCCCACGTCCGGATCCGCCGGGATCGGGAGGACTCCTGATGAAGGTCTTCTACGCCTCGACGCTGTTCGGCGCGATGTCGCTGGCCGCGGCCATCGACGACGGCCGCTTCGGCGCGGGCCGGCGCGTGCTGATCGTGTCGAACAACGCGGCGATCCCCGAGGTGTCGGTGCCGCTCGACGGCACGCCCGGCTTCGCCGCCCTGCGCTCGCGCTTCGACGAGGTGCACTCCTGGAACGAGCTGATCGCCCCGCTGCACCCCTCCGACTGGCGGGCGCGGGTCATCGAGGTGCCGATGTTCGAGCGGCTGATCCGCTCCCACCTGGCGCTGGACGACGTCGAGGAGCTGGTGCTGGAGTCGATCGCGGTGCCGCCCGCGCGCACGATCGCCGGCCTGGTGCGCGACTGCCCGATCACCGTCTACTCCGACGGCCTGATGAGCTACGGGCCGACCCGCGACCCGCTGCCCGCGGAGATCTCCCGCCGCATCGAGCGGCTGCTCCACCTGGACCTGGTGCCCGGCCTGACCCCGCTGCTGCTCAGCGAGTACGGCGTGCCGCCCGTGGTGCTGCCCGAGGAGCGCTTCCGCGCGGTCGTGGACGAGGTGGCCGCCACCGCGCCGGACCTGCGCGCCGGGCAGGCGGTCGTCCTCGGCCAGTACCTGTCGGCGCTGGAGATCGTCACGCCGGAGGAGGAGGCCGGGCTGCACGCCTCGATGCTGCGTGCGCTGGCCGCCCGCGGCTGCACCGACGTGGTGTTCAAGCCGCACCCGGCCGCCGGACGCCGGCACGCGCAACTGCTGCGCGCGGCGGCCGGGCCGTTGGGGGTGCGGCTGACGGTGGCCGGGGAGAGCGTGCCGGCCGAGGTGTGCTTCGCGACGCAGCGGCCCGAGCTGGTCGTGGGCTGTTTCTCCACGGGCCTGGTGACCGCCCGGCGCTACTTCGGCCTGCCGGTCGCCTCCTTCGGCACCGGCCTGGTGCTGGACCGGCTCACGCCGTACGAGAACAGCAACCGGGTGCCGGCCACGATCGTGGACGCGCTGCTGCCCCGGCTGAACGCCGACGGCGTGATCGACGAGCCGCCGCGCACGGACCTGCCCGCGCTGGTGCGCGCGGTCGGCTACTGCATGCAGGCCGACGCCTATCCCGAGCTGCGCCCGCCGGGCGTCACGTTCGACGGGCGCTACTTCAAGCGCAAGCGCCTGGAGACGCTGGGGCTGGCCGAGCCGCCCTCGGCGTTGTCCAGGCTGCGCAGGAAGATCAGGTCAGCGATCTGAGGTAGCGGCGCACCCGCCGCTTGGCCCGGTAGCCCGCCCGCAACATCGTGGGCGGCACCTCCACCCGCAACCTGGCCCGGCGGCGGGCCGCGGCGTGCTCGGGACCGTCCAGCAGCGAGCGGGCGGGCGGGCGCGTCCCGTCCGCGGCCAGGCCGGTCAGCAGGGCCGCCCAGTCGTCGCGGCCGGCCGGGTGGAAGTAGTTGGCCTCGCACCAGCGCGGCTCGGCCGTGCGGAAGTCGCCCAGGGCGAGGTCGCCGAGCGTGCCGAGCAGGCCGCTGCCCTCGAACACCAGGTTGATCATCTCGGCGCTGACGCCGAAGTCGCTCAGCACCAGCGACGGCACGCCCATGGCGACGGCCTCCAGCGCGGCCGTCGAGCTGACCGTGACGAACCCGGCCGCCCGCGACAGCTGCTCGTGCATCGACCCGGCCGCGAACGTCAGCCTGCCGGGCTCGCCCATCTCGCGCCACAGCCGCTGGTAGTGGTGGCGTTCGTTGTGGGTCTGGCGCTCGTGCTCCAGGGCGCGCAGTTTGACCACGACCTCCAGGCCGGGCCGGCGGGCGGCCAGCTCGGCCAGCGCCGTCAGCACCCGCTCGCGCTCCTCACGCGCCCGCGGCACCTTGGCCTGGGTGGCGAACACGACCCGGTCGCCGCCGCCGGACACCGCGCCGGGCCGCAGGAACGGCAGCCGGGCCAGCCCGACCGCCCCTCCCCCGCCGAGCCGCCCGGCGATCTCGGAGAACTCGGCCACCTCGCGCTCGCTGTGGACCACGAACAGGTCGCAGCCGCTGCGGAACAGCCACGCCTTCTCCGTGGCCGGCACCGAGATGCCGGGCAGCCCGCTGACGAACACCGGCCGTGCCCGGCCCGCCGGCCGCAGCCCGGCCAGCACGTCGGCCACCAGGACGTCCACGACCGGGCCCGTGCAGCCCACCAGGATCGCGTCGGGGCGGGTGCGCTCGGCCAGGCGGCGCAGCGAGCGCGCCGACAACACCGGGGGCGCCGCGCGCCCGCCCACCGCCGCCGCGATCTGCTCCGGCGAGGGCGCGATCGGGGTGCGCACCACCACCAGCTCGCTCTCGCAGCCCGCGGGCAGGTCGTCGAGCAGGCAGGCCGCCCACTTCAGATACGAGTCGGAGTCGGCTACCGCCAGCACCCTCACCTGGAAGCTCCTGTCAAATGCGATCGCAGGCCGGGGGCCGCCCTGCTCGTCCACCAGTCGTCGGGAACGTCCACCGGCTCGACCTCGACGCCGCGCGGGCCGAGCAGCACCCGCAGCGAGGTGATCGCGGTCGAGGGCAGGCTGAGCACCCGCTGCCCGGCGTCGAGGCCGCGCAACGTCAGCTCGGCCGGCACGCCCGCGTCGTGCACCGTGATGCCGGGACGTTCGCCGATCAGCGCCAGGTCGACGGGGTCCTCGCGGCGGTGCGGGTAGTAGGCCAGCGGCTCGCGCCCGGCCAGGTCGGTCAGCCAGCGCAGGTAGTGGTCGCGGTGGACCAGGCCGTTGCGGACCAGGGACGTGCCGAGGACGACCGTGCGCTCGGCGGGCCCCTGGGCGCTCGGCGGCTGGGCGCGCAGCCAGGCGAAGTCGTGGCGGACGAGGTCGACGCCCGCCCCCCGGACGGCGGCGGCCAGCTCGTCGGGGACGGGCAGGGCGGTGAAGACCGACACCCGGCTCATCCGCAGCCGCAGCGCGGCGGCCAGGCCCAGCAGGGCGCGCGCCCGCGAGGAGGTCGCCCGCGCCCGCAGCAGCGGCCGGAACGGCCCGGCGGCCAGCAGTTCGAGCAGCCTGAGCGTGGCCAGGCCGTCGTCCACGACGACGATGCGGCCGGGGTCGGAGGTCAGCCAGCGCATCTGGACCTTGCCGGAGAACGCGTCGCCCACGGCCTGGACGCGGCGTGGCATGCGCTCGCGCGGCTCGTCCAGCACCAGGCCGGCGGGCAGGTCGAGGCGGCGCAGCTCCTTGCGGGTGGCGCGCAGCGGACGCAGGCCGGCGCGCGGCACGACCACGGTGTCCGGGCCGAGCAGCCCGGCATGGTGGGCCTCGACGGCGCACAGCATCTGGAGCGGAGACTCCACCCAGGCCGACGCCTGTCTGACCACTCTGTTTCCCCCAGCCGGTGGATGGCCTTGCACGACCCGCCTCAAGGTAGCCCGGCCTGCTTAAGCCGCAAGAAACGACACGTGAACAATGGAGGGTATGAACTCGCTGATGCTCAACACCGACGGTGTGCAGATACCACAGCTCGGCTTCGGCGTCTGGCAGGTCTCTGCCGACGACGCCGAGCACGCGGTGACGACCGCGCTGCGCGCCGGATACCGGCACGTCGACACCGCCGCCGCCTACGAGAACGAGGAGGGCGTCGGCCGGGCCGTGCGCGCCGCCGGGGTGCCACGGGAGAAGGTGTTCGTCACCACCAAGCTGTGGAACGGCGACCACGGGCGCGCCGAGCAGGCCTTCGACGAGAGCCTGGCCCGCCTGGGCCTCGACTACGTAGATCTTTTCCTGATCCACTGGCCGGTCCCGGAGCAGGACAGGTACGTGCAGGCCTGGCGGGGGCTGGAGAAGATCTACCGGGACGGCCGGGCCAAGGCCATCGGGGTCTCCAACTTCACGGTCGCCACCCTGACCCGGCTGATGGAGGAGACCGACATCACGCCGTCGATCAACCAGATCGAGCTCCACCCGTACTTCCAGCAGCGCGAGCTGCGGGCCTTCCACGAGGCCAACGGCATCCTGACCGAGGCGTGGAGCCCGCTCGGGCAGGGCAAGGGGCTGCTGGCCGACCCGGCGCTGCGCGTGCTGTCGGAGAAGTACGGCAAGACGCCCGCCCAGATCGTGCTCCGCTGGCACCTGCAGCTCGGCAACGTGGTGATCCCCAAGTCGGTCACGCCGTCGCGGATCGAGGAGAACATCGACGTGTTCGACTTCATTCTCGACACCGAGGACATGGCGGCCATGGGCGCGATGAACGCGGGGCGGCGGATCGGGCCCGACCCCGACTCGTTCAACCTGACCTGAGCGCTCTACGATCTCGGTCGTGCGAGATTTCACCTGGGGAATAGCGGCGACCGGCGGCATCGCGCGTACCGTGGGGGCGGCCATCGTGGCCGAGCCCGGCATGCGGGTGGCCGCCGTCGGCTCGCGGAGCCCGCTCAGGGCGCGGGCGCTGGCCGACGAGCTGGGCGCGGAGTCGGCCTACGGCTCCTACGAGGCCCTGTGCGCCGATCCGGCCGTCGACGCGATCTACGTCGCCACGCCGCACGCCCAGCATCTGGAGGTGGCCGAGGCCGCCATCGCGGCGGGCAAGTCGGTGCTGTGCGAGAAGCCGCTGACGGCCGACGTGGCCGACGCCGAGCGCATGGTGGCGCTGGCCCGCGCGGCCGGGGTCTTCCTCATGGAGGCCATGTGGATGCGCTTCAACCCGCTCATCCAGCGGGTGGCGGCCGATCCGCGCTTCGGTGAGATCCGGTCGGTGCGGGCCTCGTTCGGCTTCGCGCTGCCCTACGACCCCGCCCACCGGCTGTGGGCGCCTGAGCTGGGCGGCGGGGCCCTGCTCGACCTGGGGATCTACCCGTTCGGGCTGGCCCAGCTGCTGCTCGGCATGCCCGCGGAGCTGCGCATGGCCGGCTCGCTGGCGCCCAGCGGGGTCGACGCCGAGGCCGGCGGGCTGCTGCTGTACCCGGACGGGCGGCGGGCCCTGGTGGACGTGTCGCTGCTGGCACATCACGCCAACGACGCGAGCGTGGTGGGCACGTCGATGCGGGCCGACATCCTGGCGCCGTTCTGGGCGCCGCGGCGGGTGCTGCTGTCGGGGCCGTCGATGGAGACGGAGGAGCTGGTGCTCGACCCGGCCGACAACGGTTACGCGGGCGAGCTGCGCGAGGTGCGCGCGGCCACGATCGAGGGCCGCACGGAGAGCGCGATCATGCCGCTTGACGAATCCCTTGCCATGATGGGGCTTCTGGCCGAAGCGCGGGCGCAACTCTCCTAGCTGGACCTTTAGCCACTTGCCTTGCTCTTGCCCGATGTATTACCTTGTGGGGCATCTCGCGGCAGACGTCCGGTTTGTCCGGCTTTGTCCAACCATCGCAAGACATTTCACAGGATCGTCCTGTGACCGCTGAATCCGCCTCCGGGCGGAACCGGGGACCCACGTCCTTTGGGGTGAATCGGCACTTCGGTGCCGTAGGGCAGCTTCCACGTCCGAACCCGTCAGCTAACCCGGTAAGCGGCATGGAAGCAAGGAGTCAATGCCCTCGATGGCCACGCACCGTCCCATCCGTGCCCCGAAGATCACCTACGCCCACGCCGCGCTCGGCGCGGCCATCCTCGCCTCCGCCATCGGCGCCCACGCCACCGCCGCCGCCGCCGACAGCGCCGGCCCGGCCGCCGCCGCCGGCCACTCGGCCGTCGCGCCGCAGGCCGCCGCCCAGACCCGCAAGGCGGAGGAGACCCAGGTCAACGTCACCGCCCAGCAGGTCCTGGCGATGGCCAAGGCCCAGGTCGGCACCTCCGAGAACGCCTACGGCGGCGGCACCAAGTTCCAGAAGTGGTACGCCGACTCCCAGCGCGCCGCCGAGACCATTGCCCGCGACGGCGGCACCCGCGCCATGTACCTGAACGCCCCCTGGTGCTCAATCTTCGTCTCCTGGGTCGGCGAGCAGACCGGCGCGCGCCCGCAGGTCGGCTGGGACGCCTGGACCGTGGCCCACGCCAAGTGGTTCGCCGCCAACGACCGCTGGGGCACCGAGGCCAGGCCGGGCGCCGTCGTCTTCTTCTCCTGGGGCGGCAGCAAGAGCCTGGACGCCATCCAGCACGTCGGCTTCGTCGTCAAGGACAACGGCGACGGCACGATCTCCACGGTCGAGGGCAACACCGGCAACGGCAAGGTCGAGGAGCGCGTCCGTCCGAAGTCGCAGGTCGTCGGCTACGGATACCCGCAGTACGCGAGCTGACCTCCCCCCGCTCCGAGCGCGCGTCCCGCACGAGGGACGCGCGCTCGCCGCGTCTCAGGGCCGGACCGCCGCCAGCGAGTAGAGGATCGGCAGGTGCGAGTCCCCGAACGGGAACCGGTACCGGCCGTCCGCGCCCTCGGCCAGCAGGCCGCGCGGGTCCATGTCGGTCTCGACGTGCTCGCCCAGCTCGGCCACCGTGAACCCGGCCCGCGCCGCCGCCGTGACGATCTCGCCCACCGAGTGCGGGTACTCGACCGCCTCGTGGGCCTCGGTCACCACCGCGGCGTCGGCGTACGTGCCGGTCACCGTCTCCCGGTGGGCCTGGCCGCCGCCGTAGGGCCAGTCGGCCACCAGCGGGTCGAGCGAGGACACCGTCTCGTAGGCCGGATGCAGGTCGACCAGCACCAGCCGCCCGCCCGGCCGCAGCGCCATGGCCGCGCCGCGCATCCAGGCGTCCAGGTCGCCGATCCAGCACAACACGCCGTACGTGGCCACCGCCACGTCGAAGCCGCCGGCCAGCGACTCCGGCAGCCGCTGCGTGTCGGCCTCCACGAACGTGGCCGCCAGCCCCGCCCTGGCCGCCAGGTCGCGGGCGCGCGCGACCGCCACCGGGGAGAAGTCGACGCCGGTCACCCGCGCTCCGAGACGCGCCCAGCTCAGCGTGTCCAGGCCGAAGTGGCACTGCAGGTGGAGCAGGTCCAGGCCGGCGACGTCGCCGGCCAGGCGGCGTTCGAGCGCGTAGAGGGTCTGCCGGCCGGCGAGGAAGGCGTCGACGTCGTAGAACCGGTCGGCCGAGGTGGAGCCGTGGACGCGGGCGCGCTCGTCCCACAGGGCCCGGTTGGGCACGGGGGCGTCTGGTGCGGGTTGGTGCATGGGGCGAGGATGGCACATCGGCCCGCCGGCCGCACGACCGGTACGGTGCCCTGGAAGCGGACGGTCCGCGCCCGCGTGTCGATCCGGCCGGCGCCCGTTCGACGCTTCGGCGAGGCCGGCTCCGCCCCGGAGCCGCGGACGGAAGGGACGGCAGGATGAAATTCATGATCGTCGGCAAGGCCAACGGGGAGACCGAGGCCGGGGCGCTGCCCAGCCAGGAGCTCGTCGACAACATGCACGCCTACAACGAGGCGCTGGCCAAGGCGGGGGTGCTGCTGGCCGCCGAAGGGCTCTACCCGAGCTCGCAGGGCGCGCAGATCGCCTACAGCGGCGGCCGGGCCACGGTGATCGACGGCCCGTTCGCCGAGGCCAAGGAGCTGATCGCGGGGTTCTGGCTGATCCAGGTGAAGTCCAGGGAGGAGGCTCTGGAATGGGCCATGCGCGTGCCCGTCCCGAAGGGCTATGACGGGATCGGCCTGGACGTGTGGCGAGTGTACGACGCCTCCGACACGCCCGACGCGGCCTCGTCCGACCCGGTGGAGGTCGAGCGGGAGAGGGCCATGCGCCGGCGTCTGGGCGGGCGGGAGAGCTGACCTCGGCTTGCGGACCCCGGACGGTGCTGGTGTCATGAGCCGGTGATGGCTTCCGACACCCACCGGGCGATCGAGGCGGTCTGGCGGATCGAGGCGCCCCGGCTCATCGCCGGCCTGGCCGGGCTGGTCCGCGACGTCGGCCTGGCCGAGGAACTGGCCCAGGACGCGCTGGTCGCAGCCCTGGAGCAGTGGCCGGAATCGGGCGTGCCACGCAACCCGGGCGCCTGGCTGATGACGGTGTCCAAACGCCGCGCCGTCGACCTGATCCGCCGGAACGAGCGGATGTCCCGCAACCTGGCCGAGCTGGGCCACCGGCTGGAGACCGCCGCTGAGCCGCCCGAGCCCGACGAGATCGAGGACGACCTGCTGCGGCTGGTCTTCACCGCCTGCCACCCGGCGCTGTCGATGGAGGCCCGGGTGGCCCTGACGCTGCGGGTGCTCGGCGGCCTGAGCACCGACGAGATCGCCCGCGCGTTCCTGGTGCCCGAGCCGACCGCCGCCCAGCGGATCGTGCGGGCCAAGCGCACCCTGGCCGACCGGAAGGTCCCGTTCGAGGTGCCGCAGGGCGCCGAGCTGGCCGGACGCCTGTCGTCCGTGCTGGAGGTCATCTACCTGATCTTCAACGAGGGGTACTCGGCGACCGCGGGCGACGACTGGATGCGGCCCGGCCTGTGCGAGGACGCGCTGCGGCTGGGCCGGGTCCTGGCGGGGCTGATGCCCGCCGAACCCGAGGTGCACGGGCTGGTCGCGCTCATGGAGATCCAGGCGTCCAGGGCGGCGGCCCGGGTGGGGCCGTCCGGGGAGCCGGTGCTGCTGCTGGAGCAGGACCGCACCCGGTGGGACCGGCTGCTCATCGGGCGCGGGCTGGCGGCGCTGGCACGAGCCGAGAGCCTGGCCGAGGAGCGGGCCGGGAGCCCGGCCGAGGAGCGAACCGAGGGCCTGGCCGAGGAGCATGCGGAGAGCTTGGCCGAGGAACGGGCCGAGGAGCGGGCGGGCGCGGTGGGGCCGTACACGCTGCAGGCCGCGATCGCGGCCTGCCACGCCCGCGCGTTCGACCCCGGCGACACCGACTGGGTGCGCATCGCCGGCCTGTACGAGTCGCTGGCCCGGCTGGCCCGCTCCCCCGTCGTCGAGCTCAACCGCGCGGTGGCGCTGTCGATGGCCTACGGCCCGGCGGTGGGCCTCGACCTGCTCGACCAGATCGTGGACGAGCCGGCGCTCAAGGGTTACCACCTGCTGCCGAGCGTCCGCGGCGACCTGCTGTTCCGGCTGGGCCGGCGCGGCGAGGCGCGGGCCGAGTTCGAACGGGCGGCCTCGATGACCCGCAACTCCCGCGAGCGCGCCCTGCTCCACGAACGCGCCGCCGCCTGCTGAGGGCCGCTTCCCCAGAGGCCGAGCGTCGGGCCGAGCGGTGGGTAAGGCGCTGGAACGTTCCAGAAGATCGTCACGCTCCGTGACAGCAACACCTGACCGGGAGCAAGCCCGGAGCGTCCGGGCGACATGCCCTTGATGCGGCACGAAAGATGTCTCTTGAGGTGGGAGCGCTCCCAAACCGCCCTTCACACCCTTCATCCCCTTAAATCCTGATTCTGGGTGGCAAAACGCACGATTGGTAACGGTTCCGTTTCGGCGGATTGACGGACACAGCCGGTAAGTGCACCCTTTGTGGGAGCGCTCCCAAACACTCCCACCGCGGCGGAGCGCGTGCCGCGGTGCACCTCCCATCAGTCACCCGAGAAGGGGTCCCCCATGATGATCAGCAAGCGTCGCGGTCTGGCCGCGGCCTCAGCCCTGGCCGCGGCGGCGCTGACCGTCGCGTCGTGCGGCAGCGGCGACACGCCGGCCGCCGGCAACAGCCCCGCCTCCTCCGCGGCGGCGGCCGAGCCCGTCACCATCCGGGTGCAGACCTTCGGCGGCGGCTCCAACTTCGGCTACAAGAACGCCATCGAGAAGTGGAACGCCGAGCACAAGGACATCCAGATCAAGGAAGAGCACCTGACCGACCAGTTCGAGCAGCAGTACTGGCCCCAGATGATCCAGTGGCTGCAGTCCGGCAACGGCGCGGGCGACGTCATCGGCATCGACGAGGGCGGCATGGGCCTGGCCAAGGCGCACCCCGAGTGGTGGGCCGACCTGAAGGAGTACGGCCTTGAGGGCCGCAAGGCCGACTACCCCGCCTGGAAGTGGGAGAACGGCGTGACGGCCGACGGCAAGATCTTCGGCCTCGGCACCGACATCGGCGGCATGAGCCTGTGCTACCGCACGGACCTGTTCAAGAAGGCCGGGCTGCCCACGGACCGCGAGAAGGTCGCCGCCCTGTGGCCGACGTGGGACGACTTCATGAAGGTCGGCCAGCAGTTCCAGGCGAAGGTGAAGGACACCAAGTTCACCGACGGCACCAACACGCTCTACAACGTGGTGCTGTACCAGGAGGCGGCCAAGAACGGCAACGTCGCCTACTTCGACAAGGACAACAACCTCATCGTCGACAAGAACCCGGCGGTGAAGGCGGGCTTCGACTTCGCCTCCAAGCTCAGCCAGTCCGGCCTGACGGCCAAGCTGCGCAACTTCACCGACGAGTGGGCGGCGGGCACCCAGAAGGGCGCCTTCGCCACGGTCGGCTGCCCGTCCTGGATGCTCGGCGTGGTCTCGGGCAACGCCGGCGACGGCATGAAGGGCAAGTGGGACGTCGCCTCGGTGCCCGGCGGCGGCGGCAACTGGGGCGGCTCGTGGGTGGCCGTGCCCAAGCAGTCCAAGCACCCGAAGGAGGCCGCGCAGGTCGCCGACTACCTGACCAGCGCGCAGACCGAGGCGAGCATCTTCACCGACTTCGGCAACATGCCGAGCAACAGCAAGGCCCAGGCCGACGCCGCCGTGCAGGGCGCGAAGAACGAGTTCTTCAGCGACGCCCCGATCGGTGAGATCTTCGCCAAGTCCGCGGAGAGCCTGCAGCCGGTCTTCCTCGGGGTGAAGCACGCGCAGGTCAAGAACGCGGTCGAGTCGGTCATCCAGGGCATGGACGACGGCTCGGTGGCCTACGACAAAGCCTGGCAGCAGCTGGTCGACGACGCGGTGAAGGCCGCGGGCTGATCTTCCCCCGCCCGGCCCGCCGCTAGCGGGCCGGGCTTGCCGCTGAAAGGTCTGTTATGAGCCTCGACACCCTTCCGCGGGCGGCGCGGAACAACCATCGCCGCGACCGCCCGCCCGGCCGCCTCTGGCGTTCTCGACTCGACGTCAAGGCCATGCCGTACGCCCTGGTGTCCCCGTACTTCCTGCTGTTCGCCGCCTTCGGGCTGTTCCCGCTGGCCTTCACGCTCTACTACTCGCTCTACGACTACGACCTGGCCGGCGACACCAAGTGGGCCGGGCTGGGCAACTACGCCGCGCTGCTGGCCGACGAGGACTTCTGGAACGCCGTCACCAACACCGTCGGCATCTTCCTGCTCGCCACGATCCCGCAGATGCTGATGGCCCTGTTCCTGGCCAACGCGCTGAACAAGAAGCTGCGCTGGCGCCTGCCGATCCGCATGAGCGTGCTGCTGCCGCTGGTCACCTCGGTGGTCGCGGTCGCGGTGGTGTTCACCCAGCTGTTCGCGCGTGACTGGGGCCTGGTCAACTGGGTCCTGGGCTGGTTCGGCGGAGACAAGATCAACTGGCGGGCCGAGCGCTTCCCGTCCTGGCTGGCCATCGCCGCGATGGTCGACTGGCGCTGGACGGGCTACAACGCCATCATCTTCCTGGCCGGCATGCAGACGATCCCCAAGGACCTGTACGAGGCGGCCGCCATCGACGGCGCGTCCCGGCGGCGCCAGTTCTGGCAGATCACGCTGCCGATGCTGCGCCCGACCATGATCTTCGTGGTGCTCAACTCCACGATCGGCGGCCTGACGCTGTTCTCCGAGCCGACCACCTTCTACAACGGCAACGTGGACGGCGGCTCGCAGGGCCAGTTCCAGACGGTGGCGATGTTCGTCGTCAAGCAGGGCTTCCGCGAGTTCGACTACGGCTACGCCGCGGCGGCCGCCTGGCTGCTGTTCCTGCTGATCCTCATCGGCGCGGCCGTCAACTTCCTGTTCGTCCGGCGGATCGGAGGCGCCAAGTGACCGGCTGGAAACCGACCGTCATGACGCGGGTCATGCTCGGGGTGGCGATCTTCCTGTCGGCGTTCCCGCTGTACTGGATGCTCGTCATCGCCTCGCGCACGAACTCCGACGCCGTGTCGGTGCCGCCGAAGTTCCTGCCCGGCGGCAACCTCGGCGAGAACATCGTCGCGGTGCTGGAGAACGAGGACGCGCACTTCCTGCTCGGCCTGACCAACTCCTTCTTCAGCGCGGCGATCGTCACCGTGTCCGTGGTGATCATCTCCACCCTGGCCGGGTTCGCCTTCGCCAGCCTGCAGTTCAAGGGCCGCAACATCCTGCTGCTGCTCGTGCTGCTGACGATGGCGGTGCCGCTGCAGCAGATGGGCGTGGTCCCGCTCTACCGCATGATGGTGAGCCTGGAGTGGACCGGCACGCTGAAGGCCATCATCCTGCCGTACCTGCTCAACGGTTTCGGCGTGTTCCTGATGACCCAGTACACGCGCCAGGCCGTGCCGAACGAACTGGTCGAGGCGGCCAGGGTGGACGGCGCGGCGACGCTGCGGATCTGGTGGAACGTCGTGCTGCCGGCCGTGCGTCCGGGCATGGCGGTGCTCGGCATCAACACCTTCATGCTCATGTGGAACGACTACATGTGGCCGCTGATCGTGCTGACGCCGGACAACCCGACCGTGCAGATCGCCATCAACTCGCTCAACGCGCGCTACTCGACCAGCTACTCGCTGATCTTCGCGGGTACCGCGCTGTCCATCATTCCGCTCATCGCGGTATTCGTCGCATTCGGCCGCCAGATCGTCGGCGGACTCATGGAAGGTGCGGTCAAGGCGTGACGACACAAGAGGAACAGATTCGTCCCGGGCTGCGCTTCCCTCCCGGTTTCGCGTTCGGCGCGGCCACCTCGGCGTACCAGATCGAGGGCGCGGTCACCGAGGACGGACGCGGCCCGTCCATCTGGGACACCTTCACCAAGACCCCGGGGCGGGTGCTCAACGGGCACCACGGGGACGTGGCCATGGACCACTACCACCGCTACCGGCAGGACGTCGCCATCATGGCGGACCTGGGCCTGACGGCCTACCGCTTCTCGGTGTCCTGGCCGCGGATCCAGCCGACCGGCTCGGGCGCGGTCAACCAGAAGGGCCTGGACTTCTACAAGCGGCTCACGGACGAGCTCCAGAACAACGGCATCGACCCGTGGCTGACCCTCTACCACTGGGACCTGCCGCAGGAGCTGGAGGACAAGGGCGGCTGGCCCAACCGCGACACGGCCTACCGCTTCGCCGAGTACGCCGCGATCGTGCACGAGGCGCTGAAGGACCACGTCCACACCTTCAGCACGGTCAACGAGCCGTGGTGCGCCGCGTTCCTCGGCTACGCCTCGGGCGAGCACGCCCCGGGCCGGCGTGAGCCGCGCAACGCGATCAGGGGCGCGCATCACCTCAACCTCGCCCACGGCCTGGCCGTCCAGGCGATGGACGCGCGCCGCGCCGGTGGGTGCGTCAACCTGTACGCGATCTCCCCCGAGACCGGCAGCGAGGCCGACCTGGACGCGGCCCGCCGCATCGACGGCCTGCAGAACCGGTTCTTCCTGGACGCGCTGCTGACCGGCCGCTACCCCGAGGACGTCCTGAACGACATCCCGATCGACGACGACCTCGTGCGGCCGGGCGACATGAAGACCATCAACGCGCCGATCGACGTGCTGCTGGTCAACTACTACAGCCGCTTCACGGTCTCCGGCGCGCCCGGCGGCAGGGCGTCGGCGGCGGCGGCCCCCACGGACACGGCCTCGCCGTGGGTGGGCAGCGAGCACGTCTCGTTCGTCAACGGCGGCCGGCCGGTCACCGCGATGGGCTGGGAGATCGACGAGGACGGCCTGGTGGAGGTGCTCACCCGGGTGGCGCGGGACTACCCGCCGATCCCGATGGTGGTCTCCGAGAACGGCGCCGCCTTCGACGACGTGCTGGCCGACGGCCGCATCCACGACGCGCAGCGGCAGGCGTACGTGGAGGCGCACCTCGGCGCGTGCCGGCAGGCGATCGACGCGGGCGTGCCCCTGCAGGGCTATTTCGCCTGGTCGCTGATGGACAACTTCGAATGGGCCTGGGGCTACGGCAAGCGTTTCGGCCTGGTCCACGTCGACTTCGACACCCAGGAGCGGCTGCTGAAGGACAGCGCGCACTGGTACTCGGAGATCATCCGGCAGAATAGGCGACATGAACCGACCGACTCTTGAGGCAGTCGCGGCTCGGGCCGGTGTGGGCCGGGGCACGGTGTCGAGAGTCATCAACGGCTCGCCGAACGTCAGCGCCAAGGCCCGCGAGGCCGTCGAGCTGGCCATCCGCGAGCTGGGCTACGTGCCCAACAGGGCGGCGCGTGCCCTCGTCACGCGCCGCACGGACACGGTCGCCCTGGTGGTGTCGGAGTCCCAGTTCCGGGTCTTCGACGAGCCGTACTTCGCCGGCACCATCCGCGGCATCGGCTCGGCGCTGGCCGAGACCGGGCTGCAGCTGATCCTGGCGATGGCGCGCTCCCCCGAGGAGCACGAGCGGCTGGAGACCTACCTGACGGGGCAGCACGTCGACGGCGTGCTGCTGCTGTCGCTGCACGGCGCCGACCCGCTGCCGGGCAGGCTGGAGGAG
Organism: Nonomuraea sp. NPDC049758; assembly: GCF_040674635.1. Taxonomy (NCBI): domain Bacteria; kingdom Bacillati; phylum Actinomycetota; class Actinomycetes; order Streptosporangiales; family Streptosporangiaceae; genus Nonomuraea; species Nonomuraea sp. NPDC049758. Next base: position 127,829 of record NZ_JBFAMZ010000007.1, read on the forward strand.
ATGGGCGTGCCGACCGTGCTCGGCGGCAGGCCCGTCGGCCTCGACCCCTACAGCTTCGTGGACATGGACAACCGGGCGGGGGCCCGGCAGGCGGTCAAACACCTGCTGGGCCTCGGCCGGGGCGCGATCGCCACGATCGCCGGCTCCCAGGACATGGGCGTGGGCGTCGACCGTCTGGCCGGCTACCGCGACGCCCTGCTGCCCTCGGGGCTGCCGGAGATCGTGGCCTTCGGCGACTTCTCCGAGGAGAGCGGCGCCACCGCCATGCAGGAGCTGCTGGAGAGCCATCCCGATCTCGACGCCGTCTTCGCCGCCTCCGACCCGATGGCCCTGGGCGCGATGCGCGTGCTCAAGGCCGCGGGCAAGGCGATCCCGGGCGACGTCGCCGTGATCGGCTTCGACGACTCCAAGGCCGCGCTGCACGCCGATCCGCCGCTGACCACCGTCCACCAGCCCACGGAGGCCATGGGCCGCCAGATGGCCCAGCTCCTCGTGGCCCGCATCAACGGCGAGGAGCTGCGTCAGCCCGTGGTGATCCTCGACACGCACCTGGTTCGCCGAGAGTCTGCCTGACCAGGCGTTATCCTGGCCCGGCTGCTCGCACGCCCGACGAAAGGACCTTCTCCCGTGCCCCAGCTCGAAGGCGGCGGCTACACCGCGCAGATCAGCCCGCGCGGCGCCGCGCTCAGAACGCTCCGGCACGGCGGGCGCGACCTGGTGACGACCTGGCCCGAGCAGGGCCCGGTCCCCTACTTCGCGGGCACCGTCCTGGCCCCCTGGCCCAACCGGGTGGGCGGCGCCCGCTACACCTTCCAGGGCCGCTCGCACCGGCTGGAGGTGACCGAGCCCGACCGCGGTCACGCGCTGCACGGCCTGGTCGCCGTCGTCGACTGGAAGGTGGCCGAGGCCGAGGCCGATCGGGCGCGCCTGACGTACGAGCTGGCCGAGGCGCCCGGTTACCCGTTCACGCTGGCGCTGTCGGCCGAGCACCGGCTCGACGCGGGCGGCCTGACCACGACGGTCACGGCCCGCAACACCGGCGCGGCCGACGCCCCCTACGGCTGCGGGCCCCACCCGTGGCTGCTGGGCGAGGAGCTGGAGCTGCCCGCCGCCCGCTACCTGACGACCGACGACCGGCTGCTGCCGGCCGGCCTGGCCGACGTCGCCGGCACCCCGTACGACTTCAGGAAGCCGCGCCCGGTCGGCGACACCGTGATCGACCACGCCTTCACCGGGCTCGACCGCGGCGAGGTGCGGGTCGGCGGGGTGCGGCTCGCCTGGGACCCGGCCGTACTGCCCTGGGTGCAGGTCTGCACGAGCCGGCAGCTCGGCTACGAGGGCGTCGCGGCCGAGCCGATGACCTGCCCGCCCGACGCCTTCAACTCCGGCACCGACCTGGTCGTGCTGCGGCCGGGCGACGAACACGTGGCGAGCTGGACGATCAGCGTCGCCTGAACCCGGAAGGGGCCTCGCGTGGACAGCAGGACCAAGCGCCGCTTATCGCCCGCCGAGCTCGACGCGCTGGCCAGACGGGCCGTGGGGGCGGGCGTCTTCACGGCCGTCGAGCTGACCGACGGCTACGCCAACGCCGTGTGGCGGCTGACCCTGGAGGACGGCCGCGAGGTGGTGCTCAAGCTCTCCCCCTCGCCCGACCTCGACCAGCTCAGCTACGAGCGCAACCTGCTGCGCATGGAGGCCGCCGCCTACGAGCTGGCCGCCGCGGCGGGCGTGCCGATGGCCGAGCTGCTGGTGGCCGGGTTCGACGACCCGGTGCTCGGCGGCGACTACCTGATGCTGACCGCGCTCGACGGCGTCTCCTGGAACGACGTCAAGCCCGAGGGCGAGCAGGCGCTGCGCCGGGAGCTCGGCCGTCACCTGGCCGCCTTCAACGCGGTGACCGGCGAGGTGTTCGGCTACCCGCACGCCGGGATCGTCGGCTCGACCTGGCGGGAGGCGTTCCTGGCCATGGCGGGCGCGCTGCTGGCCGACACCGAGCGCTACCCGGCGCCGCTGCCGCGCCCGGCCGCCGAGATCATGGCGGTCTTCGAGCGGGCCGCGCCGGTGCTGGACGAGGTGACCACGCCGTGCCTGGTGCACTTCGACGTGTGGGCCGGGAACGTGTTCCTCGACCTGACCGGCGAGCCGCGCATCCAGGCGATCATCGACCACGAGCGGGCGTTCTGGGGCGACCCGATCGCCGAGTTCGTCACCCCGACGATCTTCGACGAGCTGCGCGAGGACGACCCGCTGCTGGCCGGCTACCGCGAGGTGACGCCGCTGGAGCTGACCTCCTCGGCCCGCGTCCGGCTGGACCTGTACCGCGCCTACCTCTACCTGATCCTGCTGGTGGAGAACGGACCCCGGCAGTACCCGGAGTCCGAGTACGCCAGGGTCCGCGATCTGGCCGTCAGCTCACTGACGGACGTCCTGGACCGCCTCGTACGGCTTCCCCTTGACGCCCGCTGACAGCTTGCCGCACTGACCGCCGCCCGCGCCGTTCACCTGGTTCGGCACGCCGAGGTCGGCCGGCCCGGGGGTGTTGCCGGTGCAGGCGAGCGAGCCCTTGACCGTGGCGCCCGACAGGATCGGCGCGGTGTTGCCGGTGAGCACGGCCGCGCCGCGCAGCTCGGCGCCCACGACCGTGAGCCGGGCCGCGCCGGTGACGCTGAGCGCGCCGTCCACGCGCGTCCTGATCAGGTGCACGGCGGCGGGCCCGGCGGCGGTGAGCGTGCCGCTGATCCGGCCGCCGTCGGTCACCAGCGAGGCGCCGGCCTTGACCGTGACCGGGCCGGTGACCTGGGCGTCCTTCAGGCAGGTGACGCCGTCGGCCACGGTGAGCGGGCCCCGGTGCGCGCCGGTGACCGTGCGGTCGCAGGCGGGCGGCGGGGCGATGGTGGTGACGGTGAAGCTCTTGGCCTGCCCGTAGTTGCCGGCGGCGTCGATCGAGCGGTACTCGACGGTGTGCCGGCCGCGCGGCAGCTTGCCGTAGACCAGGGAGTCGATGACGGTGCCCTGCTCGGTGAACGTCCAGGGCAGCTCGGAGGAGGTGGGCCAGCCGAAGTAGTTGAACCAGCCGTCGCCGTCCACCCGGGACTCCGAGACCACGTAGCCGTCGCGGTCGTCGTCGCCGGTGAGCTTCATCGTGAACGGGCCGTTGTAGACGTAGGTGTCGCCGGAGCGGGCGAGCGGCTCGGACAGCTCGTACCCGGTGGTGGGCGCGGCGGCGTCGACCTGCCAGGTCAGCGTGGTGGCGCCGAGGGTGGCGGTGAGGGTGTGGGCGCCGGGCGCCAGGTCGGCCGCGCCCAGGTCGAACTCGGTGCCGGTGCCCGCCGGCCGGCCGTCCAGCGCCCAGGCGACGGCGGGGACGGACGCCGCCGGGTGGGTGGTCTCGACGTACACGACGGCCTCGCGCCCGGCCGGGCGGTCCGTCGGCGTGGACGACACGACCGCGGCCTGGACGCCGTCGGGCGGCGTGGTGAGCGTGGTGTCCACGGTCCAGGTGCGGGTCCGGCTCATGGCGGTCCGGATCGCCGGGTCGCGGACGAACTCGGTGGGGTCGGCGACCGTGGCCGTGACCGTGTGCGTGCCCGGGGCCAGGCCCAGCGTGCGCAGGTCGAGGACGTCGGCGTCGCCGGGCAGGTTCTTGCCGTCCACGGCCCAGGTGGTGGTCAGCGAGTGCCCCACCGGGCGCATCGGCTCGACCCAGAGCACCCGGTCGGCCCCGACGGGCGCGGCGGTGGGCGTGGAGTCCTGGATCAGCGTGGTCTTGGCGGTGATGCGCTGGGTCATGACCTCGCGGCTGACCTGGTCGAAGTAGTAGCCGAGGGTCTTCATCATGGAGTGCCTGCTCGGCCGCCACACGCCGCTCGTGTAGTACAGGCCGCCCTCGTAGCGGGCGATCGGGCCGCCGGACTCGCTGTCCTCGCCCAGCCACCGCCACCACTTCCGGCGCTGGTCGAGCATCTGCTGCTCGGTCAGCAGGCTGTGGTGCGCGCTGGAGGGCTCGGAGCCGCCGTAGGTCCCGCCGGGGACGCCGCGCTGGTAGTAGTCGTACTCGTCCTGCAGGCCGCCCAGGGAGTGGCCGAGCTCGTGCGGGCTGATCAGGGCGGACATGGAGTTGCTGCCCGAGGCGGTGGCGTAGCTGCCGCCCGCGCCGCCGTAGGTGCCGCTGTTGGCCAGGGCGAGGATCTGCCGGTTGCCCGACGTCGTCCCGGTGACCAGGTTCGCGAACCGGGTGGCGGCGGAGTTGTCCATGGTGATCAGTCGCTGCACGCTGCCGGGGTTGCAGCCGCCCCAGAAGCCCATGCTCAGCGGGGTGGTACGGCGGGGCGCGTCCAGGCCGGGGTCGCAGCTCACGCCGGACTCCCCCGAGACGATGTCGATCCGGTAGACGTTGATGTAGTCGCGGTAGGTCTTGAACGGCTCGATCGACCACATCACGTTGAGGTGCCGGTCCACGTCGGCCCGGAACTTCGCCTGTTCGGCCTCGGTGTAGCCGTCGCCCATGACGATCAGGTTGAACCGCTTGGCCGGGGCGCCGGTGACCTGGACCGGCACGACCGTGGCCGCGCCGGGCCCGTCGGCGGCCGCCGACGCATGGGCGGATGGGACATATAGGACGGCGGCGGCCAGTACCAGGGCCGCGAATCTACGCATGTCATGCACTATCGGCCCGATGGATCCAGCAGTCTCATCCCATAAGGGCATAACTCCGGAGTGATAGCTTCTGCGGGATGCAGCTCGAACTGAGACATCTCAGGACGCTGCGCGCCATCGCCGACCACGGCAGTGTGACCAGGGCCGCGGCGGCGCTCGGCGTCTCCCAGCCCGCGCTCACCGCCCAGCTCGGCCGGATCGAGCGCCTGCTCGGCGGGGCGGTCTTCACCCGCGACCACCGCGGCGTGGCGGCCACCGCGTTCGGGGAGTTCGTGCTGGCCAGGGCGCGAGTGGTGCTCGCCGGCGTGGACGACCTGCTGGCGGCGGGGCCGTACGAGCTGGCCGGGCAGGCGATCCGGGTGGGCGGCTTCGAGAACCCCGTCGTCGTTCCCCTCGTCGCGAACCTGGCGGGCGCGCTGCCCGAGGCCCGGATCACGCTGCAGACCGAGCACTACGTCCGGGTGCTGGTGGACATGGTGGCCAACGGGCGGCTCGACGTGGCGCTGGTGGCCGACTACCCCGACCACGAGCTGCGGCCCGGCCCGGCCATGGGGATGGGCGTGGTGGCGGTCGAGCCGGTGTTCGTGGCGCTGCCCGCCGCCCATCCGCTGGCCGGACGTACCGAGGTGGAGCTGGCCGAGCTGGCGGGCGAGCCGTGGGTGCTGCCGCCGCCGGACGGGATGGGCTGGCCGGAGCACCTGCTGGAGGCGTGCCGGCGGGCCGGGTTCACGCCGCGCGGGCGGTACCAGCTCGTGGAGGCCGGGGTGCGGCGGGAGCTGATCGCGGCCGGGCACGCGGTGTCGGCCTGCCAGGCGCTCTACGACCCGGGCGAGCGGGTGTCGGTGCTGCCGCTGCGCGGGAACCCGCTGTGGATGCGTCAGGTGCTCATCTGGCGGTCGTCGTTCGCCGCGCACGCCCCGGCGCTGCTGGAGAGCGCCCGCGCCGCGCACGCCGCCGTGGCGGCACGCAGCCCGGTCTACACCGCCTGGACCGCCCGCTACGGCCGCCCGCCCCTCCCCTCCTGACCCCACCTCCTCCCCGCGCCCCTCCGGCACGCCGGAGGGGCGCGGGGGCTTGCTCATTTCCGGGGACGTGGCACAATCTCATTGGGTGATGAATTATGACTTGTGTGATAGCCGGAGGCGGTCCCGCCGGGGCCGTGCTCGGACTGCTGCTGGCCAGGGCCGGCGTCGAGGTCACGCTGCTGGAGAAGCACGCCGACTTCCTGCGTGACTTCCGCGGCGACACGATCCACCCCTCCACCCTGCGCGTGCTGGCCGAGCTCGGCCTGGCGGAGGACTTCCTGAAGCTGCCCCACCGCAAGGCCCACGAGCTGCGGCTGGTGACCGACGCCGGCGACATCAGGCTCGCCAGCCTGCGCGGCCTGCCGGGCGGCTACGACTACATCGCGTTCGTGCCCCAGTGGGACTTCCTCAAGCTGGTCACCACGGCCGCGAGCGCGTACCCGAACTTCCGGCTGCTGATGAACGCCGAGGCCCACGACCTGATCCGCGAGGGCGGGGCCGTGCGCGGGGTGCGTTACCGCGACCCGTCCGGCGAGCACGAGCTGCGGGCCACACTGACCGTGGCGGCCGACGGGCGGCACTCGGCGCTGCGCGCCCGCGCAGGCCTGGTCCCCCAGGACCTGCACGCGCCGATGGACGTGGTCTGGTTCCGCCTGCCCCGGCACGACGACGACCCCGACGACACGTTCCTGCGCATCTCCAGCGGCCACATGATGGTCGCCATCAACCGGGAGACCTACTGGCAGCTCGCCTACCTGATCCCCAAGGGCGGCTTCGGGCGGCTGACCGGGCAGGGCATCGACGCCCTCAGGCGGCCGGTGGCCACGCTGCTGCCGTACCTGGCCGACCGGGTCGGGCAGATCGAGGGCTTCGACGACGTCAGCGTGCTCACGGTCGCCCTCAACCGGCTGCGCCGCTGGCACCGCCCGGGGTTCCTGTGCATCGGTGACGCCGCGCACGCCATGTCGCCGGTGTTCGGGGTGGGCATCAACCTGGCCGTCCAGGACGCGGTGGCCGCCGCCAACCTGCTGGCCGCGCCGCTCGCCGCGGGCCTGCCGATCCCGGAGTCCCTCCTGCACCGGCTGCAGCGGCGGCGCATGCTGCCCACGCGGGTCACCCAGGCGGCCCAGCGCCTGGTGCAGAACCAGGTGATCACGCCGGCGCTGGGGCGGCGGTTCGACGCGTCCAGGATGCCGCGTGACATCACCAGGATCCCGCTGCTCAACCGGCTGCCGCGGCGTTTCATCGGCCTTGGGGTGCTGCCTGAGCATGTGAAGTCTCCCGAAAGCTGATAAATGCATTCTCACAACGTGGACAAGAGGGTCGGTGGGGCCGGGTCAGTGGAATACCCTCGTATCTCGTGAGCAGCAATCTCGTGGATCTCGATTCCTGGCGAGCCCTTCCCGCGGCCCAGCAGCCCGACTGGCCCGATCGCGGTGAGCTCGACAAGGTCGTCGCCGAGCTCGGCGGCCTGCCCCCGCTCGTCTTCGCCGGGGAGTGCGACCAGCTCAAGAGGCAGCTGGCGGCCGTCTCGCGCGGAGAGGCGTTCGTCCTGCAGGGCGGCGACTGCGCCGAGACCTTCTCCGGCGCGACCGCCGACAACGTGCGCAACAAGCTCAAGACGTTGCTGCAGATGGCGATCGTGCTGACCTACGCGGCGAAGGTGCCGGTCGTGAAGATCGGCCGGGTGGCGGGCCAGTTCGCCAAGCCGCGGTCGAAGGGCACCGAGATCCGCGACGGCGTGGAGCTGCCGGCCTACCGGGGCGACATGGTCAACGGGTTCGAGTTCACCCCCGAGTCGCGCGAGCCCGACCCGTGGCGGCTGCTCAAGGCGTACCACTCCTCGGCGGTGACGCTCAACCTGGCGCGCGCCTTCACCAAGGGCGGCTACGCCGACCTGCGCCAGGTGCACGCCTGGAACCAGGACTTCGTGGCCGAGTCGCCCGCCGGGCGCCGCTACGAGCAGTTGGCCCGCGAGATCGACCAGGCGCTGGCCTTCATGCGGGCCTGCGGGGCCGAGCCCGAGGAGTTCCACACGGTCGAGTTCTACTCCTCCCACGAGGCGCTCATCCTCGACTACGACCGGGCGCTCACCCGCATCGACTCGCGCACCGGCCTGCCCTACGACGTCTCGGCGCACATGGTCTGGATCGGCGAGCGCACCCGTCAGCTCGACGGCGCGCACGTCGACTTCTTCGCCGGCATCCGCAACCCGATCGGCGTCAAGCTCGGGCCGACGACCTCGCCGGAGGAGGCGCTGGCGCTGATCGAGAAGCTCAACCCGGACAACGAGCCCGGCCGGCTCACGTTCATCACCCGGATGGGCGCGTCCAAGATCCGTGAGCACCTGCCCACCCTGGTCAAGGAGGTCACGGCCGCCGGCGCCCAGGTGGCCTGGATCTGCGACCCGATGCACGGCAACACCTTCGAGGCGCCCAGCGGGCACAAGACGCGCCACTTCGACGACGTGCTCGACGAGGTGGCCGGGTTCTTCGAGGTCCACCGCGCGCTCGGCACCCACCCGGGCGGCATCCACATCGAGTTCACCGGCGACGACGTCACCGAGTGCGTGGGCGGCGGCCACGAGATCGTCGAGGGCGACCTCGGCACCCGCTACGAGACGGCCTGCGACCCGCGGCTCAACCGCGGCCAGTCCCTCGACCTCGCCTTCCGCGTGGCCGAGCTGTACCGGGGCTGAGCTCTACCAGGGCCGGGCTCAACCCGGGGCTGGGCCGTGCCGTTGAGGGCGGTGTCCGCCCTGGGTGAGCCGGTTCCGCGCGGCGCGTGTTGGTGACGCGCGCCGCGCGGACAACCGAACCGAATTCCAGTACGGGCGGGGTCGGCGAGGCTATGATCACCCGAAGGACCGAAATTTCGGGAGAAATCGTGGACAGTGCCCCCGAGGGGGTCGACCCCAACGTCCCCAACGTCGCGCGGATGTACGACTACTACCTCGACGGCAAGGACAACTTCGCGGCCGACCGCGCCGCGGCGGAGCAGATCCTCAAGGTGTTCCCCAACACCAAGGAGGCCGCCCGCTCCAACCGGGCGTTCCTGCAGCGGGCCGTGCGGCATCTGGTGGACTCGGGCGTACGGCAGATCGTCGACCTGGGCGCCGGGCTGCCGACCCAGGGCAACACGCACGAGATCGCGCCCGAGGCCCGCGTGGTCTACGTCGACTACGACTCGGTGGTGTGCGTCCACGGCCGGGCGCTGCTGGCCCGTACGGACAACGTCGACATCCTGCAGGCCGACATCCGCGAGGTGGACACCCTGCTGGACAAGCTGGGCGCGCTGATCGACTTCGACCAGCCGGTGGCCTTCCTCATGCTGGCGATCCTGCACTTCATCCCCGACGAGCAGGCCCACCCGATCGTGGCCCGGCTGCGCGAGGTCAGCGCCCCCGGCAGCCACCTGGTGATCAGCCACGCCATCGACGCCAGGCCCGACACCACCCCGCAGGCGCTGGAGGTCTACAACCAGGCCACGGCCGCGCTGAGCCTGCGGACCGACAAGGAGATCCTGACCTTCTTCGAGGGCTACGAGCTGGCCGACCCCGGCCTGGTCTTCCCCCAGGACTGGCGTCCCACCGAGCCGGCCGCCCTGACGAACGGCACCGACGTCGGCTACGTCGGCGTCGCCCGCAAGCCCTGACGCACGGCCGGATCGCGGCCCCCGGTCCGGGCCGCTGAGGGGCCCGGTGAGGGGCCCGGTGAGGGGCCCGGTCAGGGCAGGGCCGCCAGGAGCTGCCGCACCCGGGCCGTCGGCGGCCCGGCCGGCACGGCGAGGTAGGTGCGCACCTCGGGCTCGTCCAGGCCGGTGTAGGCCACGCCGCGGATCGGCGGCAGCTCGTCGAAGACCGGGTAGAACAGCGTCCACGACGGCGGGCTCGAGGCCAGGTCGATGAGCGTGTCGTGCAGGCCGGTGAAGGCCGGGCCGCGCGGCGGGTCCACGCCCGCCCGTGCCAGGGCCCCGGTGACCAGGTCGTGGAAGGGCGGGTTGCGCTCGCGGGGGGCGAGCCGTACGGGCAGGTCGCCCAGCTGGGTGAGGCTGAGCGTGCCGGAGCCGGCCAGCGGATGGGCGGCGGGCAGCGCCACGACCAGCGGCTCGGTCCAGGCGGGGAAGAACTCCAGACCGGGCGCGGCGTCCACCAGACGCACCAGGGCGGCGTCCAGGTCGCCGGAGCGCACCGCCGCCAGCCGCTCGGCCAGCCCCTGTTTGGCGAGCCGGACCCGCAGGCCGGGGTCGAGCCGGTCGAGCATCGGGTACAGGCGGGTGCCGGGCGCGGCGGACACGCCGAGCCGCAGGGTGGTCTCGGCCAGGTGGCCGGTGACCGCCCGGCGGGCCCGTTCGGCCGCGGCGAGCACCTCGCGGGCCTCGGGCAGCAGCCGCTCCCCCGCCTCCGTCAGCCGTACGTGCCGGGTCGACCGGTCGAACAGGCGGGCGCCCAGCTCGCGTTCCAGCCTGCTCACCTGCTGGCTGACCGCGGGCTGCACGATGTGCAGCCGCTCGGCGGCCCGGCCGAAGCCGCCCTCGTCGGCGACGGCCACGAAGTAGGCGAGCTGCCGCAGCTCCACTGTGTCTCCATTCATCATGATCTGTGATGACTGTCCAGGAGAACGTCTCCTGGTTCGCCCGCTCTTCCCGCGATGGACTGACCCGCATGAACGGGAGTGGATCGATCGGGATCAGGCTGGGCGCGCTCTTCGGCCCGGCCGTGTTCGGCGTCACGGCGGCCGGGGTCGCCCTGCCGGACGTCGCCGCCGCACTGGGGGCGCGTCCTGGCGCGGTGGTGTGGGTGCTGACCGCGCACGCGCTGGCGCTGGGCATCGGGACGGCGCTGTTCGGGCGTCTGTCGGACGCGTGGGGGGTGCGCCGCACGCTGCTGCTCGGCTCGGCGGTGCTGGCGCTGGGAGCGCTGGCCTGCCTGGTGGCGCCGTCACTGGGCGCGCTCGTGGCGGCGCGGGCGGTGCTGGCGGCCGGGTCGGGCGCGCTGTCGGCGGTCGCGCTGAACCTGGCGGCGACGGCCGAGCCGGAGCGGCGTCAGGCGGTGCTGGCCTGGTTCGGCAGCGCGATGGCGGTGTTCTCGGCGGGCGCGACGCTGGCCGGCGGGCTGGTCACCCAGGCGTTGTCGTGGCGGCTCACGCTGGCCCTGCCCGCGCTGGCGCTGGTGGCGGTGCCGTTCTGCCTGCCGGTGGCGCGGCGCGCGGGGTCGGGCGGCCGGGTGGACGTCGTGGGCGCGGGGCTGCTGGCGGCGGGCGTGTCGGCGTTCCTCGTGCTCGTCCAGTCGGCCAACCTGGGGCTGAGCCGGCCGGTCGCGGCGCTGGCCGGGGTGGTGGCGGTGCTCGCGGGGGCCGCGCTGGTCCGGCGCACCCGTACGGTCGCGGGCGGGTTCGTCCCGCGTGACCTGCCGGCCGACCGCGTCTTCCGCGGGGCCGCCCTGATCGGCGTCGGCGTGTACGGCGGCCTGTTCGCCACCATGTGGGCCGCCCCGCAACTCCTGGCCGGGGTGCACGGGTGGAGCGTGCTGACGATCGGCGCCTGGCTGCTGCCGGGCGCGCTGGTGGGCGTGGTGCTGGCCAGGATCGCGGGCACCCGGTCGTGGCTGCTGCCCGCCGTGGCCGCGGCGTTCGCGCTCTGCCTGGTCGCGGCGGGGCTCGCCGGAGCGCTCACCGGCGGGCAGGGCGGGCACGGCGGGCCGGCGGGGTGGGCCGCGGTGCTGCTGGTGGTGGCCGCCTCGCTCGGGTTCCCGGCGTTCTCGCTGGCCCAGGTGGTGATCACGGCCCGGATGTCGGCGAGCTTCCCGGTGGAACGGCGCGGCGGCGCGATGGGCCTGCTGAACCTGACGTTCTTCGTCGGCGGCGGGATCGGGCTGGGCGTGGCGGGCGCGTTGTCACGCCTGGCCGGGCTGCCCGGCGCGCTCGTGGTGATCGCGCTGTTCCCGCTGGCCGCCGCCCTGGCGCGGGCCGGGCGACGCGAGGGCCCCGCCGTGCCGGCGGGGCCCGCCGGGGTCAGTTCTGCTCGGCGTTCTTCAGCTCCTCGCTGAGCTCGGCCCGGATCGCGTCCATGTCGAGGGCGCGGACCTGGCGGATGAGGTCCTCCAGGGCCGGGGCCGGGATCGCGCCGGCCTGGGCGAAGACCACGATGCCGTCGCGGATGGCCATCAGCGTGGGGATCGAGGTGATGTCGAAGCCCTGGGCGAGCGCCTGCTCGGCATCGGTGTCGATCTTGCCGAAGGTGATGTCGTCGTGCTTGTCGGAGGCCGCTTCGAAGATCGGCCCGAACTTCTTGCACGGCGGGCACCACGTCGCCCAGAAGTCGAGCAGCACGATGCCCTTGTCGGCGATCTCGTTGAAGGTCTTCTCTGTTACTTCGATGGTCGCCACAAGTGACTCCTCGCTCTTCGTTCGGTGAAATTGCAACCGTGTCAACCACGTACCCCCCACCAGCATTCCATGCTCTGAGGGCCCGCAACCCCGCTGCGGCTGGCGTTCCGGAACGCCGGAAGGCGCGGCCCGCGGGCCGCGCCCTCCGCACGGGTCAGTGGCCGCCGGGCAGGGTCAGGCCGATCACCAGGGGGTCGTGGTCGGAGGAACGGTAGGCGTCCGGTTGGTAGAGGCCGGGCGGGTTGAACTCGGTGTTGTAGTCGCGGATGCGCGGCTCGTCGGAGTTGATGTGCCAGATCGTGGTGCTGGTCACCCGCTTGAGCAGCTGCTTGCCGGCGAAGGCGTGGTCGAGCTCGCCGGCCAGGCCGTCGAACAGGTAGCTGTAGCGCTGTGCCTGCGGCACGAACCGCTTGGTGAGGCTGGTCAGGCCGCCGGCCTCCAGCGTGTCGATCGGGTCTTCCTCGCCGTAGGCGTTGAGGTCGCCGAGCACGAGCGGGTTGGGCAGGTCCTGGTCGCCGATGATGCCGAGCAGCGCCTGCGCCTGCTTGACGCGGGTGGGGTTCCAGCAGCTCTGGCCGTCGCCCTGGTCGGCGTCGGGGCCGTCGGCCGGGCAGCTGCCCTTGGACTTGAGGTGGTTGACGATCATGGTGAACGGCTGGCCGCCGCCCTTCCTGCGGAAGGTCTGGATCAGCGGCGGACGGCTGAAGACGGGGTCCTGGGAGGCTTTGGTCTCGCCGACCGGGGTGAGCTTGCCCGGCTTGTAGATCAGGCCGACCTGGATGAGGTCCGTGCCGGGGTGGGGGTGGCTGAGCGCCGCGTACGTGCCGGCGCCGACCTCGGCGTTGACGGCGTCCACGAGCGCCTGCAGCGCGGTCTGGCCGTTGTTCTCGACCTCCATGAGGGCGACCGCGTCGGCGTCCAGGCCCTTCAGCGCGGCCACCAGCTTGGCGAGCTGTCGCTGCTGCTCGCCGGCGTTGCTCGCGCCGCGCGAGCCGATGGTGGTGAACCAGTTGAGGGTGTTGAACGAGGCCACCTTCACGTTGCCCACCACCGGGAAGGGGCGCGGCGTGCGCGGGTTGGCGTCCAGGTAGGCGATCGGCTGGGTGGGCTGGAGGCGGTACTCGCCGAAGCCGTACCCGAGCACGCCGGTGACGCCGGCGGCCACGGTGCCCGCCCGCGTGACGGGCGGCAGCGTCGCCGGGTTCTCCCGGTTGGAGCCGTCGTCGATGAGCAGCGAGCGGCGCGTGTCGGCGGCGGGGTCCACGCCGGGCCGGTCGGTGGGCTGGTACAGCCGGCCGTGCGCCGACACCGTGACCTCGCCGAAGCGGCCCAGGTTGTAGTTGTCGTCCACGGTGAGCGACTGCGGGAAGGTGAGCAGCATGTTCTCGACGGCCTCCAGGCCGTCCGCGGCCGGGGGCAGCGTGTACGGCTGCGCCGCCACGCTCCCGGTGCCGCAGACGTCCACGGCGGTGACCGGGGACAGCTCGGTCCAGCCGTTGAACTCGGTGGCCTTGCCGGTGACCAGGACGCGGTCGCCGGTCTTGACGTCCTTGACGGACTCGCGGGCGAAGACGAACAGGCCCTCGGAGGTCCGGGGGTCGGCGTCCGGCCGCGGGTCCTGGAGGAAGAAGCCGCTGAGCTGGTCGGTCCGCTGGAAGTCGCCGGTGACGATGCCTTCGACCCGTACGGTCTGGCCGGTCAGGGGGCCGGTGTCGCCGCTGCCCTGCACCTCGGCGACGCGGCGGTCGGCCGGGGTGTCACAGGGCGCCGCCGCCGTGTCGGCGAGGGCCGGGGTGGCGGTGAGGGCGCCCGCCACGAGGGCAGCGAGTGCTGCTCGGGATAAAACGCGCATGACCGGCACTTTAGAGGGATTATTGACCGCATATTTCCACACAAAAGTGGATAGAACATTAAATCATCGAACCTTGACATTGGCGGCACGCGGGTATGACCAGTGCATGGACTGGGTCACCTGCGCGTTTTCTGCTGCCTGCCCCGGAATCGCCCAACAGCCGTCCGGCCTGTGCCTGGCGCATCTGCCGGCCGAGGACCTGCCCGCCGTCCTCGCCCGGTTGTCCCCCGGCAGGCTGCTCGATCTCCGCGGCACCACCGTCAACGGCGACCTGCTGTCGCGGGTCCTGGAGGCGACGAGTTGCAGACCGGGCCGCGCCCGGCTCGACCGGGCCAGGTTCACCGGCGACGTCAGGCTGTCGGGCGTGACGTTCGCCGGGGACGTGTCGCTCGACGGAGCCAGGTTCGAGCGGCTCGCCTCCTTCTTCGGGGCCCGATTCGAGGGCAACGTGTCGCTGGCGGCGGCCAGGTTCACGCGCGAGCTGTCCTTCCACGGCGTACGCGTCCGGGGGCACGTCTCGCTCGACCGGGCCGTGATGTCCCGCGACGCGCTGTTCGGCCAGGCCGTCTTCGAGCACGGGCTCTCCTGCGAGGGCGCCCGGTTCGACGGGTACGCCACCTTCGACGACGCCCGCCTGGGCACCGGCGCCACGTTCCGCGGGGCCAGGTTCGGCCGGACGCTCTCCTTCCGCAAGGTGCGCGGGCAGGCGGGGTTCGACTACGCCCACTTCGCCGGGGACGCCTACCTGTCGGCCTCTGGCAGGCTCTCGGCCGCGCGGGCCCGCGCCGACGGCCTGCTCGACGTGACGGTCGCGCGCTGCGGGGTGGACCTGCGGCGCGCCGAGGTCTTCGGGGCCGCCACCGTGCGGCTGACCGACTCCAGCGCCGACCTGGAGGGCGCCGTGCTGCACGGGCCCGCCTCGGTGACCGGGAAGGGCCTGTCGATGCTGAGCTCGCTGCGCCAGGTGGACGCCGCCAGCCTCACGCTGACCGGCCTCGACCTGTCGGGGTGCGGCTTCGCCGGGCTCACGCACCCGGCCGGGGTGCGGGTCAGGAACTGCACGTTCGCGCTCACGCCGCGCGGCGTGCGGGTCAGCCTGCGCCGTCCGATGCTGCGCTGGATCTCGCGGCGCAGCGCGCTGGCCGACGAGCACGCCCTGCGCGGCTGGGACGCCTCCGGCGGCTCGCCCACCACCCCCGACCTGCTGGCCGCCCTCTACGCCGAGCTGCGCGGCCGGATCGAGGACCGCGACACCTCGGCGGACTTCGCCTTCGCCGCCATGGAGATGCGCCGCCAGGCCGGTGAGCACTGGTGGCTGTCGCTGTCGTGGCTGCTGTGGGGGTACGGCATGCGGCTCGGACGCGCGGTGGCCTGGTGCACGCTGCTGGCGGCGCTGACGGCGGCGGCGGTGTTGTGGAGCTCCACCTCGCACGCGGCCCGTCAGGCGGTCCACCACAACCCGGTCCTCCACCAGTAGCCGGGCCGAGCCGGTCCGCCACCGGTCATCCACCGGCAGGCGGGCCGAAATGCGGTGGCAGGCGGCGGACCGGGCTCGCTAGGGTCGCGCCGGTGAGTACCGATCCGCTGCCGCTGCTGTGGTTGACAGGCCCCACGGGCGCCGGGAAGTCCTCGGCCGGGTGGGAGATCTTCGACCATCTGGGCCGCAGCGGCGTCAAGGCGGTGTTCCTCGACGCCGACCAGATCGCCCTGTGCCATCCGGCGCCGGAGGGCGGCACGCATCGCCTGCGGGCGCGCAACCTGGCGGCCCTGTGGCCCGGGTTCCGGCGCGCGGGGATGCGCTGCCTGGTGCTGGCCGGGTTCGTGGACACGCCCGAGGAGGTCGGCGAGTACACCGCGCTGCTGCCCGGCGCGGCGTTCACCGTGTGCCGGTTGCGGGTGCCGCACGCGGAGCTGCGGAAGCGGTTCCTGGGGCGGGGCTGGCGGCCGGACCTGGTGGAGGCGGCCGTGGCCGAGGCCGTCGAGCAGGACCGCAGCCGGTACGCCGACCTGTGCGTGGACACCGGCGGCCGGACGGTGGCCGAGACGGCCCGGCTGGTGCTCGACCGGCTGGGCGGATGGCCGCCGCCCGTCCCTGCCACCGCCACCGAGCCGGCGCCCGCCCCGGCCGATCCGGGCGGGGGTGTCGGTGCCGGCGTGCCGGTTCCCCTGGTGTGGTTCTCGGGGGCGACGGCGGCCGGGAAGTCGACGGTCGGCTACGAGGTCTTCAGCCGGGTCCACCGGTCGGGCGTCCGGGCCGCCTACGTCGATCTGCGGCAGATCTCGGCGCTGCGCCCGTCCACCGAGGAGGAGGGCCGCCGGCTCAGGGCACGCGGCCTGGCCGCGCTGTGGGACGGGTACCGGGCGGCCGGGGCCGGCTGCCTGGTCGTCTCCGGCGGGGCCGACTCCGACGAGACCGTCCGCGCCTGCACCCGCCTGCTTCCCGGCCTGACGCCGACCGTGTTCCGGCTGCACGCCTCCCCCGCCACGCTGCTGGAACGCGTGCTGCTGCGCGGCCGGGGAGGCGGCCCGGCGCTGCCCGGCGACGAGCTGCGGGGGCTCGGCCCGGACGCCCTGCGGGCCGTGGCCGGACGGGCGGCGCGGGAGGCCGCCGCCCTCGACCGGGCGGGGGCGGGCGACGTGCGCCTGGACACCGACGGCCGGCCGCCGCAGGAGGTGGCCGCGCGGGTCATGGCCCATCTGCGGCTCTCGTCGTAGTGACTTTGCGCATTCATTCGATTACTTTGGGTGACGAGTCGCAGAGTGCGGCCGACAGTTTCGGAGGTGTCCCCCGTGCCCCGCATCGTCACCAAGATCAGCGCTGTGCTGGCATCCGTCGTCCTGCTCGCCGCGGCGGGAGCCGTCCCGGCCCAGGCGGCCGGAGAGGCGTACTTCGAGTTCACCGACACCGACGGCCGGTCCCGGTTCGTCATGCAGCTCACCGACCCCGACTCCATCCGGCACGCCCGCGACCTGCTGGCCGGCGCCACCGACGAGCGGCCGCACGTGCACGGCCGCATCGTCAAGCGGCCCGTCGCCTACAACGCCCGGTGGAGCTACCACCTGCAGCCCGAGACGATCAATTTCTTCGACGTGGCCATCGAGGTCTGCGACGCGAGCATGACGTACGTGGAGGACCACCTCGACGAGGCGGGCGGCGCGTTCCTGCCGGGCGGCCACTGGTGCCCGTGGAGCTCGCGCCTGACCCGCGAGCTCCCGGCCATGTAGGAGCCCGGCTCAGAGGGTGGCGGCCAGGTCGCCGATGACGGTGAAGTGCCGGGGCCAGCCGCCGCCCATGATCCGGCGGGAGAGCTGCTGGGTGGGGTCGTCGGGGTCGAAGCCCTCGTGGTCGAGGAACAGCCGGGTGCCCCGGCCCTCCGGCACCAGCCGCCAGGTGACCGTCCAGTCGGCCTGCTTGCGGTCGCTCCAGCTGATCCGCAGCAGCTTCTCCGCCTCGAACTCCAGCACCTGGCAGTGGACCGTCCCGTCGAACCCCACCGCCTTCCTGGGCTGGGTGGTGAAGGTGAACCGGTGGCCCACCTCCAGCCGGAAGTCGTTGGGCATCAGCCAGCGGGCCATCAGCTCGGGATCGGTCAGCGCCCGCCACACCTTGGCCGGCGGGTGCTTGAGGAACTCGTCCAGCCTGATCGCGGTCCGGTCTTCAGCCATCCTCTTCCTCCATCTCGTCGAGCAGTGCGGACAGGCCGGTCAGCTTCTCGCGCCAGAACCTCTCGTACGGGGTGAGCCAGTCGCGGATCTCCATGAGCGGCTCCGCCTCCAGCTGGTAGTGCCGTTCGCGCCCTTTGCGAGCCTCGGCCACGAGCCCGGCGTCCTTGAGCACCTTGAGATGCTCCGAGACGCTGGGCCGGCTCATGTCGAAGCGCTCGGCCAGCCGTCCGGCGGGCTGGGGGCCCTCCTGGAGCAGCAGGCGCAGCAGTTCGCGCCGGGCCGGGCTGGCCAGCGCGGTGAAGACGTGGTCGGCGGTCATACCTGGCTGACCACGAACCCGTTGCCGAAGGGGTCCTGGAAGAGGAGCTGGCGTCCCCACGCCTGCTCGCTCGGCCCCTCGAAGGCGACGTCGTCCGCGGCGAGCCGGGCGGCCAGGGCGTCGAGGTCGGGCGCGGCCACCACGAGCCCGCCGACGGGGGCCATGTCGGGGAACCAGGAGGCCAGCAGGAGCGTGGTCGCCGCCCCCTTGGGCGCGACGGTGAGCCAGCGGCCCATCGGGAACGGGTTGTCGGTGCGCACCTCGAAGTCGAGCACGCCGGTGTAGAAGTCGAGCGCCCGCGCCTGGTCGGCGACGGGCACGGTGACGGTGAGGATCCCGGAAATCAGCATGTCGGACACTATATGTAGGATTTTTCCGACATATCAAGTCGGGGCGCGAAATATCGGGGACTTCCCTGATAGGCCAACGGCGGCTCACTCCGTAAACTGGGATCATGCGGATCGACGACTACGTGGCCGACCTCGATCGCGCGCTCTCCGGCCCGTCCGGCGCGAAGCGCGACCTGGTCGTCGAGGCCCGCGACAGCCTGTCCGACACCGCCGACGCCCTGGAGGCCGACGGCCTCGACCGCGCCGAGGCCGAGCGGCTGGCGGTCGCCGAGTTCGGCCCGGTCACCGACATCGCCCCCGGCTACCAGAGCGAGCTGACCGCCGTGGCCGGGCGGCGGCTGGGCCTGCTGCTGTTCATCAGCGTCCCGCTGACCGCGCTCATGTGGTCGATGGTGTGGCGCACCTACCCCGCCGACCCGGCGCTGTGGGTGGGCCGTCCGGCCTGGTACCACCTGATCTCGAAGCTGCTCGACATCTGCCAGCTCGCCACCGGCCTGTACGGCGGCCTCGCCCTGCTGGCGCTGGGCCGGGGCGCGCGCTGGATCCGCCGTCCGCACCTGGTGACCAGGTCGCTGGGCATCGTCGTGTGGGGCATGCTGCCGCTCGGAGGCGCCATGAGCCTCGTGCTGTCCTACAGCGCCCCCGGGCCGGTCACGATGGCCGGGTACCTGCCCGCGTTCCTGGCGAACCTGGTCACGACCGCGTTCTGGGGCCTGCAGATCTACGGCGCGACGCGCTGCCTGCGGGTCAGCCGCACCCGCCGGCCCGCCGCGGCCCCGTCAGCCTGAGGCCCGCGCGTCGGCCCGGGTGTCGGCCTGGAGCACGCCGCCGATCACGCTGGTGAACTCCCGCCAGGCCGACCGCTCCCCTTCGAGCTGCTTCCTGCCCGGGTCGGTCAGCCGGTACGTGCGCCGCTTGCGCCCGCCCACCGTGGCCCACTCGCTGGCCAGGTAGCCGACCCGCTCCAGCCGCCGCAGCGCCGGATAGACGGTGCCGGTGGGCACGCTCAGCGCGCCCCCGCTGCGCTCCTGGAGCGCCTCGATGATCGCGTAGCCGTGCAGCGGCTCGCGCTCCAGCACCGAGAGCAGCAACGCGTCCATGTGCCCGCGCAGCGCGTCTGGATTCATGCTCCTGATCCTAGACAACCGTTCGCCATGTAGCCAGTCTACATGTAGGCTGCCTATATGTAGGTAGGCACAACAACGGAGTCGATCGAATGGACGTACTCGAACTCGCCCGCACGCAGTTCGCCGTGACGGGAAGCCTGCACTTCCTGTTCGTCGTGCTCACGCTCGGGCTGGCGCCGGTCGTGGCGCTCATGCACACCCGCCACGTGCTCTCCGGCAGCGCGCTGCACGGCGGCATGACGCGGTTCTGGGGGCAGATCTACGTCATCAACTACGCCCTGGGCATCGTCACCGGCCTGGTGATGGAGTTCCAGTTCGGGCTGTCGTGGAGCGGGCTGTCCCACTACGCCGGAGACGTGTTCGGCGCGCCGCTGGCCATGGAGACGCTGGTGGCCTTCTTCCTGGAGTCCACGTTCCTGGGTCTGTGGATCTTCGGGTGGGGGCGGCTGCCCAAGTGGCTGCACCTGGCCTGCATCTGGCTGGTGACGCTGACCGCGTACGCCAGCGCGTTCTTCATCATGGTCGCCAACTCCTTCCTGCAGAACCCGGCCGGCTCGGTGGTCAGGAACGGCCGGCTGGAGCTGGTCGACTTCGGCGCCCTGCTCACCAACAAGACGCTGGTCTTCTCCTTCCCCCACATCATCGGCGCGGGTCTGCTGACCGGTGGCCTGGTGCTGGCCGGGGCCAGCGCGTACCAGCTGCGGCGGCGCACCCGCGAGACGCTGTTCTTCACCAAGTCGCTGCGCACGGGGGTCGGCGTGGCGGCGGTCGGCGCCTTCCTGGCCCTGGGCTTCGGGTACGCGCAGTTCGGCGGCGTCCAGGAGGGCAAGTTCGACGGCGACGCGGGCGCCGGGGTGCCGCTCGGGCTCATGATCGAGATCGGCCAGCTCCTGGCGTTCGTGCTGCTGTTCGTGCTCCTGCCGCTCATCTACTGGCTGCCGCGCTGGCGGTGGACGCACCTTGTGCTGATCGTGATGACCCCGGTGCCGTTCGCGCTGGCGATCCTGGGCTGGATGGCCAGGGAGATCGGCCGCCAGCCGTGGATGGTCTGGCACAAGCTCACCGTGGCCGACGCCCTGACCCCCGGCCTGACCTCGGGCATGGTCACGGCCTCGCTGATCGGGTTCGCCGGCGTGCTGGGGCTGCTGGCGGTCGTCGACTACGTCCTCATCGCCCGGGTCGTCCGGCGCGGCCCGCGCGACCTCGACCTCGGGGCGGTCCCGACCGGCGCCGAGCCCGCCCCGGCGATGAGCTACTAGGAGTGCTGACATGGAAGTGATCTGGTTCCTGTTCTTCGCGGTGCTGCTGGCCGGGTACTTCGCCCTGGAGGGTTTCGACCTCGGCGTCGGCCTGCTGCTGCCGGTGCTGGGCAGGACGCGCGGCAACCGCGACCGCATGGTGGCCGCGATGGCGCCGTTCGTGCTGGCCAACGAGGTGTGGCTGGTGGCGGTGGCCGGGACGCTGTTCGGGGTGTACCCGCGCCTGGAGGGCGAGGTGCTGTTCGGGCTGTACCCGCTGGTGGTGGCCATGCTGCTGAGCTGGATCGTGCGCGACGCCGGGCTGTGGTTCCGGCGGCGGCTGGACGGCGCGAGGTGGCGCGGCTTCTGGGACGCGATGATCGCGTTCGGGTCGCTGGGGTTGTCGTTCGGGTGGGGCATGGCGCTGCACGCCGCCGCGACCGGGTTCGCCTCCTCGCCGGTGAATCCGGTCGGGGTGCTGCTGGGCGTGCTGGTGACGCTGCTGTTCGCCTTCCACGGGTGGACGTTCCTGGCCTGGCGGGAGCCGGGCGCGTTCGGGGCCGTGCGGTCGGGGCGGGCGCTGCTGCTGTCCGGGCTGGTGGCCGCGCTGCCCGCGATCGGCCTGCTGGCTGGGGCGATGCCGTACTTGCTGGAGCACAGCGCGCCGGCGGCTACGTTGAATGTGCTCAGTGTCATGGCGTTGCCGTTCGCGCCGATCATGCTGGGCGCGCAAGTATGGGTATGGCGGACTTTCCGGCCAGGTAAGGGCGCCGTCCCGCTCCCCTCGTTCTTCTGAAGGCCACGTGCATAAGGATCTTCTGCGGCTCATGCGGGCCGAGCGCTCGGTGCGCCGCCACCTGACCGTCACCATGGTCGCGGCCGTGCTCGCCGGGCTGCTCGTGCTCGCGCAGGCCGAGCTGCTGGCCGGCGTGCTGTCGGGCCGGTTCACCGCCGCCGCCCTGGGGGCGCTCGCCGCCGTCGTGGGCGTCCGGGCGCTGCTGGCCTGGACGCAGGGCGTCTTCGCCGGACGCACCGCGACGGGCGTGAAGTCCGCGCTGCGCCACCGGCTGCTGGCCCGCCTGGGCGAGCTGGGCCCGTCAAGGCTGACCGGTCACCGGTCGGGCGAGCTGGTCACGCTGACCGGCCGCGGCCTGGACGGCCTCGACGCCTACCTGACCGGCTACCTGCCCTCGATCGCGGTGGCGGCCGTGGTGCCGGTGGCCGTGCTGGTCCGGCTGTTCGCCGCCGACCTGGGCAGCGCGGTGATCGTCCTGGTGACGCTGCCGCTGATCCCGGTCTTCGGCGCGCTGGTCGGCATGACGACCAAGGCGGTCACCGAGCGGCAGTTCCACGCCCTGTCGCGGCTCGGCGGGCACTTCCTCGACGTGGTGCGCGGGCTGCCCACGCTGCGCGCCTTCGGGCGGGCCCGCTACCAGGCCACGGTCATCCGGCAGGTCGCCGACGCCCATCGCAGCGCGACCATGCGCACCTTGCGGGTGGCGTTCCTGTCGTCGCTGGTGCTGGAGCTGTGCGCGTCGCTGTCGCTGGCGCTGGTGGCGGTGCCGATCGGGCTGCGGCTGCTCGGCGGGTCGCTGGACCTGACGACGGCGCTGCTGGTGCTGCTGCTGGCGCCGGAGGCGTACCTGCCGCTGCGGGCCATGGGGACCCGGTTCCACGCCTCCATGGAGGGGGTGGCCGCCGCCGACGCGGCCTTCGCCGTCCTGGACGAGGCCGCCGGCGACCCGTCCGGCCCGGCCCGGCCGTACGACGGGCACGGCGCGCCGGAGATCCGCCTGGAGAACGTGACCGTCCGCTACCCCGGCAGGGACGAGCCCGCCCTGGAGAACGTGACGCTCACCATCGCGCCCGGCGAGCGGGTGGCGCTGGTCGGCGAGAGCGGCGGCGGCAAGAGCACCCTCCTCCACCTGGTCCTGGGCTTCCTGCGCCCGTCGGAGGGACGCGTCCTGGTCGACGGGGCCGACCTGCGCGAGCTGGACCTGGACAGCTGGCGGGCGGCCCTGGCGTACGTGCCGCAGCGGCCCCACCTGTTCACCACCTCCGTGGCCGACAACATCCGGCTGGGCGCGCCCGGCGCCACCCTGGAGGAGGTCCGGCGGGCGGCCGCCGCCGCGCACGCCGACTTCGTGGACGGCCTGCCCCAGGGTTTCGACACCGTGGTCGGCGAGCGCGGCGCGAACCTGTCGGCCGGCCAGCGGCAGCGCGTGGCGCTGGCCCGCGGCTTCTGCCGCCCGGACGCCACGGCGCTGCTGCTCGACGAGCCCACCGCCCGCCTCGACGGCCGCAGCGAGGCCGCCGTCGTGGCCGCCACCGCGCAGCTGGCGCGGGGGCGCACCGCCGTCATCGTCGCCCACCGGCCCGCGATGATCGACCTCGCCGACCGGATCGTGCGGGTGCACGAGGGCCGCGTCGTCGCCGACACCACCCGCGACCGGCCGCCGGCCCACCCGGACGGCGACGGTCACCGGGAGCCGCAGAGCGCGGTCTCCCTTCCCGAGGGGAGCGCGCGATGAACCGGCGCATGGGCACCCGGCTGGCCTGGGCCGTGCTGGCCGGGGCGGCCGCCGACCTGGCCGGGCTGGGGCTGATCGCGGCCGCCGCCTGGCTGATCACCAGGGCCGCGCAGCAGCCGTCCTTGGCCGCGTTGAGCGTGGCCATCGTGGCGACCAGGGCGTTCGCGACCGGCAAGGGCGTCTTCCGCTACGCCGAACGGCTCACCGGCCACGACGTGGCCCTGCGCGCCCAGGCCGGCACCCGCGAGCGGCTCTACCAGGCGCTCGTCCCGCCCCAGCGGCCCCGCCACGGCGGCGCCGACCTGCTCAGCCGCATGGTGGACGACACCGAGGCCGTCCAGGACCTGCTGGTCCGCGCGCTGCTCCCGGCCGCCGCCGCGCTGCTGACCGGGCTGGCCGCGGTCGCCATCGGGCTGTTCGTGCTGCCGCTGACCGCGCTGGTGCTGGTGGCCGGGCTCGTGGTGGCGGGCGTGCTGCTGCCGGCCGCGACCGCCGCCGCCGCGCGCCGCTGGTCGGCCCGGATCGCGCCGGCCAGGGCCGCGCTGGCGGCCCGCGTGGCCGACCTCGTGCACGGCTCGGCCGACCTGGCCGCCTACGGCGCGGGCGAGCGGGCGCTGTCCGGCGCGCTGGCCGCCGACGAGGCACTGGCCGGGCTGGAGCGCCGCCAGTCGCGCGTGCACGCCGCCGCCCTGGCGGTCGGGACGCTGGCCCAGGGCCTGACCGTGGCGGCCATCGTGCTGCTCGCCCAGGGGGCGGGCGCCGGCTCCGTCGCCACGGCGGTGCTCGCGCTGACCGCGCTGGTGTCGTTCGAGCCGGTGCTGCCGCTGGCGGCGGCGGGCGAGCGCATGGCCGGGATCACCGCCGCGATCCGGCGGCTGCGCGAGGTCCGCGCCGCCGCGCCGGCCGTCACCGAGCCAGCCGCGCCCGCGCCCGTGCCGTCGGCTCCGCTGACGGTCGAGGTCGACGACCTCGTCGTCCGCCACCCCGACGCCGCACGGGCCGCCCTCGACGGCGTCTCCCTGCGCCTGACCCCCGGCCGCCGGGTGGCGATCGTGGGCCCGAGCGGGGCGGGCAAGAGCACCCTGCTGGCCGCGCTGATGCGCCTGGTCGAGCCCGAGTCGGGAAGCGTGCGCGTCAACGGGACCGACCTGCGCGACCTGTCCGGCGACGACGTCCGCACACTGATGACCGGCCTCACCCAGGACCCGTACATCTTCCGCACCACCCTGCGCGACAACCTGCGCCTGGCCGGGCCGGACGCCGGCGACGAGCGGCTGGCGGCGGCCGTGCGGGAGGCCAGGCTCGGCCCGTGGGTCGAGCGCACCGGCTGGGACACCGAGCTCGGTGAGGACGGCAGGACCGTCTCCGGCGGCCAGCTCCAGCGCCTGGCCCTGGCCAGGGCGCTGCTGTACGACCCGCCCGTGCTGCTGCTGGACGAGCCCGCCGAGGCGCTCGACGAGGAGACCGCCGACCGCCTGATGGCCGACCTGCTGGACGTCATCCGCGACCGCACCACCGTGCTGGTGACCCACCGGCTCAAGGGCCTGGAGTCGGTGGACGAGGTCGTGGTGCTCGACGAGGGCCGCGTCGTCCAGCGCGGGCGGCACGACGAGCTCGTGGCCGTGCCCGGCTACTACCGCGACCTGTGGGAGTCCGAGGCGCTGACCAGGCGCTAGCCGATCCTTCGCGCTCGCTTTGAGTTTGCGCCGCCATCAGGTTTATGATGCAAACCTGTTTGCGGGTAAGAGGAGTTGGCATGGTGGACGACGATCGGGCGCGTACTCCCGAGGAGACGCTGCGGCTGATCGAGCAGCAGCGCACCGCCACGGTCCGGCGCCTGCACGGCGACCCGGTGCTGCTCTACGTGCCCTGGGGCGTGGCCTGGCTGCTCGGCTTCACGGCGCTGTTCCTGCACTACGGCCTCGACGGCGTCCCCTACGCGCCGATCTCCCGCCCGCAGGCGCTCATGGTGCTGTTCGCGGGCATGTCGCTGGCCGGGGCGATCGCGATCTTCGGCATGGTGAAGATGGGGGCGCAGGTCCGCGGCGAGACCTCGGCCAAGGGCATGATGTACGGCTACGCCTGGGCGGCCGGCCTGGTCTCCATGACGGTGCTCGCCATCCGCGTCAGCCCCCAGCTCCCCGCCACCGAGAGCGGCCTGCTGTGGGGCGGCGGATTCATGATGCTCGTCGCGCTGCTCTACATGGCCGGCGGCGCGATCTGGACGTACTGGCCGATGTTCTTCGTCGGCGTGTGGGCGGCGGTGGTCAACGGCGTGGGCGTCATGCTCGGCGCCGGCTGGCACGCGCTGCTGACGGCCGTGCTGACCGGCGGCGGCTACATCGCGGCCGGCGTCGTGCTGCGGCGGCGGATGTGAGCCCCGACGGGGCCGTCCCCGAACTCGACCCGGTGATCCACGCGCAGGCCAGGCTGCGGGTGGTCGCCACGCTCAACACCCTCGGCGGGCGCGACGAGATCGCCTTCCCCTCGCTGAAGGACCTGCTCGGGATGACGGCCGGCAACCTCTCGGTGCATCTGACCAAGCTGGAGGACGCCGGTTACGTCCGCATCACCAAGACCCACAAGGGCCGCACCCCCGTCACGTACGTCGCGCTCACCCAGCGCGGACGGCTGGCCTTCGAGGACTACACCAAGGCGATCCGCGCCTTGCTCGACAACGCTGGAGGAACCCCATGACGGCCCTCGCCAGAACGGTGGAGGTCACCCGCCGCTACGGGGACGTGCTCGCGCTCGACCGCGTCTCGCTCGACATCCGGGCAGGAGAGCTGGTCGGCCTGCTCGGGCCGAACGGCGCGGGCAAGTCCACCCTGATCAACCTGTTCGTCGGGCTGCGCCGTCCGACCTCCGGCACGGTCGAGCTGTTCGGCGGCTCGCCCCAGGATCCCGTCATCCGCCAGGGCATCGGCGTGACCCCGCAGGAGACCGGCCTGCCCGAGTCGCTGCGGGTCGGCGAGATCGCCGACTTCGTGCGCGCCCACTTCCCCGACGCGCTCGGCAGGGACGAACTGCTCGACCGCTTCGGCCTGAGCGACCTGGTCAAGCGGCAGGTGGGCGGGCTGTCCGGCGGCCAGAAGCGGCGCCTGGCCGTGGCGCTGGCCTTCGCCGGCCGCCCGCGCCTGGTGTTCCTGGACGAGCCGACGACCGGCCTCGACGTCGAGGCCAGGCGCACCCTCTGGGACGGCATCCAGGCCTTCCACGCCGAAGGCGGCACGGTCGTCCTGACCAGCCACTACCTGGAGGAGATCGAGGCGCTGGCCCAGCGCGTGGTCGTCGTCGGGCAGGGACGCGTCCTGGCCGACGACACCGTGCGGGCCGTGCGCGACATGGTGGGGGTGCGGCGCGTCTCGCTCGACGCCGAGGACCTGCCCGAGCTGCCCGGCGTGCTCAGCACCGAACGCCAGGACGGCCGCGTCAGCCTGCTGACCACCGATCCCGACCGGCTGGTGGTCGAGCTGGTGCGCAGCGGCATCCCGTTCTCGGGGCTGGAGGTCAGGCCGACCACGCTGGAGGAGGCCTTCCTCACCATCACCTCGACCTCGCCCCCCAAGGAGAGCGCGCATGTCTAGCCTGATCGTGGCCCACACCCGGCTGCAGCTCGTCGAGCAGTTCAGGGTGCCCATCGGGATCCTGGCCAGCTCCATGTTCCCGGCCATCTCGATGCTGGCGTTCGTGGTGCCGTTCGCGGGCGGCGACCCGGCGGCGGCGACGTCGGCGACGGGGGCGCTGATGTTCTTCGGCGCCATGTCCTCGGCGGTGATCGGGCTGAGCGCGTCGGTGTCGCAGGACCGCGAGCAGCCCTGGGACCCCTACACCCGCACGCTGCCCGCCGGGCCGTTCCCGCGGCTGGCCGGGCGGATGGTCTCGACGGTGGTCCTCATGCTGCTGTCGGTGGTGCCGGTGCTGGTGGTCGCGGCCCTGCTGACCGAGGCGGTCATCACGCCGGTCCGGCTGGCCCTGGGGCTGGCCGCGCTGGTCGGCGGAGGGGTGCCGTTCATGCTGATCGGCCTGTTCCTCGGCCTGACGCTGCCGTCGAAGGCGGCGCTCGCGGTGGCGCAGATCGTCTTCTTCCCCGTGGCGATCGTGGGCGGGCTGATCCTGCCGCCGCAGATCCTGCCGGACATCGTGGAGGCCGTCTCGCCGTACGTTCCGTCCAGGGGCGCGGCCGAGCTGATCTGGGCGGCCATTTCGGGGGCCCGCCCTGACGGCATCGCGCTGATCATGCTGGGCGTCTGGACGGTGATCGCGGCGGCCGCCGCGACGTGGGCGTACCGCCGCGACGAGGGCCGGCGTTTCGCCTGATGGGGGGGGTGTGCCGCCGAGTCCGCAGCGATCTCAACGGCACACCCGTCTCCGGGAGGGGGTCCTTGTGTTTACTTCTTCTCTTGGAGGGTGACGGTGGCCTCCGCGGACCGTCCGTCCCTCATATATGTGATCTTGACCTGTTGGCCCGGTTTGAAACCTCTGACCTGTCCAACAACGGTATCGCCTGAGTCAACAGGTGTGTCCCCAATCTTGGTAATCAGGTCGCCCTCCTGCAGCCCGGCCCTGGCCGCCGGGCTGTCCGCGGTCACCTGCCGGATCAGCGCGCCGGGCACGTCGCCGGTGGCGTCGGTGACGCTCACGCCGAGGAAGGCGTGGCTGACCTTGCCGCTCTTGATGAGCTGCTCGGCGACCTGCTTGGCGGTGTTGACCGGGATCGCGAAGCCGACGCCGCCGCCGGCCGCGTCGGAGGCGATGGCGGTGTTGATGCCGACGAGCGCGCCCGCCGCGTTCACCAGCGCGCCGCCGGAGTTGCCGGGGTTGATCGCGGCGTCGGTCTGGATGACGTCGCCGATGGTGGTGCCCTCCACCGGGGCCTGCTGCTGCTCGCCGCCGAAGCCGGGGGGAAGCTGCTGACGCTGCTCGCCGCCCAGCTTGAGCGTACGGTTCAGGGCGCTGACGATGCCCCTGCTGACCGACCCGTCCAGGCCGAGGGGGCTGCCGATGGCCAGCACGTCGTCGCCGACCTTGAGCTGGTCGCTGTCGCCCAGCGTGGCCTTGGTCAGGCCCGAGACGTCCTCGGCCTTGATGACCGCGAGGTCGGTGGCCGGGTCGGTGCCCACGACCTTGGCCTTGGCCGTCTTGCCGTCGCTGAACTTGACCGTCATCTGACCCCCGCCCTGCGAGGCGCCGACGACCACGTGGTTGTTGGTGAGGATGAGGCCGTCCTCGGAGAGCACGACCCCCGACCCCTCGCCCGTCTGCCCCTGGATCATGACCACCGACGGCTGCACCCGCTCGGCCACCTCAGCGGTGGAGAGCTGGTTGGAGGCCGCCCTGAGCACCGGGCTCGGCGCGCTGACCACCTGCTGCGGCTCGGGCTGGAACGCGGTCGCGACGGCGGCCCCCACGACACCGCCGCCGATGGCCATCGCGGCCAGGGCGAGCCCGGCGACGGCCTTCTGCCCGGCGTTGAGCCGCGCCTTGACGGGGGTGGACGGCGGAGGAGGAGGCGGCTGCTCCATGACGATCGTGTCCCGCCGGGGGAAGCCCCCGGCGGCCGGCGGGGTGGCGCCGAACTGGCTCCACCCACCGGTGCCCTGCTCGCGAGGCTCGTTCGCGTTCATCTGTCATCTCCCTCAAGTCCCTATGACTCAAGGGTGCCAAGAGGGGCGTAAGACCTGGTTAAGGCGCTGATCGGAACTCTGCGAGACGACTCACTCACACCTTATCTGCGCTGCTCATGGGCCGGACTTATGCACACAAAAACAGGAAAGAATCTACAAACCACGTTCGTACGGGGTGCGGCGCAGCCGGGGGGTTCACCGGCGGCGGCCGCGCTTCGCCAGCCTCACCGCCGCGACCACGATCCCTCCCACGACCAGCGCCATGACGACGAGGACGACCAGCATCGCGAGGATCACAGTGGGTCCGAAACGCATGCACGACTCCTGGTTGGACGGTGACTTATGGGTGCAGCGGCGTGCTGCGGTCTGCGTACACCGGCAGGTCCGGTCAGCGGCGGGCGCGGACGGCCGCTTCGATGCGCAGGGCGAAGCCGCCCAAGGCGATCACCAGGTAGACGAGCAGCCACGCGGTGGGCTCGTCCTGCCACGGCATGAGGATGGTGAGCACCGACAGCGCCAAGCCGAGGCAGATGGCCACGGTGCCGACCACGCGCACCGCCGTGGCGGGGTCACCGTCCCCTCCGGTGGACGCCACGAGGACGGGGACTTGGACGGGGACTTGGTCGTCGGCGGGCTCGCCTGCTGAAGAGGTCACGGGTCGAAAGGCTGCCATCCCTGGATCAAGATCCGATAGCTGCCGGATCCACGATCCGGTGACGAGGTGCCACGGCCTCCGCCTGGGCGGGGTCAGGTCTGGAGGGAGCGCCAGGAGTCCACCGTGGCTGCGGCGATCGTCTCGATGCGCCGGCCGTAGGCCGGATGACCGTCGGACACGAAGCTGCCGTCCCGGACCGGGAGGTCGCTGAACGTGGCGCGGAAGTGCCGGGGCGGCCCGCCCGGCGGGAGCGGCGCGTACGCCGACAGCGGCTCCGGGTCGTGGACCGGCCGCGTCCCGTGCCTGTTCCTGGCCACCTGGCGGGCTCCCACGCGAAGCAGCGCGTCCAGGCCCCGGTCCAGGCAGAGCTGCAACTGGCGGAACTGGCCGTCGAGGTACTTCGGGTGCGCCCCGGACGGATGCTGCAGGAAGTACGCGCAGACCACCACCGCGTGCCACCGGTACATGCCGGGATCGCCCTGCTCCTCGGACAGGACGGCGTGGTAGTAGTCCACGCAGGCGCCCAGCGGTCCGGCGACCGCGCCGCACTCGCACCGAGCCATGGTGAGACGCTCCGTCACGCCCCGCACCCTAGGCGGCCAGAGCGGCGTTGTCGACGAGGCGTCCGGCGCCGGGGCTACCGCCGGCCGCGGTTGGCGAGCTTCACCGCCACGAACACGATGCCTCCTAAGATCAACGCCCCGAGGGCGAGGATCACCAGAAGAGCGAGGATCTCAGGGACTCCGATGTTGGTCATGCTCGTCTCCCGTCCAGGTCGGTGCGGGGCCGTCACGCCGGCGCGGCCGCCAGGGGCGGCCGGGCGGACGAGGGGTCGCCGCCTCGCGGGAACGGGCCCCCGGATGTCGGTCCCGGACTGTTCGCCCCCGGCCCGCGGCAGGGCCGGGGGGCACCACCGAGCCTCCCTCATCGACCTACGTACGCGCCAGAGGCGGCGACGGACCGGGCTTCCTCTCGCAGCCTCCGCCCGTCCACCACGGGACGATCCTGGACGCCGGTCGCGTGATCGCGGCCCTGTGGTCAAGTGCGGGTGGGCCAGTATTCGTCCCTCAGGAGGCGTTTGTAGAGTTTGCCGGTCGGGTGGCGTGGAAGTTCGTCGCGGAAGTCGACCGACTTCGGGCACTTGTAGTGGGCCAGGTGCTCCCGGCAGTACGCGATCAGCTCCGCCTCCAGCGCCGGGCCCGCCTCCGCCGCCGTCATCGCCTGGACCACGGCCTTGACCTGCTCCCCCATCTCCTCGTCCGGCACCCCGAACACGGCCACGTCGGCCACCTTGGGATGCACGGCCAGCACGTTCTCGGCCTCCTGCGGGTAGATGTTCACCCCACCCGAGATGATCATGTACGAGCGGCGGTCCGTGAGGTAGAGGAAACCGTCGGCGTCCAGGTAGCCGATGTCGCCGAGGGTGGTCCAGCCCCGGCCCTTCGGGTCCTGCGCCGAGCGGGTCTTGTCGGGGTCGCCGTGGTACTCGAAGCGGGCGCCGTTCTCGAAGTAGACCGTGCCGTGCTCGCCCGGCGGCAGGTCCTCGCCCTCCTCGTCGCAGATGTGCACGACGCCGAGCAGCGAGCGGCCGACCGTGCCCTTGTGCTCCAGCCAGTCCTGGGAGCCGACGTAGAGGAAGCCGTTGCCCTCGGTTCCCGCGTAGTACTCGTGGATCACCGGCCCCCACCAGGAGATCATCTGCTCCTTGACCGGCACGGGACACGGCGCGGCGGCGTGGATGGCGCAGACCAGCGACGACAGGTCGTACTTCTTCCGGGTCTCCT
Organism: Nonomuraea sp. NPDC049758; assembly: GCF_040674635.1. Lineage (NCBI taxonomy): Bacteria > Bacillati > Actinomycetota > Actinomycetes > Streptosporangiales > Streptosporangiaceae > Nonomuraea > Nonomuraea sp. NPDC049758. Next base: position 159,045 of record NZ_JBFAMZ010000007.1, read on the forward strand.
CCGGCAGCTTCAGCATCTTGATGAACATCGTCGGGACGAGCTGCGAGTGCGTCACCCCGTACCGCTCGACCAGCCGCAGGTACTCCTCGGGGTCGAAGCGTTCCATCACCACCACCGTGGCGCCGAGCCGCTGGAAGGACAGGCAGTAGCGCAGCGGCGCGGCATGGTACAGCGGCGCGGGCGAGAGGTAGACGCTGTCGGCCGACGGCGCGAACAGCGCCTGGATGAGCCGGACCAGCGTGTTCGACTCGGTCAGCGGGGCCAGCGAGGCGGCCACCTTGACGCCCTTCGGACGCCCGGTCGTGCCGGAGGAGTAGAGCATGTCGGCGCCCTGGCACTCGTCGGCGATCGGGGTGACCGGGCAGCCGGCCACCGTCTCCTCGTAGGAGGCGAAGCCCTCGGCGACGCCGTCGAGCATGAGCCGCAGCTCCACGCGCGGCGTGGCGTCGGTGATCGAGGTGGCCACCTCCGTCAGGTTCGCGCTGGAGATGAAGACCCGGGCGCCGCAGTTGTCCACGATGTAGGCGAGTTCGTCGGTCTGCAGGCGGGAGCTGATCGGCGTGTAGTACAGGCCCGCGCGGTGCGCGGCCCAGGCGATGGCCAGGAAGAGCGGGTGGTTGGCGAGCATGAAGGCGACGTGGTCGCCGGGCCTGAGCCCGGCCGCGCGGAAGGCGTGGGCCAGGCGGTTGGACTCCTCTTCGAGCTCGCGGTAGGTGAGGACCTGCCCGGAGCCCGCCATGATCACAGCGGGCTTGTCGGGGGTGACGGCTGCGATGGCTCCCGGGTACATATTAGAACAGTATTCGGTCCGTCGGCGGCGGCGCTAGGGCGCGCCGAAGCCGCGGCTCCCCGGTGGGGAAGCCGCGGCTTCGGCGTCGGTCCACGCCGGGATCACACGGCGGGGATCACACGCCGGGATCACTCGGCGGGGATCACCGAGCCCTCGTACTTCTGCTTGATGAAGTCCTTGACCTTCGGGTCCTGGAGCAGCTTGCCGAGGGTGACGATGTTGGCGTCCTTCTCGTGGCCGGCCTGGACGACGAGCCCGTTGACGTACGGGTTGCCCTCGGTCTTCTCCAGCACCAGCGCCTGGCTCGCGGGCTTGAGCCCGGCCTCGATGGCGTAGTTGCCGTTGATCACGGCGGCGTCCACGTCGTCGAGCGAGCGCGGGAGCTGGGCTGCCTCAAGGGGCTTGAACTGCAGCTTCTTGGGGTTGTCCGTGACGTCGCGCTCGGTGGCCGCGGTGCCCGCGCCGTCCTTGAGCTTGACCAGGCCGTTGTCGGCGAGCAGCTTGAGCGAGCGGCCGAGGTTCGTGGCGTCGTTGGGGACGGCCACGGTGGCCCCGTCCGCCAGCGCCGACAGCGAGGTGATCTTCTTGGAGTACAGGCCGAGCGGCTCCAGGTGCACCGGGGTGACGAAGCTCAGCTTGGTGCCCTTGGAGGCGTTGAAGTCGTCCAGGTAGGGCTTGTGCTGGAAGAAGTTGGCGTTCAGCTGGCCCTCGTCGAGCTGCACGTTCGGCTGGACGTAGTCGGTGAACTCGACGATCTCCAGCTTCAGCCCGGCGGCCGGGGCCAGGTTGTCCTTGACGAACTTCAGGATCTCGCCGTGCGGGACGGGGCTCGCGCCCACCTTCAGCACCGTGTCGGCCGACTCGGCGGCGGGGGTGGTGGTCGCGGACTGCGACGTACCGCATGCGGCGAGCAACAGGGACAGCGCAGCAGCACCCAATATCGAGCGAATCTTCATGATTTTTCCCTTACTTATGTGAAATGCGCCGAGCGACCCAGTCGCCCAGACTCTGCAGAATTTGCACGATGACGATGAGCAGGATGACGGTCACGATCATCACGAGCGTCTCGAACCGCTGGTAGCCGTAGCGCACGGCCAGGTCGCCGAGCCCGCCGCCGCCGACGGTGCCCGCCATGGCCGAGTACCCGATGAGCGCGACGATCGTGACGGTCAGCCCCGACACCAGGCCCGGCAGCGCCTCGGGCAGCAGGACCTTGCGCACGATGGCGGTCCGGCTCGCCCCCATGGCCTGCGCGGCCTGGACGACGTCGGTGCCGACCTCGCGCAGCGCCGTCTCGACCAGCCGGGCGAAGAACGGCACGGCCCCCACGGTCAGCGGCACCACCACGGCCGCGGTGCCGATCGTGGTCCCGATGACGAGCCGGGTGAACGGGATGATCGCGATCATCAGCACGATGAACGGCAACGACCGCCCGATGTTGACGACGATCCCCAGCACGGACTTCAACGCCGGCAGCGGGCGCAGCCCGTCCCGGTCGAAGGCCACCAGCGCCACGCCCAGCGGCAGCCCGAACAGCACGGTGAACAGCGTGGCCCAGCCCACCATCTGGGCGGTCTCCCACGTGGCCGGCCACAGCAGCGGCGCGATCTCTTCCCAGGTCATGCGGCCTCCCCCGCGACTTCGACGAGCAACCCCGACTCCCGCAGGAACGACAGCGCCGAGGACGACTCGGCGCCGGTCAGCGCCACGCGCAGGCGGCCGACCGAACCGCCGGCCAGCTCCTCGATCGAGCCGCCGAGGATGTTGACGTCCACGTCGAACTTGCGCGCCATCTCCGAGACCAGCGGACGGCCCGGGTCACCGGTGAAGGTGAGCGTGACGGAACCGGCCGGAGCGGGCTCGGGCAGCGGGAAGATCTCCCTGGTCAGGCGGGATCCGGGGGTCCTGATGAGGTCGGCGATCGCCCCCGACTCCTCGACGCGGCCCCCGGCCATGATCGCGACCGAGTCGCAGACGCTCTTGACGACGTTCATCTCGTGGGTGATGAGCAGGATCGTCAGGCCCAGCTCGGCGTTGAGCCGCTTGAGCAGGGCGAGGATCGACTGGGTGGTGGCCGGGTCCAGCGCGGAGGTGGCCTCGTCCGACAGCAGCACCGACGGGTTGCCCGCCAGCGCCCTGGCGATGCCGACGCGCTGCTTCTGGCCGCCGGAGAGCTGGTGGGGGCGGTCGCCGCCGCGTCCCTGGAGGCCGACGAGGTCGAGCAGCTCGGCCACACGCCGCTGCCGTTCGGCCCTGGGCACGCCCATGACCTCCAGCGGGAAGGCGACGTTGCCGGCCACCGTCCGCGAGGACAACAGCGCGAAGTGCTGGTGGATCATGCCGATGCGCTGCCTGGCGCGGTTGAGCTCGCGGCCGGGCAGGGCGGTCAGGTCCTGCCCGGCGACGGTGACCGTGCCCGCGGTGGGGCGTTCGAGCAGGTTGACGCAGCGCAGCAGCGTGCTCTTGCCGGCACCGCTCTGGCCGAGCACGCCGTAGATCTCGCCCTCGCGCACATGCAGGTCGACGCCGTCGAGCGCGACGGTCTGGCCGTACTGCTTGCGCAGGCCGGAAGCCTGGATCACGAAATTTCCCCACGAGTGAGAGCGGCCGGGTGGCGGGCCGCTTCCTTACACGAACATCACCGTCGGAGCGGTGGGATCTAGTGGCTGCCCGGAGGGAACGGCAGGTGGCTCAGCCTGCGCAGCACGAAGCAGAAAGTGTGGATCATGGTGACCTTCGAGGAGAACGGGCGGGATCTGGTCTCTAGCGGGCCGGCATTCGCCCCATACGCATGCGACAACACATGGCGTCCCGGTGGGCGCGGTGGTCGTTCGCGTATGCCTCGTTCACGCCGGTGCTAACGCCGCCTTTACATACTCCTATTCCGGGGAATTGTGGTGATCTGCGTCACTCAGCACCGCGGTGAGGAAACCGCCGCGCGGGGCGGGGCGGCCGTACCGGGCGGCGAGGGCGGCGGCTTCGACCGTACGCGTCCGCCAGCCGCGGGCCGTCAGCCGGGCGACGGCGTCCGCACCCGGGCCGCCCTTCCAGAGGGTGGCGATCCGCCGCAGCTCGGGCATCGTGCGCACCCGCTCGGCGAGCACGGCGGCCGCGGCCGGGTCGTGCTCGAAGGCGAGCCTGCTGCCCGCGGCCGACAGCGCGCACACGCCGTCGAGGAGCCGCCCGGCCTCGGCCGGGCTCAGGTAGATCAGCAGGCCCTCGATCAGCCAGGCCGTCGGCCGCGCCGGGTCGAACCCGGCCGCGCGCAGGCTGCCCGGCCAGTCCCCGCGCAGGTCCACCGGCACCGGGACGCGCTGGCACCGCGCCGTCGCGGCCAGCCCGCGCAGCACGCCGTCCTTGAACGCCAGCAGCTCGGGCAGGTCGAGCTCGAACAGCCGCACGCCCGGCGGCCAGTCCAGCCGGAAGGCGCGGGCGTCGAGCCCGGCGGCCAGCAGGACGACCTGGTCGCAGCCGGAACCGCTCAGATGGTCGTCGAAGAACCTGGTCCTGAACACCAGATGGGCGCTGAAGAGATCACCCGCTCCGCTCCCCCGTCCCGCGTCCGGCGACCCGGCGTCCGCCGCCGCCACGAAGGCGCCCGCGTACGGGTCCTCGAACAGCCGGTCGGGCCGTTCGCTCTCGCGCGCCCGTAACCGGGCCGCGCCCACCGCCGTCCTCGCCACCCCATTCATATCGCTGACGATACATCTCCAGCGATACAATCGGCCACCATGAACGTGGCACGACTGCGAAGGCTCGGACGACGGCTGGTCGAGCTGTCGAAGACGGCGGCCGGCGAGACCAAGGGCCCGCCCCTCACCCCCGGCGAGGAGGCCGTCTTCGAGGACGTGCTGCGCCACCCGGGCGGCACCGTCGGCGAGATCCAGGCCAGGACGGGCTTCGTCCAGAGCCACGTGTCGGCCTCGGTGGCCCGGATGCGCGAGCGCGGCCTCGTCCGGACCGAGCCCGACCCCGGCGACGGGCGGCGCACCCTGGTCACGCTGACGGAACCGGCGCTGGCCGCGGTCCACCGCCGGGCGGCCAGACCGGTGGAAGAGGCAGTGCGCGCGGCGGCCGGCGACGACCCCGAACGCGCGGCCCGGGTCGTGGCGCTGCTGGAGGAACTGGAGTCGCTGCTGCTCACCGCCTGACCCCGGCCCGCCGGTCCGTACATGGAGCCGCCCCGCCGCATCCGGGAAGCCGGAGGCGGCGGGGCGGTGCCGGGGCAGCCCCCGGGCGCGGCGTCAGGCCGCGACCGTGGTGGCGACCTCGGCCGGGGTCAGCGCGATGTCGAGGACCTCGCGCACGTCGCTGACCGCGTGGATGGTCAGCTCGTTGCGCACCTCCTCGGGCACGTCGTCCAGGTCGGGCTCGTTGCGGGCCGGGATGAGCACCGTGGTGATGCCCGCCCGGTGGGCGGCCAGCAGCTTCTGCTTGACGCCGCCGATCGGCAGGACCCGCCCGGTCAGCGAGATCTCACCGGTCATGGCGACGTCGGCGCGGACCTGGCGGCCCGACAGGAGCGAGGCCAGCGCAGTGGTCAGCGTCACGCCCGCCGAGGGACCGTCCTTGGGGACGGCGCCCGCGGGGAAGTGCACGTGGACCGAGCGGTCCTTCAGCGCGGTGACCGGCAGTTCCAGCTCCGCGCCGTGCGAGCGCAGGTAGGACAGCGCGATCCGGGCCGACTCCTTCATCACGTCGCCGAGCTGGCCGGTCAGGGTCAGGCCGGTCTCGCCGGTCTCCGGGTCGGCCAGCGACGCCTCCACGTAGAGGACGTCGCCGCCGGCCCCGGTCACCGCCAGGCCCGTGGCCACGCCCGGCACGGAGGTGCGCTGGGTGGACTCGGGCAGCGACGACTCCGGCACGAACCGCGGCCTGCCGATGTAGCCGACCAGGTCGTCCGGGCCGACCGTGACGGGCAGCTCGTCCTTGGCCGCCACCTTGCGCAGGATCCTGGCGACCGCCCGCTCCAGCGAGCGCACGCCGGCCTCGCGGGTGTACTCGCCGGCCAGCCGCCGCAGCGCGCCGTCGTCGACCTTGACCTCCTCGGAGGTCAGCCCGGCGAGCTCCAGCTGCCTGGGCAGCAGGTGGTCGCGGGCGATGGCGACCTTCTCGTCCTCGGTGTAGCCGTCGAGGGTGACGACCTCCATGCGGTCGAGCAGCGGGCCGGGGATGGCCTCCAGCACGTTGGCCGTGGCCAGGAACAGCACGTCGGACAGGTCGAGCTCGACCTCGAGGTAGTGGTCGCGGAAGGTGTGGTTCTGGGCCGGGTCGAGGACCTCCAGCAGCGCCGCCGTGGGGTCGCCGCGGTAGTCGGCGCCGACCTTGTCGACCTCGTCGAGCAGGACGACCGGGTTCATCGAGCCGGCCTCGCGGATGGCCCGGACGACGCGGCCCGGCAGCGCGCCGACGTAGGTGCGCCGGTGTCCGCGGATCTCGGCCTCGTCGCGTACGCCGCCGAGCGCGACCCGGACGAACTTGCGGCCCATCGCGCGCGCCACCGACTCGCCCAGGGACGTCTTGCCGACCCCGGGAGGACCGGCGAGGGCCAGGACGGCGCCGCTGCGCCGGCCGCCCACCACGCCGACGCCCTTGTCCTGGCGGCGCTTGCGCACGGCCAGGTGCTCGATGATGCGGTCCTTGACGTCGTCGAGGCCCGTGTGGTCGGCGTCGAGCACGGCCCGCGCGCCCGCGATGTCGTAGTTGTCCTCGGTACGCTCGTTCCACGGGATGTCGAGCACCGTGTCGAGCCAGGTGCGGATCCAGCCGCCCTCCGGGGACTGGTCGGAGGTGCGCTCCAGCTTGTCGACCTCCTTGAGCGCGGCCTCGCGCACCTTCTCCGGCAGGTCGGCGGCCTCGACGCGGGCCCGGTAGTCCTCCTCCTCGCTCTCGGCGGTGTCGCCGTTGAGCTCCTTCAGCTCCTTGCGGACCGCGGCGAGCTGCTGGCGCAGCAGGAACTCACGCTGCTGCTTCTCCATGCCCTCCTGGACGTCCTTGCGGATCGTCTCGGCGACGTCGAGCTCGGCGAGGTGCTCGCGGGACCACTCGATGAGCCTGGCCAGGCGGTCGGCCGGGTCGGCGGCCTCCAGCAGCTCGACCTTCTGGGCGGTGGTCAGCCACGGGGTGTAGCCGGAGCTGTCGGCCAGCACCGAGGGGTCGTCGATCTGGTTGACCTGGTCGACGACCTGCCAGGCGCCGCGCTTCTGCAGGATGGTGGTGGCCAGGGCCTTGTACTCCTTGGCCAGCTCCTGGGCGCGCTCGCCGGCCGCAACCGTGTCGATCGTGTCGGCCTCGACCCACAGTGCGGCGCCGGGGCCGGTGGTGCCGGTGCCCACGCGCACGCGGTTGACACCGCGGACCACGGCGGCGGGCTCACCGCCGGGCAACCTTCCGACCTGCTCGATCACGGCCTGGACGCCGACGGCGCCGTAACGGCCGTCGATCCGGGGAACGAGGAGGACCCGCGGCTTGTTACCACCGGACGCGCGGGCCGCGTCGATCGCAGCACGCACCTCGGAGTCGGACAGGTCCAGCGGAACCACCATGCCCGGCAGGACGACCTCGTCGTCGAGCGGCAGGACCGGGAGGATCAAGCTCTCACTCATGCGAACTCCAAAGGGTTGAGTTATACCGACTCAATTCATTGGAGCGCGCTGTTGTTCCCAACCTTGCCGATGTTCGCTCACGGCGATCGTAATGTTGTAAGTGATACCTGAGGGTGACGTCAGGATCAGACCTTGGTCTGACGTTCGGCCGCCCGCTTTTCCGTATTCTTGACCAGGTGAATCACCGTGCCCGGCGCTCCGCGCCCCTCGCCTCCCAGGGCGACGCGCGCACCGGCCCTCCGGAGTCGTCCGGAGGGCCGGCCGGGCGGTTCGCCGTGGCGCTGTGGCGGGCCTTGCTGGCCGTGCTGCGGCCCTTCACGCTCGCGTTGCTGACGGGCAGCGCCGATCCCCCGTCCCGGCCGCGTTCCCGGTGGCTGCGGATGCCGGTGCCCCGATGGCTGGCGCCGCTGGTCCCGGTGAAGACGTACAGCCTGTTGCAGATCGCCGAGCTCCTGCTGGCCGTGGAGCTGTTCGGCGTGACGCTGTCCACGACCCTGGAGTGGAACGTGCAGGCGGCCGCCACGCCCGGCGATCCCGCGCCGCTCTGGGGCGGCGCCGTCGTCCTCGCGGGCCTGGCCGCCGGCCTGCCCGTGGTGCTGCGCAACCGGTGGCCGCTGGCGGCCTGGCGGGCGGCGGCCGTGCTGACCCCCGTCGCCGTCTGCGCCAGCCTCACGATCGGGCGGGACGAGGGCTACGCGCCCTACCCGGTCGCGGTGGGGGTGGCGTACCTGCTGGCGCTCTATTCCGTAGGCGTGCGCTGCGAGCGGCGGATCACGGTGGGGGCCGGGATCCTCACCGTCCTGTTGTGCCTGGCCGTCGACGTCGACTCGACGCCGGTGGTGGCCGGCGTGGCCGTGGTCGTCCTGCTGTTCGGCTACAACGTGCGCGCCCGGCGCAACGCCACGGCCCTGCTCATCGAGGAGGAGCGGCGCACCCGCCAGGCCGAGGGCGCGCAGGCGGTGCTGGAGGAGCGCGCCCGCATCGCCCGCGAGCTGCACGACGTGGTGGCCCACCACATGTCGGTGATCGCCATCCAGGCCGAGGCCGTGCCGCTCAGGGCCGCGGGCGACGCGTCCCAGCTGGAGGCGGGGCTGGCCGAGATCCGCGCGTTGTCCCTGGAGGCCATCAACGAGCTGCGCCAGGTCCTCGGCGTGCTGCGCGACCCCGAGGGCCGCACCGACACCGCGCCGCAGCCCGGCCTCGACCGGCTGGAGGAGCTGGTGGCCAACGCCCGCAACGCGGGGCTGACCGTGGCGGTCGACCGGCGGCGGCCGATCGGGCGGCTGTCGCCCGCGGTGGGGTTGTCGGCGTACCGGATCGTGCAGGAGTCGCTCAGCAACGCGATGCGGCACGCGCCGGGGTCGAGGGTCACCGTGGAGATCACCGCCGATGCCGGCACGCTGCGCCTGCGCGTCGCCAACGGTCCCGGCCGCTCCCCCGCGGCGGCGCCCGGCGCGGGCCAGGGGCTGGTGGGCATGCGGGAACGCGCGGCGCTGCTGGGCGGCACGCTCGACGCCGGGCCCACGCGCGGCGGCGGTTACCAGGTGAGCGCCGCGTTGCCGACGGAACCGCCGGTCGAGTCGTCAAGCGGGCCGGCCGTAGGGCTGCCGGTCGAGGAGAGGGAGGGCGCCGCGTGATCCGCGTGCTGATCGCCGACGACCAGGGGATGGTCCGCACGGGGTTCACCGTGTTCCTGAGCGGCCAGCCGGACATCGAGGTCGTGGGCGAGGCGGCCGACGGCCGTGAGGCCGTGACGCGGGCCGTCGCGCTGAGTCCCGACGTGGTGCTGATGGACGTGCGCATGCCGGTCATGAACGGGCTGGAGGCGACCCGGGAGGTGCTGGCGGCGTGCCCGGCGTCGAAGGTGCTCATCCTGACCACGTTCGACCTCGACGACTACGTCTACGAGGCGCTCCGGGCGGGGGCCAGCGGGTTCCTGCTCAAGGACGCCTCGGCGGCCCAGCTCGCCGAGGCCGTCCGCGTGGTCGCCGCCGGCGACGCGCTCATCGCGCCGGCCATCACCAAGCGGCTGATCCACGAGTTCGCCCGGCTGGGCGGGCCCCGTCCGCCGTCGGGGAGGCGTCCGGAGGAGCTGACCGAACGCGAGACGGAGGTGCTCATCCTGGTCGCCCAGGCCATGTCCAACCAGGAGATCGCCCAGAAGCTGTTCGTGGCCGAGCAGACGGTCAAGACCCATGTGGGCCGCGTGCTGACCAAACTGGGGCTGCGCGACCGCGCCCAGGCCATCGTCTTCGCCTACGAAACCGGCCTCGTCCGCCCCGGCGAGTAACCCGTCCCCCGAACACGGGGTACGGCGGCCCCCAGCGCTGGAACACGGCCGGACACGAGGCCGGGGCGGCACCGAGCGCCACAGCACGCCACCACAAGAGCCCAACGTACGGGGACGGCGCCGCCAAGAGCACGGCGAGCGGCGATACAGCGGCGACCCGGTCCGCAGGCGGAGGGAGACGGCGGGACGAGGGATACCCCCGGGGCTGACGCAGCCGAGAAGGCGGAGTGAGCCGGAGGGACCTGGCGACACCGCGCTCACGAGAACGGGCATACAACGGTAGGACGGCGACCGGGTCACCAGCCCCAGGGGACGGCGAGCGCAGCGGAGCGCGGGACGAGCGACGCCACGGGACGACGTAGCCGAGGGGCACAACCCCGGAAACGCCTGAACACCACACCCACGCACACAGGGCGTACGACGGCGCGGCAGCGACCAGGCAGGCGGCGAGGGACGGCAACCCGGGGACGGCATCGAGACGCCAGCAGAAGGGCACAGAGAGCCCGCAAGCACCTGGACGCCACGCTCACCTGGACGAAAAGGACGGCGGTGCGGCGGAGACCAGGTCGGCAGTCACGGCAAGCGCCCATGGGTACGGCGCCCACGGGAACAGCAGGCGTAAGGGACCGCAGGCGTTGGAAACGGCAGGCGTCGGGCGACAGACGTTGGCGACCGCAGACGTTGGCGACCGCAGACGTTAGGGACCGCAGGCGTTGGGGCGGCAGGCGTTGGGGCGGCAGGCGTTGGAGACGGCGCGGCCAGCGGCTCAGCGGGGTCAGGGACGCCAGCGGGTGGGGCAGGTCTACGGGCCACCAGGGCGTCCGCACGAGACACCAGGCAGTCCGCACGAGACACCAGGCAGTCCGCACGAGACACCAGGCAGTCCACACGGGACACCAGGCAGTCCACGGGACAACAGCGGGACTGGGAACACCAGCGGGGCAGGGATGTCAGCAGGACAGGAGCGTCAGCGGTGGTGCGGGTAGGGCGCGGTGGGACGGAGCGTTTGGTGCGCTCATGAGACGGGGCAGTTCGTGCATGAGACGGGGCGTTTTGTTGGGCGTTGGTGGGGTGCGTGGAGGTGGGCTGCGTGGGGAGGGGTGGCGGGGGTGGGGGTGGTGTCACCATGGGGGCTGGAGACGATCGATTCTTGGAGGGAGGAGGCGTGGGGGCTGGTTGGGAGCCGAGGGTTCCGGGCGGTCGGCCGCGCGTGCCCCATGGATCCCCTTGAGCTCTTCCATCAGGTGGCCGCCACCGTGCCCGCCTACCGTTCGTTCCTGGCCGAGCACGGCGTCGAGCCGGCGAGTGTCACCAGTCTGGAGCGCTTCAGCCGGCTGCCGATGACGTCCAAGGACACCTACATCCGCCGTCACCCGCTCCCCGACCTCTGCCGGGACGGCGTGATCGGGGACATGATCGCCGTGTCCTCGGGCTCGACGGGGACGCCGTCGTTCTGGCCGCGCTCGGTGGCGGACGAGCGGGTGATCGCCGCCCGCTTCGAGGAGGTCTTCCGGGACGCCTTCGGGGCCCGCGAACGCCGTACGCTGGCCGTGGTCTGTTTCGCTTTGGGCACCTGGGTGGGCGGCCTGTTCACCATCGAGTGCTGTCGTCACCTGGCCGAACGCGGCTACCCGATCACCGTCGTCGCGCCGGGCACCGACCGCAGGGAGATCGCGCGGGTGCTGCCGGAGCTGGCGCCGCACTTCGACCAGGTGGTCCTGCTGGGCTATCCGCCGTTCCTGAAGAACGTCATCGACACCGAGCCGCTCCCCTGGGCCGACTGGAACGTCAAGCTGGTCACGGCGGGCGAGGTGTTCAGCGAGGAGTGGCGCACGCTGGTGGCCGAGCGGGCCGGGATCGCCGACCCGGTGCGCGGGATCGCCTCGCTGTACGGCACCGCGGACGCCGGGGTGCTCGGCAACGAGACGCCGCTATCGGTCGAGCTGCGCCGGTTCCTGTCCGGCCGCCCGGACACGGCCAGGGAGCTGTTCGGGGAGTCCCGGCTGCCGACCCTGGTGCAGTACGACCCGCGGGTGCGCTTCTTCGAGGAGCACGAGGGCACGCTGCTGTTCTCCGGCGACAACGGCGTGCCGCTGATCCGGTACCACATCGCCGACGAGGGCGGCGTGATCCCGTACGAGCGCATGCTGGAGTTCGCCGGGCGGCACGGCTTCCGGTCGGACGTCGCCGGCCCGCGGCATCCGTTCGTCTACGTGTTCGGCCGCAGCCATTTCACGCTGTCGTACTACGGCGCGAACGTCTACCCGGAGAACATCGCGGTGGGGCTGGAGCAGCCGGAGGTCAGCGGGTCGGTGACGGGCAAGTTCGTGATGGAGGCGGCCGAGGACGCCGACCACGACCGGCACCTGACGGTCACGGTGGAGCTGATGCCCGGTGAGAAGCCCGCCGACGAGGTCGCCCAGGCGGTGGGCGCCTCGATCCTGGCCCAGCTCCTGCGGCTGAACAGCGAGTTCGCGAACTATGTGCCGGTGGCGCAGCAGATGCCGTTCATCCGGTTGCGCGAGGCCGGGGACCCGGAGTACTTCCCGCCCGGAGCCAAGCACCGGTACACCCGCTGAGGGGTTCAGGCCCAAGTACGGCCGTTCAGGCGCCGGCGGAGTCCGCGTCGAGGGTGCGGCGGACGACGACGAGCGCCACGTCGTCCTCGCGCGCCCCGAACGCCGCCAGCATGCGCTCGGCGAACTCCTCCAGGTCGTCCTCGACGGTCTCGGCGAGCTGCCTGGCCTTCTCCATGCTGTCGTCGAGCAGGATGTGCCGGTCCTCCAGCAGGCCGTCGGTGAACAGCATCATCGTGCCGCCGGGCGGCAGCTTGAGCCGGTCCACCTGGTACCGCTCGGGCACCGCGCCGAGCAGCAGGTTGCCCAGCGTGTGGTACGAGCTGCCGGGCCCGGCGAACAGCGGCGGCATGTGCCCGGCGTTGGCCAGCTCGATCTCGCCGGTGGCCGGGTCGATGAGCATCAGGCACACGGTGGCGGTCAGGCCCCGGTGGTAGCGCCGCATCATCTGGTTGAGCAGGTCGAGGGAGGCGCTCAGGTCGACCTGGGCGATGAGCGAGGCGCGCAGGGCGTGGCGCACCTCGGCCATGACGGTCGCGGCGTGCAGGGAGTGGCCCTCCACGTCGCCGACGGCGACCAGCACGCGTCCGTCGACCTGCAGCACCTCGTAGAAGTCGCCGCCGACCTCGACGTTGTCCACGGCGGGCTGGTAGCGCAGCGCGACCTGCAGGCCCGGCACCTCGGGGATGCGGCTGGGCAGCAGGCTGCGCTGCAGGGTCAGCGCGATGTCGTGCTCCTCGGTGTAGGCGCGCAGCGCGCCCAGCGCCAGGGCCAGCTCCTGGCCGAGCTGGCGCAGCAGGTTCACCTCGTCGGCGTCGAGCGGCGAGACGGCCTCGACGCCCAGGTAGACCGGCGACGGCGAGTTCTTGGTGCGGCAGAGCACGCCGGTGGTGGAGTCCTCGGCGCGCACGTCGGGCAGCAGGCCCTCCCACTCGCTGGTGGCCAGGGTGAACACCCGGGCCCTGGTGGCGTCCTTCAGCGTCCGCTCGGACAGGCGTTCCAGCACGTCGGGGGCGGCGGGCTGGACACTGGCCGGCTCGCCGGGACGGGCGCGGAAGCGCCGGACCCGCCCGTCGGGCAGCATGGCGAGCGTGCCGCTGTAGCGGCCGAGCACCTCGGCGGTGCCCTCGACGGCCACGGTCAGCAGCTCGTCGAACGTCTCGGCCTCGTTCATCCGCAACGTCACCTCGGCGAGCTTGGCCAGGCGCTCGGCCATCAGCTCGGCCCGCCAGCGTGCCCGGTAGTAGCGCAGCATGGCCTCGACGGTCGCGGCGAACTCGGTGGGCTCGATGGGCTCGCTCAGGTAGGCGTCGGCGCCGCGTTCCAGCCCCTCGGTGCGGTCGGCTGGGGTGATCGCGTTGGCCGACACCTGGATGACGGGGATGGAGGCGGTGGCCGGGTTGGCCTTGATCAGCTCGCAGACCTCGTAGCCGCCGATGTCGGGCAGTCGGACGTCGAGGACGACCAGGTCGACCTGGTTGGCGGCGAGCAGGCCGAGGGCCTCCTCGCCGCCCCTGGCCTCCAGCACCTGGTGGCCCGACCGTCGTAGCCAGCTCGACAGGATGTAGCGCTTGGTGGGGGTGTCGTCCACCACCAGCACGCGTGCGGACTCAGGCATTCTGGTCCTCTCCAGCACCGCCGTTCTCGCCCTGGCGGGCGCTGCGGATGGCCTGCAGGAGTTGTTCCCTGCGCAGCCCGTGCTTGGACAGTACCGGCCGGTTGCCGGGAGCGTGTTGCGGAGCGATGGTCACGATGACGACCGGGATGTCGCTCAGCCGCTCGTCCTCGGCCATCTGGTGCAGCAGCACGTGGCCGTCCACGCGGGGCATGAGCAGGTCGACCAGGATGACGTCGGGCGGGGAGGCGGCCATGACCTCCAGCGCGGCGGCGCCGTCGGCGGCCTCGTCCACGTGCACGGTGAAGCCGTAGAGCATGCGGCGGGCGCTGGCGCGGAAGACCTCGTCGTCGTCGGCGATCAGCACGCGCTGGACCTCGGGCGTGCCGCTCTGGTGCGGCAGCCGCAGGGTGGCGGTGGTGCCCTCGCCCGGCGTGCTGGTGAGATCCAGCGTGCCGCCCAGGGCCTCGGTGAGCCTGCGCGCGTACGGCAGGCCGAGGCCGGTGCCCCTGGCCCTGACCTGCAGCGAGCCGGGAACCTGGTAGAAGTCCTCGAACACGCGCCTCAAGTGTTCCTCCGAGATGCCGATGCCGGTGTCCGTGACCGTGATGACGATCTCGCTCTTGGCTTCGTCGGCATGCGCGGCCAGCACTACCTGCCCGCTTTGAGTGAATTTGAGCGCGTTCGAGAGCAAATTGCGCAGAATTCTGATCAGCATGCTCTCGTCGGCGTACAGCTCGGTGGCCTCCGGCGTGATCTCGTGGCTCAGCGTCACGCCGGCGCGCTCGCTGGTCGGCCGCATCGTGACGTGCAGCTGCCCGGCCATCCGCGCCAGGTTGACCAGCGTGGGCTGCGGGTCCAGGCGGCCGGACTCGGCCTTGGCCATGTCGAGCAGCTCGCTGACGAGTTCGAGCAGCGTCTGCGCCGAGTCGCCGATCAGCCCGATCTGGTGGGCCTGCTCCTCGGTCAGCGGCTCGCCGCCCTGGCCGGTCAGCAGCCGGACCAGGCCGATGACGGAGTTCAGCGGGGTGCGCAGCTCGTGGCTGACGGTGGCCCAGAACCGGTTGCGCGCGTCGATGGTCTCGCGGAGCTGGGCGGACTTCTCGTCCAGCTCGGCGTACAGGGCGACGACTCCCCTGTTGGTCTCCTCCAGCTCGGCCGAGAGCTGGTTGTACATGGCCAGCACGCCGGTGTTGGTCTCCTGCAGCTCGGAGTTGAGCCGCAGCACGTCCTCCAGGGTCTCGGCCAGCTCCCTGTTCTGCTCGCGCAGCTCCTCCAGCGCGCTGATCGGCGCCAGCTTGGCGAGGTCGGCGCGGATGGCCTCCAGCGGGAGGGCGGTCGCCCGTGGCCGCAGCCGCTTGGTGAGCGTGACGTGGCCGTCGCCGAGGGCGATGTCGTCGACGAGCCGGCCGGCCAGCGTCACGCCTTCGGAGCGGTCCAAACCGGATGGCCTGGTGTGACGGATGGTGATCGCGAGCACGTCGCGGCCGAGGGTGATCATGGCGGCGGCGCCCTTGCCGAAGGCCTCCCTGCCCACCTCGCTGAGGGCGGTGGCGACCCGGATCTGGTCCTGGGACTCCAGCCCGACCAGCTCGGCCGCGGCCCGGCCGAGGCGGCGCAGGACGAAGACGTCCTGGTCGGTCTCGAGCCTGACCCTGACGAGCTCAGTCGCCGCCATTGCCGGGCCTCACCGTCACCACGCAGGCGTCGTCACGCCTGCTGCCCGCCTCGCGCAGCAGGCCCGCGGCGATGACCGCGGGGGTGCGCGCGAACAGCCCCGGCACGTTCCCGGGGTCCCATCGGTCGGTCAGGCCGTCGGAGTGCATCACGACGGTGGCGTACGGGGGGATCTTGTACTCGTACTGGCGGAGCGTGCGTCCCTGGTGACCGGCGATGCCGGGCAGCGAGATCATGCCCTGCCGGCCGCCGGCGTCGGCGACCCAGCCGGAGACGTTGCCCAGCCCGGCGTAGGTGACGGTGTCCCGGCCGACCCGGGCGACCGCGACGGCGCCGCCGCGGGTCCCGCTCAGCCCGCGGTGCAGGTGTTCCAGGATCGACAGCGGCTCCTGGTCCTGGACCTGCGCGAACAGCTCGACGGCGGTCTGCGCGGCGATGGCGGCGATGTGGCCGTGGCCGAGGCCGTCGCACAGCAGCACCGTGGTGCTCTCGCCGTTCTCGGCGATGGCGTAGCCGTCACCGCAGCTCACCTCGTCGCCGATCGGCCGGGTCAGGCCGCTGGCGCGCAGCGGAGGGCCGGGCGTGCCCTCGGCGGTGAAATGCATGACGAGCACAGTGCCCATGCCGGGCACCGAGTGAACGTCGTATCCGGTGGCGATGCGGGCTATGGCCCCCATGCCGATGCCGAGCGTGCCGGAGGTGGAGTAGCCGTCGCGCAGGGCGCGGGCCACGTCGGCCATGCCGGGGCCCTTGTCCACCGCGACGAGTTCCACGCCGGCCGGGGCCTCGGGGTGCGGCCGTACCAGGACGACGCCCTCCACGGCGTGCTTGACCAGGTTGGAGACGGCCTCGCTGACGGCCACGGCCGTCTGCCCGGTGCGGGTGGTGTCGAAGCCGGCCGCCTCGGCCAGCTCGACCGCCCGCCGCCGGACGGCGCCGACGGCACTCGGGTCCTCGGCGCGCACCCAGGCCGGGTTCACCTCGCCCACTTGGTCACCGTCACGGTCGTGCCCTTCCCGGGGGCGGAGATCAGGTCGAACTCGTCGACCAGCCGGCGGGAGCCGCCGAGGCCGAGGCCCATGCCGCCACCGGTGGTGAACCCGTCGGTGAGCGCCTTGTCCAGGTCGGGGATGCCGGGGCCCTCGTCGCTGAAGACCAGCTTCAGGCCCCGTTTCCTGCCGTTGTCGACGAGGTCGATGCGCACGTCACCGCCGCCGGCGTAGACGAGCGCGTTGCGGGCCAGCTCACTGGCCGCCGTGACGATCTTGGTCTGGTCCACGAGGGATAGCCCGGCCTCGATCGCGAGGGTCCGCACGATCTGCCGGACCATCACGACGTCCGCGCTGCCCGCGATCGTCATCGTCTCGGTCACGTGGCGGCGCCCCTGACGTGGTCGAGGAGCGCCACTCCCTTCTCCAGGTTCAGTGCCGTGCGCACGCCGCCCAGCGACAGGCCGAGCTCGACCAGGGTGATCGCCACCGCGGGACGCATGCCGACGACCACGGTCTGGGCGTCCAGCATGCGGCACATGGTGGCGATGGTGGCCAGCATGCGGCCGATGAAGGAGTCCACGATCTCGACCGCGGTGATGTCGATGATCACGCCTCTGGCCCCGGTGGCGACGACCCGCTCGGCCAGGTCCTCCTGGAGGGCCAGCACGCTCTGGTCCTCCAGGTCGATCTGGATGGAGACGATCAGGATGTCGCCGAGCTTGAGTACGGGCACCCGGTCCATCAGGCGCCCTCCGCCCGGACGGCGATGCGGGCGTGCTTCGACTGCGTCACCTGCACGCCGCTGCGCTTGAAGGCGTGGGCGAGGGCGTCGGCCAGCGACGCCTTGGTGACGATGTCGCCGAACTCGATGCCGAGCGTGACGATGGTGTGCGCGATCTGCGGGCGGATGCCGGAGATGACGCATTCGGCGCCCATCAGCCTGGCGGCCACCACGGTCTTGAGGAGGTGCTGGGCCACCTGGGTGTCCACGGCAGGCACGCCGGTGATGTCGATCACAGCGTGCTCGGCGCCGGTGTCGACCAGGGTCTGCAGCAGCTTCTCCATCACGACCTGGGTCCTGGCGGAGTCGAGGGTGCCGATCAGCGGCACGGCGACGATGCCCTCCCAGAGCTTGACCACCGGGGTGGACAGTTCGAGCAGCTGCTCGGCCTGGTCCAGGATGATCTTCTCGCGGGCGTCGGAGAAGGTCTCGAAGGTGAGCAGGCCGAGGTCGTCGATGAGCCGGGAGAACCAGATGAAGCCGCGCAGGGCCTCGGGCTCGCCGTCGGACTCGACGACCTCGTACAGGGCCTCCTTGAGACCGAAGACGGCGCGGGCGGTGTCGGCGGGCGCGTGGCCCGCGCGGGCGCGGGTGCGGGAGAGCTCGGCGAGCAGGCCCCGGACGTCGGCGAGGTCTCCCATCCCCTGATCGAGCGCGGACCGCAGGGCCCGGTAAATGTCGAGGAGCTCTCCCGACGGGGCCTTGGCGAGCTGCACCCAGCGGGTGAGGATCTGCTCCTCGTGCTCACGGAGCAGCTCTTCGATGCGTCGCCTGGCGACGTCGGCTTGGACGGTCAAGGATCACTCCTGGGTTGGCTAGCGAGTGACGGTGTCACCGTATGTTAGAGCGATTTTTCCAGGTAGCGGACCGTTTGACGCCCGCCACTGTGCGCGATGGGCGGCTCCGCCAGGCATGCCCCCTTGAGCCCCGCCTTCCTGGGTAGATGAACGGCGGAGGCGAGTTTTGCTGACATGCTGTCGCCATCACCTTGACGGAGCCTCCGAGGGTTGTGACACTGTGTCAGAAACATTTGCGCGAGTTGGGGAAGTGCTGTGACGACGTCGTTCTCCGAGACCTTGAGGGCCGCCACCTGGGGCGACCACGAGTCGGCCGAGTCCGAGGGCTACCTCGCCGAGCTGATGAGCGGCCGGTTGACCGAGCACGAGTACGGCGAGATGGTCGCCCAGCACTACTTCGCCTACCTCGCCCTCGACGGCGTCTCCAAGGAGCTGGCCGCCCACCCGGTCGCCGGCCGCTTCGTCTTCCCCGAGCTGTACCGCGAGCCCGCCCTGGAACGCGACCTGGCCACCATCTACGGCCCCGCCTGGCGCGAGCGCGTGGCCCCCTCCAAGGCCACCCGGACCCTCCAGGCCCGCATCCACCAGATGACCGACTGGCCAGGCGGCTACGTCGCCCATCACTACACCCGCTACCTCGGCGACCTGTCGGGCGGCCAGTTCATCCGCATGGAACTGCAGAAGATCTTCGGCTACCGGGCCGGCGGCGGCGTCGACTTCTACATCTTCGACGAGGTGGGCAGCCTGCCGCGGTTCAAGACCGAGTACCGGGCCCGGCTCGACGCCCTCGGCGCGGAGCTCGACGAGCGCGAGCGGCAGCGGATCATCGGCGAGGTGCGGCTGGCCTACCAGCTCAACACCGAGGTCCTGGCCGAGCTCATGCACGTCGTCAGGGCCGCGGCGTAGCCGCCTGCGCGGGGTCGTCGCCGCCGTCCGGCGCCTGGGCCAGGACGGCCAGGCGCGTGGGCAGCCGCGGCGGGCGCTCGGCCCGGCCCTCGCCCGAGGCCAGCCGGTAGGGCACCAGGGTGACCATGACCCCGGGGAGCAGCAGCAGCCGGTCCCGCAGCCGGGCGGTCAGCCGGTTGTGCAGGGCCGGCTCCCACCAGCGGCCGGTGACGTAGTCGACGATGTAGACGGTCACGATCTGGTCGGGGTGCAGGGCCAGCCAGTCGCGTACGTGCCGCAGGATCGGGCCCACGGCGGTCCGGTAGGGCGCCTCGATCATCCTCAGCGGCACGGAGGAGGGCGCGTAGTGCTCCCACCCCTCGCGCAGCTCGCGGGTCGCCTCCTCGTCGGTGCACACGTGCACGGCCTCCAGCCCGGCCGGGCGGGTGGCCGCGGCGTAGGCGACCGCCTGGAGCGCGGGGCTGCCCAGCCGGGAGACCAGCACCATGGCGTGGGCGCCGCCCGGCAGCTCGACGGGCGTGTCCGGCGTGGTGGCCGCCCGTACCTGGTCGTAGTGCCGCCTGATGCCCTTCATGAGCGCGAACAGCCCCGGGATGGCCAGGCAGACCAGCCAGGCGCCGTTCGCGAACTTGGTGACCAGCACGATCACCAGGACGGCGGCGGTCACCGTCGCGCCGGTCGCGTTGACGGCCTGGCGCCGCCGCACGCCGGGCGAGCGCGGGCCGGTCCGCTGCCAGTGCCGCACCATGCCGGCCTGGCTCAGCGTGAAGGAGATGAAGACGCCGATGATGTAGAGCTGGATGAGCCGGGAGCTGTTGGCGTCGAAGACGACGAGCAGCACGGCCGCGGCCGTCGCAAGCAGCAGGATGCCGTTGCTGAAGACCAGCCGGTCGCCGCGCTTGTGCAGCTGGTTGGACAGGTAGGAGTCGGCGGACAGGATCGAGGCCAGCATGGGGAAGCCGTTGTAGGCGGTGTTGGCCGCCATGATCAGGATCGCCGCGGTGCTGGCCTGGAGGAAGGCGTACAGGACGCCGCGGCCGAGTACGGCGTCGCCGATCTGGGCCAGGGCGGTGGGCTCGACGTACCCGGCGGGCATCCCGGCGAGCCGGCCGGGGTGGTCGGGGTCGGTCATCCGGACGTGGGTGAGCAGGGCCAGCACGGTGATGCCGGAGAACATGGTGACCGACAGCACGCCCATGATCGCCAGGGTGTTCGCCGCGTTCCTGCTCTTGGGCCGGCGGAAGGCGGGCACGCCGTTGCTGACCGCCTCCACCCCGGTCAGCGCCGTGCAGCCGGAGGCGAACGCGCGCAGCACCAGGAAGACGGCGACGAAGCCGACGGGCTGGTAGAGCGGCTCGATGGTGAAGCCGCTGCTGACCGCCCGGGGATGCTCGCCGGTCAGCAGCCGCCAGGCGGCGACCAGGAACATCAGGTAGACCGCGGCGATGAAGGCGTAGGTGGGCACCGCGAACCCGCGGCCGGACTCGCGGGTGCCGCGCAGGTTGACCAGGGTGAGCAGCGCGACGCAGGCCACGCTCAGCGGCGCCGACCAGCGGTCCAGGCCGGGCGCGTAGGAGGTGATGGCGTCCACCCCGGCGGCGACGGAGACGGCGACGGTCAGCACGTAGTCGACCAGCAGCGCGCTGGCGGCGACCAGGCTGGCGTTGACGCCCAGGTTCTCCCGGCTGACGACGTACGCGCCGCCGCCGCCCGGGTAGGCGTAGCAGGTCTGCCGGTAGGACACGATGATGATCACCAGCATGGCCACGATGGCCAGGGCGATCCAGCCGGTCACGTGCAGCAGGGCGAGGCCGCCCAGGGTGAGGGCCATGATGATCTGCTCGGTCGCGTACGCCACCGACGAGATCGGGTCGCTGCAGAAGACCGGCAGCGCCAGCCGCTTGGGCAGGAGCTGACGTTCCAGGTGCTTGGTGCGCAGCGGCCGGCCGACCAGGGCCCGCTTGGCCCGCTCCCACGGGGAGGCGGTGGTCATGGGCGTTCCCGCCTCCTTCCGGTCAGCCGGCGATCGCCCTGCCGAGCAGGTAGCCGAGGCTGACGACGGCCAGGCCGAGCACCAGGTTCATGGCGATGTTGGCCAGCGCCCGGCCGGTGGACCCGGCGGCCAGCATCTTCCAGGTGTCGGCGCTGAAGGTGCTGAACGTGGTGAGCGCGCCGCAGAACCCGGTGCCGACCAGCGACAACACGGCCGGCGGCAGGGCGCCGCGGGAGGCGACGCCCATCAGGACGCCGAGCACGGCCGAGCCGATGACGTTGACGGCCAGCGTGCCCCAGGGCATCGCCTTGCCGGCCGCCCGGGTGACGCCGGCGTCCACGAGGTAGCGGGCCGGCGCGCCGATCAGGCCGCCGACGAAGACGACCAGGGCGAGGATCATCGACGGCCGCCCAGCCGCAGGCCCGCCCACACGGCCAGCAGGCCCAGGACGACGCTGAGCACGAGGTAGAGCACCGCCCAGCCGGCCGCGCCGCCGACGGTGAGCTCGCGGACGCCGTCCACCAGGTGCGAGAAGGTGGTGAAGCCGCCCAGGAAGCCGGTGCCGAGCAGCGCCTTGACCGGCATGCGGTGCAGCGGGTGGCGGGTCAGCTCGCCGGTGAGCAGGCCCAGCAGCAGGCAGCCGAGGACGTTGACCACCAGCGTGGGCCAGGGCAGCGGGTGGTCGGCGCCCATCAGAGTCTGGGTGAGCAGGTGACGGGCGACCGCGCCGACGCCGCCGCCCACCCCGATCAGGACGAGCGCGCGGGCCGGATGGCGGGTGGCGGCCATCAGTCCTCCGTCCCGAGCTGGGCGTCGGTGCCGGCGAGCTGCTCGGCCTCGGTCTCGCGCATCCGGCAGAGCCGGTCCACGACGCGGCCGATGAGGTAGGTGACGACGAAGGAGTAGAGGCCGACGACGATGATCGCGGCGAGCTGCTTGAGCAGCACCTCGATCGGGCCGCCGTACAGCAGGCCCTTGGTCCTGGTGGCGCTGACGCCGGTCGCGAGCAGGCCGATGAGGGCCGTGCCGACGATGCCGCCCGCGCCGTGCACGCCGACGACGTCGAGGGTGTCGTCGTAGCCGAGGACGAGCTTCCAGGTGACCGCGTACGACACCACGACGGCGGCCACGATGCCGATGACCAGGGCGCCCTCGGCGTTGACGAAGGCGCAGGCGGGCGTGATGGCCACCAGCCCGGCCAGCGCGCCGGTGGCCGAGCCGAGCCGGGTGAAGTGCCGGTACCGCGACCACTCCAGGACGAGCCAGGTCAGCATCCCGGCGGCCCCGGCGATCATGGTGGTCAGGAAGGCGTTGACCGCGATGCCGCCGTCGGCCATGGCCGAGCCGGCGTTGAAGCCGAACCAGCCGAACCACAGCAGGCCCAGGCCGAGCATGACGAACGGGATGTTGCTCGGCCGGGGCGGCTCCTTCCTGCGGAAACGCACGCCGGGGCCGAGCGCGAGGGCCAGGGCCAGGCCGGCCATGCCGGAGTTCAGCTCGACCACCAGGCCGCCGGCGAAGTCGAGCACGCCCCACCGGCTGATCCAGCCCTGCCGGTCGAACACCCAGTGCGCGATCGGGAAGTACACCAGCGTCACCCAGACGACGGAGAACACGATCCACGGCCCGAGCCGGGTCCGGCCGGCGACCGAGCCGCTGATCAGGGCCACCGTGATGATGGCGAAGGTGAGCTGGAACAGCGCGAAGGCGTAGGTGGGGACGCGGCCGTGCAGCATCGTGGGCGTGATGTCGGCGAAGCGCAGGTCGCCGAAGCCGATCACGCCGGCGCCGCCGACGTCGGGGCCGAAGACCAGCCCGTAGCCGTAGCCGAACCACAGGATCGTGACCAGGGCGATCGAGACGAAGCTCATGAACAGCATGCTGAGCACGTTCTGGGCGCGGACCATGCCGCCGTAGAAGAAGGCCAGTCCGGGCGTCATGAGCAGCACCATGGCGGCGCTCACGAGCACCCAGGCCGAATCGCCGGTGTTGAGCCCTGGCGGCATCGTTCGGCCTCCCTTCCTGTCCCCAGACAGAGATGATCGGGGGAACCGGAGGCAAAACTCCCTGGTAAAGCGCCTTTGCCGGGCATGTGCATTGTTGAGGCGCTCTTAGTCCTCGACGGCTTTCGCAAAGAATGTCCATCCGACCGCCGCCGCCGCGTGGCCCGCCGCCCGCAGGGGAATGTTGCCGCTCGTCGACCCCGGTACCGGCGAGAGAGGCAGGCGGACATGCGCGCCGAGATGCCCGACCTGCCGCTCGCCACGCTCCGCGGCGTCAGCCAGGTGGACCTGCAGAACAACCTGGGGACCGCGATCTGCTTCGTCGTCGCGCTGCTCGCCGCCGGCTGGCGCTTCGCGCTGTTCGGCCTGGTCGGCGCCGCCGTGGGCACGCTCACGGCCTGGTTCCTCGGCGCGGCCAGGGAGAGCGTGACCGCGGGGCTCGAAGGGTTCAACGGCACGCTGATCGGCGTCGCGCTGGTGCTGTACTTCCAGGCCCGGTGGATCACGCTGCTGCTGGTCGTCGTCGGCGCGATCATGGGCAGCGTCCTGACGTCGGCGCTCAGGACGCTGCTCGGGCCGCACGACCTGCCGGGGCTCACGGCGCCGTTCTGCGCGGTGGCCACGATCATGGTGGTCGGCGGCCCGGCCTACGAGCGGGTCTGGCGCCGGCACGTCCTGGCGGCGCCGCCGTCGGCGACGTCCCCGGGGACCACGGTGACGTTCTCCGAACTGTGGCAGGGGCTGCTGAACGGCGTCGGCCAGGTGTTCTTCCAGGGCAAGTGGTACGTCGGCCTGATCTTCCTGATCGGCCTGGCGTTCGCCGGGTGGCGGGTGGCGGGGGCGGCGCTGGCCGCCAGCGCCGTCGGGATCCTGGTGGCCGTGCTGCTCGGCGCGCCCGCGGCCGACATCGGCGCCGGCCTGTACGGCTACAACGCGGTGCTCACCGGCATCGCGCTGTGCTGCGCGTTCGTCGTGCCGACCGTCCTCGGCCTGCTGTACGCCCTGGCCGGCGTGGTGTCGGCGACCGTGCTGACGGCGTTCGTCGGCCACCTGTTCGCGCCGGTCGGCGGGCACACCCTGACCTGGCCGTTCGTCCTGGTCACCTGGACCTTCCTGGCGGCGGTCCCGGCGTTCTCCGGCGTCCGGCGCGCTTCCACCTAAGGAGAGCTCATGAACCTCGCACCGCGCGAGATCGACAAGCTGCTGATCTATGTCGTCGCCGACCTGGCCGCCAAGCGCCGCGAGCGCGGCGTGAAGCTGAACTACAGCGAGGCGGTGGCGCTGATCAGCGTCGCGGTCCTGGAGGCCGCCAGGGACGGCAGGACGGTGGCCGAGTGCATGGAGCTCGGCAAGCAGGTGCTCGGCGCCGGGGACGTCATGCCCGGGGTGCGCGAAATGCTCAAGCTGATGCAGGTCGAGGCGTCGTTCAAGGACGGCTCCAAGCTCGTTTCCTGCCACGACCCCATCGGCGGCTGACACCGCCGCGACCAGAAAGGAGCGGTTCGCCATGACGGACACGGACCGGATCATGTACGGGGACGAGCCGATCGAGATCAACGCCGGTCGCGCCACGGTCACCCTGACCGTGCGCAACACCGGCGACCGGGCCATCCAGGTCGGCTCGCACTTCCACTTCTTCGAGGCGAACCGGGCGCTCAGCTTCGACCGCGAGAAGGCGTACGGCATGCATCTCGACATCCCGGCCGGCACCGCCGTACGCATCGAGCCGGGCGACACCCACCAGGTCACCCTGGTCGAGTTCGCCGGCGGCATGCGCGTCGTCGGCTTCGCCGGCCTGGTGGACGGCGGCCTGCGGGCCAGGGACAGCCGCACCCGCGCCCTGCGCCGCCTGGCCGAGCTCGGGTACGCCGACCAGCCGGAGCCGGGGGCCACGGTCCGCGCGCCGGGCGAGGAGCCTCCGGCGCGCAAGGCGCCCGCCAAGAAGGCCGCCCCCAAGGAACCCGCCGCCAAGGAACCGGCGGCCAAGAAGCCGGCCGCCAGGAAGAAGAAGGCCTGAGCCGATGAGCACCATGAACCGCAAGCAGTACGTCGCCATGTTCGGCCCGACCGTGGGCGACCGGGTCCGGCTGGCCGACACCAACCTGGTGATCGAGATCGAGAAGGACCACACGGCCGGCTTCTACGGCGACGAGGCCGTCTACGGCGGCGGCAAGACCGCCCGCGACGGCATGGCGGCCGACCCCGGCTCCCAGAACGCCACGATCGCGCTCGACCTGGTGATCACCAACGCGGTCGTGCTGGACCCGGTGCTCGGCGTCGTCAAGGGCGACATCGGCATCAAGGACGGGCGGATCGTCGGGATCGGCAAGGCGGGCAACCCGCACACCCAGAACGGCGTGGACCGCCGGCTGGTGATCGGCGCCGGGACGGAGGTGCTGGCGGGCGAGAACATGATCGCCACGCCGGGGGCGATCGACCCGCACGTGCACCTGATCGCGCCGCAGCAGGCCGAGGCCGCGCTCACCAACGGCGTCACGACGCTGATCGGCGGCGGCACCGGCCCCACCGACGGCACCCGCGGCACCACCTGCACGCCCGGCCCGTGGAACATCGGCCGTATGTTGCAGGCCGTCGAGGCGCTGCCGGTCAACATCGGCATCATGGCCAAGGGCAACGCCAGCCTGCCGGCCGCGCTGGCCGAGCAGATCGAGGCCGGGGCGTGCGCGCTGAAGGTGCACGAGGACTGGGGCTCCACCCCGGCGGTGGTGGACTGCGCGCTGCGCATCGCCGACGAGTACGACGTCCAGGTGGCGCTGCACGCCGACAGCCTCAACGAGGCCGGCTACCTGGAGGACACGATCAGCGCCATCGACGGCCGGGCGATCCACACCTTCCACACCGAGGGCGCGGGCGGCGGTCACGCGCCGGACATGATCCGCATCGCCGGCGAGCCGAACGCGCTGCCGTCCTCGACGAACCCGACGCTGCCGTACACCATCAACTCGGCCGACGAACTGCTGGACATGGTGATGGTCTGCCACCACCTCAACCACGACATCCCCGAGGACGTCTCCTTCGCCGACAGCCGGGTGCGGGTGGAGACCATCGCGGCCGAGACCGTGCTGCAGGACATGGGCGTGATCAGCATGTTCTCCTCCGACTCCCAGGCGATGGGCCGGATCGGGGAGACCTTCACCCGCGCCTTCCAGACCGCCCACCACTGCAAGGACCAGCGCGGCCGGCTGCCGGAGGACTCCGAGCGCAACGACAACGCGCGGGTGCTGCGCTACCTGGCCAAGCTGACCATCAACCCGGCCCGGACGACCGGCATCGCCGAGCACGTCGGCTCGCTGGAGGACGGCAAGCTGGCCGACGTGGTGCTGTGGCCGTTCACGTCGTTCGCGGCCAAGCCGGCGCTGGTGGTCAAGGGCGGCCTGATCAACTGGTCGCAGATGGGCGACCCGAACGCGTCGCTGCCCACGCCGCAGCCGGTCTACTACCGGCCGATGTTCGGCGCGATGGGGATGGCGCAGCGCAAGAGCAACGTGACGTTCCTGCCGGACGCCGCCATCGCCGCCGGGGTGCCGGAGCGGCTCGGCCTGCAACGGCTGATCGCCAAGGTGCGCCACACCAGGACGGTGGACAAGCGGCACATGATCCGCAACAACGCGCTGCCGAGGATCACCGTGGACCCCGAGACGTACAAGGTCACGGTGGACGGCGAGCACGCGACCATCGCGCCGGCCCGCGAGCTGCCGCTGAACCACCTGTTCTTCCTGGCATGAGCCTGCTCGCCCAGCTCCAGCTCACCGACTCGGCCTTCCCGGGCGGCCTCTACACGCTCTCGCACGGGCTGGAGGCGTACGCGCAGGCCGGCCCGGTGGACGTCGCCGCGCTGCTGGAGGACCTGCTGCTGCACGCGGCAGGGCCGGGCGACGCCACCGCCCTGGTCCTGACCCACCGGGCGGTGACGGCCGGTGACTGGGACGCGGTGACCGAGGTGGACCGGCGGCTGCACGCCGTCAAGCTCGGCCGGGAGATCCGGGCCGCCGCCACCAGGACCGGCAACCAGGTCCTGCGCACGGCCGCCCTGGTCTTCGCGACGCCGGCGCTGGCCCGCCTGTCGGAGCTGGTGGAGGCCAGGGTCACGCCGGGCAACCACGCCGTCGTGCTGGGCACGGCCCACGCCGGGCTGGGCGTCCGGGAGGCCGACGCGGTGACCGGCGACCTGTACGCGTTCGCCGCGAGCTGGGTCAGCGCCGCCGTACGGCTGCGCCTGCTGGACTTCCGCCAGGCCCAGGCCACCCTGTACGGCGCGGCCGGCGCGATCGGGCGGGCCGCCGAACAGGCCCTGGCCGCCCGCGGCCCGCTGGACCTGCACGCCGCCACGCCGCTCGCGGACACGATGAGCGCCGCCCACGAACGGGCCGAGGCCCGGCTGTTCACCACCTGAGAAGGGAAGCGTCCCGATGCATCACCACCACCCGCACCCGCACCCCGCCGTGAACGTGCCCGCGGGCACCGCCATGGACCGCGTCTTCAAGATCGGCGTCGGCGGCCCGGTCGGCTCCGGCAAGACCGCCCTCATCGAGGCGTTGGTGCCCGTGCTGCTCGACCGGGGACGCAGCGTGGCCGTCGTCACCAACGACATCTACACCCAGGAGGACGCCCAGCACGTCCGGCGCACCCTGGACGGCGTGCTGGCCCCCGAGCGGGTCGTGGGCGTCGAGACCGGCTCCTGCCCGCACACCGCCGTGCGCGACGACCCGACGATGAACCTGGCCGCCGGGGCCGAGCTGCTGGAGCGCTTCCCCGACATCGACACGCTGCTGTTCGAGAGCGGCGGCGACAACCTGACCCTCACCTTCAGCCCCGTCCTGGCCGACGTCTACGTCTTCGTCCTGGACACCGGCGAGGGGGACAAGATGCCGCGCAAGCGGGGCCCCGGCATCACCGACTCCGACCTGCTGGTCATCAACAAGATCGACATCGCGCCGTACGTGCGGGCCGACCTGGAGGTCATGGCGCGCGACGCCGACCGGGTCCGCGACGGGCGGCCGGTCGTGCTCACCGACGCCCTGCGCGGCACCGGTGTGACCGAGGTGGCCGACTTCGTCCTCAGCGGGGCGCCGGCGTGCTCGCCGGCCCGGTAGACCGGCTGGCCGCCGGCCACTACACGATCGACTCGGTCCCGGCGGACGTGGCCCGGCACGCCGGCGTGCCCGACACCCTGCCGGTCGGCAGCCCCGGCAAGGTCGGCGTGCTGGAGCTGGCGTTCGAGCGGCGGGGCGGGCGCACCGAGCTGACCGGCCACTTCCAGAAGGCGCCGCTGCAGATCATGCGGCCGCACTACTACGACCCGGCCCGGCCCGACCTGCCGTACGTGATGGTGATGTCCACCGGCGGCGGCGTGCTCCAGGGCGACCGTCACCGGCTCGACGTCACCTGCGGGGCGGGCGCGTCCGTGCACGTCACCACGCAGGCGGCCACCAAGCTCTACCGGATGGAGCAGGACTACGCCACCCAGCTCGTCACGCTCACCGCCGGGCCGGACGGCTACCTGGAGTACCTGCCGGACCCGGTGATCCCCTTCGCCGGGTCCCGGTTCTACCAGCGCACCCTGGTGAGGGCGGGGCCCGGGGCCACGGTGATCCTCGGGGAGACCGTGCTGGCCGGGCGGCTGGCCCGCGGCGAGCGGCACGCCTACACCGCGTACTGCAACGACCTGGACGTCCGCGACGCCGGCGGCGGGCTGCTGTTCGCCGACCCGCTCAGGCTCGTGCCCGAGCGCGCCCCGGTCACCGGCCCGGCGATGTTCGGCGAGCACGGCGTGCTGTCCACCCTGTACGTGATCACCTCCGCGGTGCCCGCGGCCGAGCTGGCCGGCGCGCTGCACGAGGTGGCGGCGGGCAGCGGGCTGCCCGGCGGGGCCAGCACGCTGCCGAACGGGGCGGGCGCGTGGGCCAGGCTGCTCGGGCCGGAGTCGCCGCCCGTCCTCGCCGCCCTGGAACGCCTGTGGGACCTCGCCCGGCGCGCCGTCACCGGCCATCCGGCCCCGGACCGGCGCAAACCCTGAGCCCGGCGCGCGCCGGCGCGGGGATCCCGGGAGCGGTCAGGGGTGCGCCGGCGGCGATCCGGCCTACCATGGGCCTATGCCCCGCATCTCGGCCGCCACGATCGGCGAGCATCGCGCCCAGACGCGCGACCGCATCCTGCAGGCCGTCTCGCGGCTGTCCAGGGCCCAGGGCATCGACGCCATCTCCCTGACGGACGTGGCCCACGAGGCCGGCATCACCCGCACGGTCCTGTACAACTACTTCCCCGACAAGGCCGCGCTGCTGCTGGCCTTCACCGAGCGCGTCACCAGCTACTTCATCGAGAGCTACGAGCGGGAGCTGCCCGAGCACGCCTCGCCCGCCGACCGGTTGCGGGCCTTCGTCCGGCTGCAGCTCGCGGGGCTGCTCGCCCACCCCCACCCGGGCGCGGCCGACCTCGGCGCGGCGCTCGGGCCCGACGCCTACCAGCAGCTCGCCGAGCACGTCGCGCCCATGCAGCGGGTGCTGGTGGAGATCCTCGACGACGGCGTGCGGGCGGGCGACTTCCAGGTGCCCGAGGTGGGCGCGACGGCGCGGATGGTGCTGGCCGTCATCGGGGCCGAGCGGGTGCCGCTGATCAGCGGCGAGGTCACGGTCGAGACTGCCGAGCAGGCCGTGTCCGGTTTCGTGCTCCGTGCTCTCGGCGCACGCCCGTAGGGGCCGAACGCCGGGGTGGCCGCCGGAGGCCGCCGGCACGGTGACAAGATTGTCGGATGGGACAGAACGGTCACATCCAGGTGAAGTCGGCGCGCGGGCGGTGGATCCTCGGCGCGACCGTGCTCGGCTCCGGGCTGGCCCTGCTCGACAGCACCGTGGTCAACGTCGCGCTGCCGTTCCTCGGCAAGGAGCTGCACGCGGCCATGGACGGCCTGCAGTGGACCGTCAACGCCTACACCCTCACCCTGGCGGGCCTGATCCTGCTGGGCGGGTCGCTCGGTGACCGCTACGGGCGGCGCAAGATCTTCCTCATCGGGACGGTGTGGTTCGCCGTGGCCTCGGCGCTGTGCGGCCTGTCGCCGAACATCGAGTTCCTGGTGGGAGCGCGCGCGTTGCAGGGCGTCGGCGGCGCGCTGCTCACCCCGGGGTCGCTGGCCATCATCCAGGCGTCGTTCGTCAGGCAGGACCGGCCGCGGGCCGTCGGCGTCTGGTCCGGGCTCGGCGGCGTGGCCAGCGCGATCGGGCCGCTGCTGGGCGGCTGGCTGGTGCAGACGGCGGGCTGGCGGTGGGCGTTCCTGATCAACCTGCCGTTCGCGCTGGTCGTGGTGCTGGTGACGCTGCGACACGTGCCGGAGAGCCGCGACGAGCAGGCGGCCGGGCGGTTCGACGTCCTGGGCTCGCTGCTGGCCGCGCTGGCGCTGGCCGGGATCACGTACGGGCTGATCGAGAAGGGCGCGCCGGTGCCGCTGATCGTGGGGGCGCTGCTCGGGGCGGCGTTCGTGGTGACCGAGCGGCGCAGGTCGCCGCAGGCGCTGGTGCCGGTCGCCATCTTCAGGAACCACGTCTTCACGGCGGTCAACGTCGTCACGCTCATCATGTACGCCGCCATGGGCGTGGTGTTCTTCCTGCTGGTGATCCAGCTCCAGGTGGTCTCCGGGTTCTCGCCGATCGCGGCCGGGCTGTCGATGTTGCCGACCACGATCCTGATGATGCTGCTGTCGTCGCGGGCCGGGGAGACGGCCCGGCGGCTCGGGCCGCGCTGGCCGATGACGATCGGGATCCTGCTGGCGGGGGCCGGGTTCGTGCTGATGAGCATGATCGGCCCGCACGCCTCCTACCCGCTGCTGGTGCTGCCCGCGGTGACCGTCTTCGGGCTCGGCCTGTCGGCGGCCGTCGCGCCGCTGACCGCGACGGTGCTGGCCACGGCCGACGAGCGTTACGCCGGCACGGCCAGCGGCGTCAACAACGCCGTGGCCCGCACCGGGAGCCTGCTGGCGGTGGCCGCCGTGCCGCCGCTGGTCGGCCTGGTGGGCGACGCGTTCGAGAACCCGCCGGTGTTCGACGCCGGGTTCCGGGCGGCCATGCTGATCAGCGCCGCCATGATGGCGGTCGCCGCGGCCGTCACGTTCTTCACCATCAGGACGAACGTGCTGGCCGGGGAGCCGGAGACGGCTAGTACGTGAACGCCTGACTGCGCACGCTGTTGTCGAAGTTGGACAGCAGCAGGTCGGGCTCGCCCACCGAGCGCACGCCGGGCAGCCGGGTCAGCAGCTCCCGGAACATCGTGCGCATCTCCTGCCTGGCCAAATTGGCGCCGAGGCAGAAGTGCGGGCCGGGCCCGCCGAACCCGACGTGGGGCTTGGTGTCGCGGGTGATGTCGAAGGTGTCGGGGTCGGGGAAGACCGACTCGTCGCGGTTGGCCGAGCCGTAGAACAGCACGACCTTGTCGCCCTGCTTCAGCTCCAGCCCGCGCAGCGTGCAGTCCTCGGTGACCGTGCGGCGGAACTGCATGATGGGCGAGACGTAGCGGACCATCTCCTCGATCGCGCCGTTGATGTGGGCGTCGAAGTCGGAGGTCAGCAGCTCGCGCTGGGCCGGGTTCTCGGTGAGCAGCCGGATGCCGTGGGCCATGGTGTTGCGGGCGGTCTCGTTGCCCGCCACCAGCAGCAGCGAGAAGAACGAGCCCAGCTCCTTGTCGGTCAGCTTCTCGCCGTCGGGGTTGGCGTTGACCAGGAGCGAGACCAGGTCGCCCTTGGGCTCGGCGACGCGCTCGTGGCCGAGCTTGATGACCATGCGCTGCAGGGCCAGCAGGGCCAGCATGTTCTGGCCGGCCATCTGGACGCTGCGGGCCAGGCTGGGACGCACGCCGGTGTAGGCGGTGGAGATGTCGACGTGCTGGTGGACCTTGGCGCGCAGCTCCTGCGGGATGTCGAGCATGTCGCAGATGACGTGGATGGGAAGCTTGGCGGCCACCTGCGTGACGAAGTCGCGCGGGCCCTCCTTGACGACGTCGTCGACGATGCGGGCGCAGGCGGCCTCGATGTCGCCCTGGAGCCCCGCCAGCATCCTGGGGCTGAACGAGCGCGTCACGATGCGGCGCAGGCGGGCATGGCGGGGGTCGTCCATGTTCACCATGGACTCGCCGAAC
Organism: Nonomuraea sp. NPDC049758; assembly: GCF_040674635.1. NCBI lineage: Bacteria > Bacillati > Actinomycetota > Actinomycetes > Streptosporangiales > Streptosporangiaceae > Nonomuraea > Nonomuraea sp. NPDC049758. The sequence continues at coordinate 191,211 of NZ_JBFAMZ010000007.1, forward strand.
ACCTGCTTGACCCAGCCCGGCGGCTCGGGGTTGGTCACGGCGGGCTCGCTGGAGAAGATCTTGGCGTTGCGGCTGGCCTCGACCACGTCCGCGTGCCGGACGAGGGCGTAGAAGCCCTTGCCGGAGCGGAGGAAGGGCACCTTCTTCTCCGGGAAGAACACCGGGTGCTCCAGTTGCCGGAGCCGGGCGAATGCCTCATTCCGCTCTTTGAGCGGTTTGCGCCAGAAGTCCAGATCAGCGAGGTCGATGTCCACCCGTCTATCCTGGCACGCTCCCACGCCCCGGCGGACGGGCCGAAAGTCCCTTCCGAAGCGGATGTGCATCGTGTCCTCCTGGGCCGTTCTCGTGGCGTTAAGTCCGGGTTCGACCTGGACGGAGATGACTGTCGGTATGAACGCGTTGCTCGCCGTCTGCCTGGTCGCTCCCCTCGTGTCCGGTGCCGCACCCGCCGCCACGCCCGGGTGCGGCGGGCATCCCCTCGACTTCGACGGCGACGGCCGCGCCGACATCGCCGTCGCCGCTCCCTACGACGACTCCAGGGCCGGTTCGGTGACCGTCATGTACGGCTCGGGGCGAACCGTCAAGCTCACCCAGCCCGGCGCGGAACCGGGGGACGCCTTCGGCTCGGCGCTGGCCGTCGGCGACTTCGACGGCGACCGCTGCGCCGACCTGGCGGTCGGGGTCTCGGAGGAGTTCGCCGGAAAGCGGCTCCCCGGCGCGGACGGCAACGGCGTCGTGCAGATCTTCGACGGCTCCCCCGCCGGGCTGGTCGCCGGCGAGGAGCTGGCCCCGGCCCGGCGGGGCAGCGACCGGTTCGGCGCGGCGCTGGCGGCCGGCGACTTCGACGGCGACGGCCGCGACGAGCTGGCCGTGGGCTCCCCGAGCCACGCCTCGGGCGGCGCGGTCACCGTCTACGGGATGAAGGGCCGCAAGGCGTACCAGATCACCCAGAAGACGTCGTGGGTTCGGCAGTCGGCGAACGTCACCGACCAGTGGGGCGCGGCGCTGGCGGCCGGCGACTTCGACGGCGACGGCCGCGACGAGCTGGCCGTCGGCGCGCCCGCCGACAGCGTGCTCCTGGACGGCCAGGGATCGGTGACCGTGCTCGACCCGCGCGCCCGCCGGGCCCGGCTGCTCACGCAGAACTCGCCGGGGATCGCCGGCGCGTCGGAGAAGTGGGACGCCTTCGGCGCGGCCCTGGCCACCGGCGACTTCAACGGCGACGGCCGCGACGACCTGGCGATCGGCGTCCCCGGCGAGGGCCTCAGCGCGAACCAGCGCGCCATGGACTACGGCGACGGCACCGTGGACGTCCTGTACGGCTCGCGCGCCGGCCTGCGCACCCACGGCAGCGAGGCGTGGTCGCAACGCTCGCTGAAGGGCGAGCCGCGCTACTACGACCGGTTCGGCGCGGCGCTGGCCGCCGGGGACTTCACCGGCGACGGCAGGGACGAGCTGGCCATCGGCGTGCCCGGCGAGCACGCCGTCCAGGTGCTCCAGGGACGCGCGTCGGGCGGCCTGACCCGGAAGGGGAACCTGCTGGTCAAGGGCAAGGGACGCGACTTCGGCGCCGCGCTGGCCGCGCTGCCCGGCGGGGGCGGCCGCTACCGCGCGCTGACCGCCGGCCGCCCCCTGGACGGGCTCCTGGTCGCCGCCCCCGACCAGGGCCTGGTCATGTACGCCCCCGGCGTCCGCGAGACGGGCCTGCGCCTGGGCCGCCTCCGCCAGGTCTCCCAGGGCGCCGGCCTGTACGGCTACACCTTCGGCTGACCCCGCCCCGGGCTCCCAGCGGGTGGCAGCAGCACGCGGAACAGGGCCCCCTTGCCCGGCTCCCCCTCGGCCATGATGACGCCGCCATGCGCCTCGACCAGCGTCGCCGCGATCGACAGGCCGAGCCCGGCCCCGCCCACCCCGCGCGCCGGATCGGCCCGGTAGAACCGCTCGAACACCCGCTCGGCCACCTCCGGCGGGAACCCCGGCCCCTCGTCGGCCACCTCCACCACGGCCCGCTCGCCGTCCACCCCGACGCGCACCTCGAACGGCGTCCCGGGCGGCGTGTGCTGCAGCGCGTTGCTCACCAGGTTCCCGACCACCTGGCCGAGCCGCGACTCGTCGCCGGTCACCAGCACCTCGCCCTCGCCGCCGTCCAGGCGGACCAGCTCGATCCGCCGGTCGGGGGCGAGCGTCTGGGCGTCGATCACGGCGGTCGCGGCCAGGCTGAGCAGGTCCACCGGCCGTCGTGCCAGCTCCCGCCGCTGGTCCAGCCTGGCCAGCAGCAGCATGTCCTCCACCAGCAGGCCCATGCGCGCGGCCTGCCCCTCGATCCGGCTCAGCAGCCGCACGGCCTCGGCCAGGTCCTTCTCCTTCCCCAGCCGGAACAGCTCGGCGAACCCCCTGATCGAGGTGAGCGGCGTGCGCAGCTCGTGCGAGGCGTCGGCCATGAACCGGCGCATGACCTCCTCCGAACGCCGCGCCGCCGTCGCCGACTCGCGCGCCGACTCGGCCGCCGCCTCCCGCTCGCGCACCGCCGACTCGATCTGGGCGAGCATGCCGTTGAGCGAGCGGCCCAGCTTGCCGACCTCGGTGGTGCCGGCCCACATCGGCACCCGGCGCGACAGGTCGCCGCCCGCGATGTCCTTGGCGGTGCGGCCGATCTCGCGCAGCGGGCGCAGGCTCCGCCGTACCAGCCAGTAGCAGGCGACGCCCAGGACGGCCAGCGTGCCGCCGCCGGCGAAGGCCACGATGAGGGCGAGCCTGGCCACCGTGCCCTCGACGTCGCCGAGGCTGATGGCGATCACCCGGCTGTCGCCGTCGCGGGCCGGGACGGCGACCACCCGCCAGTCGGGCCCGCCGGACGCGCGGGACTCGACGGTGAACGGCCGCCCGCCGCGCGCGGCGACGTCCGCGCCGGTCAGGCGGGGCAGCTTGGGCGTGTGCTCCTCCGTGGACTCGCTCATCACCCGTACGGTGGCGCCGCCCGCGTCCACCAGCACCGAGTGGAACAGCCCGAAGAACCGCTGCGGCTGCCGCCCGGCCGGCCGCGCCTCGGGCGGCGGCGGCAGGTCGCGCGGCGCGGCGGCCGCCACCAGTTGCCGGTCCACCCGCTCGACCAGGTATCCGCGCAGCAGCCGCACGGCGAACAGGCCGGTCACCGTGATGGCGAGGGTGACCAGCAGCAGCGTGGCCGAGACCAGGCGCAGCCAGAGCGGGGCGCGGGCGAGGTGCTTCCTCATATGCGCGGCGGGCGCAGGATGTAGCCGACCCCGCGCAGCGTGTGCAGGTACTTCCGGTCGCCGGTGTCGATCTTGCGCCGCAGGTACGACACGTACGACTCGACCAGGCCCACGTCGGTGCGCCAGTCGCCGTTCCAGACGTGGTCGAGGATCTGCGTCTTGGACAGCACCCGGCCGACGTTCAGCATGAAGTAGCGCAGCAGCCGGAACTCCGTCGGCGACAGCCGCACCGGGACGCCGTCGCGCCACACCTCGTGGCTCTCCTCGTCCAGCTCCAGGTCGGCGACGCTCAGCCGGTGGGGCGGCGGCGCGCCCCTGCGGGTCCTGCGCAGCACCGCCCGGATCCGCGCGATGACCTCCTCCAGGCTGAACGGCTTGGTCACGTAGTCCTCGCCGAGGCCGAGACCGGTGATCCGGTCCTCCGGCGTGTCCTTGGCGGTCACGAACAGCACCGGGACCCGGCGGCCGCGGGACCGCAGCCTTCCCGCGACCGCCAGGCCGTCGATGTCGGGCAGCATCACGTCGAGCATCACCAGGTCGGGCGTGCTCTCCTCGGCCACCCGCAGCGCCTCCCGCCCGTCGGCGGCGGTCAGCACCTCGAACCCGGCCATGCGCAGGCTGGCCGAGAACAGCTCCCTGATGTTGGGCTCGTCGTCGACCACCAGCAGCCTGGCCTCGGGCTGGTTCATCGCGGGCCCCCTCCCGGCGTGCCCTGGGCGCCCTGGGTGCCCTGGGTGATGGCGGTCGCGGTGACCGAGCCGTCGCCGGACTGCTGCCCGCGCACCACGACGGTGGTGCCGGCGGCCAGGTCGGCGACCTTGCCGGGCCTGGAGATCTGGACCGTGGTCTGGTCGCTGGTGGTGACCGTCACCGTGGCGCCGTCCATGGTCCTGACGTAGATCTTGTCGCCGTCGACCTTCTCGACGGTGCCGGCCGTGCCGCCGCCCATGCGCTGCCCGAACCCGCCGTTCTGGGTGCCGTTCTGGGTGCCGTTGCCGCGCTGGCCGTAGCCGCCGCCGGGGGACTGGCCGTCCGTACGCCGGAGCTGCGCGGCGGCCGGCGCGGCGTCGGACGTGCCGGACAGCTTGCCCGCCTGGATCCCGATGAGCACGCCCGCCACCAGCACCACCCCGGCGGCCAGCCCGAGCGTCAGCTTCGAGACGCCGCCGCGCGGCCGGACGGCGAGCTCCTCCCCCAGGTCGTCGGGGAAGGGCGAGGAGTCGAGCCGGTCCATGTCTTTCTCCTTACTCATGCCGCCTACTCGTGCCGCCTCACTCATGCCGCAGGGCCTGGATCGGCCGGAGCTTGGCCGCCCTGTTGGCGGGATAACTGCCGAAGAACAGCCCGATCCCCACCGACACGCCCAGCGCCAGCGCGACGGACGACGGCACGAGGACCGGCTCGATGCCGGCCACGGTGAACCGGGTGCCGACGAAGGCCACCAGCACCCCGAGCAGCCCGCCGACCAGGCTGAGCAGGGTGGCCTCCATCAGGAACTGGCCCAGGATCGCGCCGCGCGGCGCGCCGATCGCCTTGCGGATGCCGATCTCCCGGGTCCGCTCGGTCACGGTGACCAGCATGATGTTGGTGATGCCGATCCCGCCCACCAGCAGCGAGATCGCCGCCACCGCCCCGAGCAGCACGGTGAACGTGCCGGTGGCCTCGCTCACCGTCTCCTGCAGGGTGGCCTGGTTGAGTATCCGGTAGTCGGGGTTGCCGTCGGTGATGCCGTGCCGCTGGTTGAGGACGGCGCTCACCTCCGACTGCGCCGCCGTGGTGGCCTCGGCCCCGGTGGCCTGCACGACGATCGAGTCCAGCGAGCCGAACCCGCTCAGGCTCTGCTGCACGGCGGGCAGCGGCGCCACGGCCACGTCGTCGGCGTCCTGCATGCCGGTGGAGCCGCTCTCCTTGAGCACCCCCACCACCGTGAACGGCACCCCGGACACGCTGACCTGCCGGCCGATCGGGTCCACCGCGCCGAACAGCTCCGCCACCACCGTCCGGCCGAGCACCACGACCTTCCTGGCGGCCAGCACGTCGTCGTTGAAGAAGTACGTGCCCTTGGCCACCGGCTTGTTCATGGCCTCGAAGTAGCTGGGGTAGGTGCCGACGAACTGCGCGATCGTGTGGCTGGCGGCGCCGTACGCGGCGGTGGCGGAGTTGGCGCCGACCACCGGCGAGACGGACCTGACCGACGGCGCGAGCGTCCGGTCGGTGAGCGCCCTGGCGTCGGCCAGGCTGAGCTGCCTGGCCTGCGTGCGCGGCCCGATGTTGCCGCCGCCGCCCGCCGCGCGCCCGCCGAAACCGCCCCCGCCCGAGAAGGACGGGGAGATCGTCAGCGTGTTCGCGCCGAGGCGCTGGATGTTCTTCTGGATGCTCTGCGAGGAGCCCTCGCCGACCGCCACCAGCAGGATGACCGCGGCGACGCCGATGAGGATGCCCAGTGTGGTCAGGGCGCTGCGCATCTTGTTGGCCAGCAGGCCGCGCAGCGCGAAGCGGAGGATCTCAAGCTGGTTCACTGGCCGCCGTCCTCGGGGGTGGTCCGTCGACCGGCGCCTGGCGGCGGTCCTCCACGATCTCGCCGTCCACCAGCCGGATCACCCGTTTGGCGTGCGCGGCCACGTCGTCCTCGTGGGTGATGAGCACGATCGTGCGTCCGGACGCGCTGAGCCGGTCGAGGATCCGCAGCACGTCGCGGGTGGAGGCGGTGTCCAGGTTGCCGGTGGGCTCGTCGGCCAGCAGCAGCGCGGGCGCGGTGACCAGCGCCCTGGCCACGGCCACGCGCTGCTGCTGACCGCCGGAGAGCTGGTTCGGCTCGTGCCGCACGCGGTCGGTCAGCCCGACCTGCTCCAGCGCGGCCAGGGCGCGCGAGCGCCGCTCGGCCGGGCCGACGCCGCCGTACACCAGCGGCAGCTCGACGTTGGCCAGCGCGCTCATGCGCGGGATCAGGTTGAAGGACTGGAAGACGAACCCCACCCTGCGGTTGCGCAGGATCGCGAGCTGGTGCTCGGCCAGCCGTCCCACGTCCGCGCCGTCGATCTGGTACGTGCCGGAGGTGGGCACGTCGAGGCAGCCGAGGATGTTCATCAGGGTGGACTTGCCGGAGCCGGAGGCGCCCATGACGGCGACGTAGTCGCCGCGCTCGACGTCCAGGCTGACGCCGCGCAGGGCGTGGACCTTGGCGTCGCCCTCGCCGTACTCCTTGACCAGGTCCTTCACCCGCAGGACCGGGGCCGCCGTCGCGGTGGCGGGGGCCGTCATCGCCCGCCGCCCGGCATGCCGCCGCCGCCCGGGAACCCGCCGCCGAACCCGCCGCGCTGGCTGGTGCTCTGCGTGCCGATCACGGGCGGCACGAGCTGGTCGCCCTCGGACACCCCGGACTTGATCTCGGTGAGCGCCGTGCCCCGGACGCCGACCTCGACCGGGGTCCGGACCTGGCGGCCGTCCCTGAGCAGGGTGACCGTGGTCTGGCCGCCGCTGGTGGAGACCGCGGTGGAGGGGACGGTGACGACGTTCTCCGCCCTGCCGACGACGACCTCGACGGTGGCGGTCTGGCCCAGCCTGACCTTCGCGGGGACCTTGGTGAAGGTGACCGTGACCGGGTACTGGACGACGTTGTTGCTGGTGGAGGCGACCGGCTGGATCTGCGTGACCTTGCCGTCGGCGGTCACCCCCGGCAGGGCGTCGAAGGTGACGGTGGCGTTCTGTCCCTGTTCGAGCTTGCCGACGTCGGACTCGGTGAAGGTGCCCACGAGCTGGAGCCGTCCGGTGTCGGCCAGGTCGACGAACCCGCCCGTCCCTGTGCTGTTCCCACTGCCGCTGCTCTGCGACTGGCCCTGGGACTGGCTCTGGCTTCCGCCCGAGCCGGAGGCGGTGCCGCCGACGGATCCGTTGACCGCCGTGACCGTGCCCTTGAACGGGGCCCGCAGGACGGTGGCCGCGACCGTGCGCTCGGCCTCGCGGTAGGCGTTGCGCGCCTTGACGTAGGAGGCGTAGAGCGCGGCCGTGCCGGTGCCGTCGTCGGCCGCGCTCTGGTACGTGGCCTTGGCCGCCGACAGGCTCTCCTGCGCGGCGGAGTCGTCAAGCCTGGCCAGGATGTCGCCCTTGTCGACCTTGTCCCCCGCCTTGACGTAGATCCGCTCGACCGTGCCGCCCGTGCCGAACGACAGGGACCTGGTCCTGGCGCTGGCCACCGCGCCCGACGCGGACACCGACGCGGACACCGAGCCGCGGCTCGCGGTCACCGTGCGCACGGCCGTCTCGCCGGCCGCGCGGTCCGTGCCGAGCTGGACGTAGGCGAGCGTGGCCCCGCCCAGCAGGAGCACGCCCAGCGCTCCGTTGGTCATCAGCGCTCTGCGCCTTGTCGACACCTTCACAGCCGGTGACCCTTGCACACCAGCCTGCGCCACAGCCGTGACGGAGCTGAACGTTCGCTGACAACCCGGGCCTGGGCGGGGTCACACAGCGAACTCTCAGGCTGCTCGCAGGCTGCCGTGAAGCTGGTCGGCCAGGATGGGCGGCCATGAGACCGACTTTCGCGCTGGGCGGGCTCGCCCTGGCCGTGCTCGTCGCCGGGTCGGGCCTGGCGCTGGCACTCCGCGACGACGACCCGCCCGCCGTCCGGGCACGGCTCGCCGCCGCCCAGCGGGGCCCGGTCACGGCCCTGGTCAGCGCCGCCGGCAACACCGTGGACGGTGCCCGCCGGGACCTGGCGTTCGGCTCGTCCGGCCCGGTGACCAAGGTGTACGTCAAGGTCGGGACCAAGGTGACCAAGGGCCAGGTGCTGGCCAGGATCGACGGGCGAGGGGCCCGCGAGGCGTACGCAGCCGCCAAGGCCGACCTCTCCGCCGCCCAACAATCCCTCACCACCACCGAAACCAGCTCCACCGGGACCACCGGCCCCGCCGGAACAACCGGCACCGGCTCCACCGGGAGCACCGGTTCGCCGCTCTCCGCCGGGTCGCCGAACGCCGCCAACTGCCCCACCCCGTCGGCCTCCTCGAAGCCCACGCCGCCGGTCACTTCGAACCCCACCCCGACCACCGGTGGCACCGGCCCCGCCACCTCCCCCGCCCCGCACACCGGCGCCGCTGCCACTCCCGACAGCGCCGCCACCCCTGGGGGCGCAGCTGTCCCGGGGGCGACGGGCGGCCCTGGCACGGCCAGCGGCGGAGGTTCGGCGGGCGAGGGCGTCTTCGGCCCGACCACCCCGCCCACGTCCACCCCGCCCACCACCGCCCCGCCTGCCGACGTCCCACCTGCGGACGTCCCCGCCACCAAGGCGAGCAAGACCGCCACGCCCTCCTCCACGCGGACCTCCGGTGCGTCCCCGGCTCACAGCCGACCCGCAACCGCGACCCCCACGCCCACCCCCACCAGGACGCCCACCCCCACTCACGAGCCCTCCGAGCCCCAGCCCACGGTGACGGTCACCGCGACCGCCACGGTGACGGCGACGGTGACCGTGACGGCAGCCCCGCCCGGAGGCGGCACCCCCGGAGGTGGCCACACCTCCACCCCCGGCACACCGTCCAACCCCGGCGAACCGTCCACGCCGGGCGGCCCATCCACCGCCGAACCCACCGCCACGGCCAGGCCCTCGACCACCGCGCCCCCGCCCGCGACCGCCAGGCCCACCTCCAAGCCGCACGCGACGACATCCGCCCGTCCCACCGGCTCCTGCTCCCCCGGCACGACCTCCCGAGGCACCACCACCAGGACCGCCACCACCCCCAAGGACGGCACCGCCAGGGGCGGGATCACCGAGGGCCAGGCCGCCGCGAACGTCGACCGCGCCGAAGCCGCCCTTGAGGAGGCCGCCGACGCCGTGCGCGCCACCCGCATCGTGGCCCCCACCTCGGGGACCGTCCTGTCGGTGGCGGGCCGGGTCGGCGACACGGCCGGCATCGGCACCTTCATCAGCCTCGGCAACCTGAACGAGCTCCAGGTCCAGGCCATGGTCACCGAGTCCGACGTCAACCGGCTCAAGCTCGGCCAGCAGGCCGCCATCACCCTCGCCACCCGTCCCGGCGAGCGCCACGGCGGCACGGTCACCGCGATCGCCCCGACCGCCACCGTCGAAGACCGGCTGGTCCGCTACTCCGTCACCCTGGCCTTCGACGAGCCGCCCGGCGGGCTCATGCTCGGCCAGACCGCCACGGTGTCGGTGACCACCGCCGAGGCCAAGGACGCGATCTACGTCCCGGCCGCCGCCGTCCGCAGCCGTTCCGACGGCGCCCAGGTGGTCACCGTGCGCTCGGGCGGGCACGACGCCGCGAAGGTGGTCGCCACCGGCGTCCGCGGCGACCAGTACGTCCAGATCACCTCAGGTCTGGACGAACGGGACCAGGTCGTCATGTCCGGCACCACCACCGGTGAGTTCCCCGACGCGACCTGGCCGGGCGCCTGACCACCCGCCCCGGCTCCCAGCCGCCCCTCAGCCCGCTCCCAGCGAACCTTCAGCCGACGAAGACCACAGTCCCCGCCGGGCCCTCAGCCATGGCGGGGTGCGGCCCGGCCGGCGGCTGAGCGGGGCGGTTCGGCCGGGATCGTGAGGCGGTGGGCGGTGCGGGCCCGCGCGCCGCGGCGGGAGATGTAGTCGAGCGTGCGGAAGTCCACCGACAGCTCGTCCCGGGTCAGCCGGGCCATGAGGTAGCCGCGCCGCTGGTCGATGTAGGAGATGTGCGGGTTCTCCTGCAGGGCCTCGGCGATCCACGTGCGGTCCCGGTAGCCGTCGCCGTCGCTGGCGATCGACGACGTCACCAGCTCCCTGGCCACCACCGGCGAGTCCGGGTCGTCGAAGTCGGTCTTGAGGTCGGCCAGGTGGTGCATGTGCGCGTCCCCGGTCAGGACGACGGGGTTCGAGGTGCCCGACAGCGACCCGAGCAGGCGGGTGCGCTCGGCGGCGTAGCCGTCCCAGGAGTCGAGGTTCACCTCGCGGCCCGGCCCGATCCTGTAGTCGCGCTGGGCCATCAGGATCTGCTGGCCCAGCAGGTTCCACCGGGCTCCGGACCCGCTCAGCCCCTCCTCCAGCCACCGCCACTGGGCGGACCCGAGCAGCGTGCGCCCGTCGGACAGCCGTTCGTCGCAGCCGGCCCGCACCCCGTCCAGGCACGCCTGGTCGTCGCGGAACTGGCGGGTGTCCAGCAGGTGGAAGCGGGCCAGCGTCCCCCAGGAGACGCGCCGGTTGATGCGCAGCACCGCTCCCTGGAGGCTGGCGCGGCGCAGCGGCATGTTCTCGTAGTACGCGCGGAAGGCGTCGGCGCGGCGGCGGGCGAAGCCGGGCGCGCCGGTGCTGGAGACGGGGCCGGCCCAGTTGTTCTCCACCTCGTGGTCGTCGAAGGCCACCAGCCAGGGCGCGACCGCGTGCGCGGCCTGCAGGTCGTGGTCGCTCTTGTACTGGGCGTGCCGCAGCCGGTAGTCGGCGAGGGTGGCGCACTTGCCCGGCGTGTGCGTGCGCACCCGTCCGGCCAGGGCGGTGTAGCCGCTGGGGCCGTACTCGTACATGTAGTCGCCGAGGAAGACGACGAGGTCGGGCTCCTGCTCGGCCAGGCGGCGGTAGGCGGTGTAGTAGCCGTGCTCGTAGTGCGCGCAGGCGGCCACGGCGAAGGTGAGCGGGCTCTCCCCGGCGGGCGTCGTCCGGGTGCGGGCGGCGGGCGAGAGCCTGCCCTGGCTCCTGAACCGGTAGAAGTAGTCGCGGCCGGGCTCCAGCCCGTCCAGCTCGACGTGCACGCTGTGGGCGTCGCGCGGCCGGGCGGTCGCGGTGCCCGACCGCACGACCGAGGAGAACCGTTCGTCGGTGGCGACCTGCCAGTCGACCTCGACGTCGCGGGCGGGCATGCCGCCGCGGCCGTCGCCGCCGAGCGGGTCGACGGCCAGCCTGGTCCACAGGACGAAGCCGTCGGCGGAGGGGTCGCCGGAGGCCACGCCGAGCGTGAACGGGTCGGATCTGAGTGTCGTGGCGGAGGCGGGCGAGGTGACGGCGCGGGGCGCGACGAGGCCGGCTGCCGCCGCTGTCAGGAACGTTCTGCGGTCCACGCTCCAGGTATGTCCGCCCGCGCTGACCCCGTCGTGGCCCCGTCATGACAGCGGAGTCAAGCGTGGGTGAACAGCGCCGGTCGCCCGGCGGGTGGCCGGCGCAGAGCCGGCGGGAGGTCAGCGGGGCAGCTCGCGCAGGGACTTGCGGAGCGCGGCGGCGCTGGTGAACAGCACGCCGGTCATGCCCGCACGCTCGGCGCCCTCGACGTTCTCGGCCCGGTCGTCGATGAAGACGATCTCGGACGGGTCGGCGCCCAGCTCGCGGGCGACCTCGTCGAAGATCTCCCGGTCGGGTTTGACCAGGCCCATCCTGCCGCTGTAGAAGCGGTGGCCGATGGCCGCGATCCAGGGCAGCTCGTCGAGGCCGTCGGCGATGCAGACGGGCGCGTTGGACAGCAGCGCCACGCCGTCGCCCGCGTCGAGGATCTCACCGAGGACGGCGACCGTGCCCTCGTCGGGGTAGGCCCAGCTCGCGACGTCCATGGCCACCAGGCGGGCGACCTCGGACGGGGTGGCGGCCCGGCCCAGCACGGCCGACCAGTAGCCGACGGGGCTCAGGCTCGCCCGGTCGAACTCCAGGCGGTGCTCCCAGTAGCGGCGCAGGAACGCCTCGGGCTCCGCGCCGACGGCCCGCGCCATGGCCTCGGCGTCGGCCGCGGGCTGCGGCAGGGACAGGACGTTGCCGTAGTCGAACACAATCCACGTCATGCAAGGAATGGTCGCAGATGCGGGTCGAGCGCCGGGCAGCCCAGGTATTTCTCGGCCGTGTGGAAGTCGATCCAGTCGAGGTTGACCAGTTCCTCGACGTCCACGCCGGTGAAGCTGGCGCGCAGGGCGGGCGGGATGGCGGCGATGTCGTCCTTGTCGGCGATGTTCACCCAGCGGGCGACGTTCTTGGGGCGTTCGCCGAGGCCGTTGACGGGAGCGGGCAGGAGACGTTCGAAGACGACGTTGCGCATGCCGAGCGGGCTGCCGAGCGTCAGCAGCAGGTCGACGGGCAGGTCGGGGTTGGCCCACAGGGCCTCGTAGGCCACGACGCTGCCGAGCGAGTGGGCGATCACCACCCGCGGGCGGTTCCTGCGGATGGCGTCGGCCACGGCCAGCCGGCACCTCTCGCGCCGCTCCTGGTCGGTGAGGTAGACCGCGACCTCGGGCGCGAACAGCTTGGCGAACGCCGCCGACCTGCTGTCGAGCTTGCCGAGCAGCCATCCGGTGAACGACTTGAGCGCGCCCGTGACGTGCTCGCCGAGCCCGAGGTCCTTGGCCCATTCGACGAGCACCTGCTGGGTGGCGGCCTCGACGCGGGCCGCCGCCTGCGGGGAGCTCTCTCCGGGCTTGGGGTCGCGCAGCAGGTGGGAGAAGTAGGCGACCTCGCTGAAGTAGGCGGCCGTCTCACCGCCGAGCGCCGCGTGCAGGTAGCGGTCCCACTTGAGCCGCATGGCCGCGGCGGCCCCGGTGGCCGACCCGCCGGCCTCCAGGTAGTAGTTGTACTTGCCGATCCCGTGCACGCCCACGATGGCCGTCACAGCGCCTCCCCCTGACCGCTCGATCTTTCCGCGGATATTGGCATACGCCGCCCGCCCCCGCCCGTCAAGAGCCGTCCGGGTTTAGCCTTGCCTAAAGGTTTAGGTAGAGCTAAAGTGGAGTCACGAGGACGGACAGCGTCGAGAGCGAGACCGACATGGCCTTTCGCCGGAACCCCCGTGACGAGGTGGGCGGTCTCGCCCAGGAGGTCGTCGACGAGATCACGTGGTACATGCGGGAGCACAAGATCACCCGCGCTGATCTGGCCACGTCGCTGGGCGTCTCGCCCGGCCGGGTGAGCCAGATACTCTCCGGCGACGAGAACCTGACGCTGCGCACGCTCGGCGCGGTCGTCGACGCGCTCGGCGCCCGCCTGGAGCTCACGCTCGGCGACGCCGAGGACTCCCCCGCCGCCCTGACCTGAGCGCCGGCCGCCACGCCCGGTCAGCGGGCGCGGGCGATGCGCTCGCCGCCGCGGGCCCGTGACGGCGGCACGTATCCCGGCAGCGAGCGGTAGCCGGCCCGGTAGGCCGCGGCCAGCAGGCGCAGCACGTCGTTCTCCGCGTCGTGCCGCAGCACGCCGTGCAGCCGGTCGAGGTTGCCGAGGTAGCGCTCGTACCTGGGGGTCCTGGTGTGGCGGGAGAGGGTGAGCGCGGTGGCCACCTTCGAGCGGGCGGCGCCGTCCTCGATCAGCGCGGCCACGTCCAGCCTGCGTTCGACGGCGTCCAGGCGGGCGTGCACCCGTTCGCGCCGCCGGTCGTCGGCCGTCAGGCGGTCGCGGATGCGCTCGTGGTAGCGGGCCGCGGCCAGGCTCAGCTCGTAGACGTTCCAGGACGGGTCCACCCGCTTCTCGCACCACACGCGCTCGTCCTCGGCCATCGCCTGGTCGAGCCGGGCCAGCAGCGACACCAGCCAGAACGTGGCCGCCTCCCGGGCCAGCGAGCGCCGCTCGTCCTGCCTGGCGCGCATCTGGCCGAGCCACAGGCCGCTCGGCGCGGCCGCGCCCAGGACGGTGGCCAGCGAGTCGCTCAGCAGCGCGTGCCCGGCCAGCGCGACGCCGGCGGACAGACCACCGGTGAGCAGGCTGATGGCGACCGCGAGCCGCCGCCCGGCGGGCCCGAAGGGCCGCCCTTTCCCCTGGCACCTCAGCAGCAGGAAGACGACGGCGGAGACCACGGCGAGCCCAACGGTCAGCGCCGCCTGCGCGACCCACTTCGGGTCCATGGAATGAGCCCTTCCCGCGAAATGTTCTCTCCATATTCGCAGCGAGGACAGCGATTGAAAATGCCGTTGCGGACGGCATATGTCGCTCATATACGGTGACACTCATCTGAGCAAGGCGCATTCATCCGGAACAGGAGCCACCACCATGCCCGGCCCGCTGGTCGTCAACGACTCGATCGTCATCCCCGACGCCGAGCTCGTCTGGCGTTTCTCCCGTTCCTCAGGTCCGGGCGGCCAGGGCGTCAACACCACCGACAGCCGGGTGGAGCTGATCTTCGACGTGGCCGCGAGCACCGCGATCCCGCCCGCGCTCAAGGCCCGCGCGCTCGACCGTCTGGGCGCCGGCACGATCACCGTCGTGGCCTCGGAGTACCGGTCCCAGCTGCGCAACAGGGAGGCCGCCGGTCACCGGCTGGCCCAGCGCGTCCGGGAGGCCGTCGCGCCGCCGCCCAAGCGCCGCCGCCCGACCAAGCCCAGCCGCGGGGCCGTCGAGCGCCGCATCGCGGGCAAGAAGCACCGTTCCGACGTCAAGCGCCTGCGCCGCGACCCCCACTGAGCCCGCACAGGATCAGAGCGAGAACGCCGGCTCCCTGACCCCCGCCGGGCAGAGCTGCCCGATCACCGCGCGCACCTGGCCGCGCAGCACGGGGTCGGTGAGGTGGCCGTCGTCGTCGAAGTGCGGGCAGGCCGGCGAGATGACCAGCTCGGCGCCCATCACGACCGCGTCCGCGCCCTGGAGCTGCTTGTAGAGCTCCGCCTGCGCCCACATCGCGCCGCACGCCCGTGCGCTGGCGCTCATCACCGCCACGTGCTTGCCGGACAGCACGTCACCGGCCGAGAGCCACTCCAGCGTGTACGTCAGCTCCGGCGGCAGCAGGCTGTGCTCGGGAGCCGTCAGCAGCACCGCGTCCGCCCCGGCTACCAGCCCGAGCAGCTCCCGGGCCGCCACCGGCACCTTGCCCGGCTGGTACGGCGGGACGTCGCCCATCCCCGTCCAGATCTCGAACCGTACGCCTTCCGGCAGTTCGCCGCCCGCTGCGTCCAGCAATCTGTTGATGAAAGACCCCGCGTGGAGACTGGCGGCGATCCCGATGATTTTCACCTACTGCTCCCCAGGCGTTCCGGTGTCACCTGGAAACTTCCCGATGCCTCGGATGTCCAAGACCAGCCCGAGGTCAAAAGCAGCTCAGTCTTCACCTCAGCGCCGGTGACGCTCCTGGTCAGGCGGGCGTCGGAAGATCAGCGCGAGCACCCGCAGCACCATGATCGAGGCGATCACCAGCAGGTTGTAGCCGAGGAGCTGGTACAGGCTCGTGGTGCCGACCACGACGGGGCCGCCCTCGATGCCGAGCAGCAGCACCGCCATGAGCCCGGCCGTGGCGCCGAGCACGGCGAGCAGCACCTGGTGGACCAGCCCGGTGACGTAGCGGCGGTCGCGGTCGTCGGCCAGCAGCCGGACGTTCAGGCTGAACCTGCCGTGCTCGGCGGCGCTGGCGATGCGCTCGACCCGCCGCGGCAGGCGGCGCAGCATCGGCAGCAGCGCGGCCAGCTCCTGGCCCACGGCCTCCTTGACGGACTCCGGCCCGGCCCGCTCGGCCAGGTAACGCCCGGCGAACGCGCGGGCCTCGCCGATCAGGTTGAAGCCGGGCGACAGGCGCACGAGCGTGCCCTCCAGCGTGGCCAGGGCCCGGAAGACGGCGGCCACCTCGGGCGGGATGGACAGCCCGTACTCCGAGACGATCTTGAACAGGTCGGTGAACATCTGCACGCTGTCCATGCCGGGCCCGAGGTGCCTGGCCATGAACTGGCCGAGCGCCCGCTCCAGCGCCGCCTCGTCGATCTCCTCCGGCCGCGGGACGACCTCCAGCAGCGCGTCGGTGACGCCGAGCGGGTCCTGCCGGTTCATCGCGAGCAGGAAACGCTGCAGGGCCGAGCGGACGGAGCCGTCCAGGCGGCCGACCGAGCCGAAGTCGAGCAGGCCGAGCGTGCCGTCGTCGAGCAGCATGAGGTTGCCCGGGTGGGGGTCGGCGTGGAAGACGCCCTCGACGAGGATCTGCCTGAGCAGGCAGTCGAGCAGGTCGCGGGCCAGCGCGGGCCCCTGGCCGGGGGCGGCCGCGGTGACCGGCCCGCCCGACAGGCGCCGCATGACCAGCACCTGCTCGGTGCAGAGGGCGGGGAACGGCTCGGGGTAGGTGACGCCGCCGCTGCCGGAGGCGGCCACGGCGGCCATGTTGGCGGCCTCGACGCGGAAGTCCAGCTCCTCGCGGATGGCGACGGCGAACCCCTCGGCCAGGTCGCGCAGCCCCAGCGAACGCCCCCACCGGGTTCTGGACTCCAGCGTGGCGGCCAGCCGGCGGACGATGTCGAGGTCCTGGGCCACCACGCCCTCGATGCCCGGCCTGCGCACCTTGACCACGACGTCCTCGCCGGTGTGCAGGCGGGCGGTGTGGGCCTGGCCGATGGAGGCGGCGGCCAGCGGCGTCCGGTCGAAGGCGGCGAACACCTCCTCGACCGGCCCGCCCAGCTCGGCGGCGAGCACCGGCTCGATGCGCTCCCACGGCGCGGGGGCGACGTGGTCCTGCAGACGGCCCAGCTCGTCGATGAACTCGGCCGGCAGCAGGTCGCGCCGGGTGGACAGCACCTGGCCGAGCTTGACGAAGGTGACGCCGCCGTCGTCGAGCGCCTGGCGCAGCGACCTGGCCAGGCGCACCTTGCCCGACCTGTCCTCCAGGCTCTCGCCACGGCCCCGCAGGTAGGGGCCGAGGCCGTGCCGGAAGGCGATCCTGGTGATCTGCGAGTAGCGCCGGGCCCGGCGGATCCGGCCGCGCAGCGAGCGCAGCACCTCCAGCGGCCCCGGCACCGAGCCCGGCGGGACCAGCGCCTCGGCGAGCACCAGGATCACCATGGGGATGAGCACCATGCACATGGCGATCAGGAGCAGCAGCCCGAGCGCGCCCGCGTCGGGCGTGGTCTCCGGGTTGACCGGCCCGAAGGAGGCGATCACCGGCGTCAGCATCGGCTGGGCCAGGCCCCAGGCCACCATCGCGGCCAGGAAGGTGCGTAACGCGCCGAACCTGACCCCGAGCAGGCGTTGGGCCGCCGTCGCCAGCAGCAGGATCATCACCAGGATGGCGAGCGAGACGAACAGCGTGCCCAGGAACTCCATGAGGAGGGATCATGCCACGGCCGCGCGGGCGGCGGCCCGGCGGCGGCCCGGCGTCAGCCCTTGGCGGCGGCGCGGGCGCGGCGCTCGTCGCGGCGCTCGACGAACCTGGCGGCCGTGACCTCGGTCCTGGCCAGGAACGCCGACAGCTCCTCGCGGGCCCGCTCGCCCTCGGCGTCGAGCCCGGTCTTGTCGAAGACCGCCCACTGGCGCAGCACCGGCATGAGCACGTCGTCAAGGTGCAGGCGCAGGTCGTAGATGCCCTCGTGGGCGATGATCATGGCCTTGCGGGCGAAGCCCTCCATGCCCGTGCCGGGCATCTGGAAGGTGGTGACGACGTCGGTCACCGCGCGCATGGTCTGGTTGGGGTCGAGCTCGAAGGCCGCCTTGAGCAGGTTGCGGTAGAAGAGCATGTGCAGGTTCTCGTCGGCGGCGATGCGGGCGAGCAGGCGCTCGCAGCCCTCGTCGCCGGAGGCCCTGCCGGTGTTGCGGTGGGAGATGCGGGTGGCCAGCTCCTGGAAGGAGACGTAGGCGAGCTGCTGGAGCATGGTGTTGTACTCGGTGACGAAGCCCTGCTCCATGTGGTGCATGCGGGCCCGCTCCAGCGCGACCGGGTCGACCGCGCGGGTGACGGTGAGGTAGTCGCGCAGGGCCGTGCCGTGGCGGTCCTCCTCGGCGGTCCAGCGGTGGACCCACGTGCCCCACGCGCCGTCACGGCCGAACGTGGTGGCGATCTCGTGGTGGTAGCTGGGCAGGTTGTCCTCGGTGAGCAGGTTGACGATCAGCGAGATGCGGGCGGCCTCGGGGATCTTCGAGTCGCCCTCCTGCCACGCCTGGCCGCCGTAGATGCCGTCGAAGTCACGCCCTTCGCTCCACGGGATGTACTCGTGCGGGAACCACTCCTTGGCCGTCGCGTTGTGGCGATCGAGCTCCACGCCCACGACGGGTTCGAGCTCGTGCAGCAGTTCCGTCTGAGACATCGCCATAAAGATCTTCTCCTTCAGGTTACGGGACCGTAGGTTAGGCTACCCGAAGGCCATGTGATGCGGTGTCGACCTCGTTGTCCTAAATGCCGACGTGTTGCAGCAGCCGGTCCAGTTTGATGTTGAGGTCGAGGATCTCCGAGCGCAGGGAGTTGAACTCCTCGGCCATCGCCGTCCTGACGAACCGCAGCTCCTCGGTCACCTCGACGCGCAGCGTCGCCAGCTCCGCCTCCGCGCCCTGCTCCCCCGGCTCCTCAGGCCACACGGCCGCCTCCTCGCATTCGGTAAGTCACCTTCCGCCACCAAGGATCGCAGCCGGACGCGCGCCGCGCCGCCGGACGACGGCCGCCGGGAGTGGTTTTCTTCTTCCGGGCCACGATCCTTCGCGCCCCGGAAGAAGACTTGTCATCCCGGGCGAGCCGCCGCGCTCAGATCAGGTCGACGAGGTCGGCGACCGACTCGACGACCAGCGAGGGACGGTAGGGGAAGCGGTCGATCTGGTCGCGCTGGGTGACGCCGGTCAGCACCAGGATCGTGAACAGCCCCGCCTCCATGCCGGAGACGATGTCGGTGTCCATGCGGTCGCCGATCATGGCGGTGGTCTCGCTGTGGCCCTCGATGGCGTTGAGCGCGCTGCGCATCATGCGGGGGTTGGGCTTGCCCACGAAGTACGGCTCGACGCCGGTGGCCTTGGTGATCATCGCGGCCACCGCGCCGCAGGCCGGCAGCGAGCCCTCGGTGGAGGGGCCGATCGGGTCGGGGTTGGTGGCGATGAAGCGGGCGCCGGCCTCGATGAGCCGGATCGCCCGGGTGATCTGGGTGAAGCTGTAGGTGCGGGTCTCGCCGAGCACGACGTAGTCGGGGTCGAGGTCGGTCAGGATGTAGCCGACCTCGTGCAGGGCCGTGGTCAGGCCGGCCTCGCCGATCACGTACGCCGACCCGCCGGGGCGCTGGTCGTCGAGGAACTGGGCGGTGGCCAGTGCGGAGGTCCAGATGGACTCGGCGGGCACGTCGAGGCCGGCGCCGGCCAGGCGCACCGACAGGTCGCGCTGGGTGTAGATGGAGTTGTTGGTCAGGACCCGGAACTTCTTGTCGGACTCCTTGAGCCGTTTGATGAATTCGTCCGCACCGGGGATCGGCCGCCCCTCGTGGACGAGGACGCCGTCCATGTCGGACAACCAGGAGTCGATCCGCTTACGCTGAGTCACCCGTTCATGGTATCGAGCGTGCCTTGTCGACTTCTCGCCGCACACGTGAACAATGTTCATCATGTCGTTCACTGAATCCGCCCTGGACATGCGGGACGAACTCATCCAGCTCCGCCGCTCCCTGCACACCACCCCCGAGCTCGGCCTGCAACTGCCGAGGACGCAGGAGAAGGTGCTGGCCGCGCTCGACGGGCTCCCCCTGGAGATCACCACCGGCAAGACGCTCAGCTCGGTCACCGCGGTGCTGCGCGGCGGCCGGCCGGGCCCCGCGGTACTGCTGCGCGGCGACATGGACGCCCTGCCGGTGAACGAGCGCAACGACCTGCCCTACATCTCCCAGAACGCCGGCCAGATGCACGCCTGCGGCCACGACCTGCACACCGCCATGCTGGTCGGCGCGGCCCGGTTGCTCAGCGCGCGGCGCGCGGACGTCGCCGGTGACGTGATCTTCATGTTCCAGCCGGGCGAGGAGGGGCACGACGGCGCCAAGCACATGATCGGCGAGGGCGTGCTCGACGCGGCCGGCGCCCGGCCGGTGGCGGCGTACGGGATGCACGTGGTGTCGGCCATGCTGCCGCCGGGGCTGTTCGCCTCGCGGGGCGGCCCGATGATGGCCGCGGCCGACGTGTTCTGCGTGACGGTGAAGGGCACCGGCGGGCACGGGTCGAGCCCCCACCGCGCCAAGGATCCGATCGCGGCCGGCTGCGAGATGGTGACGGCGTTGCAGACGATGGTGACCCGCACGTTCGACGTGTTCGACCCCGTGGTGATCACCGTGGGCACCTTCCACGGCGGCTCGGCCGACAACGTGATCCCCGACGAGGCGCGCTTCGAGGCGACCGTGCGCACGTTCAGCAAGGAGCACCGGAGGCTGGTCAAGCGGCGCCTGGTGGAGGTGGTCGAGGGCATCGCGGCCGCGCACGGGCTCACGGTCGAGGCGTCGTTCGGCATGGGGTACCCGGTGACGGTCAACAACCAGGGCGAGGCCGGGTTCGTCTCGGCGACCGCCGACGAGCTGTTCGGGCCTGGCCGCTACTTCGTGGCGCCGCAGCCGGTCATGGGGTCGGAGGACTTCTCGTACGTGCTGGAGGAGGTACCGGGCGCGTTCGTCTTCCTGGGGGCCTGCCCGCCCGACCGCGACCCGGCCACGGCGCCCTACAACCACTCGCCGGACGCCGTCTTCGACGACTCCGTGCTGCCCGACGGCGCCGCGCTGTACGCCTCGCTGGCCTACGAGCGCCTGTCGAGGCCGTGATGCGCGCCTGGGTGGTGGACCGGCCGGGGCCGATGGCGACCGGCCCGCTCGTGCGGGTCGAGCGGGACGTCCCCGAGCCCGGCCCCGGCGAGGTGCTGGTCCGGGTCGAGGCGTGCGGCGTGTGCCGGACCGACCTGCACCTGGCCGAGGGCGACCTCGCGCCGCGGCGGCCGCGGACCACCCCCGGGCACCAGGTGGTGGGCCGGGTCGAGGGCTCCGGCGAGCGGGTGGGGGTGGCCTGGCTGCGCTCGACGTGCGGCCGGTGCCGCTACTGCCTGCGCGGCGCGGAGAACCTCTGCCCGGACTCGACCTACACCGGCTGGGACGCCGACGGCGGCTACGCCGAGTACGTCGTGGCCCCCGCGGGCTACGTCTACCCCCTGCCGGACGACGTGCCGGCCGAGCGGCTGGCGCCGCTGCTGTGCGCGGGCATCATCGGCTACCGGGCGCTGGCCCGCTGCGACCTGCCGCCGGGCGGCCGGCTCGGCATCTACGGCTTCGGCTCCTCGGCCCATCTCACCGCGCAGGCGGCCATCGCGCAGGGCGCCACGGTGCACGCCGTGACCAGGTCGGACGCCTCCAGGGAGCTGGCGCTGGAGCTGGGCGCGGCCTCGGCGGGCGACCGGCCGCCCGAGCCGCTGGACGCGGCGATCCTGTTCGCGCCGGTCGGCGACCTGGTGCCGCCCGCGCTGGAGGCGCTCGACCGCGGCGGGACGCTGGCGATCGCCGGCATCCACCTGACCGACGTGCCCACGCTGAACTACGAGCGGCACCTGTTCCAGGAGCGCACGCTGCGCAGCGTGACCGCCAACACCAGGGCCGACGGCCGGGCCTATCTGGAGCTGGCGCTGGCACATCCGCCGCGCGTGGCGACCACGCTCTACCCGCTGGAGGAGGCCGGCCGGGCGCTGGCGGATCTGGCCGCCGACCGCGTCAGCGGCGCCGCCGTGCTGGTCGTGGACTGAAGCCCCACTCCGTCGCACGATGGAGATTGGCGCCACGGCGGACCTCTATGAAGGAAAGTTACATTACACTCACAACATCTGGAGATTATTGACGCTGCCTGCTGGCGACCGTAGGGTCCGGTCAATTCCCTACAGATCCTCAACAGGTCCGACATCCCCCGGAGCGGCAGATGAAGCGACTGGCAGCGGTAGTGGCGTTGCTGGGCCTCGCCACCGCCACAGCGGCGTGCAGCGGTGGTACTAACAACAAGTCCGGCGGCTCGAGCGGTGGTGGTGGCGGGCTCTTCACCACGATCGACGTCAACAGGCCGGGCCTGGAGGCCACGGCCCCGGCCAACCCGTACAACCCGAAGGGCAACTCCTTCCCCGGCTACACGGCGATGAAGCTGGGCTGGGTCAAGAACCACCTGACCGACCCCAACCAGGCCCTCCCCGGCATCGCGGAGAGCTGGGAGATCGCGCCGGACAACTCGGCGATCACCCTCAAGCTCCAGCCGAACGCCAAGTGGTCCGACGGCAAGCCGGTCACCGCCGAGGACGTCAAGATGTCCATCGGCATCGCCTACACCCAGGGCAGCACGGCGTTCTCCATCACGCCGGGCGCCGCGGGCGCGGCGGCGGACGTGACCGTGGTCGACGACCACACCCTCAAGATCACCCAGGACATGGCGAACCCGAGCCCCAAGTTCGCCCGCGGCGTGCTCGACACGTTCGTCCTGCCCTCCCACGTGTGGAGCAGCGTGCTCCCCGCGGACTTCTGGGACCAGCTCAAGGCCTCCAGGGGCGAGGGCGCCGAGGCCGACAAGGCCCGCGAGACCATCACCGGCCTGGGCGAGAAGGTGCTCACCTTCGCCCCGCCGAAGGACACCTCGGCCGGCCCGTTCGTGCTGGAGCGGGTGAACCCGTCCGAGGCGCTGCTGGTCAAGAACAAGTACTTCTACAACGCCGCGAACGTGGCGCCTGCGCAGGTGAAGTTCCTCAACTACACCGGCAACGAGCAGATCTGGAACTACCTCACCGCGGGCAAGCTCGACCACGCCGGCTTCACCGCCGCCCCGTCCGACGTGATGAACCGGATCAAGGCGGCCGCCGGCAACGAGGTCATCAAGGGCTACTCGCCGGTCGCGGTGAGCATGGCCTTCAACCAGTCCAAGAAGCCGTACGACAACGTGCACGTGCGGCGCGGCCTGGCCTACCTGATCAACCGCGAGGAGGTCACCAAGGTGGCCTCGCCCGAGGGCGGCACGGCGGCGGTCACCACCAGCGGCATCCACCAGAAGGCCGCGCAGGCGTGGATCCCCGACGAGCTGCCCAAGCTGGAGCCGTACGCGCCCGACGTGGCCAAGGCCGAGGCCGAGTTCAAGGAGGCCGGCCTCACCAAGAAGGACGGCAAGTGGACGCTGGCCGACGGCTCGGCGTGGAAGGTCTCCATGCACGCGCCCGCCGGCTTCTCCGACTGGCTGTCGGCCCAGGAGAACATCAAGAGCCAGCTCGTCAAGGCCGGCGTCGACGCCGAGGTCGTCACGGCCAACGACTACCCCCTCTACCTGGAGGAGCTGGCGGCCGGCAAGTACGACGTGGGCTTCTGGCTGATGGCGCTCGGCCCCGCGCCGTACGACATCTACCAGCGCCTGTACGGCGCCTCCAACGGCTGGACGAACGTCGCGGGCAAGGTCAAGCACTCCGAGCCCGGCAAGGCCGGCAACTGGATGGGCGGCCCCGAGGAGATCGAGGTCGACGGCGCCAAGATCAACCCCGGTGAGCTGACCGGCAAGCTGAACTCGGCCACCGAGGAGCAGGCCAAGCCGATCATGGCCCAGCTCGCCAAGGCCGCCAACCAGGACCTCCCGGTCATCCAGCTCTGGGACTACGTCAACACCCAGTTCGTCAACAACAGCCGCTTCACCGGCTGGCCGCACGACGACGAGATCCTGCGCATGGGCGCCGGCGTCCTGCCCTCGGGCGTCTGGATCCAGCTCGGCATGATCAAGGCGAAGTCGTAGTTCATGGCGCTCATCGCACGACGACTCGCGGGCCACCTGGCCCGCGGGTTCGTCATGATCCTCGTAGTCGCGACGATCAGCTTCTTCATCATCAACAACATCCCCGGCGACCCGATGGCCGCCCGCTACGAGAAGCTGGTCGAGCAGGGCATGTCGCCCGAGGCCGCCGCGCAGGCCGTCAAGGTCCTGTACGGCTTCCTGCCCGACGGCACGCTGTGGCAGCAGTACACCGACTACATGACCGGCCTGCTCCACCTCGACCTCGGCATGTCGGTCAGCCGGCCCGGCACCTCCGTGGTCGACGTGCTCACCGACGCCGCCAAGTGGACCGTTCTACCGGTGCTGGCCGGCACGCTGCTGAGCTTCCTCGTCGGGATCCTGCTCGGCGTGTACGCCGCCATCAAGCGCACCGGCAAGCTGGGCGACGCCCTGGCCATCTCCGGCTCGCTGCTGCACGGCATCCCGCAGTACGTGCTGGCGATGCTGCTCGTGGTGATCTTCGCGACGCTGCTCCCGATCCTGCCGGCCGACGGCTCGGTGGACATCCTGTTCGAGCCCGGCTTCAACGCCGGCTACATCGGCTCGCTGGTCGAGCACGCGGTGCTGCCGGTGGCCACGTACGCGCTGTCGGCCTACGGCGGCTGGATCCTGGCGATGAAGTCGAGCGTGGTCACCGTGCTGGGCGACGACTTCATCCTGGCCGCCGAACTGCGCGGCATGAAGCGCTCGATCGTGTTCCGCTACATCGCGCGCAACGCGATCCTGCCGCTGTTCACCATGCTCGCCCTGTCGCTGGGCCTGCTGCTGGGCGGCGCGGTCTTCATCGAGAAGATCTTCAACTACCCGGGTCTCGGCTGGCTGCTGATCAGCGGCGTCCAGGACCGCGACTACGGCCTGATGGGCGGGGCGTTCCTGCTGATCACGGTCGGCACGATCATCGCCAACATCGTCGCGGACCTGTTCTACACGGTCATCGACCCGCGGGTGCGCAGCGGAGAGGAGGGCTCGTGAGCGCCACGCTCATCCCGGAGGCCGCGCCGGCCGCCTCGGCCATGCGCCGCAACTTCTGGAACGGCGTCTGGCGGGTGATGAAGCGCAAGCCCAGCCGCATGGCCGGGGTCGTCATCATCGCCGGTTTCATCGTCATGGCGGTGATCGGGCCGATGCTGCTGCCCGAGCACCTGCCGACCAACGCGAGCGCGATCACCCAGCCGCCGAGCTGGGACCACTGGTTCGGCACCGACCCGCAGGGCCGGGACGTGATCGCGCTGGTCATCAAGGGCTCGCGTTACGTCCTGCTCACCGCCCTGGTCACCGCGATCATCACGGTCGTCGCCGGCACCGCGATCGGCCTGTTCTCCGGCTTCAAGCGGGGGCGCTGGGACACCGTGCTCATGCGGCTGACCGACATGAAGCTCACCATCCCCGGCCTGCCGCTGCTGCTGGTGCTGGCGACCGTGTGGAAGTTCGGCAACCCCATCCAGATGGGCCTGGTACTGGGCCTGCTCGGCTGGGGCGGCGTGGCGCGGGCGGTGCGCTCGCAGACGCTGTCGCTGCGCGAGCGCGGGTTCATCGAGGCCGCCCGCGGGCTCGGGCTGTCCACCACGCACATCATCGGCAAGGAGCTGCTGCCGAGCATGGCGCCCTACATCGCGATGAACATGCTCATCGCGGTCACCGGCGCGGTCTACTCGCAGGTGGGCCTGTTCTTCCTGGGCGTGCTGCCGTACGAGTCGGACAACTGGGGTGTGATGCTCAACCTCGCCGTGTTCCAGGCGGGCGCGATGATCACGCCGAACGCGCTGGGCTACCTGCTGGCGCCACTGCTGGCGATCCTGCTGCTCACGCTCGGCATCGTGCTCGTGGTGGACGCCATGGACGAGATCTTCAACCCCCGGCTGCGCGAGGAGTAGCAAGTGGCCGAACAAGCGCCGGGAGTGCGCATCGACGGCCTGACGGTCGTCTACAAGACCCCCGCGGGCGAACTGCCCGCCGTCCGGGACGTCACGCTGACGCTGGAGCCCGGCACGATCACCGGCATCGTCGGCGAGTCCGGCTCGGGCAAGTCCACGCTGGCGCTGTCGCTGCTCAATGCGGTGCAGCCGCCGGGCAGGATCGCCGCGGGCAGCGTCGAGATCGACGGTCTCGGCGACGTGACCGGCTTCGCCGGCGAGGAGCTGCGCAAGGCCCGCGGCCGGCACATCGGGTACGTCTTCCAGGCCGCCCAGAACTCGCTCAACCCGCTCAAGACGGTCGGCAAGCAGCTCCTCGACCTGGGCCGCTCGCACGGCGTGGAGGACCTGCGCGGCCTGGTCCGCGAGGCCAAGGAGCTGCTGGGCCGGATGGGCCTGGACGGCGCGCGCGTGCTCGACTCGCACCAGCACGAGCTGTCCGGCGGCATGCGCCAGCGGGTCGGCATCATGCTGGCGCTGGTGCTCAACGCCCACCTGGTGGTGCTCGACGAGCCGACGACCGCCCTGGACATGATCACTCAGGCGAACATCCTGAAGATCGTCCGCGAGGTGCACGCCGAGCGCGGCCTGACCACGCTGGTCATCACGCACGACATCGGCGTCGTGGCCGAGGTCGCCGACCGCCTGGTCGTCATGTACGGCGGCCGCCTGGTCGAGCAGGGCCCCACCCGCGACGTGCTCGGCTCCCCCAGCCACCCCTACACCCGGGGCCTGATCAGCGCCATCCCCCGGCTCGTGGGCGACATCGCCGAGGCCCAGGCGCTGCCCGGCCGGCCGCCGACGCTGGCCACGGTGCCGAAGGAGGGCTGCGTGTTCAGGGAGCGCTGCGCGCTGCGCATGGACGTGTGCGACACCGTCGACCCGCAGGCCGTGGCGCATGGATCGAGGGTCGTGGCCTGCCACGCCGTGACCGTGAAGGAGCACGCGTGATCACCGGGACCGGCATCGTCAAGACGTACAAGCAGCGCGGCAACGTGCTGGCCGGGCGGGAGGTGCGGGCGCTGCGCGGGGTGGACTTCTCCATCCCCAAGGGCGGCGCGGCCTCCTTCATCGGCGAGTCCGGCTGCGGCAAGACCACGCTGGGCCGGATCATCGCCGGGCTGGAGACCTACGACGAGGGCGAGATCGTCATCGGCGACGTGTCCATGTCGGGGCTCAAGCAGAAGAGGCGCCAGCCGTACTTCCGCAAGATCCAGATGATCCACCAGGACCCGTACTCGGCGCTCAACCCGACCCGGACCATCCACCAGACGCTGTACGCGCCGCTCAGCCTGCGGGCCGGGCAGACCGGGCGGTCGAAGGAGTGGATCGAGGAGCGGGCCGCCGAGGTGCTGTCGATGGTGGGCCTCGACCCGGGCTCGGTGCTGGGGCGCTACCCGCACCAGCTCTCGGGCGGCATGCGGCAGCGGGTGGTCATCGCCCGCGCGCTGACCGTCGACCCGGAGATGCTGGTCGCCGACGAGGCCGTCTCGATGATCGACGTCTCGCTCCGGCTGGGCATCCTCGCGCTGCTGAAGGACCTGCGCGAGCGGCTGGGCGTGAGCGTGCTGTTCATCACCCACGACGTGGCCACCGCCCGCTACATCGGCGACGACGGCGAGCTCTACGTCATCTACCGCGGCCAGGTCGTCGAGCGCGGCCCGGTGGACACGGTCATCGCCGACCCGGTGCACCCGTACACGCAGTCGCTGCTGTCGGCCATCCCCGTGCTGCACGGCCTGGAGGAGCCCGGCGCGCAGCCGGTGACGCCGCTGGAGTCGCTGGACGAGAGCAAGGCCGACGAGGGCTGCCTCTTCGCCCGCCGCTGCCCCTTCCAAGGCGAGCGGTGCGCGGGCGAGCGGCCGCTGCTGCAGATCACCGAGGGCGTGCCGCAGCAGCACGCGTGCTTCTACCCCGAGCGGCGCGACGTGATCGCCCGCCCGATGAGCGAGGTGTGATGTCGCCCACCGTCCGCGGCGCGGACCTGGCCGAGGCCGCCCGGGTGGCCGCCGCCGCGCTGACGCTGGACGCGTCCGAGGCCCCCGGCCTGGTCCGGCGCCTGGCCGAGCCGCCCGCCGACCGCCGCTGGACGGCGCTGGCGACCGACGGCGGGGTGGTGATGACGTCGGTCTCGTCGAGGGATCCCGAGGTCGGGCACCTGGACCTGCTGGCCGTGCACCCCTCGGTCCAGGGCCGCGGGCACGGGCGGGCGCTGGTGGGGGCGGCCGAGGAGTGGCTGCGGGGGCACGGCGTGCGGCAGGCGCGCTTCGCCGGGAACCCGCCCTGCTACGCCTGGCCCGGCATCGACGTGCGGTACACCGCCGCCGCCTGCCTGGCCGAGAGCCTGGGCTACGAGCGTTACCACGTCGCCTGGAACATGACCGCCGACCTGCGGGCCGACCTGTCCGTCGAGGACGACCTGGCGCGGCTGGAGCAGGCGGGGGTCACGGTGCGGGCGGCGGGCGCCGACCGCTCGGCCGTGGCCGCGTTCGTCGAGGAGCACTGGAACGAGCGGTGGGCCTGGGAGGCGGCCAACGCGACCGGCCTGCACTACGCCGAGCGCGACGGGCGCGTCCTGGCCTTCGCCGCCTGGGGGGCGCGGCCGGCCTGGTTCGGCCCGATGGGCACCGCTCCGGACGCCCGCGGGCTCGGCCTCGGCGGGGTGCTGCTGCGCCGCTGCCTGGCCGAGCAGCGGGCCGCCGGTCAGGAGAGCGCCGAGATCGGATGGGTGGGGCCGTTGCGGTTCTACTCGCGCGCCGTGGGCGCGCGAGCCGAACGCGTCTTCTGGCTCTACCGGCGCGATCTGGCCTGATGTCAGCTGTAGAGCAGATGTCCTTCGGGACGGCCGGGCGGCGGGCACAGCTCGCGCGGGTCGTCCCCGGCCTCCAGGCAGCGCGTGAGCGTGTCGGAGCCCCAGAGCAGGTCGAGGAACAGCTCCTCGCCCTTCCAGACCAGGTCGTCCGGGTAGAGGACGCGGGCCGTGTGCAGCATCGACAACCCGGTCAGCACCGGCCGGAAGGCCCGCGGGTCGTGCACGTGCAGCTGCACCCCGCGGACGGGCAGGCCCGCGTGCTTGTGGAACGTCGGGGTGAACCAGGTGTCCCTGAACCGCACCCCCGGCAGCTCCAGCCCGTTCAGGGCGGCCGCGTAGCGCTCGTCCGCGTACGGCGCCCCGACCAGCTCGAACGGCCGGGTGGTGCCGCGGCCCTCGGAGAAGTTGGTGCCCTCGAACAGCCCGGTGCCCGGGTAGACCAGCGCGGTGTCGGGGGTCGGCATGTTGACCGAGGGCATCACCCAGGGCAGGCCGGTCTCCGCCCAGCTCATGTCCCGCCGCCAGCCCTCCATCGTGACCACCCGCAGGTCGGCGTCGAAGCCGAACAGCGCCGCCAGCTCCCCCGCGGTCCTGCCGTGGCGCACGGGCAGCGGGAAGCGGCCCACGAAGCTGGCGAACGCCGGGTCCAGCAGAGGGCCCTCCTCGACGGTCCCGCCCAGGGGGTTGGGCCGGTCCAGCACCACGAACCGCAGGCCCAGCCGCGCGGCCGAGGCCAGCAGGTCGTACATGGTCCACACGAAGGTGTAGAAGCGGGCGCCCACGTCGGCGATGTCGAAGACCAGCGTGTCCACGCCGGAGGCGGCGACCACGCGGTCGAGGTCGTCGCCCGACAGCTCGTGGGTGTCGAAGACCGGCAGTCCCGTCGCGGGGTCCACCGCGTCGCGCTCGCTCGATCCCGCCTGGGCCGTGCCGCGCAGGCCGTGCTCGGGGCCGAACAGCGCGGTCAGGGGCAGGCCCGCGGCCAGCAGGGCGTCGGTCGTGGGGGTCAGGTCGGGCAGGACGCCGGTGGGATTGGTGATCAGGCCGAGACGGTCGCCGCCGGCCAGCGCGGGGTCCGCGGCCAGCCGTTCGGCTCCGGTGCGTACGTGTGACATGGATCCATTCTCTGAAAGATATTTACAACTGAGAAGTAAAGGGTGGAAATTAGCGTCATGATTGATCCGCTGCCCGAGCTGTCCACCGAGCAGAGCGATCCCCGCTACAGCCAGATCGACCGGCTGCCGACGGAGCAGATCGCCCGACTGATGAACCAGGCCGACGCCGAGGTGCCCGTGGCCGTGGCCGCGGCCGTCCCGGCGATCTCGGCGGCCATCGACGCGATCGCCGCCCGGATGGCCGAGGGAGGCAGGCTGCTGTACGTCGGCGCCGGCACCTCGGGACGGCTGGCCGTGCTCGACGCCAGCGAGTGCCCTCCGACGTTCGGCACCGACCCCTCGCTGGTGCAGGGCGTCATCGCCGGCGGGCCGGAGGCGCTGACCCGGTCCATCGAGGGCGCGGAGGACGACGCCGAGGCGGGCGCGGCGGCCATGAAGGACCTGGAGGTGGGCGCGCTCGACTCGGTGGTGGGCGTGTCGGCCAGCGGTCGGGCCCCGTTCGTGCTGGGCGCGCTGGCCGAGGCCGCCGGCCGGGGGGCGCTGACCGCGGCGCTGTCGTGCAACACGGGCGCGCCGCTGTCGGCCGCCGCCGAGCACGGGATCGAGGTCGTGGTGGGGCCCGAGGTGGTGGCGGGCTCGACCAGGCTGAAGGCGGGCACGGCGCAGAAGCTCGTGCTCAACATGATCTCGACGATCTCCATGGTCCGGCTGGGCCGGACCTACGGGAACAAGATGATCGAGATGTCGGCCATGAACAGCAAGCTCGCCTCCCGCGCGCTGCGCATGGTGCGCGAGATCACCGGGGCCGACGCCGCCACGGCGGAGGCGGCGCTGGAGGCGGCCGGCGGGCAGGCGAAGACGGCCGTGGTGATGATCCAGCACGGCCTGGACCCCGACGCGGCCCGCGCGCTGCTGGAGTCGCACGGAGAGCGCCTCAGCGACGCGCTCAGCGGCTGACGTACCGGCGGGAGGCGCCGGGGCACCATCGGGGACTGACGAGGGGGGAACGGGGATGTCGGACCGGCTGGAGCGCCTGCTGGCCGCCGCGGTGCCGAAGGTGTGCCCGGCGGCGGTCGCGCTGATCGCCGCGCACGGCACGGTGACCGCCGCCGCGGCGGTGGGCGAGCTGGTCAGATACGCCGACGCCGTGCCGACCACCGGATCGGACGCCGTCCCGGGGGCCCCCGGGACGCTCGCCGCCGATCGGCCCCCCGCGCGCCGGGACTCGGTGTTCGACCTGGCCTCGGTCAGCAAGCTCTGCACCACCGCGGCGGTGCTCTCGCTCACCGAGGAGGGCCTGCTCGACCTGGACGAGCCGGTCCGGTCGTGGCTCCCCGGGGCCGACCCGCGGATCACGCTGCGCCGCCTGCTCACCCACACGGCGGGCCTGACGCCGACCCGCCGGATCGACCTGGAGCTTCCGCAGGCCGGGCCGGACGAGCGCATGGCCGCGATGCTCACCACGCCGGTCACCGGCCCGGTCGGCGGCCCCTACCTCTACAGCGACGTCGGCATGGTGATGGCCGGCCGGATCGCCGAGCTGGCCGCGTCCGCCCCGCTCGACGTCCTGGTCCGCGCCCGGATCACGGACGTGCTCGGCCTCGGCGGCACCGGCTACCGCCCGGTCGGCGGCGGTGGGCCGGCCGAGCGGGTCGCGGCGACCGAGTTCAGGCCCGAACGCCCCGGCCCCGGCTGCGTGCGCGGCGAGGTGCACGACGAGACGGCCCACGCCCTGGGCGGGGTGGCCGGGCACGCGGGCCTGTTCGCTCCGGCGGACGACCTGCTGGCCTTCGGGGAGGCGCTGCGGCTGGGCGGGGGCGCGATGCTGAGCTCGTCGAGCGTGGCGGAGATGACCCGTGACCAGGGGGCGGAGGGGGCCGCGTTCCGGCACGGGCTCGGCGTGCGGATCGGCGACCCCGGCATCGTGGGCCCGCTGAGCGGCGCCTACGGCCACTCCGGGTTCACCGGGACGTCGCTGGTGGTCGATCCGGCGCGCGGGCTGACCGTGGTGCTGCTGACCAACGCCGTGCATCCGGTGCGCGGGCGGCCGGGGATGCGCGAGCTGCGGTGCGCGGTGGCCGCCGAGGCGCTGCGGCACGTAGCGTGAACGCATGCCCGTGCAGCTGAACCACACCATCGTCGCCGCCACCGACCGGGACGCCACGGCCGCCTTCCTGGTCGACGTCCTCGGTCTGGAGCCCGCGCCGGTCTACGGCCCGTTCCGGGTCGTGACGCTGGCCAACGACGTCTCGCTCGACGTGATGCAGGCCGACGGCGAGGTGACCCCGCAGCACTACGCCTTCCTCGTCGGCGAGGAGGAGTTCGACCAGATCTGGGGGCGGATCAGGAGCCGCGGCCTGACGTTCTGGGCCGATCCGGGGCACACCAGGCCCGGCGTGATCAACACCCACGACGGCGGCCGCGGGCTCTACTGGTCGGGCCCCGACGGGCACAACCTGGAGATCATCACGGTCCCCTACGGCGGTTAGGGCGCCAGCGCCTCCAGGGCCTCCTCGGCCCGGCGCATCGCCTCCCCGGCGTCGGCGGTGACGATCTCCTTGTCGAAGTTGAGGTCGTGGAAGACGTCCGTGACGCCCTCGGCGGCCAGGGCGGCGACGTCCTGCCTGATCTGCTCGTACGTGCCGGTCAGCGGCCGGCGGGCGTCCTCGGCGCCGGCGGGCCGCACCTGCGTGACGCCGCGGCACACGTAGCGGAACGGGGCCGCGTCGCGCCCGGCGCCGGCGATCGCCTCCTTGATCAGTGCGATCCGGCCCGCGACCGCCGACAGGTCCTCCCTGCTGGAGCTGATCCAGCCGTCGGCCAGCCGGCCGGCCCGGCGCAGCGCGACCTCGGCGGTGCCGCCCAGCAGCACCTGCGGCGGCCCCGGCGCCGGCTTGGGGTCGATGTGGGAGGCCGGCACCCGGTAGAACTCGCCGTCGTGCTCGACGACGTCGTCCGTCCACGCCTTGCGCAGCAGCTCGACGAACTCCTCGCCCCGGCGCCCTCGGCGCTCCATGCCGACGCCCGCGGCCTCGAACTCCTCCGGCACCCAGCCGAGCCCGATGCCGGCGCTGACCCGGCCGCCGGAGAGGGTCTGCAGGGTGGCGAGCTGCTTGGCCAGCACGACCGGCTGCACGTACGCGTTCACCACGGCCACGCCCAGCCGGATCGTCCCGGTGACGCCGGACAGGTGCGCCAGCGTGACCAGCGGGTCGTGGACACTGCGGTAGGTCGGTCCCATGGGATGCCCGACGGGGTACAGCAGCCGCTGGAACGTCCAGAGCTCGTGGTAGCCCAGCTCCTCGGCCCGCGCGGCGATGCGGCGCATGTTCTCCGGTGTGGCCCAGGGCCCTGACTGGGGTACGGCGAAACCGATTCTCATGCTCCCAGTCTGACCGGCCCGGGTGCGCGATCTCCCACCACACACGGCACCCGCTCCGGCCGGCGCTTCGGCCACGAGCTGGACCCCGTACCAGGCGTACCGCACGCTGCAGAACTGCGTGTCGGCGGGCACCACCCTGCTCATCACGAAGGGGTACAAGGAGTACGACTGCCGCTGGGACAGCCCGTACCACATGCTCTGGCTCAGGAAGTAGGCGCGGTCAGGCTCGTCAGCGCCTGAGGGCGGCCCTTCGCGAGGGCTCGGGTGGCTTCATCCGTCATGTCACCCGTGTCCCCGCTCCCGCCGCGCCCGGGCCCGCGCCCGCTCCAGCGAGGTCGCCCGCGCCAGCGCCGCACGCGCCCGCTCGATCTCCTCCTGGCCCGGACCCTCCGCCGCCGGCTCGACCGCCCACCGCGCCGGCTCCCGGGCGGCCTCCCGGTCCACGGGCCTCCCCCGCCGGGCCGCCGCCGGACGCCGCTCCCGGCGGCGCCGGGCGGCCTCCTGATCGTGCTCGCGCATCGCCTGGGCGGCCCGCGGCGAGCTCGCCCTCAGCCACTCGCGCGCCAGCGCCGCCCACTCCCTCGCTTCCGCCATCACGACGGCATTTACCCCCAACACTGCCCAATACTCTGTACGAGTGGGTCTAGAGGAGGAACTGGCGGGCATCGCCGCGGCGTACGGCGGCACGGGCGAGCCCGTGCGACACCAGACACGCACCGACGTGGTCGTGTTACGGATGGGCGAGGTGGTGGTCAAGGCCCACTCCGCCCGCGACGAAGTGGAGCCGCTGCGCGTCCGCCTCAGGGCCGCCGCCGCGGCCTCGGTCAATGGTGTGCTGCTGGCCCCGCTGGAGGCCGAGGTGCTGACGGCCGCGGGCCGCGCGGTCAGCGTCTGGCCGGCCGGCCGCCCGGTCCCCCACGACGATCCCGGGTCCGCCCCCTGGGAGGAGGGCGCGCGGCTGCTGGCCCGGCTGCACGCCGTCCCCCTGACGGTGGTGCCGCCGATGCCGCCCGCCGGAGGCCCCGCGCGGGCCGCCCGCGCGGTGTCCAGGATGAGCGGCGACGGCCCGGTCGAGCAGCTCGTCAGGCACGCGTTCAAGGAGCTGCCCGAGCCCGCCCCGGTGCCGGGCCTGCTCACGCATGGCGACTGGCATCTGGGCCAGCTCGTCTGCCGCGACCGCTGGCTGCTCATCGACGTCGACGACCTGGGCGTCGGCGACCCGGCCTGGGACCTGGCGCGACCGGCCGCCTGGTACGCGGCGGGCCTGCTGGAGCCGGCCGTCTGGGAGCGGTTCCTCGGCGCCTACCTGGCCTCGGGCGGCCCCGCGCTCGGCCAGGGCGACGATCCCTGGCAGCGGCTCGACCTGCCGGCCCGGGCGCTCACCGTGCAACTGGCCGCCGTGGCCGTGCTCAACGCCGAGCGCGAGAACCGGGAACTCGACGAGGTGGAGCACGCGTTAATCGAATCGTGCAGCAGAATCGTCCGAGCGTGACGGGGGCCGCACGCGGTAGGTTTCAGCCTGAGACCCCGGATCCAAGGAGAGCGACTTAGATGCAGTGCCCGAAGTGCCGCGGCAACATGCGGACATATGAGCGCAACGGCGTCCACATCGAGCAGTGCGACAACTGCCGTGGGATCTTCCTCGACTATGGCGAGCTGGAGACCCTGACCCGCATGGAGTCGCAGTACCACGCCGCTCCGCCGCCGCCCCCCGCCCCCGGGCCGGCCTGGGGCGCTCCCCACCACGGCGGTCACCACTACGGCCACCACCGCCAGCGCAGCTGGGTGGGCATGCTGTTCTCGACCTGATCGCCCCGGCAGCCGCGAAGGGGCCGCGCGTTCGCGCGGCCCTTTCGCGTGTGCGGGCCCGGCTCCGGAGGGTCAGCTCGGGAAGTCGTCGGGGTTGACGGGCGCGGTACGGGCGTTGCCGCCGGTGATGGCGTGCAGGGTGACCCGCCAGTCGTGCCAGAGGATCTGGGTGGCGGTGACCGTGGTCTTGAACTTCACCGACTTCTGGAACCGCTCGAAGCTGCACTGGCGGCTGAAGGACCGGCTCTTGCCGTCCCAGTCCACGCCGTGGGTGAAATAGATCTTGTACGTGCCGTCGGGCACGCCCCTGACCTTGAACTTGGCCTTCTTGCGCACGTACACGCTGAACGTCTTGCCGCCGCCTCTGACCGCCGTTACGACGGCGTCGCGGGTGCCGCCGTTGTCGACCTCCAGGGAGCTGCGTCCGCCGAGGGAGGTCCGGCGGATGAACGCGCCGTTCTTCAGCCGCCTGTTCTGCTTGCCGCCGGCCTTGACCGTGACGACGTCGGCCGGGTAGTCACCGGCGCTCTGCAGGGCCTCGCCCGCCTTGTTCAGGGCGGTGAGCTTGGTGTTCAGGTCGCTCAGCACGGCCGAGGGGGTGCACAGCTCGCGGCTGCCGACCTTGCCCGCCGTGGAGCCGAGCTCGGTGGCGAAGTCGCGCAGGCTGGTGACGTACGCGTCGTGCTGGGCGCGGATCTCGGCGGGCGGGGCGATCGCGGACAGGGCGTCGGCGGCGCCGCTCAGCGCCTGCTCGGCCTTGTCCACGCGCTGGTTGAGCGCCTGGACGCCACGCGCGCCGGCCAGGCCGCTGATCGCGCCGGTCATCGCCTTGTGCCTGCTGTCGAGCTCGCCCTTGTACGCCTCCGGCGTCAGGGCGCTGACGGCGGGGCTGGATCCCGACGAGGGGTCGCCGCCGGGATCCCCACCGGGATCGCCGTTGAAGGCTCCGCCCTTGCCGTCCGCCACGCCGCTGACCTTCGGCTCACCGCCGGTCAGCGGTGGCGGAGAGGAGCAGGCGGCGAGCGTCACCGTCGCCAGGGCGAGAACGCAGGAGATCAACCGGGGTGAAGCCACCTGCCCCACTATTGCCCGGTTGATCCCCAGACGTCAATTACGATTCGGCCAGGCCCTCATCCCGATCCTGTCGCAGCCACCGGGTGATCCCCAGCGTCTCCAGGAACGGAACGTCGTGGCTGGCCACGACGAGCGCGCCCCGGTAGGCCGCCAGCGCCTGGGAGAGCTGGCGAACGCTGGACATGTCCAGGTTGTTCGTCGGCTCGTCCAGCAGGAGCAGCTGCGGCGGCGGATCGGCCGACAGCAGCGCGGCCAGGGCGGCGCGGAACCGCTCGCCGCCCGACAGCGTGCCCACAGGCTGGTCGGCCCGCGTGCCGCGGAACAGGAAGCGGGCCAGCCGCGCCCGCACGTCGTTGACCGAGGCCGCCGGCGCCACGGCCCGGACGTTGTCCACGACGCTCAGCGCGTCGTCGAGCACGTCCAGCCGCTGCGGCAGGTATGCCACCGGGACGTGCGCGCCGTGCTCGACGATCCTGCGCAGCAGGGTCGTCTTGCCCGACCCGTTGGGCCCGAGCAGCGCGATGCGTTCGGGGCCCCGGACGACCAGCCGGTCGAGCGCCTTGAGCCCCTCCCGGCCGGGCGTGCCGTCAGGGCCGCCGGGGCCGCCGGAACGGTCAGGACGGTCGAGCGGCAGCGTCAGCAGGGTCCGGCCGGCCGGGACGGCGGTGCCGGGCAGCTCGACGCGGATCTCGGCGTCGTCGCGCACGGCCAGCTCCGCCTCGGTCAGCCTGCCCCTGGCCTCGGCCAGCCGCTCCTGGTGCAGCGCGCGGTGCTTGCCCGCCGACACCTGGGCCTTCATCTTGAGCCCGCCGGCGACGATCTTGGGCACCTTCTTGTTCTCGAACGCCTTCCGCGCGGTGCGGCTGCGCCGGTCGAGCTTGGTCCTGGCCTCGATCAGCTCGCGCTGCTGCCGCCGCACCTCGCCCTCGGCGGTCCTGACCGTGCGCTCGGCCGCCTCCTGCTCGGCGGCGGCCTGCTCCTCGTAGGCGCTCAGGTTGCCGCCGTACAGGCGCACGGCGGCGTCGCGGAGCTCGGCGACCTGGTCCACGAGATCGAGCAGCGCCCGATCGTGGCTGACCACGACCAGCACCCCGGGGTACGCCGAGACCGCGGCGTAGAGCCGCCGCCGGGCGTCCAGGTCGAGGTTGTTGGTGGGCTCGTCGAGCAGCAGCACGGCGGGGCGCTTGAGGATCTGCGCGGCCAGCGCGACCATGACGGCCTCGCCGCCCGACAGCGTCGCGACCGTGCGGTCGAGCCCGACGTGGCCGAGCCCGAGCCGGTCGAGCTCGGCCCGCGCGCGTTCCTCGACGTCCCAGTCGTCCCCGATGGCGGTGAAGTGCTCCTCGGCGACGTCGCCGCTCTCCACGGCGTGCAGCGCGGCCCGCTTCCCGCTGATCTCCAGCAGGTCGGACACCGTGCGGCTGCCCTCCAGCGGCACGTTCTGCGGCAGGTACCCCACCTCGCCGGTGACCGAGACCGAGCCCGATCCGGGGGTCAGCTCCCCGGCGATGATCTTGAGCAGGGTGGACTTGCCCGACCCGTTCGCCCCGATGAGCCCGGTACGTCCGGCGGGGAAGGCGGCGTCGAGACCGTCGAGCACCATGGTCCCGTCGGGCCAGCCGAAGGACACGTGATCGACGACAATGGAAAAAGACATGTGGCGGCTCCCATCACAAAAATCGAAATTTCGTGACTTGGCGGGAACACCGCTGCGCGCGCGACGACCAGACAGCTTGAGCTGCGAAGAACCGGGGCGAAGAGGTCGCCGAGGTCGAGGTGCGCACGCGACAGAGCCCGTGACCGGGCGGTAGGCGCGGTGCCCGCGGCCTCAGATCCTCACGTCAGCTGCCCCCAGGGGTCGGCGATACGACCCCGACACATTACCCGAAACACGGCCGACAGGCAACGTCCCGGGCTCGATGGGCGGCCACGTTGACCCGGTTCGCGCAGGTCAGCGAGCAGAATCGGCGCCGCCCGTTACGCGAGGTGTCCACATAGACGGTCTCGCACCCCGTCCGGTCGCACCGCCCGAGCCGCCGCCCGTCGGAGAAGCACACGGCCATGGCCAGCCCGCCCGCGGTGGTGTCCTTGGCCCTGGAGACGATGTCGGCCTCGGTGGAGAAGAAGTGCAGGTGGGGTTCGAGGCCGTCATGGGTGCTGATGTGCGGCCTGGACGCGGTGATCTCCAGCAGCTCGTTGATCAACCGCACCTGGACGCCGAGGTCGGGCTCCCCGAAGACGGGGGCCAGCCGGCGCGCCCAGGCCGCCAGCTCCGCCGCCTGGGCCGGGGTGACGTCCGTGCGCCACATGGCGTTGGCCGTGAGCGTCTCCCGCACCGCGGCCGGGCTGAAGTCGCTCGCGTTGACCAGGGCCGCGGCGAGTTCGGCGCCGTTGCCGCCGTAAGTGTTGAAATGCACAAGGTCATTACATCAGGTTGGAGTCATGCATCCCGGAGAGCCGCACGACCCCTTCGCCCTGACCCTCGTCTCCTCCCACCGCACGTCCGAGGGGCTGGTCTCCTACCTGCGCTGCGCCTGCGGCGCATGGGAGGTGCGCACGTCCAGGACGGTCGCCAGCGCCGGCCCGCCCCCGGCCGGCGGCAGGTCGATCACGGCCATCGACTGATCCGGCGCACTCGTCCTAGAGTCGGCGGCACACCCCTCAGGAGGTCAGGCATGTCCAGCATTCCCTCCCTGCTGCGCGACCGGATCACGGCCACCCCCGACGCCGAGGCGTACCGGGTGCCGTCGGGCGAGGCGTGGACCTCCCTGTCGTGGAGCGAGGTCGGCGAGCGCGTCCGCGGACTGGCGCTGGGGCTGTCCGGGCTCGGCGCGGGGCCCGGCAGGCGCGTGTCGATCCTCTGCTCGACCAGGCTCGAATGGATCCTCGCCGACCTGGCCGTGCTCTCCACGGGCGCGGCCACCACCACCATCTACCCGTCGAACACGGCCGCCGAGTGCGCCTTCGTCATCACCGACTCCGGCAGCACGATCGTCATCGCCGAGGACGACGAGCAGGTGGCCAAGCTCAGGTCCGTGCGGAAGGAGCTGCCCGACGTCACGTGCGTGGTGGTCGTGGACGGCTCGGCAAGCGACGACGGCTGGGTGGTCACCCTCGACTCGGTCAGCCAGGGCGAGGGTGACGCGCCGGACGACTACGACGCCCTGGTGGACGCCATCGCCCAGGACGACCTGGCCACGCTCATCTACACCTCCGGCACCACCGGACGCCCCAAGGGCGTCGAGCTCACCCACGACAACTGGCTGTTCGCGGCCGGCTCGGTCCGCGAGATCGGCCTCCTGTCCCCCGCCGACCTGCACTTCCTGTGGCTGCCGCTGTCCCACTCGTTCGGCAAGCTGCTGGAGGTCGTGATGATCGACATCGGCGTCCCGACCGCGATCGACGGCCGCCTCGACCGCATCGCCGACAACCTGGGGGCGCTGCGCCCGACCGTGATGGCCGCCGCGCCGCGCATCTTCGAGAAGATCCACAACACGGTCGTCGCCACCGTGCGCCGCGAGGGCGGGGTCAAGCTGCGCATCTTCGAATGGGCGCGGGAGACCGGCCTGCGGGTCAGCAGGGCGCGGCAGCGCGAGGCGGCCGTCCCGCTCACCACCCGGGTCGAGCACGCGCTGGCCGACCGGCTGGTCTTCGCCAAGCTGCGGGCGCGCTTCGGCGGCCGCATCCGCTTCTTCATCTCCGGGGCCGCGCCGCTGTCGCGGGACGTGGCCGAGTTCTTCGACGGCGCCGGCCTGACGATCCTGGAGGGGTACGGCCTGACCGAGTCGTCGGCGGGCAGCTTCCTCAACCGGCCCGAGTCGGTGCGGTTCGGCACGGTCGGCCCGCCGCTGCCGGGCACCGAGGTCCGCATCGCCGACGACGGCGAGATCCTCATCGGCGGGCGCGGCGTGATGCGCGGCTACCACGGCCTGCCCCAGGAGACGGCCGAGGCGCTGGCGGACGGCTGGCTGCACACCGGCGACATCGGCGAGCTCGACCAGGCCGGCCGGCTGCTGATCACCGACCGCAAGAAGGAGCTGATCAAGACCTCGGGCGGCAAGTACGTCGCCCCCACCTACCTGGAGGGCCGGATCAAGGCCGCCTGCCCGTTCGCCTCGAACGTGTTCGTGCACGGCGACCGCCGCAACTACGTGACGGCGCTGGTCACCCTCGACATGGACGTCGTGCGCCCATGGGCCGAGGCAGAGTCGCTGCCGGCCGACCCCGAGGCGCTGTGCGGGCACCCGCGCATGCGCGAGGAGGTCGACAAGGCGATCCGGCAGGTCAACGCCGACCAGGCCAGTTACGCCACGGTCAAGAAGTTCGCGATCCTGGCCGGCGACTTCACCGTGGAGACCGGCGAGCTGACGCCCAGCCTGAAGATCAGGCGCAAGGCCGTCGAGGAACGCCACGCCGACGTCCTCGACGGCTTCTACGCCGACTGACGACGCCCGCCGACCGACGGCGGCGGGCCCGAGGACCCGCCGCCGTCCGGCGAGCCTGGTGCCGGGGCCCGTCGTCTCACTCCTGGCCGGAGGGCTTGCGGAACTGCTCGATCAGCGCCGTGTAGCCCTCGCCGCCGTGGCCCGCCGCGACGGCCCGGCCGGCCAGCTCCCTGATGAAGCGCGGCAGCGTGGCGTCCACGCCGTGCGACTCGCTCTCGTGCACGAGGTGGTCCATGGCCGCGACGTGCGTGTCGAGGGTGGAGTCGGTGGCCGGGTGCGCGCCCTCGTCGATCTGCCGCGCGTAGTCGGCCAGCCAGCCGGCCACGGTCTCGACGCCGTTCCGCGCGACCGGGACGAACGCCGCCGCCTCCACCCCGGCGGCCCCGAGCAGCGCCGCGCCCTGGAGGAAGCCGTTGAGGATGTTCCACATCAGGCTCAGCACCCCGACGTCGTAGAGCGCCGACAGGCCGTGGTCCGCGCCGAGGTACGTCGTCGCGCCGCCGAGGCTGCGCAGGGCCGGTTCGTGCAGGTCGAAGGCCGATCGCGGGCCGCTGTAGAGCAGGGCGGCCGCCGGGGTGCCGATGGCGGCGGGGGTGGTCATGATCGCGCCGTCCAGGTAGGCGCCGCCGTGCCGCGCCACCCGCGCGGCGGTGTCGCGGGCCTCGGCGGAGGTGCCGGAGGTGAGGTTGACCAGCACCCGGCCGTCCAGGGCTTCGCCCAGCGGGTCGAGCACCTCGCGTACGGCGTCGTACCCGGTCAGGCAGACGACCACGAGCGGGGCGGCGGCCACGGCCTCCAGCGCCGACCCGGCCCGTACGGCGCCCTGCCCGGCCAGCCGCTCGGCCCTGGCCGCCGTACGGTTCCAGACGGTCGTCGGCCGGCCGTCGCGCAGGAACGCCCCGGCCAGCGCCTCCCCCATCAGCCCCAGGCCGAGGACGGTCACGGGGGTACGGCTTTCCTTCGTCATCACAGTCGCTCTCCCAAAAGAGGTGGTTCAGCAGCTATGGGAGAATCGTCAACGTTCAGACCGGTATGAAGGTCAAGGGGGACGGCCGTGCTGATCGGTGACCTGAGCCGGCGGACCGGGGTCCGCCCGCACCAGTTGCGCTACTACGAGGCCCAGGGCCTGCTGGAGCCCGGCCGCCGCGCCAGCGGCTACCGCGAGTACGACGACGGGGCCGTGCTGACCGTGGCCCAGATCAGGAAGCTGCTCGACGCCGGGCTGTCGACCGACGAGATCGCGTACCTGCTGCCCTGCGTCACGGGCCCCGACCCCGATCTGGTGCCCTGCCCCGAGCTGCTGGACACGTTGCGCGCCCGGCTGCGCGGCCTCGACGAGCAGATCGACACGCTCAGCCGCTCCCGGCGCGCCCT
This sequence comes from Nonomuraea sp. NPDC049758, assembly GCF_040674635.1. Classification (NCBI taxonomy): domain Bacteria; kingdom Bacillati; phylum Actinomycetota; class Actinomycetes; order Streptosporangiales; family Streptosporangiaceae; genus Nonomuraea; species Nonomuraea sp. NPDC049758. Next base: position 232,769 of record NZ_JBFAMZ010000007.1, read on the forward strand.
GCGCGGCTACCTGGAGACCACCGAACGGCGCGCGCCGGCCGATCAGGCCGGCCGGGCCCCCGCGGGAGCGCGGCCGGCCTGATCGGGCGCCGGGGAGGCGGTCAGCAGGACAGGTTGCCGCCTGGCGCGACACCGAGGATCTGGGTGAACCGCTGGTAGGCGTTGACCCGGCTCTGCACCTGGCCCGGGTTGCCGCCGTTGCACTCCAGGCTGCCGTTGATGCTGCGGATGGTCTCGCCGAAGCCGCGGCTGTTGACCATGGCGTCGTGCGGGGTCATGGTGCCGGGGCCGTTCTGGGTCATCCAGTACCACAGCGCGGTCTTCCAGGCCACGGACGCGTTCCGTTCCACCTGCCAGGGGTCGTTCAGCAGGTTGATGCCGAGGGCGTCGCCGGCGGCCTTGTAGTTGAAGTTCCAGCTCAGCTGGATGGGCCCGCGGCCGTAGTAGGCGGCCTGCCCGGCCGGGCAGCCGTAGGGCTGGGTCGCGTCGCAGTAGTGCGGGTAGTTCGCGGTGTTCTGCTCGACGATGTAGACCAGCCCGCCGGTCTCGTGGCTGACGTTGGCCAGGAAGGCGGCGGCCTCCTGCTTCCTGACGGTGGCCGAGCCGGTCCCGGCGAAGGCGGGAAATGCGGCGATCGCCGTGGTCAGGCCGCTGTAGCTGTAGAAGGAGTTGCGGCCGGGGAACATCTGGTCGAACTGCGCCTGACTCACCACGAAGCCTCCCGGGTCCGGCGGGTCGGTGGGCGTGCCGCCGCCGTCGCACGCGTACGGGTCCCAGTACCAGGTGCTGATCACGGGGTCGTAGCCGGGATTGTCGTGGACGGCGATGTAATAGTTGCCGTCGGTGTATCGCACGATGCTGCCGGTGGCGTAGTACCGGCCGGCCACCCAGTTCGGGTGGTCGCAGCCGGGCGTGGGGGTACCGCCGCCGCCCCCGCAGGCGCCCTGGTCGGCCCAGACCGCGGCGGTGCCGGGGGTCTCGTTCTGCGTCCACCACCTGGCCGACCAGTTGTGCCCGCCGCGGGACACCACCGCGCCGCCGTTGTAGGCCGTCGAGGCGTTCCACGGCGTCGCGCACGTGGCCGCCCCGGCCGGCGGGGCCGGCACGACGGCCGACAGGACGCCCGCCACCAGCAGCGCGGCGGCGAACAGCGTCAGGCTCCGGCGCACCCCGATCACTTCCCTTCACGGAATCTCTTAAGAAAGTTTCCTAAGAGTTAGCGCGATGGTGGCACGCCGCCGAGGGCCCGGCAAGGCCCAAAGTCAAGCCCGCAGTCAGAGGATGCGCCTGGCCCCCGGCAACGACCGGACCGCGTACGCCAGCCCCCAGCACAACGGCAGCGACACCGCCAGCACGAGGGCGAACTTGACGACCGCCGCCGCGTGCAGCCCCCGCACCGCCCAGGCCACGGCGACCAGCACCAGCGGGTGGATGACGTAGACCGCGTAGGCGTTGCCGGACAGGAACCTGCCGCGCGGCCCCTGCCGGGCGAACCGCTCCCTGAACAGCACCACCAGACCGACGATCATGCCGACGGCGAACACGGACTCCCACAGCGCGTTGATCGCGACCGCGACCAGGCCCGTGGTCAGGGCCGCGGGCGGCAGCAACACCACGGTCGCCACGCCCGCGACGACGAACCCGGCCCGCCCGGCCCGCCTGGGCAGCGCCTCGAACCAGCCGCGTCGGAAGGCGACCACTCCGGCCGCGAACATCGCCGCGTACTGCGGCAGGAAGTAGGGCGTGGGCAGCCCGAGCACCGGCACGTACGTGCCCTGCGGCACCGGGATCCGCCACAGGAGCGTGGCCGCCGCCAGCCCGAGGGTGAACAGCACGACCCCCTTGAGGCTCGGCGCCCCGACTCTCTCCGCGCCGGCCCGTCGCCCGCCGGCACGCCGCCACCACGCGTAGAGCAGGGCGAAGACGATCAGCACCTCGACGAACCACATCGGCCCCGGGTCCCACGAGACGACGTACCACTTCCAGAACGGCATGCCGTGCTCGCCGATCGTGAGCAGCGGCCGCAGCAGCAGGAGGAAGACCAGCAGCGGCACCCCGAGCCTGACCAGCCGGTCGCGGACGAACGCGCGCCCGCCCTTGCGGTCGTGGGAGCCGGGGGTGAAGAAGCCGGAGATGAGGAAGAAGAACCCCATGAAGAACGCCTGGTTGAGAACCACCAGGATGTCCAGCGCCGTCCCGGAGGGGTCGGCGGCCGGCTCGGTGTAGTACCACAGCGGGATGTTGCCGTACGTGACGGCGACGTGATGGGCGACGACCAGCGCGGTCAGCAGCACGCGCAGGTTGTCGACGGCCAAGAGTCTGGTGCCGGTCTCGGTCTTCATCGCCTGCATGCCCTCTCGAACAGGTCGGCCAGCTCCGCGGCGTGCGCGTCGAGGTCGTGGTCGGGGTTCGCCACCCAGTAGGCGAACATGTCGTCGATGGCGGAGAAGTGGGTGATGGCCATGACGCGGCGGTCGAAGTCGCGGAACTCGCCGCTGGACTGGCCGTAGGCGTAGATCTGCTCCATCACCTGGTAGAGCTCGTCGTTGGCGTTGACGCCGTAGCGCGGCTCCCCGTCGGCGGTGCGCAGGTTGTAGAAGATCTCGCCGAGGGCCTTGAGCCGGGTGCGGTGGTCGCGCATGTGCTCGGCGACGGCGAGGATGTGCGTGCGCACCATGGCGGTGGGGCCTTCGACGCCCTCCATCCGCGCCATGACGTGTGTGGCGATCTCGCCGTAGACGCTGTTGACCACCTCCTCCATCAGCTCTTCCTTGCCGGCGAAGTGGTAGGAGATGACGCCCTTGCTGATGCCCGCGTGCTGGGCGATGCGCGCCAGCGACGCCTGACCGAACCCGACCTCGGCGATCACCTCCACGGCCGAGGCGATGATCTGCGCCCGCCTGGCCTCCTCGATGAACGAGCGCACCTTCTGGCCACCCGACTGATTTTCTGACCGCATGGCCAAAATCTAGCACAGGCGGCCAGAAACGCGCGGGTCAAGCATCGTGCGGGAGTCGGGAAACCGCGAGCCGGGGGTCAGGACAGGCGGTCGCGGTAGACCGCTCTGGCCTGGTCCAGGAGGGCGACGTGGTCGGCGAGCTGGCCGGGGGCGGTCAGGCGGGCGTGCGACCTGATCAGCTCCTCCAGCAGGTCCAGCCACTCCAGGCACCAGCGCACGTCGTCCCGCCTGGCCACCCGGCGGCCGGCCACGTCCACGTAGACGGGGCTGGTCAGGGCGTAGCCGGTGCCGGTCATGGTGCGCGGGTGCGGGTCGCACACGACCTCGGCCAGCACGTACGTCGGCTCGTCCACGCGCAGGTCGGCCGTCACGGTCAGCCGCTCCTCGCCGTCCGGGCGCCGCTCGCCGTCCGGGCGCCGCTCGCCGTCCGGGCGCCGCTCGCCGGCTGGGAGTCGTTCCGCGCCCGCGCGCACGCCCTCGGCCGTGCGGACGCGCACGGCGGTCACCTCCGGGCCGATCGCGGTGGCGGTCACCCGGACGTGGTCGCCGGGGCGGGCGTCGATGACGTGGCCGGGGCCGTGCCCGTCCACCGTCAGCTCCAGCCACGGGCCGGTGGTGGCGAACGTGCGGCCCGCCCGTACCGCGTCGGCGAACGCGCGGGCGGTCAGCTCGCCCTCCACCCGGGCGTAGACGCGGGCCCAGCCGGGCGGGTTGGACTGGTTGTCCGAACGCGTGAAGGAGATCATCGAGTCGGTCCCGGCGGTGACGGCGAGCCGGTTGCCGGCGCCGATCAGCCGCCGGTAGACGGCCGCCGTGGACGGGATCGAGGCGTGGGTGAGCACGTCGAGGCTGTCCACCAGGCCGAGCGCGGCGTCGGCGACCAGCTCGCGGGCGGCGCAGTTGCGCGGCGCCGGGGAGACGACGGCCCTGGGCGGATCGCCGTCGGCGAGCGGCGTGGCGAAGGGGTGGCTGTAGCCGAGGACCGCGCCGAGGCCGCGCAGCTCGCGCAGCCCCTCGGCGTTCGGCGGCCAGTCGGCGTCGCCGGCGAACCCGGTGTGGAACCGGCCCGGCGCGCGCTCCGGGGCGAAGGCGTAGACGTGGCCGAGCAGGTCGTTGCGGTACTCGACGCCCATGCGGGCCAGGTGGGTGGCGTCGGACCAGGGCAGGTCCTCCCCCGCCCAGTGGTCGAGGGCCTCCCGGTCGTAGACCCGCGACCCCGAGACGTTCCCGGCGAGCAGGTTGAGCACGTGCAGGTCCTCGCCGAGCTGGGCGGCGGCCGCGTCGGCGGGCAGGCCCACCAGGTCGCCGGCCCAGTTCAGGTGGACGTGCAGGTCTCCGCCGTACCAGCCGCGGGCGGCGGCGTCGTAGAGGCGTTCCGGGGTGAGCCGGACCACGCGTTCCTCGCCCGGGGCCAGGGTGACGTCCAGGGCGGACTCGGCGTACTCCATGCCACGGGTGACGGTGATCGTCAGCGGTTCGGCCGGAACGTCGAGGGTGCGGCCGTCACCGTGGAAGTAGGGCCTGCCGTGGTAGTCGTGCCGGGCCGGGACGCCGGGCGGGTACCAGCCGCGGCCGTCCCGGGAGGCGACGCTCCACCGGCACGGCTCCCCCGCCACCAGCGTGAGCCGGGCGGCGGGGACCGGGCGCAGCAGGGGATCCAGCCGGACGCGCTGCCCGTCGGCCACGATCACGCTGCCGGCGTCGGCCTCGACCAGCCAGACCCCGTGGGGGGCCAGCTCGCGGCGGGCGTCGTCCACGCTGACCGGGCAGGGGGTGTCGCGGGAGGAGTCGACGAGCAGGAAGATCTTCTCCGCACCGCGCCCGGAGGGCGGCGGCGGACCCTGAACGGCCGTCGCGGGCCGGGCGTCCGTGACCGGCACCGCGCCCACCCAGCGCGGGCCCGAGTGCGGCTCTCCCGGGGTCAGGACGGTGATCGGCGCTCCGCGCAGCTCGATCCGGTCGGGGCCGACGCGGAGCGCGGTCAGGTGTGGCGGCAGCTCGCCGGCGAGGGCGTCGCGCAGCACCCGGTCGTAGTCGGGCTCGGCGAGGTGGGCGGCCAGCCGGTCGATCGGCTGGCCCGGGTGCAGCCGCACGGCCTCCTCGAAGGCCAGGCGCCAGAACGTGCCGAACAGCGAGGGCGGCAGCACCCTGCGCCGGGCGAAGAACTTCACATAGTGGATCTCCGGCTCGCCCCAGGTGATGCCGTGCTCGGCCAGCAGGCGGCCGTACTCCTCCAGGGCCTCCGTGACCGTTCCGGGCAGCATCGGTTCCGCACACATCTGCGCTTCTCCCCACGTCGGTTGCGCGACATCGTGACATGTCCCGCTCAAGCCGTCGGATCGCAGATGACGCTGCGGATGCGGATATTTCTCCCCCGGGCGCAAGTCTGTTCCTCCGGGGAGTGGACAGCTCCCGGCGCCCGCCGCCGGACGTCAGGACCGCTCGAACACCGACGGCCGGACGTCAGGGCCGCTTGAACACCGACAGCAGGCGGTCGGCGGCGAGCGCGGGGGTCAGCTCCCCCGCCAGCACCTCACGCTCGACCTCCGCCGTGATCGCCGCCACCTCGGGGTCGTGGCGCAGCTCGGCGAGCAGGCGGTCGCGGACCAGCGTCCAGGTCCACTGGACCTGCTGGCGGCGGCGCTTGGCGGCCAGGTCCAGCGAGTCCTGATGGGCCAGGATGCGCCGCCACAGCTCCTCCAGGCCGTCACCGGTGAGCCCGCTGCAGGTCAGGACGGGCGGCGGCCCGGCGTCCGAGCGGAGCATGCGCAGCGCTCCGGCCAGCTCCCTGGCCGCCTTCCTGGCCGCGAGCTCGTACTCGCCGTCGGCCTTGTTGACCGCGATCACGTCGGCCAGCTCCAGCACCCCCTTCTTGATCCCCTGGAGCTGGTCGCCGGTACGGGCCAGGGTGAGCAGCAGGAACGTGTCCACCATGTCGGCCACGGCGGTCTCCGACTGCCCGACCCCGACGGTCTCGACCAGCACCACGTCGAACCCGGCGGCCTCCACCACGACCATGGCCTCCCTGGTCGCGTTCGTGACGCCGCCGAGCGTGCCGGAGGTCGGCGACGGGCGGATGAACGCCGCCGGATCGACCGACAGCCGGGCCATCCGGGTCTTGTCGCCGAGGATGCTGCCGCCCGTCCTGGTCGAGGAGGGGTCGACGGCCAGCACGGCCACCCGGTGCCCCTGGCCGGTGAGGTACGTGCCGAGCGCGTCGATGAACGTGGACTTGCCCACGCCGGGCACGCCCGAGACGCCGACCCGGCGGGCCCGGCCGGACAGCGGGGTGAGCTCGACGAGCAGCCGCTGGGCCAGCGCCATGTGGTCCGGTCTGGTCGACTCGACCAGGGTGATCGCGCGGGCGATCCACGTACGGGAGCCTGCCCGTACGCCTTGGGCGTAGTCCTCCAGCGAGCGCACGCGGTTCACCCCTTTCTTCTCATTGATCAGCCTAACTTCTGACAAGTCCGGTTATTTGCCAGTAAGGTGCTGGAGTTCTGATCACAGCCGTCACAGGAGTCACTCCCCTCATGCCCAACGTCGAACCCCTCCGCGAGGGCGACCCGGCGGCGGTGGGACCCTACCGGCTGGCCGGACGGCTCGGCGCGGGCGGCCACGGTGTCGTGTACCTCGCCCGCGGGCGCGACGGCGGTCCGGTGGCCGTCAAGATGCTCGCCGAGGGCGTCACCGCCGGTGAGCCGTTCGCCAGGGAGCTCGCCGCCGCGCGTGCCGTGGAGCCGTCCTGCGTCGCGCGAGTGCTGGACGCCTCGGTCAGGGGCCGGCCGTACGTCGTGACCGAATACGTGGACGGGCCCTCACTCCAGGACGCCGGCGCCCTGCGCGGCGCCGACGAGCTGCGGCGGCTGGCGGTGACGACCGCGACGGCGCTGGCCGAGGCGCACCGGGCGGGCGTCGCGCACCGCGACTTCAAGCCGTCCAACGTGCTGCTCGGGCCGGACGGTCCGCGGGTGACCGACCTCGGCGTCTCGGCGGCGTTCGGGACGGGGGTGAGCGCGACCGGCGCCATCACGGGCACGCCCGCGTACATGGCGCCCGAGCAGCTCTCGGGACGGGAGGCGGGTGCGCCCGCGGACGTGTTCGCGTGGGCGTCGGTGATCGTCTTCGCGGCGACGGGGATGCCGCCGTTCGGCGAGGACTCGCTGCCGGCGGTGATCAACCGCATCCTGCACGACGAACCCCGTACCGGCGACCTGCCGCAGCCGCTGCTCGGCGTGGTCCTGGCCTGCCTGGCCAAGGACCCCGCCCGCCGCCCGCCCATGGCCGACGTCCTCCGCCACCTGCTCACCATCCCCGCCCCCACCTCGGGCCCCTCACCCCACCAGGCCCCCTCAGGACCCGCGCCCCACCCGGCACCGTCGGGACCCCCGACCCACCCGGCGCCCTCCGACCCCTCGCCTCGCCCGTCATCCGCCGGAACGCCGACCCGCCCGGCACCCTCGGGAACGCCGACCCGCCCGGCAGCCCCCGGAACGCCGACCCGCCCCGCGGCCGCCGCGGGGCCGGGAGCCGCGTCGGGGACCACCGGGCTGCGACTGGTCGCGGGCACGCCGCCCCTCCCCCACGCGGGATCGCCGGCCCCACAGGTGCCGGACCCACAGGTCCCCGCCCCGCAGGCCGTCAAGCCGGGAACCGCGCCCAAGATCAAGGTGCGGCGGCGGGTGAAGACGGCGATGGTGGCCGGGGTCTCCGGGGTGTCCGTGCTGGTGCTGTCGGGCGCGATCGTGTGGCTCACTCCCTCGACGCCCACGCCCAAGGCCACCCACGTGGCCGACGTGACCACCGCCCCCGCGCCCACTCCAGGCACCGCGACCTCCCCCACCCGACGCCCACGACACACCCGCACACCGGTCCCCGGGCCGCAGGACGAGAGCACCTCCGGCACCACCCCGGCCCCCGACCGCCTCACCCTGGCCTCCCTGCGCCCGTCCGGCGGCACCAGGAACGGCGACTGCTGGGACGGCACGGTGCGGCTCCAGGCGGCGGTGACCAGGACCGGCGCCCCGGTCACCCTCCGGTACACCTGGATCGTCGACGGCACGGTCACCGCCCGCTCCTCGGCCACGCTCACCGAGGACGCCCCCCGCCACCTGACCTCGCCGACCGCGCTGACGACCGCCGGCCCCCACAGCGTCACGCTGCGGATCACCGCACCGGTCGCCCGCCAGCGCACCGTCGCCGTCACCATCTGCGACGACGCCCTCTGACCCGGGCGAGCCGCCCGAAGGGTCACGGGCGGCCGGTGACCCGCCGAGCCGCCCGCAGCGCCATGGGCGGCCGATGAGCGGCCGGAGAGCGCTACGGGCGGCCGGTGAGCGTCCGGAGCAGGTCGAGGGCGGCGTCGGCGATCACCGTGCCCGGTGGGAAGATGGCGGCGGCGCCGGCGGCGCGCAGCTCGTCGTGGTCGCCCGGCGGGATGACGCCGCCCACCACGATCATGATGTCCGCGGCGTCGAGGTCGGCCAGGGCGCGCCGCAGCGCGGGCACCAGCGTGAGATGCCCGGCCGCCAGCGACGAGACGCCCACGATGTGCACGTCGGCCTCGACCGCCTGCCTGGCCACCTCTTCCGGCGTCTGGAACAGCGGGCCGACGTCGACGTCGAAGCCCAGGTCGGCGAAGGCCGTGGCGATCACCTTCTGGCCCCGGTCGTGGCCGTCCTGGCCCATCTTGGCGACCAGGATGCGCGGGCGGCGGCCCTCGTCCCGCTCGAAGTCGGCGCAGGCCAGGCGGACGCGCTCGATGGCCTCGGCGTTGCCCGACTCGTCGCGGTACACACCGGAGATGGTACGCACCTGCTCGGCGTGCCGGCCGAACACCCGCTCCAGGGCGTCGGAGATCTCGCCGACGGTGGCCTTGGCGCGGGCGGCGTCCACGGCGAGCTTGAGCAGGTTGGCGTCGAGGCCCGGCGCGGGGTTCTCGGCGGCCTTGGTGAGCGCGTCGAGTGCGCGCTGCACGGCCTCGCCGTCGCGTTCGGCCCTGAGACGGGCCAGCTTGTCGAGCTGCTGGGCGCGTACGGCGCTGTTGTCGACCTTGAGCACCTCGATGGGCTCGTCGTCGGCGGCGCGGTACTTGTTGACCCCGATGACCGGCTGGCGGCCGGAGTCGATGCGCGCCTGGGTACGGGCCGCGGCCTCCTCGATGCGCAGCTTGGGCAGGCCCGCCTCGATGGCCCTGGCCATGCCGCCGGCCGCCTCGACCTCCTCGATGTGGGCCCAGGCGCGCTCGGCGAGGTCGTGGGTGAGCCGCTCGACGTAGTACGAGCCGCCCCACGGGTCGATGACCTGGGTGGTGCCCGACTCCTGCTGCAGGAGGAGCTGGGTGTTGCGGGCGATGCGGGCCGAGAAGTCGGTGGGCAGCGCGAGCGCCTCGTCGAGGGCGTTGGTGTGCAGCGACTGGGTGTGGCCCTGGGTGGCGGCCATGGCCTCGACGCAGGTGCGGGCGACGTTGTTGAAGACGTCCTGGGCGGTGAGCGACCAGCCGGAGGTCTGGCTGTGCGTGCGCAGGCTCAGCGACTTGGGGTTGGCCGCCCCGAACCGCGACACCAGCTTGGCCCACAGCAGCCGGGCGGCGCGCAGCTTGGCGACCTCCATGAAGAAGTTCATGCCGATGCACCAGAAGAACGACAGCCGGGGGGCGAACCGGTCGACGTCCATCCCGGCGGCGATCCCGGCGCGCAGGTACTCGACGCCGTCGGCGAGGGTGTAGGCGAGTTCGAGGTCGCAGGTCGCCCCGGCTTCCTGGATGTGATACCCAGAAATGCTGATCGAGTTGAACTTCGGCATCTTTTCGCTCGTATAAGCGAAAATATCCGAGATTATGCGCATCGAAGGAGCCGGCGGATAGATGTAGGTGTTGCGGACCATGAACTCCTTGAGGATGTCGTTCTGGATGGTCCCGGCCAGCTCCTCCGGCGCGACGCCCTGCTCCTCGGCCGCCACGATGTACATCGCGAGCACCGGCAGCACCGCGCCGTTCATGGTCATCGACACCGACATGCGGTCGAGCGGGATGCCGTCGAAGAGCTGCCGCATGTCGTAGATGGAGTCGATCGCCACCCCGGCCATGCCCACGTCGCCGGCCACGCGCGGGTGGTCGGAGTCGTAGCCCCGGTGCGTGGCCAGGTCGAAGGCGACCGACAGGCCCTTCTGCCCGGCCGCCAGGTTGCGCCGGTAGAAGGCGTTGGAGTCTTCGGCCGTGGAGAAGCCCGCGTACTGGCGGATCGTCCAGGGCTGGTTGACGTACATGGTGGGGTAGGGCCCGCGCAGGTACGGGGCCGCGCCCGGATAGGTGCGCAGGAAGTCGAGCCCGTCGAGGTCGGCGGCCGTGTAGAGCGGCTTGACCCCGATGCCCTCGGGCGTCTCCCACACCTCGCCCCCGGGGACGGCCGCCGCGCCGGAGCCGGCCCCCGGCCCGAGCGGGACGCCCGAGAAGTCGGGGATCATCGCAGCACCTCCAGGTCCTCGAACGTCTGACGGAGCACGGCGAGCGCGTCGCACCCCGCATACAGGCAGGCGTCCACGCCCTCGTAGTCTGCCTTCCCCGCCAGCCAGACGCGTCTCGCCCCCGCGTGCCGCAGGGCGGCGGCCACGGCGCGGGCGTGCTGGGCGTACAGCTTGTCGGTGGAGCACAGGCAGGCGACGGCGGCGCCGCTCACGGCGAAGGCGGTGGCGATCTGCTCGGGGTCGGCGCCCGGCCCGGCGGTCTCGGTGGCCAGGCCGCCGGCGTGGAACAGATTGGCGGCGAAGGAGGCCCGCGCGGTGTGCGCGGCGACCGGCCCGATGGTGGCCAGGAACACCTTGGGACGCTCGGGCAGGGCGTCGGCGACGTCGCGCAGCGCCTCGAACTCCTGGGCGTAGCGGGCCACGGGCCGCCCGGCGGGGGCGGGCGGCCGGCGCAGCGGCTTCTCGCCGGGGTCGGGGAACTCGCTGACGCCGGTGATCGGGAAGCGGCGGTGGGCGATGTCGTCGTCACGGCGGGACCGGGTGGCCGCGACGCGCCGCTCGATCAGCTCGCCGGCGGCCGCCACGCCTCCGGCGGCCTCGATCTCCTGGAACCACGCCCAGGCACGCTCGGCCAGGTCGGCGGTGCGGCGCTCGACGTACCAGGAGCCGCCGGCGGGGTCGGTCACCCGCCCGATCCCCGACTCCTCCAGCAGCAGCGACTGCGTGTTGCGGGCGATGCGCCGGGAGAAGGCGTCGGGCAGGCCGAGCGCGGCGTCGAACGGCTGCACGGTGACCGCCTCCGCCCCGCCGACGCCCGCCGCGAAGCAGGCCAACGTGGTGCGCAGCATGTTCACCCAGGGGTCGCGGGCGGTCATCATGGCCGCGCTGGTGACGGCGTGCTGGCGCTGGCCGCCGTGCTCGGCGGCGCCGCACACCTCGGCCACCCTGGCCCACAACCGGCGCGCCGCGCGCAGCTTGGCGATGGTGGCGAACTGGTCGGCGGTGGCGGCGTACCGGAAGTCGATCTGGCCTAGCGCTTGCTCAACCGTGAGGCCGGCGCCGGTGAGCGTGCGCAACTCGGCCACGCCCCGCGCGATCGAGCAGCCCAGCTCCTCGGCGTCGGCGGCGCCCGCGTCGTGGTACGGCGTGGCGTCGACCATGACCGCGCGCAGCCCCGGGACCGCGACGCACCGCCCGGCCAGCTCCGCCCCCTCGACGCCGCTCGCGCCCAGGTTGCCGCTGGGCGCGACGCCCTGCGCGGCGGCCAGGCCGAACAGCGCCTCGGCGGCCTCCCGCGTGTGCTCCCCCGCCTCCAGCACGATCGGGGCCAGGTCGAGGTAGACGTCCTTCAGCACGGCGGGCAGCGCGCCCACCGGGATCGCGCCGTCGCCGACGACCAGCCAGAGCGAGGTGACGCCGTTCTCCAGATCGGCCAGCACCGCCTCGGGGTCGGCCACGGCGTGCCGCTGCCGGACGTCCCAGCCGGGCCGCGCCCGCGCCCCCCGCGTGAACGGCGGCGCGCCCGGCAGCCCCGGATCGCCCGGCAGGTCGCCCGCGTCATAGAGCGGCGCGACCGGCACGCCGTCGTAGGTCGGGCTGGACAGCGCCTCCTCGGGCGAGCCCGCCTCGACCCCCGACTTGCGCAGGACCTCGACCGCCAGCCTCCGCCAGTCGTCGCGAGTGGTGGGAGGAAAGCCCGCTGCCAGTTCCATGCAACGGATAGTAGGCGCTGCCCGGCCCCCGCAGTAATCCGGGGGTTACCCGTCAGCCGCCGGCGCCTCCCAGGCCAGCCTCCACGTGAGCGGGCCCACGATCCCGTCGTCCTCGACGCCCTGCTCGCGCTGGAACTCGCGGCACACGTCGCGGGACCGGGCGCCGTACGCGCCGTCGACGGTCAGGTCGTAGCCGCGCTTGGCCATCTGCCGCTGCCAGGTGCGCACGTCCTCGCCCTCCATGACCGGCGGGTACTTCAGCAACCGGCCGGGGAAGGGCGGCGCGCCCTTGGGCGGCGGCGGGGTGGTGCCGCCGCCGGGGCGGGGCGCGCCGCGCTTGATCCAGGCGTACAGGGGGTCGCCGGGGCAGTCGGTCGAGTAGCCGTCGCGGTGGCCCTTGATCTCCTTGCCGGCGCCGCCCCGGTCGCGGACGTACTGGACGGCGTCGAGGACGGCGTCGAGCATCGCGTCGGGCGGCTGCACGAGCCCGGCGTTGCCGACCAGCCCTAGCACGGCGTAGTGACCGGCGTTGAGCCCGGGACCGTTGGCGGCCGGCAGATGATGCAGCCCCCGCCCCTCGAACACCTTCCGGTGCGGACAGGCGACGAAGGAATTCCCCGTGAAGTAGACAGTGCCGTCGCGCCTGGCCAGCCAGGTCTGGTTCGCGGTCCTGGGACACCAGATCTCACCATGGTAGATCTCGCGGCTGATTCTGAAGCTGGCGCTCTTCCGGGCCGCCCGCGGCGCGAAGTACTGCTGCCGCCGGATGGTGACCGCCCACATGTCGCTCGCACAGGTGGCCGTCGGCGACCTGCGACGCAAGGACGCGGCACTGCCCGTCAGAAGCACGGCGAACATGAACGCCTCCGCCCCCGCGCGATTCTTCTGCGCCAGCTTGTCCTTTCCGTTGTTGTCCGCGGCGAGCGAGGTCTCGATGAACAGGGACAGCTGTGCCCGGGTGAGGGAAAGCAGAAACTCGAAGGTCGGCACTCTGTCCGGCGCCATCTCCAGCAGCCGCCGCCCAGCGTCGGAGGACAGGTGGAACTCGGTGAGGTGCCGGTTGACGGTCTCCCGCCATCGAGGCACCCCGTCGGTGCTCCGGCCGGTGCGCGGGAAGCCTGGGACGGGCGGGCCGAAGACCGACGTGAGCGCCTCGCGGATCCTGGCCACGTACACCGGGTTCTTCTGCGACTGGTAAATGGCCACACTCGTGGTCGCGCGGCCCCGAAGCGGCTTGACATGCCCTTCTGTCCAGAACCAGGCAACGAGCTCCACGAGGGCGTCCGACCATTTCGCCTCGGTGGGCAGATCGGCACAGGGGGCCGCCAACGGCACTCTGTCCCAGTACCCCATCGTCTCCGTGGTCACCCACAGCCGCTCGTGCTCGGTGACCGCTCGGGGCATTCGGCCGGCGGGCGGCCCACCGTCACGGCCCTTGCGCCGGTCCGTTCCGGTACGCCGTCTACGGCGCTCGACGGGCCAGCGGTGCTGCGGCGTGGTCAGGGAAGAGTGGGACGCGCCTTCCATGCGCACCATCTCCCTGGCACCGGCCGGAAAGACGTACACGTCGAGCAGCCCCTGCCATTCGGACGCGCCCGTCTCGTGGTTGAGGGTGAGCACGCTCTCCCCCGGCTCCAGCTCGCGATACCGCTTCCAGCCCTGCCGCGTCAGGATCTCCGTCTCCTCGTCGACGCAGTAGCCGATGTCGATCCAGCCGTTGCCGTCCATGTGATAGCCCTGGATGGATCTCACCAGCTCGACGCAGCCGGCGTGATCGGACACGATGGCGGGTTCGACCCGGCCGCCGGTGTAGTGGACCTTGACGCCCCTGGTCGAGTCAAGCTGGGTGTAGGAGCCGCGGGGCGCGCGGGCCTGCCAGTCGCGGCGTAACACCAGATCGATGTCCACGAGTGCTCTCCGAGAGTAGATATCGGGACGACCGAGCGTAACGCCAGCGAGGTGAGCAGGTCCGGGGATCGCGCTATTTCACGGTCTGATCACCCGCCGTTCGGTCACGATCGCGGTGATCAGATCGTGCGGCGTCACGTCGAACGCGGGGTTCAGCGCCTGTGTGCCCTCGGGGGCCAGGCGTACACCTCCGACGGTGAGGATCTCCTCGGGGTCGCGGTCCTCGATCTCGATGTGGTCGCCGGTCGGGGTGGCGGGGTCGATGGTGGACTCGGGGGCGACCACGATGAACGGCACTCCGGCCCGTTCGGCGCCGAGCGCGAGCGCGTACGAGCCGATCTTGTTGGCGGTGTCGCCGTTGGCGGCGATGCGGTCGGCGCCGATGAGCACCGCGTCCACCTCGCCCTTGGCCAGCAGGTACGGCCCCGCCGAGTCGGCGACCAGCCGGTGCGGCGCGCCCATCCTGGCCAGTTCCCAGGTGGTGAGCCGGGCGCCCTGGAGCAGCGGGCGGGTCTCCAGGGCGAGCACCTCGGCCAGGCGGCCGCGTTCGTGCAGGGTCTGGACGACGCCGAGGGCGGTGCCGCGTTCGACGGCGGCCAGGCCGCCGGTGTTGCACACGGTCATGATCCGCAGCCGGTCGCCCTCCAGCAGGGCGGCGCCGCGCTCGCCCATGGCCAGGCAGGCGGCGATGTCGTCGTCGCGGATCCGCAGTGCGGCGGCCAGGACCGCCTGCCGGCCCTTGTCCAGGTGGGCGGCGGCCTGGTCGACGCCCCAGGCCAGGTTGGCGGCGGTCGGGCGGGCCGCGCGCAGTTCGGCGATCTGGCCGCGGTCGCCGTCGGCGAGGACGACGCCGAGCGCGCCGGCCACGCCGAGCGCGGGGGCGCCGCGCACGGCCAGCCGCCTGATCGCCGCGACGAGCTCGGCCACGGTCTCGACGCGCAGCCGCACGCACCGGCCGGGCAGCAGGGTCTGGTCCACGAGCTCGACGGCGTCGCCGGCCCAGTCGATGGTCCTCACGCCGCACACGGTAGCCGACGGCTCCCGGGCCGGGCCGTGGGGTCAGCGTTCGGCCAGGACGATCACCGAGTCCTGCCGGCCGAGGACGACGGTGTCGCTCTTGGCGGGGTTCAGCACGATGCCGTAGTGCGGCGGGACGTTCCTGGAGACGTTGTCGCGGTAGCCGATCGCGGTCTCGCCCCTGCGCCGGGCCGCCTCGACGATGGTGGCGAAGGTGACCTCGGCGCCGGTCCTGACGTAGGAGTCGGCGGGCCGGGGGTAGATCTCCGAGCCGTGCGAGTCGAACAGGTAGCCGAACACGTCGGCGAGGTGCCGGTTCTCGGCGAGCTGGGCCAGCAGCAGGCCGATGACGGTGTCGCTGATGACGATGTCGTCGGCCTCGGTGACCTCGGCCAGTGCCCGGTTGCCCTCGTCGTGCATCTCGCTGACGATCGAGTAGTGCTCGCCGAGCGTGCTCTGCATGTCGCGGAGCTGGAGCAGGGTCATGAGCGTGCGGGTGTCGGCGTGGTGGGGGTCGAAGCGGTCGTCGGACAGGACGATGACGTGCTGGTAGAGGCCGACGCCGAGGGATTCCAGCGCGTACCGGTCGGTGGTGTCGCAGTCCTTGACGTTGACGGTGAGGGTGCGCAGCCCGGTCAGGCCGGTGCCGGCCTTGGGGTGGTCGGCGGCGATGTCCAGGACCGAGCCCGTGGAGACGTAGCCGTCCAGGTAGCGCACGATCTGCTCGGCGCGGCCGTTCCAGTTGAGCAGGAGGGTGCGTTCGGGCTCGGGCTGCGGGGCGGCGGCGGTGGTGACGGCCTGTTCGTCGATCGGGGGCTCGCCGGTGGCGAGGGTGATGCGGGAGTCGTCGTGGGCGATGACGACGACCTGGTCCTTGGCCGTGATGACGGTGTCCATGGGCGGGTTGAGCACGACGCCGGCCGGGCCGCGTAAGCCGATGACAGCGGCGGTCTCGTAGGCGTGCAGGGCCTTGCTGTAAGTGGCGCCGACCAGTTCCTCGTCGGCGCGCAGGTAGATCTCGCCGCCGTCGAAGTTGAGCAGGTCCATGCAGACGACGGACATGCCGGACTGGCGGGAGGACTGCACGATCAGCCGGGAGGCGGTGTCGTCGGAGTCGACGAGGTGCACGTCCTCGCCGCCGGCCAGCCGCGCTGCGGCGAGGTTGCGGGCGGAGGCCAGGGCGGCGACCACGGGCGGGTGGGAGCCGTCCCGCTTGGCCAGGGCGAGCAGGATCTTGATGACGTGCGCGTCGGGGTCCTCGCCCTCGGGTGAGAGCACGACGACGGACCTGGCGGCGGTGAGGTTCATCAGGCCGAGGTCGCGCGGCTCGGTGGGACGTCCGGTGCGGCAGACCAGGCGGGTCCTGCCGAGATCGCCGACGTGCTCGCGGATGTCCTCCTCCATGGCGAGCTTGTCGCGGTCGGCCAGGACGGCGATGACCGAGTCCTTCTGGCTGGCGTGCGCCTTGACGAGTTCGGTGACGATCGTGAAGATCTGGTCGGACCAGCCGAGCACCACGGTGTGGCCGGACTCGACGATGCGCGAGCGGCCTCTGCGCAGGCGGTCCACCTTCTGCTTGAGGCCGTTGGACAGCAGGCCGACGAGCATGCTGACGATGAAGATGCCGCCCAGCGACCCGGCGAACATGACGGCCATGTAGCCGAGCGAGCCCTTGTCGCTGGCGACCTTGCTGGGGGTGAGGGCGTGCATGAGGGCCACCCACAGCACCTGCCCGGGGCCGCTGACGCCGTCGGGCTCGTCGGGCGCGAGCCAGAGGGTGAGCGCGGCCACCACGAGGATGAGCGCGACCGACACCACCGCGAGCCAGCCGATGAGCGAGGCCGTTCCCCTGGACATGGTGTTGTCGAACCAGTACCGCGCCCGTTCGCGGACCGTGATCCTCGACACTTCCCCGATACCTCCGTGTAAGGAGTGATTTAAACCGACGTCACAAGGTACCGGGCGATCTTGGCTTCCGCATGGCGACCGGTAACGTAGCCGCCATGGTGATCCCCCTCACACCGGACGATCCGGCGTTCCTGGGCGATTTCCGCCTGGCCGGGCGTCTGGGCGAGGGCGGGCAGGGCGTGGTCTACCTGGCCCGCTCCGCCTCCGGTGAGCCGGTCGCGGTCAAGCTGCTCAACGCCGGTGACCAGGAGACCCGGGCCAGGCTGGCGCGCGAGCTCGACGCGCTGGAGTCGATCGCCTCCTTCTGCACGGCCCGCGTGCTCGGCGTCTCGACGCGGGGCTCGCGGCCGTACGTGGTGAGCGAGTTCGTGGACGGGCCCTCGCTGGCCGACCGGGTGGCCGGGAACGCCGCCGGGAACGCCGCCGGGTGCGGCCCGCTGCGCGGCGGGGAGCTGGAACGCCTGGCGGTCGGCACGGCCACCGCGCTGGCGGCCATCCACGCGGCCGGGGTCGTCCACCGTGACTTCAAGCCGTCCAACGTGCTGCTCGGGCCGGACGGGCCGCGGGTGGTGGACTTCGGCATCGCCAGGGCCGAGGGGGCGGCGACGCACACCTCGGGGCTGGTCGGCACGCCCGCGTACCTGTCGCCGGAGCAGATCGCGGGCTCGCCCGCCTCCGGGGCCTCCGACGTGTTCGCGTGGGGGGCGACGATGGTCTACGCGGCCACGGGGGTCAGCCCGTTCGGGGCGGACACCGTGCCGGCGGTCCTGCACCGGGTGCTGCACGCCGAGCCCGACCTGTCGGCGCTGCCGCCCCGGCTGCGCGGGCCGGTCGCCGGCGCCCTGGCCAAGGACCCCGCCCGCCGCCCGACGGCCGCCGCCCTCCTGATGACCCTGGTCTCCCCCACCCCGGCCACGGGAGCGGGACCAGGAGCGGGACCGGGTGCGGGGGCTCTGAGGGGCGATCCGGGGGCGGCCGACACGCGCGAGAGCCGCGCGGCCCGAAATCGGGGACGCCGCGCCCTCGTCGGCGCCGGAGCGGCCCTGCTGGCCCTGGCCGTGGCCGGCGGCGTGGTCCTGCTGACCACCCGCACGCCCGGCTCGACCGCCACCCTGTCCACGCCGCCGCCGTCCACGGCCGCCGCCGCCCTCTCCACCCCGCCGTCCACGGCCACCGGCCCCGCCACACCCGCCGCCACCTCAGGGACGGCAACGGCGCCGGCCACCGCGACCCCCGGCGGCACCGGCGATCCGAAGATCCCGGCGGCCTTCGCCGGCACCTGGTCCGGCCACACCGACACCACCAACCCGCTCGACCCCGACGGCGCCGAGAACACGGTGGAACTGAAGGCCGGCCAGTCGCAGGCGGCCTGGACGGAGAAGGACTCCCAGGTCGACTGCGCCGCCACGATCACCCTGACCGAGGTGCGCCCGGACCGGCTGACTTTCTCCCTCGGGACGTCCACGGGCGGCTGCATCCCGGGTACTGTCTGGCTGGAGCTTGAAGGCGACACTCTCACCTACACCTGGCGGGACGTACCCGGCCTGGGCATGGTCACCCAGACCGGCGATCTCGGCAAGAAGTGACCGAACCACTCGTATAACCCTTCGACATCCGAGCCCACGAAGGAGATCCTTTACCTATGTCTGTGATCAGGGAGGTGCCGTTCCCCAGCGCGGACTCCTCGTCCGAGCTGCCGATGAACATCTGGATCGACGACGCCGACTCAGCGATCGACGTCATCGACGCCCTGGCGTTGTCGCCGTTCGCGACCGGCGTCCAGCCCTGGTCCAAGCTGGCCAATCTGGAGCGCGTACGTCCGGACGCGCGGTTGCAGCCGGCCGAGGGCCGGATGCTGCGCACCGCGCAGGTGGAGGACGGTTCGGAGTCGCGGCTCATCTGCGGCGAGGGCTGGACGTTGCGGGTCGTGCGGCACCGCAACCGCACCGCCACGGTGAGCGTGACGGCGGTGAGCGAGGAGCTGGCCGCCTCGGTGCTGAAGGAGAGCATCGACGGCGCCGAGGAGCCGATGCCCGACGCCGACCACGTCGAGATGGGCTTCTGGTGGCGCGGCTCCCACGGCGGCAACCGGTCGGAGAAGCCGATCACCGCCCAGCCGTGGGACGAGATCGGCACGAACTACTCGGCGCAGGTGCGCCCGGCGCTCGGCCGCCTGATGGCGACCACGCCCGCCGACGTCAACGGCCGGCTCATCCTGCTGCACGGCCAGCCCGGCACCGGCAAGACCACGCTGCTGCGCACGCTGGCCAAGCAGTGGCACGACTGGTGCCAGGTCGACTGCGTGCTCGATCCCGAGCGGCTGTTCAACGACCCGGGCTACCTGATGGAGGTGGCGGTCGGCTACGACACCGACGACGACACGCAGCGGTGGCGGCTGCTGGTGCTGGAGGACTGCGACGAGCTGATCAGCTCGGGCGCCAAGGCCCAGGCGGGGCAGGGGCTGTCGCGGCTGCTCAACCTCACCGACGGCCTGCTCGGCCAGGGCCGCGACGTGCTGGTGGCCATCACCACGAACGAAGACCTGACCCGCCTGCACCCGGCCGTGATCCGTCCGGGCCGGTGCCTGGCGCAGATCGAGGTGGGCCCGCTGACCAGGGACGAGGCCGTCGCCTGGCTGGGGTCGTCGCAGGGCGTGGGCGCCTCGGGGGCGACGCTCGCCGAGCTGTACGCCCTGCGCGCCGGCCGCGCGATCGCCCCGGCGGGCACGGACGAGTCCACCGGTCTCTACCTCTGATCCGGCTCCGCCGGGGGCGCCACGCGCGTCCCCGGCGTCCCGCGCGCCGGGGGCACGTCCGGGCTGGTACGTAAACCAACCGATGTGCGACACCGGGTGTGAAACCACAATATGGCTGGTGCTCACCGTCGATCTGGCGCGCGTCGCCTTCACCCGTCTCACCGTGCCCGGAGGCACGTGGACCAGCGAGGAACACCGGGTCGGCTTCGCGGCCACCCAGCTCGTGCCCTCGTGGACCGCGCGCACCCCGCCGGGCGGCGGGGTCGAGGTGGAGCTGCGGGCCAGGACCGGGGCGGGCACGCTGACCAAGTGGTACGTCATGGGCCGGTGGTCCGAGCACGGGCCGCGCACCTCGGTGCCCGGCCAGGGCGACGAGGACGGCGACGTGGCCGTGGACACGTTCGTGGCCAGGCGGCCGGTCGTGGCGTTCCAGCTGAGGGTCACCGCGCGCGGCGAGGGCGCGCGGATGACCTCTCTCGGCGTGCTGGCCTCGGCCCTGCCGCAGCGTCCGGTCACGGTGAGCACGCCCGGGGTGGCCGGGCACGTCGAGCTGGACGTGCCCGGCCACTCCCAGTACGCGCACGCCGGGCACCACCCGCGCTGGGACGGCGGCGGCGCGAACTGGTGCAGCCCCGCCTCGGTGGCGATGGTGCTGGCCTTCTGGGGCCGCGGCCCCGAGCCCGGCGAGCTGGCCTGGGTGGGCGCGGACGACCCCGCCCCGGCGGTGGACCACGCGGCCATGGGCACCTACGACGACAGCTACCAGGGCACCGGGAACTGGCCGTTCAGCGTGGCCTACGCCGGGCGTTACGGGCTGACCGGCTTCGTGACCAGGCTGCTGTCGGCGGCCGAGCTGGAGGCGTTCGTCCTGGCGGGGATCCCGGTGATCGCCTCGCTGTCGTTCCGGGCCCACGAGCTGCCCGGCTCCGGCTACTCCACGAACGGCCACATCCTCGTCGTCACCGGCTTCACCGCCGCGGGCGACGTCGTCGTCAACGACCCCGCCGCGCCCGCGGACGGCGAGGTTCGGCGGATCTACCCGCGGGCAGCGTTCGAGAACGTGTGGCTGAGGAGCTCGGGCAGCGGCGGCATCGTGTACGTCCTCCATCCGCCCGGGCACCCGCTGCCTCCCTGTACCAACGGCAATTGGTGATCTTTCATGAGTATTCGACCGATCGATGTGGCGCGTACCGACGGCGGCCCCCAGTGGGTGGAGGCCGTCGCCACGCCCGAGGGCGTGGAGGTGTGGTGGGACGAGCCGCGCCCGCACGAGGGCGGCAGGCGCTGCGTGGTGCGCCGCCTGCCCGACGGCTCGCGCGCCGACGCGCTGCCTCAGGGCTGGAACGCCCGCAACCGCCTGGTCGAGTACGGCGGCCGCTCCTGGCGCCCGCTGCCGGGCGGTGGCCTGGTCTTCACCCATTGGGCCGACCAGCGGCTCTACCGCCTGGACGCCTCTTCGGGGACGGCCGCCGAGCCGGTCGCCCTGACGCCCGGGGGCCCGGCCCGGTACGGCGACCTCTACCTGCCGCCCGGCCGCGACGAGGTGTGGGCGGTCCGCGAGATCGACGACGCGCGTGACCTGGTCGCGGTCCCCCTGGACGGCGGCCCGCTCAGGGTCGTCGCCCGCGCCCACCATTTCCTGATGAACCCCCGCCTGTCCCCCGGCGGCGCCCGGATCGCCTGGATCGGCTGGAACCACCCCGACATGCCCTGGGACGGCACCGAGCTGTGCGTGGCCGACCTGTCCCCGGACGGCGTCGCGGGCCCCCACCGGGTCGTCGCCGGCGGCCCCGAGGAGTCGGTGACGCAGGCCGAGTGGCGCGACGAGGAGTCCCTGTACGCCATCACCGACCCGACCGGCTGGTGGAACGTGCACCTCGTGCACCTCGACGGCTCCCCCTCGCGCAACCTCACCCCCGTGGAGCTGGAGTTCGGCGCGGCGGCCTGGAAGCCGGGCCTGGCCTGCCTGGCCCCGGCGGGCGAGCAGCTGGTCGTCGTGTACGGCACCGCCGACCACCGCCGCCTGGGCGTGCTCGACCCGGCGACGGGCGGCCTGCGCGAGATCGGCGGGGACGGGCACACGTACTGGGCCTCGACGGTGTCGGCGGCCGGGGGCAAGGCGGTGGCGGTGGGGGCGACGCCGTACACGCCGCTGGAGGTGACGCTGGTCGATCTCGCCACCGGCGGGCACGAGGTCGTCTCGGCCCCCAAGCCGCTGCCGGACCGGGCGCTGCTGCCCACGCCGGAGGCGGTGACGATCGAGGGCGTGCACGCCCATCTCCACCCGCCGGCGGGGGTCGCCGGGCCGGCGCCGTACGTGATCTTCGTGCACGGCGGCCCGACCGGGAACACGCCGGTCGTGCTGGACCTGGAGGTCGCCTACTTCACCAGCAGAGGGATCGGCGTGGCCGTGGTGAACTACGGCGGCTCCACCGGTTACGGCCGGGCCTACCGCGAGCGGCTGCGGCACCAGTGGGGAGTGGTGGACGTCCAGGACTGCGCGAAGGTGGCGCGCGGGCTGGTGCAGCTCGGCCTGGCGGACGCGGCCAGGATCGCGATCCGGGGCGGCAGCGCCGGCGGCTGGACCACGGTGGCCGCGCTGGTGCACAGCGACGTGTTCGCGGGCGGCGTCGCGCACTACGCGATCACCGACCCGGAGAGCTGGGCGGCCGAGACGCACGACTTCGAGTCGCGCTACCTCGACGGCCTGGTGGGCCCGTTGCCCGAGACGCGGCAGCGGTACACCGACCGCTCGCCGCTCCTGAACGCGGCCCGGGCATCGGGCCCATGCCTCATGTTGCACGGTCTGGAGGACGCGATCGTGGACGTGAGCCAGGCCGAGCGATTCACCGCCGAACTGGACAAGCACGGCAAACAGTGGGCTCTGCTCACCTTCGCCGGCGAGCAGCACGGCTGGCGCAGGGAAGAGACCATCGTGGCGGTGCTGGAGGCCGAGCTGGCCTTCTACGGGCTGATCTTCGACCTGGAGACGCCCGGCGTGCCGCCGCTGACGCTGAAGGGGAGAGCGTGAAGAGCGTCGCCGAGATCTGCTCGGACCTGATCAGGTTCGACACCACCAACCCGGGCTCGGGCGAGCGCCCGGCGGCCGAGTACGTGGCCACGCTGCTGGCCGACGCGGGGCTGGAGCCGGTGGTGTTCGAGTCGGAACCCCGGCGGACGACCGTCGTGGCCAGGATCGACGGCGACTCCTCCGACGCGCTGCTCGTCCACGGCCACCTGGACGTGGTGCCGGCCGACCCCGCCGAGTGGCGGATGCACCCGTTCTCCGGCGAGATCACCGACGGCTGCGTGTACGGCCGGGGCGCGGTGGACATGAAGGGCTCGTGCGCGATGACGCTCGCGGCCGTGCTGGACATGGCGGCGCGCGGCGTGCGGCCCAAGCGGGACCTGGTGCTGGCCTTCCTGGCCGACGAGGAGGCGACCGGCGACCACGGCTCCCGGTACGCGGTGACCGAGTACCGGCACCTGTTCGACGGCGTCACCGAGGCCATCAGCGAGTCGGGCGGCTTCAGCGTCGAGGCCGGCGGGCGGCGCGTCTACCCGATCGCCGTCGGCGAGCGCGGCACCGCCTGGATGAAGGTGACCGCCCACGGCGTGGCGGGCCACGGCTCGCGGCCCGCCGTGGACAACCCCGTCGCCACGCTGGCCCACGCCCTGTCGCGGGTCGCCGCGCACCAGTGGCCGGTACGCCTGACGCCGTCGGTCGCCGCGCTCCTGGAGAGCCTGTCGGAGATCACCGGGCAGCCGATCGACCTGGACCGGCTGGACGCCGAGGCCGACCGGCTGGGCGCGCTCGGCGAGCTGTTCCACGGCCAGATCCGCAACTCGGCGAACCCGACGATGCTGGACGCCGGGTACAAGGTCAACGTGGTGCCCTCGACGGCCTCGGCGCACGTGGACGGCCGGTACCTGCCGGGCCTGCAGGAGGAGTTCCTCGCGACGATCGACGAGCTGCTCGGGCCGAAGATCACCCGCGAGTTCGTGAACCTGGAGGAGGCGCCCGCCGCGCCGTACCCGTCGGCGTTCTTCGACGAGCTGGTGGGGGCGCTGGTGGCCGAGGATCCGCAGGCGCGGCCGGTCCCGTACGTGATGAGCGGCGGCACCGACGCCAAGTCCTTCGCCACCATCGGCATCCAGGGGTACGGCTTCGCCCCGCTCATGCTCCGGCCCGACCTGGACTACTTCGGCATGTTCCACGGCAAGGACGAGCGGGTGCCGGTGGAGGGCCTGGAGTTCGGCACCCGCGTGCTGACCCGCCTGCTCACCTGACCGTCCCGGCCCGGCTCAGGCCGCCGGGCCGAACCAGGCGGTCAGCGCCTCCTCCAGGCCGCTCCCGCCCGCCCAGGCGACGTAACCGTCGGGACGGACGAGCAGCGCCCCGCCCCCGGCCTGGGGCACGTCGGCCACGGCCGGGCGCACGCGGTCGCGGTGCCCCGCCAGAGCGTCCGCCGGCGCGCCCGCGCCGCCGGACAGGTCGAGCAGCAGCCCCCGCCCGTCCCGCAGCAGCTCCGCGACCGGCCGCCCGGCCCGTTCCGCCGTCGCGGCTCGCGCGTCCGGCAGCGGGGTGGCGGTCAGGGACGGGGTGAAGCGGCCCACGCGGGGGTCGGGCGCGGCGGGCGCGTAGTCGACGTCGGTGCCCTCGACCATGCGGGTGAAGTGGCGCTCGGCGTCCGGCAGCGCCATCACCTCGGCCAGCACCTCGCGCAGCGCGTCCACCTGGGCTCCCGGGCGCATCGCCGCCACCTGGGCGCGGGTGTTGCGCAGCACGCGGGCCGCCACCGGGTGACGCTCGCCGGTGTAGGTGTCCAGCAGGCTCTCCGGGGCCGCGCCGCGGGCGACCAGCGCCAGTTTCCAGCCCAGGTTGACGGCGTCCTGCAGCCCCAGGTTGAGCCCCTGGCCGCCGATCGGCGAGTGCACGTGGGCGGCGTCCCCCGCCAGCAGGACGCGTCCCTTGCGGTAGGAGTCGGCGTGCCGGGTGTTGTCGCTGTAGCGGATGCCGGCCTCCAGGCGGGCGACCCCGACGTCCTGCCCGGTCACCCGGCGCAGGCTGCCCGCCAGCTCCTCGGCGGTCACCAGCGCGTCCCGCCCGGACGACGTGTCGCCGGGGCCGCCGTCGAACTCGATGGTCGCGATCTCCCCGGGCACCAGCGACAGGTTCACCAGCCCGCCCGGGCTGCGCAGGGACGAGCCGACCACCCCTGGGCCGGTCAGCGTGGCCACGGCCGTCCTGCCGGTCATGGTGGCGGGCGTGCCGGAGAAGGCGAACCCGGACCGCTTGCGCACCAGGCTCCGCCCGCCGTCGCAGCCCACCAGGTAGGCGGCCTCGACGCGCTCGCCGTCCGCCAGGGTGGCCACCACGCGGTCGGCGTGCGCGGTGACGTCCACGACGGCGCGGCCGTGGCTGACCGGCACGCCGAGCTCGGCGGCCCGCGCGGCCAGCACGGCCTCGATCCGGTGCTGCTTGAGCATGACGTACTCGGCCGTGCCGTCCTGCGCCAGCAGCGGCAGGCCGGCGAAGTGGCCGCGCATCACGCCCTTCCGCAGCAGCTCGGTCATCATGCCGACCATGTCGGAGCGGTCCGGCTCGGGGCCGGCGGCCAGCTCGTCGAGCATCCGCCACTGCGCCTCGGCCAGCGGCCGCACCAGCCCGCGCAGCTCCAGCGAGTGCAGGGTGCGGGCGTTGAGCGAGCGCAGGCCGAGGCTGCGGGTCACGCGTTCCGCGCCGGTGGCCGCCTCCAGGACCAGCGGCCGCGCGCCGCCGAGCCGGAGCTCGCAGGCCAGCAGCAGCCCCACCGGCCCGCCGCCCACGATGATCACGTCGGTCATGCCGACTCCTTACTTACGCCGTATGCTTACGTCGTAAGTAGAGCACGTACACCGTAAGCTCTGTCAAGCGCGAAGGGAGAGCCGATGGCACGGCGCGAGCCGCTGAACCGGGACAAAGTGCTGGCCGCAGCCTTGGAGCTGGCCGACAACGAGGGCCTCGACGGCCTGTCGATGCGGCGGCTGGCCAAGGTGCTGGGCGTGGAGGCGATGTCGCTCTACAACCACGTCTCGAACAAGGCCGACCTGGTCGACGGCATCGTGGAGCTGGTGTTCCGCCAGGTGGAGCCGCCCGACCCGGAGCTGCCGTGGCAGGAGCAGCTGCGCGCGACGGCGCGCAACATGCACCGGGCGTTCAGCCGTCATCCGGTGGTCCCGCTGGCGCTGGCGACCGACCGGTCCAACCCGACCTCACCGCACGCCCTGCGCACCCTCGACGGCCTGGTCGGCACGCTGTACGCGGCGGGCTTCGACGACCTGGGCGCCTGGCGGGCGCTGACCGCCGTGAACGGCCTGGTGTTCGGCACCCTGCTGCTGTCCACCGGCGGCTTCGGCGGCGCCCCCGGCCGGCACGCCGGCGAGGAGCAGGTGGGCGTCTACATCCGCGCCCTCGACCCCGGCCGCCTGCCGCACTTCGCCAGGCTGCTCCACTGGACGCACGGCGGCGTCGATCCGGCCGCCGACTTCGACCAGGCCCTGGACCTGCTGATCGACGGCCTCGCACAGGCCGTCGCCAACTAGTGGAACAAACTATTCCGTTCTGCTAATATGGAGTCATCTCGAAAGGAGCTCCACATGGGCGACATCATCAGCGGCTGGGACGTTCTGGACGCCTCGCACGAGGCGCTGCGCAAGGCCGTCAGCGGCATCCCGGCCGGCGGCTGGGACCTGCCGACCCCGTGCTCCGAGTGGAGCGTCACCAAGGTCTTCAAGCACGCCGTGGGCGACCAGATCGGCTTCGCCGCCACGCTCACGGGCGAGGCCGGGCCGGCGTTCAACCCGTTCGACCCGCCCGCCGAGCCCGGCGCCGATCCGGCGGCCGAGCTCGATGACGCGCTGACCCGCTCGGCCAGGGCGTGGGCCGCGGTCGACCGCGACGCCGCCGAGGTTCCCACGCCGGTGCCGCCGAACAAGATGTCGCCGTGGGCGGGCTCGACGGCGTGCGCGCTCGACGCGGCCGTGCACGCCTGGGACATCGCCGTGGCCACGGGTCAGCCGTCACCGCTGACGCCGGAGATGGCCGGGCCGCTGCTGGAGGTCGCCCGGCAGATCGCCGACCCGCTGCGCCCGTGGGGCGCCTACGCCCCGGCGCTCCCGGACGACGCCTCCGGCGACGAGGTCGCCGCCCTGCTGCGCTACCTCGGCCGCGACCCGCACTGGTCGCCGGCCGCCTGAGGCCCGCGTGCGCCCCGCCCTGAGCGGCGGGGCGCACTCCCTCGGTCAGGAGAACTTGGTCTGCGGACGCTCCTCGCGCTCGCCGTCGAGGAAGATGTCCAGCTTCTCGTTGTAGAAGGCGATCAGCCCCGCCACGCGCTCGCTCTCGGGCAGCGGCGTGCGGTAGGACCAGGCCAGGTCCTTCTTCCCGTTGACCGACCAGTACTCCGCCGTCCCCTTGTACGGGCAGTGGGTCGCGGTGTCGGTGTGCTCCAGCAGGTCGAGCCGCACGTCGGTCTTGGGCAGGTAGTAGCGGGCCGGGAGGCCGGTCTCGAACAGGATGCGGGCGTTGCGCGAGTCGGCCACGGTGACGCCGTCGACCTCCACCCGGATGTGCCGCGAGCTCGGCAGGATGTCCACCCGCGTGTACGGGTCGCGGGCGTGCACGTAGACCTCCTCGTCCTCCTCGAACCAGGCGTCCATGGCGTCCCAGTCGAAGCGCACGTGCCCGCGGATCTCCTCCAGCGGCGAGTCGTCGTAGACCAGCGCCGCCTCCGGGGCCTGCGCGGCGCCCGAGGTGACCGTGTGGACGGCGGCGTCACCCCTGCTCGGGGAGTGGCTGGACACGCCGGTCGGCTTGAGCGCCGCCTCATCGACGTCCTGGAGGGGGACGTAGTAGGTGGGGTAGAAGGGGCCTTCCCACACCAGCAGGGCCCGGGTCGTGTCGGCGATCGGCCGGCCGCCCAGGTAGGTCCGCACGCGCTTGGCCGACCGCTCGACGCGGACCCGGCCCCGGTTCGTGGCATCCATGTCCCCGCCAACCCGCGTGGCGGCGGGGCTATTCCGGCATTCAGACCCCGAACAGCGCCAGCGTCACCCACGTGGTGAGCGTGCCGGTGACCGCGCCCGCCGCGACCTGCGCCCACGTGTGATGGGCGAGACGGACCCTGGCCCAGCACACCAGAGCCACCACGGCCGCGCCGGCGATCGCCACCGGCACGGCGGGCAGCACGTGCGCCAGCACCACCACCGTGCCCGCCGAGACGGCGGCGTGGAAGGAGATCTTCCAGCGGGTGGTGATCGGCACGGTCACCGCCAGGGCGACCAGCATCGCGGTCACCGTGGCCACCAGCAGCCGCGGCGCGCCCAGCACGACCAGCAGCGCGAGCGCGACCAGCACGGCGGCCACGGCGGCCAGCAGCGGGCCCGTGCGGCGGGCCCGGTCGACGATGTGATGGGAGTCGAGCCGCCCCGAGCGCACGCCGAGCGCGATCACCGCCGCCGGCACGCCGCCGCAGAACGCCGAGGCCACCAGCCCCCAGGCCGCGCCGGCCCATCCCTGGGCGAGCAGGCCCACGGCGGGCGGCATGACGATCACCAGCACTTGCGGTGCCAGCAGGTTCGTCACCCGCTTCGCCACCAGGTCGGCCATCATGGCATGAAAGATTACGCGATCATGGCTGCTGCCCGTTTCAGCGACGCCCCGGCCGCTCCGGGGCCGCCCGGTCAGCCCTTGCCGGCGGCGTTCACGATGCGGGTCGTGGAGCGGTCGGGGATGGCCGCCATCTCCCAGCACTCGGCGCCCAGGATGGCCGCCGCCGTGGCCCGCGCGCCCGCGTGCGGGTCGCCGGCCGTGTGGGCCAGCGCACCGGGCCGCATCGGCGCGAGCAGGTCGATGTAGTCCTCGGGGCCGTGGGCGTCGGGCGGCCCGGCCACCACGAAGACGCCGGCCACGCAGCGCAGCGCGGCCAGCACCTCGGCCCGCTCCGCCGCCGGGTTGAACGGCCGGCTGGGCCCCTTCCACGCCCGCACGCGCGGATCGTCCTCCACGCCGACCACCAGGGGCAGCCCGCGGGCGGCCACGGCGCCCAGGTAGCGCACGTGGCCGACGTGCAGGATGTCGAAGACGCCGGTCACGACGGCCGCCCCGGGCCGGTCGTACGGCTCCACCCAGACGGCCTCCAGGCTGCTCACGCGACCTCCTCCGACGGCCGGGCGAGTAGGCTGCTGTGCACGCTTTGCTCCCCCACGGGCCTAGACGACTCGTCGATCGCAGCGTACTCGGTCGCCGCGGCAGGTCGTGCAGGCGACCTTGGAAAGAGCATTCCTACCTTTTCGCGATAATCTCTCGCCCCCTGCCCGCGCGTCTCATGACGTCACCTGATTCGGGGGAGGTCGCCGTGGCGTCGAGGGACTCAGACCATGCCGACGGGGGTGAGACGCCCGGGTTCCGCGACCTCGCGGTCCGGCTTCCGGGGGTCGCGTCCCAGGTCTCGCGGGCCAGGGGGCTCGTGACGGACGCGCTCGGCCGCGATCATCCCTTCCATGACGAGGTGGTGCTGCTGACCAGCGAGCTGGCCACGAACGCGATCCTGCACACCAGGTCCGGGGACGGCGGCTCGTTCACGGTGTCGGTGCTCAGCTCGGACACCACGGTCCGGGTGTGCGTGGCCGACGGCGGCGCGGACGGCCCGCCGTGCGTGTGCCGGACCGCTCTCCAGGCGACCAGCGGCCGGGGGCTGCCGCTGGTCGAGGCGCTCAGCCACCGCTGGGGGTTCGTCCGCGAAGGGGGCTCGACGACCGTCTGGTTCGAGCTGACGCAGGCCCGCGTGCCCGCCGGGCCGGAGCCGTGCGTCACAGGTCGAGCCGGCACAACCCTTCGGCCAGCGCCTTCGTGGTGAGCCTGGTCCGGCTGTCGCAGCCCAGCTTGGCGAAGATGTGCTCCAGATGGGTGGTCACCGTCCGGACGCTCAGCACCAGGCAGGCCGCGATCTGCGGGTTGGAGTCGCCGGCCGCGACCCGGGTGAGCACGTCGACCTCGCGGCCGGTCAGGTCGTAGGGCAGCGGGCAGGGCCGTTCGGCGGCGACCGCGCCCTGCAGCGAGCCCTGGTAGCCGACGCCGGCCCGCAGCAGCCGCACCTCGTGCCAGCGGCCGCCGCCGTCGAGCCACAGGCCGCGCCGGCTCAGCTCGCGCGAGTCGATGAACGCGCGCGCGAAGGCCGCCATGGCGGGGTCGTCCCACAGTTCGCGGGAGACCTCGTGGCCGGGCACCGCGCGGCGCTCGCCGAGCCGGTCGAAGGCGACCGCGCGGAAGTCGGGCGGCAGCCCGGCGGGGTCGATCACGCACCGGGTCAGGTCGGTGACGTGCGCGAGCATCGGGCTCACGGCGGCGACCAGGGCGCCGGCCAGCAGCGGGAAGGCGTCTTTGGCGGCCAGGTGGAGCAGGCCGGTGTAGCGGCCGCCGTCGGCGAGGAACAGCGGCGCGGTCAGCCCGGCCCGCCATCCGTAGGGGGCCAGGTGGCGGCGGAAGTACCGTTCGGTGCCCGGCTGCGGCATGGGCACCGGCCGCCGCCCGGCGATGGCCTCGCGGCAGGCGTCGAGCGCGGCGTACTCCTCGGCGGCGTCGCGGTCGATACGGCGGTGGCCGTCGGAGACGACGCTGTGGTGCCGGCCGGTGGCGGGGTCGAAGGCGACGAACTCGTAGGCGTCGAGCGGGACCACCTGGCGCAGCGCCGCCATCGCCGCGTGCGCGCCGCCACCGCCCGCGACCTGGTAGCCGACCTCGGCGAACGCCTGCAACTGGCGGACGCTCAAGGTGATCTCAGCCACGGCTCTTTTATATCATTTGCCATTCCTTGCCCTGCTCTTGAAGATTTTCTTCACGACCGCCGCGGTGCTACGGTGGCAGGCATGCAGCGCGCTCTCGTCACGACGACGCCGGACACGGTCCCGGCGCGCTGATTCCATGCATCCCGGGCGGGCGCCCGGGAGCTGGTCGTTCGCCCTTTCACCGCAAAGGACGATCATGAACGACCACCGCAGGCTCGGCCGCGAGCTGGAGATCTTCGGCACCGACCCGCTGATCGGCTCCGGTCTGCCCTACTGGCTGCCCGCCGGTGCCGCCGTGCGCAAGGCCGTGGAGGACTACGTCCACGAGCTCGAACGCCGCCACGGCTACGTGCACGTCAACTCCCCCGTGCTCGGCAAACGCGAGCTGTACGAACGGTCGGGTCACTGGGCGCACTACGCCGAGGACATGTTCCCGCCCATGAACGTGGGCGGCGAGGAGTTCGTGCTGCGGCCCAGCCTGTGCCCGCACCACGCGCTGATCTACCGCTCGCGCGGGCGCAGCCACCGGGAGCTGCCGCTGCGCGTGGCCGAGCTCGGCGGCATGTACCGCTCGGAGCTGTCCGGCGTGCTCGGCGGCCTGACCAGGGTCCGGGCCATCCAGCTCAACGACGGCCACGTGTTCTGCGCGCCGGAGCAGGCGGCGGCCGAGGTGTCGGCCGCGCTCGACCTGATCGAGGCCGCGCACGCCCAGCTCGGCATCCAGGCCGCCCGCTACCGGCTCTCGCTGCGCGGCGAGGGCGGCAAGTTCGTGGACGACCCCGCGATGTGGGCGCGCTCGGAGGCCGTGCTGCGCGAGGTGCTTCAGGAACGCGGCCGCGTCTACGACGAGGAGCGCGGCGAGGGCGCCTTCTACGGCCCGAAGATCGACATCCAGATCGCCGACCCGGCGGGCCGCGAGAGCACCCTGTCGACCGTCCAGGTGGATCTGTACCAGCCCGAGCGCTTCGAGCTGTCGTACGCGGGCGGGCGGCGTCCCGTCATGGTGCACCGCAGCGTGGTCGGCGGGATCGAGCGCCTGGTCGCGCACCTGATCGAGGTGCACGGCGGCGCGTTCCCGGCGTGGCTGGCGCCCGTGCAGGCGGTCGTGCTGCCGCTGTCGGACGCCGAGCTCCCGGCGGCCGAGGACCTGCTGCGGCGGGCGGTGGCCGCCGGGCTGCGGGCCGAGCTGGCGCCTGCGGACCGGGGCAGCCTCGGGGCCAGGATCAGGGCGCACCGGCTGGTGCCGTACCAGCTCGTGGTGGGGCCGCGCGAGGTGGCCGGCGGCGTGCCGTCCGTCCGGCTGCGGGACGGCCGTCAGGCGGGCCCGGTGCCGGTCGAGAGGCTGGCCGCGGAGTGCCGGCCGCGCTTCTGACGTCCGTCACCGGCGCTCAGAGCCAGTCCTTCTTCTTGAAGACCGCGTACAGCACCACGGACGCCACCGCCACCAGCACCGACGACACCCAGAAGCCCGAGATGTGCCCGGAGCCGGGGTAGGGCACGTTCTGGCCGTAGAAGCCGGTGATGGCGGTGGGCACCGCGATGATGGAGGCCCAGCTCGTCACCCGCTTCATGATCTCGTTGAGGCGGAAGCCCTGCTGGGCCAGGCGGGTCTCGCGGACGTTGGCGAGCATGTCGCGGATCGCCTCCACCCACTCGGCGACCCGCTGGACGTGGTCGTAGACGTCCTCGTAGTAGGGGGCCATCACCGGGTCGGCGACGATCTCCTGGTCGCGGCGGAGCAGCGTGCCGAGCACCTCCCGCATCGGCATCGAGATCTTGCGCAGCCTGGCGGTGTCCTTGCGCAGCAGGTACATGGCGCGCTGGAGCTGCCTGCCGTCGCGGGGCGCGTCGTCGAACAGCGACTCCTCCATGGCCTCGGCCCGCGCGTCGAGGTCCTGGACCAGGTCGAACTGGCTGTCCACGACGTAGTCGAGCAGGCCGTGCAGCAGGAAGGAGACGCCGTGCCCGGCCAGGCGGGAGGTCGCGTCCCAGCGCCTGACCACCTCGTCGATGTCGAAGCAGGCGTTCTCCCGCACGGTCACCAGGGCGTTGCGGGTGACGAAGGCGTTCACCTCGACGGGGACGAGGCGGCCCTCGTCGAGGTGGATGCCGTACACGGTGATGAACAGGTGGTTGTCGTAGACGTCCACCTTGGGGCGCTGGTGGTCGCTGAGGACGTCCTCGACGGCCAGTTCGTGCAGGCCGAGCTCCTCCCCGACCTGGTTGAGCTGCTCGGGGGTGGGCGAGCACAGATCGAACCAGACGGCGGCCTCGGGGTCGCCGACGTGGTCGGAGACCTCCTCGACGGGGAAGCCCTCCTTTTCGAGGACGCCATTCCTGTACAGACGCGTGCGCATCAGGCGAGTGTGGCAAATCGCCGCGCATCGCGCACGGCCGCTCCCCCCGGGTCGTTGTTGAAGTAGACGTGGACGTCCCGCCATCCGGCCTGCTCCACCCTCCTCGCCCAGCTCTTCAGCGCCGCCACGCCGTAGGACGGCCGGGGGGCGGCCAGGCCCTCGTGCAGGCGCACGTACCCCCAGTCGGCGGTGCGCCACAGCGGCGTCAGCGGCCGGCCGAGCCGGTCGGCCCAGCACAGCGCGGCACCCCGCGCGAGCAGCACCTCGCGCACCTCGCCGGTCCACCAGGAGTCGTGCCGCGGCTCCACCGCCACCCGCACGCCGCCGGGGAAGCAGCCCAGGCAGCGGTCCAGCAGGGCGGGGTCGGCGCGCAGCGTGGGCGGCAGTTGCAGCAGGACCGGGCCCAGCTTCTCCTTGAGCGCCCCGGCGGCCGCCATCAGCCGGGCGACCGGCTCCTCGGGCCCGGTCAGCCGCTTGATGTGGGTGAGGTAACGGCTGGCCTTGACCGCCATCACGAACCCGTCGGGCGTGCGCTCCCGCCAGGCGGCGAACGTCTCCGGCGACGGCAGGCGGTAGAAGGCGTTGTTGCTCTCGACCGTGGGGAACTCGGCCGCGTACGTCTCCAGCCACAACCGCTGCGGGACCCCCTCGGGGTACAGCACGCCGCGCCAGTCCTTGTACTGCCATCCGGAGGTGCCCACCAGCGTCGCCACACCCGGCTCCTACCCCGCGCCGGGTGCGTTACTGTCGCAGTCCCGGAAGCCTAGGAGGATCTTTCACGCGATGGGCGCCGATCATTTCCACGGCCATTCCCACGGTCACGGCCACTCCCACGGCGTGGCCGACGCGCCGCCGTCGCGCGGCGCGGTCGTGGCGAGCCTGGCCGTGCTGGTGCCGCTGGCCCTGGCCACGCTGGCCTGCCTGGTGTGGCTCTGGCCCGCGGGGCAGGCGGCGCCGGACGGCCAGGACGGGCGGGAGGCGCCGGCGGTCGAGCGGGTCGAGGGCACGATCGCCTCGGTCACGCTCAGGCGCTGCCCGGCCGTCCAGGAGGGCATGCCGGTGCCCGACCCGGCCACCTGCGGCAACGCCACCGTGCGGGTCGGTTCGGGGCCCGACACCGGCCGCGACGTCACGCTGCGGCTGCCGGGCGGCCCGGGGGCCCAGCGGTTCACGGCGGGCGACGACGTGCTGCTGCTGCGCGCCGCCGACGGGGACTACCAGCTCTCCGACCACGACCGGTCGACGACGTTGTGGCTGCTGGGCGGCGCGTTCGCGCTGGCGGTCATCGCGTTCGGACGGTGGCGCGGGGTGACGGCGCTGGTGGGGCTGGCGGTGACGTTCGGGCTGCTGCTGACGTTCGTCATCCCGGCCGTCCTGGCGGGCGAGCCGCCGATGCTGGTCGCCGTCGTCGGCTCGGCCGCGATCATGCTGACGGTGCTCTACCTCACCCACGGCTTCTCGCTGACCACGTCGATGGCGGTGCTGGGCACGCTGGCCAGCCTGGCGCTCACCGGGCTGCTGTCGTACGGGGCGCTCGGCCTGGCCCGGCTCAACGGCGTCACCGACGACACCGCGCTGACGCTGGGCATGAGCCTGTCCATCGACACCGAGGGGCTGCTGCTGGCCAGCATCATCATCGGGGCGCTCGGCGTGCTCGACGACGTCACCGTCACCCAGGCGGTGACGGTGGGCGAGCTGGCCGCGGCCAACCCCTCCTACGGCTTCGCCCGCCTGTACCGGGCCGCGGGACGCGTGGGGCGGGCCCACATCGCCTCGGTGATCAACACGATCATCCTGGCGTACGCGGGGGCGTCGCTGCCGCTGCTGCTGCTGTTCAGCATCGGCGCGCAGCCGCTCGGCGACGTGCTGACCACGCCGGTCGTGACCCAGGAGATCGTCCGCAGCGTCGTGGGCACGCTCGGGCTGATCGCCGCCGTGCCGATCACGACCGCGCTGTCGGCCCTGGTCGCCGCCCGCGGCGCGCGGCCCGCGCAGGCGCCGGAGGGCGAGCCGTCCACCAGGCCCGTGCGGGCCGGCGGGCCGCTCACCAGGCCCGCCCGGCACCGCCGCTGAGCGGGGTCAGCCGACCTCGGCGCTGCCGTCCACCCGCAGCTTGCGGCGGGCGCGCTCGTAGAAGGTGGTGCCGACGCGGACCACCTTCGCCGCCCCCGGCCAGGCCGTGACCGTGACGGTGTCGCCGGGGCACAGGTGGCCGACCACCCGTCCGTCCACCTCGACGGCGAGCCGGCCGCTCGTGGGCAGCACCTCCAGCGTCACCTCCTCGTCGGCGGGCAGCACCAGGGCCCGGTTGAAGGAGGAGTGGGCGGCGGCGGGCACCACGAGGATGGCCTCCACGCGCGGCGAGACGATCGGCCCGCCGGCCGAGAAGCTGTAGGCGGTGGAGCCGGTGGAGGTGGCCACGATCACGGCGTCCGCGGACAGGCTCACGAACGGGCTGCCCGACGGGGTGACCGACACCCCGGCCAGCCCCTCGCCGGGGATGCGGACCAGTGCGATGTCGTTGAACGCCGTCACCTCGACCCCCGCGACCACGCTCTTGATCGCCATCCGCGGCTCGATCGTGTACTCGTGGCGGTCGATGGCCGACAGCGTGCCGGCCAGCTCGTCCACGTCGATCTCGGCCAGGAAGCCGAGCTTGCCCAGGTTCACCCCGAGGATGGGCGTGGGCCGGCCGGCCAGCAGCCGCATGGTCCGCAACATCGTGCCGTCGCCGCCGAGCCCCACCAGCAGGTCGGCCCGCTCGACCAGGGCGACCGCGTCCACCGGCACCGCGCTGCAGTCGATGCGCCCGACCTCCTCGGGCAGCCCGAGGACGGTGGCCCCCTTCTCCGCGGCCCAGCGCAGGATCGTGTCGATCGCCTTCTTGGAGTCGCGCTGGGGATGCAGCACCAGCCCGACCGTCCCGACCATGCCCATGCGACCAGCCTAAACGGTGGCGTACCCGGACATCGGCGGCGGCCCCGGGCACCCGGCGGCTCCGCTAACGTCGGAGGCATGCGGCTTCATGTGGGATGCGCGATGTGGACGCACACACCGTGGAACGGACGTTTCCTGCCCCATCCGCTCCCGCCGGGAGAGCGCCTGCGCGCCTACGCCACCTGGTGCGACGCGGTCGAGGGCAACACCACGTTCTACGCCACCCCCGCCCGCGCCACGGTGGAGTCGTGGGCCCGGCAGCTCGACCCCGACTTCCGCTTCGTGGTCAAGCTGCCCAAGGCCATCACCCACCACCACCGGCTGACCGGCGCCGAGCAGGAGCTGCACGCCTTCCTCGACGCCATCGAGCCGCTCGGGCCACGCGCGCACGCCCTGTGGGTGCAGTTACCGCCCGGTTTCGGCCCCGCCGACCTGGGCACGCTGGCGGCCTTCCTGCACCGCCTGCCCCGCTCCCACTGCTACGCCGTCGAGGTCCGCCACCGCGCCTTCTTCGACGACGCCCGTCAGGCCGGGCAGCTCGAACGGGTGCTGGCCGCCGCCGGCGCCGAATGGGTGCCGTTCGACACGGTGACGCTGTTCCGCACCCCGCCGACCAGCGACGCCGAACGCGACGCGTGGACGAAGAAGCCGCGCGTGCCGCGCCGCACCCGCGCGCTCACCGGCCATCCGATCATCCGCTACCTGGGCCGCGACTCCGTCGAGGCCACGGTGGAGGGCTGGCGGGAGTGGGTGGACACGGTCGCCGGGTGGCTGCGCGAGGGCCGCTCCCCCACCGTGTTCGTCCACACGCCCGACAACGCCGACGCGCCGATGCTCGCCCGCCGCTTCCACGACGAGGTGCGCGCCCGGGTGCCGGAGCTGCGCCCGCTGCCCGAGCCGATGCCCGCCGAGCCTCCCACGCTGTTCTGACCGCCCGCCGGCCGCGCGGGCGGCCTCACGCGCGCAGCGTGTAGCGGATCGGCAGGTGCTTGATCCCGCCCACGAACGTGGTGGCCACCCAGGCGGGCTCGCCGTCGAACTCCACGCTCTCCAGCCGGGGCAGCAGCTCGGCGAACAGCGCCCGGATCTCCATGCGGGCCAGCGCGGCCCCGAGGCAGAAGTGCACGCCGGAGCCGAAGGCCAGGTGCCGGTTGGGGTCACGGCCGGCGTCGAAGCGGAACGGCTCGGCGAACACCTCCTCGTCCCGGTTGGCCGACGGGTACGACAGCAGCACCGACTCCCCCCGCCTGACCGGCGTGCCGCGTACGGCGGTGTCGGCGGCGGCGGTGCGCATGAACTCCTTCACCGGGCTCACCCACCGGATCATCTCCTCGGCCGCCAGCGGCAGCAGCCCGGGGTCCCGGCGCAGCCGCCGCAGCTCGCCGGGGTGCCGGATGAGCGCCTCCAGGCCGCCGGCGATGGTGGAGCTCGTGGTGTCGTGCCCGGCGGTGGCGATGATGACGTAGTAGGAGGCGGCGTCCAGGTCGCTCAGCGGGCGGCCGTCCACGCGGGCGTTGGCGATCTCCGAGGCGAGGTCGCCGGTGGGCCTGGCCCGGCGCGCGGCGGTCAGCTCGCGGAAGTAGTCCAGCAGATCCGCCAGCACGGCGGTGTGGTCCTGGGCGGTGCCGCCGCGCCGGTTGTCGCTGTCGTCCTGGCCGAACAGCTCCTGGGTGAGCCGCAGCATGCGCGGGAAGTCGGACTCGGGCAGGCCCAGCAGCGACAGGATGACGTAGAGCGGGTAGTGCACGGCGACCTGCCGGGCGAAGTCGCAGGAGCCGCCGTGGGCGGCCATCCGGTCGACGTAGCGCCGGGCCAGGTCGCGGACGCGCACCTCCAGGGCGCGCATGGCCCTGGGCCGGAACCAGTCGGCGGCGACGGCGCGCACGACGCGGTGCTCGGGGTCGTCCATGTGCACGAGCGTCTTCAGGCCGGTGCCGCGGGCCCGCTGCTCGGCCAGCCGGGCGTCGATCTCCGCGCTCCGCAGCACCGGGCGCGGCGCGCTCAGCCACAGGGCGTTGTTCCGCTCGATCTCCAGCAGGTCGGCGTGCCGGGTGACGGCCCAGAAGGGGTTGTAGCCCGGCACCTCCACGCGGTGCACCGGGGACTCGCGGCGCAGCAGCGCCAGGGCCTCGTGGAGCCGGGTCTCGTCGGCGTACGCGGCGGGCGTGGCGAACACGTGCCCGGCCTCCTCCACGGACATGGTCGCGGTCACGGGCGGGCCCTCCTCTGGGTGCGGGGTGATGCGGCCAGGAGAGCCATTCCCGCGGGGCGTGTGCGCCATTCGGCCCTGCGGCGGCCACCGGCAGGGCAAGATCGGATGGCAGCGTCCCCGCAGTGTCCCCGCGGTGTCCCCGCAGTCGAGTCGAGCAGTGGAGTGGAGCGCACATGACGGCTACCGCCGAGTCGTTACGGCAGTCCTCCGGCGGCGTGACCGCCCGCCTGATGGGCGTCGAGGAGGAGTACCTGGTCGTCGATCCGAGCACCCGCGCCGTGGCCCCCGGGGCGGGGGCCGTCGTCAGGCGCGCCGCGGCCGGGCTGGGCGACCGGGTCTGCACGGAGATCACGCAGTTCCAGGTGGAGGCCAAGACGGCGCCCTGCGCGAGCCGGGCCGAGCTGGAGGCGGAGCTGCGGCGCATGCGCGAGGTCGTGGCCGCCGCCGCGCGCGCCGAGGGGCTGGCCGTGGTCGCCTCCGGCACACCGGTGATCGGCGACGTCGTCCCGCCGCCGATCACCGAGCACCCGCGGTACGGCGTCGGCATCGACAACTACCGCGCCCTGCACGACGAGCAGGCCATCTGCGCCGGTCACGTGCACATCCACGTGCCCGACCGGGAGCAGGCCGTGCTGGTCTGCAACCACGTGCGCCCGTGGCTGCCGGTGCTGCTCGCGCTCATGGCCAACTCGCCCTTCTGGGCCGGCCGCGACACCGGTTACGCGGGCTGGCGGGTGCTGGCCTGGGGCAAGTGGCCCGTGGCCGGGCCGCCGCCGTACTTCGGGTCGCTGGAGCACTTCGAGCGCACGGTCGCGGCGCTGACCGACAGCGGCGCGCTGGTCGACCCCGGGACGCTGTTCTGGGACGTGCGCCCGTCGGCCCGGCTGCCCACGGTGGAGGTGCGGGTGGCCGACGTGCCCGCCTCCACGCGCGAGTCGGTGTTCCTGGCGCTGGTGGTGCGGGCGCTGGTCACCACGTCGCTGCACCGGGTGCGGGACGGCGATCCGGGCCCCGAGGTGCCCGCCGAGCTGCTGCGCGCGGCCTACTGGCGGGCCGCCAGGGACGGGCTTGGCGGGTCCGGCGTCGATCCGTTCACGGGGGCGGCGCGGCCGGTCGCCGAGCTGGTGGCGCGGCTGCTGGAGCACGTCGGGCCCGCGCTGGCCGCGGCCGGCGACCTTGAGGCGGCCGAGGAGGGGTGGCGGCTGCTGCGCGAGCACGGCGGCGGCGCCGAGCGCCAGCGGGCCGCGCACGCCCGGCGCGGGGCGCTCGCCGACGTGGTCGACGATCTCGTGGCCCGCTTCTCCTCCTACGCCTGAAGCCGACCGGCTCCCGGCTGAAGCCGGCCGGCTCCTACGGCTGAAGCCGGTCGGCCAGGAACGCGCGCAGCGGCTCGACGTGGCGTACGGGGTCGCGCCAGCGGGCCTGGAGGTCCTCCAGGAGGTGCTGCTCGGCGACCGGCTCGCCGTGCCGCCAGGCCCGGACGACGGGATGCAGGAAGGCGCACTCGTCGGCCCGCTCGGGCGTGGGGTGGCGCTGGATGGCGAACACGTCGGCCCGGTCGCGCGGCCCCCAGCGCAGGGTCAGCGTGAGGCACAGCCCGGCGGCGGCGAAGCGCTCG
Organism: Nonomuraea sp. NPDC049758; assembly: GCF_040674635.1. Lineage (NCBI taxonomy): Bacteria > Bacillati > Actinomycetota > Actinomycetes > Streptosporangiales > Streptosporangiaceae > Nonomuraea > Nonomuraea sp. NPDC049758. The sequence goes on from NZ_JBFAMZ010000007.1 coordinate 272,443, forward strand.
CGGGCGTAGTCCTCCGGCAGGTCCTCGTAGTGGCGCACGACGCCGTCCGGGCCGAGCACGTACGCGTCGGACAGGTACTCGAACTGGGTCCACAGCGCCGAGCTGTGGTTGACCCGGTCGAGCATCGACCCGGTGAGCACGTCGGCGTCGGCGGGCAGCTCGCGCACGGGCAGCGGCCGGCCCTCGTAGCGTTCGAGCAGCAGGGCGGTCAGCGAGCGCAGGTTGTAGCGGAAGCCGTCGATGAACGCCGAGGAGGCCCGTTTGAAGTCGCGGGCCTGCATGAGGGTGCCGGCGAAGTACAGGCCCTCGACGTCGGCCGACTGGAAGTCGGGACGGATCGCCGGCATCCGGCCGCTGGGGGTCAGCGCGGGCCGGCAGGAGTCGCCGAACAGCCCGGTGTCCATGGTGAAGCCCGTGCAGCGCAGGACGGCGTCGTAGTCGAGCACCGCCTGCTCGCCGTCGGCCAGCGTGTAGGTGATCGCGGCCCTGATCCCGCCGCCCTCGCGCCAGAGGCGGTCGACGGTGCACTCCAGGACGCCGTGCAGGGTCTTGAACCAGTAGCTGTCCAGGAAGGCGCCGTACTGGCCGCGGACGTGGCCGGGGTGCTTGCTCGTCCAGGCCAGGCGGACGGGGCTGGGGCTGGCCAGGTGGATGACCGCGGCGTACGGGAGCAGCGCCTGGGCGGTCTCGAACGCCGAGTTGCCCTTGCCGATGACCAGGACGCGCCGGTCGGCGAAGTCCTCGCCGTTGACGGGGACGTCCTCGTAGCCGGTGGCCAGCTCGATGCCCGGGATGTCGGGGATGTGCGGGCCGCCCCAGCCGGTGGCGACGATCAGGCAGTCGGCCCGGAGAACCTGGTCACCGGTGTGGACGACGAAGCCCGCGCCGTCCTTCTCGACGCGCTCGACGGCCGTCGAGTACCGCACCCGCAGCCCGTGGACGCGCTGGAAGTCGGCGAGGTAACGGACCAGGTCGTCGGCGTGCGGGAAGTACTCGCGCGAGTAGTTCGGGAACATCAGGTCGGGCTCGTCGTTGAGCAGGGAGTTCCAGTCCCAGCGGAGCTGGATCTCGCGCTCCTTCTCGCCGGTGTGCACCTTGTTCAGCGAGATGAGCCGGCGGTGGCGCGGGTAGCTGCGGAAGAAGCCTCCGGGCGCGTCCTCGCGTTCCAGGGTGACGTAGTCGGCCCCGGCGCGCTGCAGGAAGTAGCTGAGCTGCAGCCCGCCGGGTCCGGCGCCGATGATCACGAACCGGTGGTGTTCCGCGTCCATCAGTCCTGCTGTCCCGCCGCCGGTGGGACGGTCGTGTAGCCGTGCGTCAGGATGCGCTGCGCGGCCAGGTCGTACCCGGCGGGGTCGTCGGGGGCGAAGGTGCCCAGGCCGTCGACGTACCGGTTGAACATGCAGAACGCGGCCGCGATCAGCACGGTGTGGTGCAGCTCCTTGTCGGTGGCCCCCTCCGCCCTGGCCGCGGCCACCAGCTTGTCGGTGACGTCCCTGCCGCTCCGCTGCACGGCGGCGGCGATGGCGAGCAGGGCGCGGAGCTTGGGCGTGACGGGCGCCGTGCCGGGGTCGGCGCGGACCTGGTCCACCAGCGTCATGCCCTCGGGGAGCTGGGCGGCGGCGAACGCGGCGTGCGAGGCCGTGCAGAACCGGCACTCGTTGAGCCCCGACACGTAGGCCGCGATCAGCTCCCGCTCGCCGCGGCTCAGTGTGCTGTCGCCACGCAGGAGGACCTCGGCCAGCGCGTTCATCGGAGCGGCCGTCTCTGGGCTGAACTGGAAAAGTCCGCGGATTCCTGGTTCATCGGAATCGAGGGCAATATGGGGCACGCAAGCTCCCATCGATGCGGTTTTCTCCTAGTCTGCACACTCCGGCAAATTGCGCAAGATCTCGTTAATTGTGCCTCCTTCTTGTCTCCTGCAACTGACGCGCGTAATGTCACGGACGCCACCTAAACCCCGTTTGTGACTGGCGGTCGTCATGGATGAGCATCCCCACATCACCGTTGCCGGCAACACCTACGACGCCATCGCCAAGGGCGACCTGGAGGACCTTCGCCGGCTGCTCGCCGACGACGTGATCTTCCACGTCCCCGGCCGCGGACCGATGGCCCGCGACTACTCCGGCAAGGAAGCCGTGCTCGGCTACCTGGCCGAGCTGCTGAAGTCCACCACCGGCACGCTGCGCCTGGAGCCGGAGTCCTACCTCGTCGGCGGCGACCAGGTCGCCGCCGTCCTGCGCATCCGCGGTGAGCGCGACGGCCGCTCGCTCGACGACCGCGGCATGCAGTTGTTCCGGATCACCGACGGGAAGATCAGCGAGCGCTGGAGCTTCCCGCTCGACCCCTATTCGGTGGACGAGTTCTTCGGCTGATCACGCCCGGGTGGACGGGGCCGCTCAGCCGGCCTCGTCCAGCGCCTCGTCGTTCCACACCTTCACGTACCCGCTGGTCAGACGGGCCCTGTCGGCGTAGTGGCCGGGGTCGTCGGTGGCCAGTGTGGCCAGGCCGTCCACGTACCGGTTGTACATGCAGAAGGCCGCCGCGATCAGCACCGTGTCGTGGATCTCCAGGTCCGTGGCGCCCTCGGCCCTGGCGGCGCGCACGTGCTCGTCGGTGACCTCCCGTCCGCCGCGCTGCACCGCCCCGGCGATGGCCAGCAGGGCCTTGAGCTTGCCGGAGAGCGGGGCCGCCGCCGGGTCGGCGCAGGTCTCGTCGACCAGCGTCATGCCGTCCGGCACGCGGACGGCGGCGAAGGCCGCGTGGGTGTGGAAGCAGAACCGGCACCGGTTGAGCGACGACACGTACGCCGCGATCAGCTCGCGCTCGCCCCGGGTCAGCGGGCTGTCCCCGCACAGCAGCACCTCGGAGAGCAGGGTCAGCGGTTCGGCCGCCTCGGGACGGTAACGGAACAACCCCCGGATCCCCGGCTCGTCGGACACCAGCTGGATATGCGGACGCGTGCCGCCCGCGTGATTAACGAATTCACGCCGCCCAGCGTCGCGCGAGACGGAACGTAATGCTGAATTTCCCATTCGGTCCTCCAACGTCCGTTTGCCTGCCTATGGGGTCCAGTGTGCGGGTTCGTCGCGCGCAGATTCCGCCGCGGAACGACCAGGAAGTTGCGTGCCGGTGACCACTTGATGCCAGCGGCGCCGCTGGAACCATCCGCCCGGAATCGGGTTCGGGTGCCGTCCGGCGCGCCGACACGGCCTCCGACCAGCGATAACGCATTGTGACGATATCCTGGCGAGCAGTAGCTGAGGCGCACAACCGGGGGCGGAGCATGAAGATCGGCATCATCGGCGCGGGGAACATCGGCGGCACGCTCACCCGGCGCCTGACCGAGCTGGGGCACGAGGTGGCGGTGGCCAACTCCCGGGGGCCCCAGACGCTCACCGGCCTGGCCACCGAGACCGGCGCGACCCCCGTGACCGTCGAGGAGGCACCCCAGGGAGCCGACCTGGTCGTGGTCACGATCCCCCAGGGCAAGGTGCCCGAGCTGCCCGACGGCCTGTTCGACGACGTCACCGGCGGCCTGACCGTCGTGGACACCGGCAACTACTACCCCCAGCGCGACGGCCGGATCGACGAGATCGAGGCCGGGATGCCGGAGAGCCGGTGGGTCGAGCAGCAGCTCGGCCATCCGGTGGTGAAGGCGTTCAACAACATCTTCGCCGACCACCTGGGCCACGGCGGGCGCCCGTCCGGCACCCCCGGTCGCATAGCCCTGCCCGTGGCCGCCGACGACGAGCGCGGCAAGAAGATCGTGATGGGCTTGGTGGACGCGCTCGGCTTCGACCCCGTGGACGCCGGCGGCCTCGACGAGTCGTGGCGGCAGCAGCCCGGCAGCCCCGTCTACACCACCGACAAGGACGCCGAGGGCGTCAGGGAGGCCCTGGCCCAGGCCCGCCAGGAACGCACACCGGAGTGGCGCGCCTGACCCGCCCGGGACGCCTTACCTGGTCGGCGCTGCCCGGGCCCGGTCGGCGCTGCCCAGGGTCGGTCGGCGCTGCTCAGGGTCGGCCGGTGCGCAGGAGCAGCATGGCGATGTCGTCGGCGCGGTGCTCGACGGCCGCGGCGGCCGCGATCATGTCCTCGGCCACGTCCGTGAGCGGCTGGTCCGGCGCGGGGGCGAACCCGGCGGCCAGGCTGCCGATGGCCTCGCCGAGGTCGTGTCCGGGCACCTCGATGAGCCCGTCGGTGTAGAGGGCCAGCACCGAGCCGGGCGGCAGGGCGAGCTGGGTGGTGGCGTACTCGGTGCCGGGTTCGATGCCGAGCAGCAGCCCGGGGGCGGACTCCACCACCTGCGCGGGCTCGCCGGGCCGGCGCAGCAGCGCCGGCAGGTGGCCCGCGCTGGCCACGCACGCCATGCTCCGCCCCAGGTCGACGCTGATGTACAGGCAGCTGGTGAACCGGTCCGGGGCCAGCTCGTTGAGCAGGCGGTTGGTGTGCGCGAGCACCTCGCCGGGGTTGGCGCCCGCGCTCGCGTGGGCGTGGATGGCCGTACGCACCTGGCCCATCAGCGCGGCGGCGGTGACGTCGTGCCCCTGGACGTCGCCGATGACGGCGGCGGCCACCTTCTCCTCCAGCCGGATCAGGTCGTAGAAGTCGCCGCCGATGTCCATGCCGGGCGTGGCGGGCAGATAGCGGGCGACCACCTCCAGCCCGGGGATGCCGGGCAGGGTGCGCGGTAGCAGGCTCGACTGCAGCGACTGCGCGAACTGGTGCTTGACGTCGTAGAGGCGGGCGCGCTCGAACGCCTGGGCGATGAGCCCGCTCAGGGCCGTCAGGCTGGCGCGCTCGTCGGTGGTGAAGCGGTGGGGACGGTCGTAGGCCAGGATGCACAAGCCGGCCGTCCGCCCGCCGGCCGTCAGCGGCAGGAACGCCCAGGCCGACATGTCGTCCGACCTGATCGCCTCCGGGTACGTCGCGCGCAGCTCGGCCCAGGTGCCGAAGAAGGCCGGCGCGCCGGCGGCCAACGGGTGGCCGGGCGACAGGTGCAGCAGGGGCTGGCCGTCGTACTCCTCGATCGCCTTCTCGCTGTACCCGCGCGAGGCGGCCACCTGCATGCGCCCGCCCCTGGAGGTCAGGATGGCCAGGGCCTGCACGTGGTAGGCGGGCATCACGTGGTCGGCGACCAGGTTGATCACCTCCTGGGCGGTGACGGCCCGCGCCAGGGTGGTGGCCAGGTGCAGCATCTCGTGCAGCGCAACGAGGCGCGGCGGCCGGTCGGCGGCGACGAGCTGGTCGGGCATGACCGGACGCGGGTCGCGGGCCATCGTGCTCGGCGTGACCCGCATGGTGACGCCGGCCAGGCCCGGATAGAGATGGAAGGCCAGCCACTGGCCGCCCGGGTTGCGGGTGGTGAAGTAGGTGACCTCCTGGCTGACCACCGCGGCGCGGTAACGGTCCTCGTAGGCGGGCTCGCCCAGCCAGGGCAGGGCGTCCCAGGGGCGCTTGCCGGTCAGCTCGCCCGCCGCGGCCTGCAGCAGCTCCTCGGCGGGGGCGGTGACCAGGGTGAGCCGCCCCTCGACGTCGAGCATGCAGTAGCCCTCGGGCAGCCGGTTGAGGCAGGTCAGCAGCAGGCCCTCGCCGCCGGGCGGCTCCCTGGTCAGCACGCGCGGCTGATGCCCCGGCGGCACCGGCCGGTTCCCCCTCGGGACGATCTCCGCCAGGTCGGCGCACGTGGCGGTCAGGACGTCGAGCTGGTGCCGGGTAGGACGGCCGGCCGGGGCGGGCGGCCAGAGCAGCATCATGGCCCCCCGCACCTCGCCGTCGCGGTCGACCAGGGGCGCGACGGCGAGCGCGAACCCGTACGGGAAGGCGAGCGCCACGAGCGGGAACTCGCGGGCCATGGCCTCCCGGTCGGGCACCCACACCAGCCGCCGCTGCCGCACCGCCATCGCGACCGGCGACTGGTCGGTGGATCTGATCAGGACCCATGAGCGCGAGAAGGGCTCGGGGAGCCCCGACTCGGCGTCCATCATCAGCACGCGCCCGTCCTCGGCCAGGACGAAGAGCACGCACACGTGCGCCTGCGTGCTGGTGGCCGCGCCGAGCAGCAGCCTGTCGACGTGCGCGTCGCCCGCCGAGCCACCGTCGTGCGCCGAGCCACCGTCGTGCGCCGGGCCGCCGTTGTGGGCCCAGCCGCCGTCGCCGGCCGCCGGGCCGGGAGGTGATGGTGGCGGTACGTGGGGGATATCTCCCATGAAATCAGGCTATGCAAGCTCCCTGTACGGGAATATGCACGGTCCGTAATGGCTGAGCAAAGTGTTCCAAGGCTCCGTCAGGCGAGCGGCCCGAGGTACGTGCCACCGGAGACGTCGATGGTCTGCCCGGTCACCCACCGGCCCGCCGGACCGGCCAGGAAGCCCACCACGTCGGCGACGTCCTCGGGCTCGCCGAGCCGCCCGAGCGCGGTGATGGACTCCAGCGCCGCCACCACCTCGGGGATCGAGGTGTAGCCCGCGGTCATGTCGGTCCGTACGGCGCCGGGCGCGACCGTGTTCACGGTGATGCCGCGCCGTCCCAGCTCGTTGGCGAGCGTCGGGGCCATCGCCTCCAGCGCCGCCTTGCTGATCGTGTAGCCGATCTGCGTGGTGACGGCGAACCGGCTGGCCGTCGAGCCCATGTTGATGATGCGGCCGCCGTCGTTCAGCAGCGGCAGCGCGCGTTGGATCACGAAGAACGGAGTGGTGACGTTGACCGTCATCACCCGCTCGAACTCCGCCGGGGTCAGGTGCGCGATCGGGACGGTCGAGGCGATGCCGGCGTTGTTGACCAGGATGTCCAGGCCACGCCCGGCCAACCCGTCGGCCAGCCCCTCGAACAACCGCTCCACCGCCCCCTCAACGCCCCTGCCCTCTTGCCCGCCCTCCGCGCTGACGACGTCCGCTCCACCATGTACGCCCTCCGCGCCCTCCGCGCCCTTGACGCTCTGCTGGGGCTTCGCGCCGAAGCGGGCCTGCACGGCGAACGCCCGGCCGCCGCGCTCCTCGATCAGGGCGACGGTCTGCTTGGCCGCCTCGTCGTCGCCGCCGTAGTGCACGGCCACCAGCGCGCCCTCGGCGGCCAGCCGCAGCGACACCGCCCGGCCGATGCCCCGGGAACCGCCCGTCACCAGCGCCGTCTTGCCATTCAGCATGCCCATTGTCCGCTCCCCACGTGTGTGGCCTGTGCTCCGCGGTCGCGGAGACAGGTCAACAGTGGCGGGGCCGGCTCACCGCGTCCTCACCGGCGACTCACCGCTCACCAGCCGTCTGAGAGCAAAGACGGACGGGCGGATCACCGTGGCTCAGCTGGCCGCAGGGGAGGAGTCGCCGCCCTGCCAGGGACGCAGACGGGTGGCGAGCGGCAGACGCATACGCAGCCGCAGCCTGCTGCCCCCTTGCGGATGATCGATGCCGACCTCGTCGCACAGACGATGGATCAGCCACAGGCCGAGACGCCGCGCCGAGGGCGAGGGACGGGTGAGCCGGGCGTCGGCCAGATGCTCGGCCCGCAGGCGTCCGGCCGTGTCACAGACATCGACCGTGAGGACGGCGGCGTCGGTGTAGGCCGTCACCGTGCCGCGACCGCCACCGTGTTCCAGGACGTTCGCGGCGGCCTCGTTGACGGCGAGCACCAGGTGGTCGAGCCGCGCGCCGGACAGCCCCGCGTGGGTGGCGTAGACGCGCACCAGATCGCGGGTGAGCGCGAGATTGTTGGTGATGGTGCACCGCAGGTGGAAGGGTGCTTGCATGGCTTGCCCCTACCGTGTACGGGGGTTACGGCGGCGTAAAGCGCTCGATCGAGGGCAGAGAGTAAGGCGACCGAGTAAACGAGCCGAGCCGGGCGCGCCACGGGCGCACCTGTCCAGTTCACCGGTGGCCGAAGCCGTGGTGACCTGGACGATGCCTGGCGGAAAGGGTTGATCGCCCGACATCTGCTTCTCCCTCTGCCCGATGTGCCGACGCTGTATGGACGCGCGGCGCGCCGGGCCCTCTTGTTTTCGGCGATCTGTCAGGGGCGCCCGCACCTTCCCTCGATAGGGAACGTGGCGCGGCTCGGCTCTGCCCTAGACGACCGCATTGGTGTGATTTCAATGACCGACCAGACCGGCGACCCTGCCGATGTGCTGCCCATGGTGCACCCCTTCGGCCTGCGCGTACGCGGCGAGATCGACCACCATGGACGGCCCGCGCTGGCCCGAGCGCTGGCGTGGGCGTTACGCATCGGCGAGACCGACGTCCATCTGGACCTGTCCGAGCTTACCTTCATCGACGCCGGAGGGCTGCGGCTGATCATCAGCACGGCCACCGACCTGCCGCCGCCGCGCAGGCTGGTGCTCCAGAACGCCTCGTCGACGGTGCGCGAGCTGCTGGAACTGCTCGGCTGGCGGCTGGGGCCGGAGGATCAGCTGTACCAGGTGATCAACGCGTCACATCCCCACGGCCCGGACCCGGCCCCCTCCCCACCGTCCTGACCTGACGTCCAGGCCCGCTTCGGGGCCCCTGCCCGTCACCGCCCGCCCAAGCCCCGCAGGCCCCGGCCCCGCCCGGCCTCGCCCGCCCCCCCAGGGCCCGGGTCCCGCCGCCGCTACCGGCCCATTCCGCCCCCTCCCGGCCATGCTGCTGTTTCCTCCGGGCCATGCTGCTGGCCCCTCCCGATCCCGCCGCCGGCCGCTACCGGCCCATTCCGACCCCACTGCCGGCACTTTCCGACCACGTCCGGCCGTACTGCCCTCCCGATCCCGCTGCCGACCGCTCTCGCCTCCCTGCCGGTCCCTGCCGGTCCCTCCCGATCCCCCTGCTGTCTCGGTGCCGTGCTGCGACCCTTCACCGGCACACCCGGCCTGGGCGTCCGCCGCGATCCCCGTCGCCCCGAAGGGCCGTCATCGGGCCCCTGGCCGCCCGAAGCCCTCACCGCGCCCCTGGCCTGGCTCACCCGTACCGGGCCCGGACCCGCGCTTGTCGTTGCTGAGCGGCCGTGGCCGCCGCCCTCGCCGCCCCTCCGGGGTCAGGACGGCCAGCCGCGCGGCTTGGCCCAGCTCGCAGTCTCGGCCGGACCTTCGTCCGAAGGGAACAGGCGCGACAGACGCGTGATGTCCAGCAGGCGGGCCAGCGGCCCGTGCACCCCGACCAGCCGGACGCTGCCGCCGCGCCGCTCAGCCTGCCGCTGGCCGACGATGAGGGCCCAGAGGCCGCACGAGTCGCAGAAGGCCAGGTCGGTGACATCGATCACGACCTTCGGACGCTCCGCCTCCAGGAGTTCCGCGAGCGTACGGGCCAGCGGCATGCGGGTCACGCGGTCGAGGTCGCCGTCGAGATGCACCACGTGGCAGCCCGGCAGACGTTGGACGTTGATCGCTAACTCTGTCATGAGGGGATCCAGAGCTCAGCGCCACCGCTGTCCGCAACCGGCACATCGGCGGCGACATCGGACATCGCCCGCCCCTACCCCTCAGCGGCAGCCTTGCTCCTCCACGCATACCCAGGTAAGCACGATGTGGCTCAGCCGCCACAGCTCGGGTGGCCGCCTTTCAGCATGCCGCCTCAAGTCGTGCGCCTCCCGGCATCTTCGCCGCGTCCTCACCCAGCCCGCCCGCGCCGCGCGGACTCAAGCGGTACGTGGAAGCGCCCATCCCGGCCGTCTTCGACATATAGTAAGTTGGGTGACTGACTCAACGAGGACACGGGCCCGGGGGGCCGACAAGCGGCGCAGGCTGATGGCCGCCGCCGCCCGCGTCCTGCACGAGCAGGGCGTCGAGCGGACGACCATCGCCGACATCGCCGAGGCCGCCGGCGTGCCCGTGGGAAACGTGTACTACTACTTCAAGACCAAGGACGAACTGGTCCTGGCCGCGCTGTCCGAACACGCCGGGCACCTGGCCGAGCTCACCGCCGAACTCGACCGACTCCCCGACCCGCGCGCCCGCCTCAAGGCCATGGTGGACGCCTGGGTGAGCCAGCGGGACATCGCCGCCCGCTACGGCTGTCCCACCGGCACGCTCGCCTCCGAGCTGGACAAACGTGCGGAGGGCGGCCTCGACGTCGAGGCGGGCCGGGTCGTACGGCTGCTCCTCGACTGGTCGGAACGCCAGTTCCGCGACCTCGGCCAGCCGGACGCCGACGATCTCGCGCTCACCTTCGTCGGGGCGTACCAGGGGATGTCGCTGCTGGCCAACGCCTTGCGCGACCCCGAGATCATGACCCGCCAGGGCACCCGCCTGACCCACTGGCTCGACTCCCTCCCCACCAACCCCCATCACCGCTGATCCCCCTCCTCCCTCCACGAAGACCCCGCCGTCCAGACCACCACCTGGACGGCCCCACTTCCTACCCCAAGCCCCCTGCCGCCTCGGGAAGCTGCACCGCAATGCCCGAACCGCGCACACCCCCATCCCCGGCCCGCCCCTCTGCCCTCCGATCGCGCATAGGCCCCCACCAGAGGCCCGCCCGCTCCGCGCGCCGCTCGGCCGGCTGCTCGCGGCGCATAAGCCCCCACCTGAGGCCCGTCCCCTCCCCCAGCCGCTCGCGTATGCCTCCTGCGCCAAGCCGGCCCTGTCCCCTACGGCCGCGCACGGTTTCCCGCCCCCACCCCGCCTCTCATCCCCTCCGCTCGCGCACGACTCCCCCAACCCGTCCTCATCCCTCTCCGATCGCGCACGGGGTCCCGCCCCAAGCCCGCGCGCTCTCCCCCTCTGATCGCGCACGGCTTCCCACCCCAAGCCCGTGCGCTCTACCCCCTCCGGTCACGCATGCCTCCTGCCCGAGGCCCGCAGCCCTCCCCCGTTCCTCCCGCGCATGACCTCCCAACCCGAGCCCTCCCCCGTTCCTCCCGTCTTTGACCTGGAGCCCAAGCCCGTCCCTCATCCCTCCGATGGCGCATGGATCTCCGCCCCACGTTCGCCCGCCATCCGACCGGGAAACGGCCTTCCACTCCTCCATCTGACCTCGTATGGCTCGCGGCCAAAGCCCGCCCGTCCTCACGCGAGGCCCCGTGCGGTGGGCTGGCAAAGAGGGGGGCTGGTGCGGCGTGTCGGGGCGGTACGCGGGGCGCGGGACGCTGATCCTTGCTGAAGGCGGGGCAAAGAGGGTGGTCATGGACTTCGCGCGGATCGTGGAGGCGATCGGCCAGGCTGTCGATCTCGCAGGCGTGGCGATCATCGTGCTGGGCGCGCTGACGGCCACCGTGTCCTTCGTGCTGCGGCTACGCGAAAGAGAGGCCCCGCACGGCGTCTACCGCGCCTACCGCCAGGGCCTCGGACGAGCGATCCTGCTCGGGCTGGAATTCCTGGTGGCCGGGGACATCATCCGTACGGTGGCGGTGGCCCCGACGTTCGTGAGCGTCGGAGTGCTCGCGCTCATCGTGCTCGTACGGACCTTCCTCAGCTTCTCGCTGGAGGTCGAGCTGGAGAACCGCCTGCCCTGGCAGCCACGGCGCAGCACCGACACCCCCGGCTGAACCCACCCCACCCGCCCGAAAACAGCAAGCCCCACGAAGTGCACCGTCTCGCTCGAAATCGCACGCCTCGAAGGAAACGCCCGATTCGGAGCGATGCAGCCGTCCGCTCCAAGGCGTCCGGCCACCCGAGGACGCGAGGTCGCCTCGGGGGGCCGGACCGCCGGGGTCATCTGAAGATGCAGGGCCGCCCGTTGCGATCCACCCCGCTGGACTCGTTCAGGTTCACCGCCGAACCGCGCGGCACGGTCGCCCCCGCCCCCGGGCTGCTGAACAGCACGGTCCCGCGAACGTCGACGCAGTTGTTGTCGAACGTGACCCCGCCGACCGTGAGGCCCGCCGCGGTGATCGAGTTCCGCGCGCTGCCGTCGTCGAAGCCCTGCACGTTGGGCACGGTGGTGAGGTTGCACTGCACCCGGAACAGCTCCCACGACCGCACCTGGGTCGCGTCGCTGTGCACCACGTCGGTGGTCCGGTTGCCGCCGCCCACGGCGGTCAGGAAGTGGCCGTCGACCGTCTGGATCGCGAAGCCGTCGCCGCCCTGGCGGACCAGCGCGAACTTCTCCCACGCCTGCAGGAGCGTGGCGTTGGAGTGGATGACGTCGGTCTGCAGGCCGCCGCCGTTCACGGCGGTCAGGTAGTTGCCGGTCAGCGTCCTGATGCCGACGTGCACGCCGTCGCCGGCGTCCACGAGGGTGAAGCGTTCCCACGAGCGGGCCACGGTCGCGTCGCTGTGGATCACATCGGTCGTACGGCCTCCGCCGCCCACCGCGGTCAGGTAGTTCCCGGTGTTGACCGTCTGGAACGTACAGGTGGTCGGGGTGGCGAAGGGCAGCGCCGCCCACGCGGGCCCGCTCAGCCCCACCATCCCCGCGGCGCCCAGCGCCAGCCCCGCCATCGTGCCGAACGCGCGTCTCAGGTTCATGCGTCTCTCCCTGCTCCCGGCTCCTCGGTCGGAGCCCTCGCCCTGAGGGCGTTCCAGACCGTGCCGCCCCCGTTCCACCGGCATGCGGGACGGGAGCCCTTCCACCGGCATCGGGGACGGGGGCGGCGCTGGAGCAGGAGTGACGCCTACTTCCGGCAGACCCGGGCGTCCCGGATGTCGACCGGCAGGACGGGCTTGCCGTCCACGGGCGGCGTGGGCCCGTCGGGCTCCGGCTGGATACCGCCCGCGGCGATACGGTCGAGCGCGGCGAGCCCGGCGGCGTCGACCGTGCCGAAGACCGTGTAGTTGGGCGCCAGGCCCGAGTCACCGTAGACCAGGAAGAACTGGCTGCCGTTGGTGTCGGGCCCGGCGTTGGCCATGGCCAGCACGCCCCGCGCGTACGTCTTGCGCACTCCGGTCGGGTCGCCGGGCCACGGCGGCAGGTCGGTGGGCAGTTCGTCCTTGTACCGGTAGCCGGGCCCGCCCTCGCCGGTGAAGCTGGGGTCGCCGCACTGCAGCACCTTCAGCCGGTCGTACGCGGTGAGCCGGTGGCAGGAGGTGACGTCGTAGAAACGGTGACGGATCAGGTGCACGAAGCTCTGCACGGTGCACGGCGCCTTGGCCGGGTCGAGGGTGAGCCCGATGTCGCCGTGGTTGGTCCTGAGCACCGCCGAGACCGGACGGGTGGGGGTGTGGCGCGGGTCCGGCGGCAGCGGAACCTTGCGCACGGCCGGGTCCTCGGGGGTCTCGGTGTACGCGCACGGCCCCTTGGTCGTCCGCGGCGGCCGGTCCAGGACCGTCGCGGAGGCCGGCATCGCGGCGGCCGCGACCAGCGCGCCCGTCGTGACTGCGGATAACGCGGCGCGGGCCGCGAGTCGTACCAACGCTCTGCCGGACATCGTGTCCTCCACTGCGTGATGATCGCCGGGCTTCCTGTGGTCTAGTCGATCTGACCCGCCCAGTCAAGACCGTGGCCGCACGAGGTCGGCGCCCCCTTGTGCGACTTCCGCGGCAGCCAGGATCCACCCCTGGTCGGCACGCTATGGCCAGCCCGAGGTCCGCGTGACAGCCGCCCCTCACCACCTCCCCCTCGCCCTTCGCCCCTCGCCCCTCGCCCCTCGCCCTTCGCCCTTCGCCCCTCGCCCTTCGCCCTTCGCCCTTCGCCCTTCGCCCTTCGCCCTTCGCCGGTGGATCTTCGCCGTCGTTTGCTCGGCCGGGCGCGGCTACGCTATGGCCTGCGGCCACATGATCTTTGCTTGTCAGCACACCGCTCGGTGATCGTGGTGGCCGCACGCGTCTCTGCCCTTGCCCACCGGAACACCGTTGCAGGAGGACGCCAAGTGCGCTGGCTCGACGTGCGCCGACACAGCTTGACCAAGAAGGGCGCGGCACGTGGCCGGGGGTCACACCTGTCAGGTGACGGCATCGCCCTCGCCCGCTTCATCGGCTCCGGAGTCGGTCCCTACGAGCGCGTGGTCACGAGTTCGTCTCCTCGGGCCGTCGAGACCGCTGTTGCGATGGGTTTCGCCGTCGACGACACCATGGAGATGCCGTCGGGTTATGTGCCTGGAGAGATCGCTCGGCACGCGCAATGGGGCTGGGCCGAGCCCTACCGGCGGCTCGCGGAGATCATCCGGGAGGGCCGGGAGGCGGCGACCGTGGCCGGGACCCACCGAGCGATCTGGGTGGACACGGTCCGCGACGTCGCGGAGGGCTGCTCGGCGCTCCTGGTCGGGCACGGAGGGGCGATCCAGCTGGCGTTGGCGGCGTGCTTTCCCGACGCTTCACACGACTCCTGGGGGACGCCGTTCGCGCACTGCGACGGTGCACGCCTCGGCTTCGACGACGGTCGGTTCGTGAGCATCGAGTTCCACCGGGCGCCGCAGAGCCCCGTCCGGACGAGTTGAAGATCGCCGACTGCGGCCGGCGTACTGGCCCAGCAAGACCTCGTCCTTCCCCTCTCGCTCGGGAGCCGAACCGCTCCGGCTGAAGCGTGGGGCGAGGACATTCGCGTTCGCCCGGATGGCTGCCTACCGGCGGGGTCGAGGTGGTCAGCATTGGGTGTTCGGCGGCGGCAGGGTCAGGTCGGTGAAGTAGCGGTTCATCAGGTCGCGGGCACAGGGGTTGAAGCCGTAGAGCGTGTGACCGGGGCCGTCGTGGCGGATGGTGACGCTGCCGGGGACGGTGGCCAAAGCACGTTCGACCGCGTCCGACTCTCCCCAGGCGCCCGCTCCCAGGACGGGAGGCACGCCCTTCGGGAGGGGAGCGGGTGGGTTGGTGACCGGGACGGGCCAGCCGATGCAGGTGAGGGTCGCCGAGGCCAGCGTGTTGGCGGTGCCGGTGAGAGGGGCGATCTTGCGGAGGCGGGCGTCGGTGCTGGCCAGTTCCTTGAGGGTCGTGGGGCGCGGCCAGTCGAGGCATTCGGTGACGGGGGTGGTCTGGTCGGGGTAGCGGGCCCCACGGGCTGGGACGAAGTCGGAGGCGTCGCCCTGGCCGGCCGCCTTGCGGATCGCGCGTGCCAGGGCGGGCCAGGCGGGGGCTCCTTGGCGGGCCATGAAGAGGGCGAGGGACTGCAGGTCGCGGGCGTTGTAGGCCATGTTGGCCGTCGTGGTGGGGATGGGCTTGCGGCGGGCTCGTTCGGTCAGCGCGTGCCAGAGGCCGGGTATGTCTTGGCAGTCGTGGGTGGCGCACCAGGTGAAGAAGCGCCGCATGGACTGCTCGTTGGACTTCGCCATCTCCTCCAGTTCGCGCGACCAGTCGGCGGGGCTGTGGTTCCAGGTGCCGTCGAGGACCATCGTGCGGATCTGGCCGGGGAAGAGGCGGGCGTAGTCCTGGCCGTAGAAGCCCGCGTAGGAGGCGCCGTAGTAGTTGAGCTTCGCGCCGCCCAGGGCCTTTCTGATCGCCTCCATGTCTCTGGCCTGGTCGGCCGAGCTCATGTTGGCGAACAGTTGGGGGTCTTGGTGGCGGCACGCCTCGGCGAAGCCGCGGTTGGTGTCGGACAGGCGGCCGAAGCCGGCGTCGTCACGCGGGGCTTCCGGGATGGGGATGCGGGTCCAGACGCACGCGAGGCCGGTGCTCAGGCCGCCGAACTGCTCGCCGTAGCCGCGGGTGTCCCAGGTGACGATGTCCATGCGCTCGCGTAGCCGGGCCCACCAGTC
Organism: Nonomuraea sp. NPDC049758; assembly: GCF_040674635.1. Classification (NCBI taxonomy): domain Bacteria; kingdom Bacillati; phylum Actinomycetota; class Actinomycetes; order Streptosporangiales; family Streptosporangiaceae; genus Nonomuraea; species Nonomuraea sp. NPDC049758. The sequence continues at coordinate 287,968 of NZ_JBFAMZ010000007.1, forward strand.
GGGGACGGCTGCGGTGGTGGCGATGCCGGGGCCTCCTGGGCCGCCGTAGGCGACCAGGACCGACCCTTCGGAGGCGCCGGTCGCTTTCAGCCTGCCCAGCTTCAGTGTGATCTTGCGGGCGTCGGGCTTGCGCCAGTCGACCGGGACCTGGAGGTCGGCGCACTCCATGCCGATCTTGTCGTTGGGGCAGGGCTGCCAGGTCAGTGAGGTTCCGGCGGCCATGGCGGGTTGGCCGGTGATCGCCAGCAGGGCGGCCAGGATCGTGGCGAGGGGTTTCGGCATGCGGTCATGATTGCGGCGCGGAGGTTGGGAGCGCGTCGGACCAGGGTCTGGTCTTGGAGCGGAGAAGTCCTACCACGGGTTGTCAGACCGTGGTCTGGCCGGTGTCATGCACGGCCCATGGGCCAGCCGATGTCACGCACGCTCTCTGGGCTGGCCGGTGCCACGCACGGCCCGGGGTCCAGCCGGTAGCACGCATGATCCGTGGCCCGACCAGTGCTACGCACGGCCCGTGGTCCAGCCGAAGTCACGCACGATCTGGAGCCCGTGTTACTGCTTGTGCAGGCTGTCCTGTCACCTCGCCGTCGAGGAGTCCGTCCGGTCAGGACGCTCGGTGAGGGGCGGGTCGTCGCTCGGCAGGGGCGTGGGGAAGGCGTCGCGCGTTCGAATGGCCTGGCAGCACTGCGGGCTCGGCGGGGACGGCTGCGCTAGCCTGCCGGGATGCGGCGGATTCTGGTGGCGGGCATCAGCGGGGCGGGCAAGTCGACGCTCGCCCGCGCACTGAGCAACCGGATCACCGTGCCCTGTCACGAGATGGACGGCCTGTACTTCGCCGGGCCAGGTTGGGCCGTGGACGAGGCGTTCCCGGAGCGGGTCGCCGAGATCGCCGGGACCCCGGCGTGGATCTTCGACTCCTTCGGCTACCCGGAGGTGCGCGACCTGCTGTGGGAACGCGCCGACACCATCGTCTGGCTGGACTATCCGCGCCGGGTCGTCATGCCGCGGGTCCTGCGGCGTTCGCTGCGCAGGACGGTTCTGCGCGAGCCCGTCTTCAACGGCAATCGGGAGACGGTCGCCGGATGGTTCCAGAGTGATCATCCGGCGTGGTGGGCCTGGTCGCAGCACGCCGCGCGGCAGGCGGAGATCCGGCGGCGCACCCGTGATCCGCGGTTCGCTCCCTTGCGCGTGCTGCGCTTCACCAGCCCGTACTCGGCGGCGGTCTGGCTGCGGTCGGTCGAGCCGGCCTGACGGCGGACCGCCTCCCCTCACAGGCGTCCGTCACCTCAGGGCCGTCTGCTTCACCCACGCGGTCGGCGGGATGAACGTGGGGTGGGCGGACCGGGATCGCAGGATTCTGGACGTCCAGGGTGTTCGGCCACAAGGTGGGCGGAGGTGGCGCGGGAGAGTCGGGGCATGGTTGAGATGTCGTCCGCGCAAGGCGGCTCGCAGGAGCGCTCCCCCACCGGCCGGGGGCTCATGGCCGTCGCACGTCGCTGGCCCACGGTGCTGGGCGTGGCTTTCATGGTCTTCAATGTCCTGGGACTGAAGGACGGGCGGGACGCGGCCCTTGTGGTGTTCCTCGCCGCGCTCGTCTACCTCGCCACGGCGGTGACCGGCAGGCCGGAGGTGGCCTGGCCGTTGTTCTGGGCGTCCGTGGTGGCCGTGGCGGCGCTGCGGCTGCTCGGGCCGGCGCCGTGGCCGGGGCTGGTCGGGGGTGCGGTGTGCGTCGCCGTCGTCGGCCTGGCGGGCGGGCTGGTGAGGAGGCCGACGCTGGTCGCGGCGCAGGTTCCGGCGATGCTGGTCTTCGGGGCGGTGTCGGTGGCCGCGCTGTCCCTGTCGCCTGCGGTCGGGGGCTGCCTGGTCGCCGCGGCCCTGGTCGGGCATGCCGTTCTGGACGTGGTCCTCTGGCGCAGGAACAAGGTGGTGGCCCGGTCGATGGCCGAGTTCTGCGCCGCGCTCGACCTGACGCTCGGGGTGGTGATCGTGGTGCTGACGGTCTCGGCCTAGACGGCGGTGCCGGCCGCGTCGAGGGCCGCAGGGCGAACCCAGCACTACCGGTGGGATTACCTTCATCCCAGGCTGAGAATTCCGACCTCGTCACCCGCGACAGCCACCTCGCACCGGGGCGGCGGCACGAGAAGAGGAACTCGACCATGCCCAAATATCTGATCCAGTCCACGTACACCACAGAGGGTCTCCGCGGGGTGCTGCGGGACGGCGGCACCGGACGCCGTCAAGCGGTGGATCGCCTGGTGGAAAGCCTGGGCGGACGGGTCGAGCAGATGTACTTCGCGTTCGGTGAGACGGACACGTTCGTGGTCGTCGACCTGCCGAGCAACGCGGCGTCGGCGGCGTTGGGGATGGCGGTGTCGGCGTCCGGGGCGGTGCGGACGACGACGGTCGCCCTCCTGACGGCGGAGGAGGTCGACGAAGCCACCCGGATGGACGTGACTTACCGGGCTCCTGGCGCGTGACAGCCAGGCGCAGATGCAGGGCTCATGCCTCGGCTCGCGGGGGAAGGTCAGGCGCGCTCAGCCTCGAACGCTGAGACGCGGTCGGCGATCTTCCTCAGCTTCGCCTCGAACACAGCCCGCGGGTCGTCGACGACGGAGGTGAGGGCCACCATTGCCGTCACGATCACGTCGCACAACTCGTCGGCGAGGTCCTGGCGGGTGTGGGAGGCGGGTTTGCGCGGGTTCTGGCCGAGTTCCCCGATGCGGGCCTCGACCGCCTCGCCGAACTCCTCGCCGATCTTCATGACGCGCAGCGTGAGTTCGTGAGGGTCCCGGCCGTTGTTACGGTCCAGCCATGCCACCAGCTCGCCGATCGTGGACCACAGGTCTGTCGAGGTGGGATCAGGCATCGGGCTCCTCCTCCATGCCGGCGTCTGGCGTCGAGGCCGGGCGTCCGCCTCACGGACGGCAGCGTTCGATGGATTCAGGGTGGTGCGCTCACAGCGCCCAGCGCAAAGCTTCCTGACCGTCGTGAGCGTGAGAGGGCTCGGTGTCCGGTGGGCCCGAGGGGTGCGCCCTTGGGCCCACCGGGGGACGTACGCCCGTGTGGGGAGCGTGCTGCTAGACGTGGGCGAGCAGCACGGCGGGGTTCTCCACGCAGTCGGCGACGAAGCGCAGGAAGCCGCCCGCCGCGCCGCCGTCGCAGACGCGGTGGTCGAAGGTGAGGGACAACTGGGTGATCTTGCGGGGCACCACCGCGCCGTCGTGCACCCAGGGGCGGTCGATCACGCGGCCCACCCCCAGGAGCGCCGCCTCCGGGTGGTTGATGATGGGGGTGGAGCCGTCCACGCCGAAGACGCCGTAGTTGTTGAGGGTGAACGTGCCTCCCGTCAGCGCGGACGGGGGCAGCCCGCCAGAGCGGGCCAGCGCGGTCAGGCGGGTCAGCTCGGCGGCCAGGCCGGCGGTGGTCATGAGGTGCGCGTCGCGGACCACCGGCACGACGAGGCCGCGTTCGGTCTGGGCGGCGAAGCCCAGGTTGATGTGGCCGTGGCGGACGATCTCGGCCCGGTCGGTGTCGACCGAGGAGTTCAGCTCGGGGAAGCGGAGCAGGCCGGCCACGCAGGCTCGGGCCAGGAGTGCCAGCAGGCCGATGCCCAGGTCCGGGCTGGTCCGCCGGAGGGTGTCGCGGATCGTGAGCAGGTCGGTGGCGTCCACGTCCACCCAGGTGGTGGCGTCGGGGATCTCGGTGCGGCTGCGGGTCAGCTTGTCGGCGACCGTACGGCGCAGGCCCCGCAGAGGGATGCGCTCCGCCACCGGGGCCACCGGAGACGCGAGGGCCACGGGAGACGCGGGGGCCGCCGGAGACGCCGCCTGGTCGGCGGACAGGGCCTCAGAAGTCGCGCCGGAGTCGGCGCCCGGGTTGGCGATGGCGTGTTCGACGTCGCGGCGGAGGATGACGCCGTGCGGTCCGGTGGGAAGGACGGCGGCGAGGTCCACGCCGTGCTCGCGCGCCATCCGGCGCACCAGCGGCGAGATCACCCGTGGCGCCCGCTCCGGCCCGCCCTGGGACGGAGGAGCAGGCTCAGTCCCGGACGCGCGCCCAGGCGCGCTCGCGGACCCCGATGCCGGTCCCCTTGCGGGTGCCGGCGCGGTTCCCGCCACCGATCCCGAAGCAGGTGCCGGGACGGAACCCGCTGCCGGTGCAGGGGCCGCCTCCGAAGCGGGGGCCGGGACGGAACCCAGTGCCGGTGCAGGGGCCGATCCCGGAGCGGGGGCCGGGGTCGGGGTGGAAGGGGTGGGCTTGGGAAGGCGGGGGCGGCGGCGGCTCTTGTGGGGGGTGCCGGTGGTGCCGTAGCCGATCAGGACGTTGCCCGAGCCCGCGCGTTCCTCCTCCCGGTACCGCGCCGCCGCCGGGTCCGCCTGCGAGTCCCCGACCTCGATGAGCGGCTCCCCCACCGCCACGACCGCGCCCGCCTCGGCGTGCAGCCGCAGGACGGTCCCCGCGTACGGCACGGGCACCTCCACCGCCGCCTTCGCGGTCTCCACCTCCACCACGATCTGGTCGATCTCCACCGTGTCCCCCACGGCCACCTTCCACTCGACGATCTCGGCCTCGGTCAGGCCCTCGCCGAGGTCCGGCAGCCGGAACACCTGCCGCGCGGCGGTCGCCGTCATGACGCCTCCCGGGTGAGGTGCAGCAGGTCGGGCTGGTCGTCGAACTGGAGCCGGTCCACGGCGTCGAGGACGCGGTCGACGTCCGGGAGGTGGGAGTGTTCGAGTATGGGCGGCGGGTACGGGATGTCGAACCCGGTGACGCGCAGCACCGGCGCGGCCAGCGAGTGGAAGCACCGCTCCTGCACGCGGGCGGCGATCTCCGCCCCCACCCCGGCGAACCCCTGGGCCTCCTGGATCACCACGCAGCGCCCGGTCCTGCGCACGGAGGCCACCACGGTCTCGTCGTCGAACGGGACGATCGTCCGCAGGTCGACCACCTCCAGCGAGAGCCCGTCCCGGGCGGCGGCCTCGGCGGCCTGGAGCGCCACGGGCACGCTGGGCCCGTAGGCGACGAGCGTCGCGTCGCGGCCCTCGCGGCGGACGGCGGCCCGGCCGAACCCGGCGGCGCGGCGGTCCGCGAGGGAGGTCTCCTCCTTGGACCAGTACAGCCGCTTGGGCTCCATGAAGATCACCGGGTCGGGGTCGGCGACGGCGTCGCGCAGCAGCCAGTAGGCGTCGTCGGCCGTCGCGGGCGTCACGACCTTGAGCCCCGGCGTGTGGGCGTAGTACGCCTCGCTGGAGTCGCAGTGGTGCTCGACGCCGCCGATGCCGCCCGCGTACGGGATCCGGATCACGATCGGCAGCGACAGCCGCCCGCGGGTGCGGTTGCGCAGCTTGGCCACGTGCGAGGCGATCTGCTCGAAGGCCGGGTAGGCGAAGGCGTCGAACTGCATCTCGATCACCGGGCGGAAGCCGCCCATGGCCAGGCCCACGGCCAGGCCCACGATGCCCGCCTCGGCCAGCGGCGTGTCGAAGCAGCGCTCCTCGCCGAACTCCTTGGTGAGCCCGTCGGTGACGCGGAAGACGCCGCCGAGCGGGCCGACGTCCTCGCCGAAGACGAGGACGCGCTCGTCCTCGCGCAGGGCGTCCCGCAGGGCGGCGTTCAACGCCTGGGCCATGGTCATCTTCGCGGTCATGTCAGTCCTCCCGCGCGGTCAGCTCGGACGCCAGCAGGGCCCGCTGCTCGTGCAGCTGGGGCGTCGGCTCGGCGAAGACGTGGTCGAACAGCTCGAAGGGGTCGGCCTCGGGGTCGGCGTTCATCGCCTCGCGCAGGCGCGCGGCGTACTCCTCGGCGGCCTGGTGCGCGGCGGCGACGTCCTCGGCGCCGAGCAGGCCGCGCCCGCGCAGGTAGGTCTCCAGCCGGGCCAGCGGGTCGGCCGACTCCCACTGCTCGACCTCCTGGCTCTCGCGGTAGCGGGTGGGGTCGTCGGCGTTGGTGTGGGGGTCCATGCGGTAGGTGTGCGCCTCGACGAGGAACGGGCCGCCGCCGGTCCTGGCGTGCGTCACGGCGGCGGTCAGGACCGACAGCACGGCGACGAGGTCGTTGCCGTCCACCTGCTCGGAGGGGATGCCGTAGCCGATGCCCTTGTAGGCCAGCGCCGGGGCCGCGCTCTGCTTGGCCAGCGGCACGGAGATGGCGTACTTGTTGTTCTGGACGAGGAACACGACGGGGGCGCGCAGCACCGCGGCGTAGTTGAGCGCCTCGTGGAAGTCGCCCTCGCTGGTGCCGCCGTCGCCGATGAAGGCCATGACGACGCCGTCCTCGCCCTTGCGGCGCATGGCCTCGGCCATGCCGACCGCGTGGATCGTCTGGGTGGCCAGCGGCGTGCACTGGGGGGCGACGCGTGTGGCGGCGGGGTCGTAACCGCAGTGCCAGCCGCCGCGCAGCAGCGTGAGCACCTCGACCGGGTCGAGGCCGCGGGAGACGAGCGCGACCGAGTCGCGGTAGGTGGGGAACAGCCAGTCGTCCTCGCGCAGCGCGAGCACGCCGGCGATCTGGCAGGCCTCCTGGCCGCGGCTGGAGGGGTAGACGGCCAGCCGGCCCTGCTTGGTCAGCGCGGTCGCCTGGCGGTCGAAGCGGCGGCCCAGGACCATCCGCCGGTACGCCTCCACCAGGTGCTCCCCGGCAGGCTCGGCGTACCCGGCGGGCGGCTCGACGGCGGCGCCGTCCTCGGCGACGAAGCGCACCGGCTCTGGCGAGGGCAGCAGGCCGTCGACCGTCTGGGGACTCCTCCTCACGGACATGGCGACGCTCACTTTCTCTGGACGTTTGTGAGGGAAAGCGTCCGCTGCTGGAGCCATCCGTTCAAGACATCAGGCATGATGAGCGACAAACGGCTTTATATGGGACTAATGGAGGGCCAATTGTCAGCCAACGAGGGCGTCGAGGGCGGCTGGCCGGGACGTTCGGCCGCAAACCTGGACGGAGTGGACCGGGCGATCATCGCCGAGTTGCTGCGCGACGGCCGGATGTCGATGCGCACGCTGGCCGAACGCGTGCACGTCTCGCGCGCCAACGTCTACGCCCGGCTCACCCGGCTGATGGACGACGGCGTGATCACCGGCTTCACCGCCGAGCTGGCGCCGCACCGGGCGGGCCTGGGCACCAGCGCGTACGTGTCGGTGACGATCGAGCAGAACTCCTGGCGCCAGGTCACGGCACGGCTGCGCGAGACGCCGTACGTGGAGCACTTCGCCATGGTCGGCGGCGACTACGACGTCCTGGTGCTGGTCAGGACGCCGGACAACGCCGCGCTGCGGCACGTCGTGCTGGAACGCATCCAGGACATCCCGGGGGTGCGGGCCACCCGGACCTGGCTGGTGTTCGAGGAGGCCCGCGGCCGGGGCGCGGAATGGGGGGCCCACGAGAGCTGAGCCCCCCGAGTCCTCGTTCAGCGCCCTCCGAAGGTCGGCCTGCGCTTGGCGAGGAACGCCTCCACCGCGCCCGCGTGGTCGGCGGTCAGGCCGAGGCGGGCCTGCGCGCGGGCCTCCTCGGCGAGCACCGCCCCGAGGCCCTGCTCCCACCCCTGCGCGATGAGCCGCTTGGACTCGGCGTAGGCCGCGGTCGGCCCGGCCGCCAGCCGGGCGGCCAGCTCGCGTCCCGCCATGCACACCTCGGCCCCCGGCACCACCCGCCCCGACACGCCCCACGCGACCGCCTGCGCGGCCCCGAACGGCTCGCCGAGCAGGACCAGCTCCTTGGCCCTTGCCTCGCCGACCGCCCGCGTCAGCGTCGCCGACAGGCCGGAGTCGCAGGTCAGCCCGATCCCCGTGAACGCCGTGGCCAGCTTGACGTCCTCGGCCAGGACGCGCAGATCGCAGGCGAGCGCGAGGGCCAGCCCGGCGCCGACGCAGGCGCCGTTGACGGCGGCGACGACCGGCTTGGGCATCGTGGCCAGGAGCCGGACGACCGGCGCGTAGTCCGCCTCGACGGTGTCGAAGGCATGGCCGGGATCGGCGCGCAGGGCCTCGGCGTGCTCGGCGAGGTCCTGGCCGACGCAGAACGCGCGGCCCGCGCCGGTCAGCAGCACGGCCCTGACCGAGTCGTCGGCGGCGACCTCCTCCAGCGCCCGGCGCAGCGCCTGCTTGAGCCCGTCGTCCAGCGCGTTGCGGTGGTCGGGACGGTTGAGCGTCACAACGGCCACGGCGCCGTCGCGTTCGAGCAGGACCGGGGTGTCGTCCACGTCAGCCCTCCGGCCAGGTCTTGGCCACCAGGGTCAGCACGTCGTACGTGGCGACCGGGACGCCGTCCTGGTTGGTCACGGTGGCGTCCCAGCGCACCTCGCCGTAGTCGGCGCCACTGCGCGGCGTGATCTGCTTGACGGTCAGCGCGACGGCGATGGCGTCGCCGGCCTTGACCGGGGTGAGGAAGCGCAGCCCGTCGACGCCGAAGTTGGCCAGCACCGGGCCGGGCGCCGGGTCCACGAACAGCCCGGCGGCCAGGGACACCACCAGGTAGCCGTGCGCGACGATGCCGCCGAACAGCGGGTTGCGGGCGGCGGCCTCGGGGTCGGTGTGGGCGTAGAAGGTGTCGCCGGTGAACTCGGCGAAGTGCTCGATGTCGGCGAGCGAGACCGTGCGCGGCGCGGAGGCGATCGTGTCGCCCACCCGCAGCTCGGCCAGCGACTTGCGGAAGGGGTGGACGCCGGAGTCGGCGCGGGCCGAGCCGGTCGTCCAGCGGCCGGTGATCGCGGTGAGCTGGTCCGGCGAGCCCTGGACGGCGGTGCGCTGCATGTGGTGCAGGACGCCGCGCACGCCGCCCAGCTCCTCGCCGCCGCCGGCCCGCCCGGGGCCGCCGTGGACGAGGACCGGCAGCGGCGAGCCGTGCCCGGTGGACTCCTTGGCGTCGTCGCGGTCGAGGACCAGGACCCGGCCGTGCCAGGGCGCGAGCCCGAGCACGACGGACCGCGCGACCTGCGGGTCGTGGGTGGCGACGGAGGCGACCAGGCTGCCCTTGCCGCGCGCGGCCAGGGTGACCGCCTCCTCGACGCCGTCGTAGGCGAGCACGGTCGCGACCGGCCCGAACGGCTCCACGTCGTGCGGCTCGGCGGCGCCGGGGCGGGCGCGCAGCAGCAGCGGGGTCATGTACGCGCCGCGCTCGGGGTCGCCCTCCAGCAGGGACGCGCCGCGCGGGTCGCCGTGGACGACCTCCGCGCCGGCCCGCAGTGCCTCGACCGCCTTGCGCACCTCCTCGCGCTGGCCCAGGCTGGCCAGCGGGCCCATGCGCACGCCGGGGTTGCGCGGGTCGCCGACGGTGATCGACGACAGGCGCGCGGCCAGCGCCTCGGTCACCTGGTCCGCCAGGTCCGCCGGCACGAGCACGCGGCGGATGGCCGTGCACTTCTGGCCCGCCTTGACCGTCATCTCGGTGACGACGCCCTTGACGAACAGGTCGAACTCCGGATCGTCCGGGCGCACGTCGGGGCCGAGGATCGAGCAGTTGAGCGAGTCGGCCTCGACGCCGAGCACGACGCCGCCGTCGAGCACGTTCGGGTGGCGGCGCAGGATGCCGGCGGTGTGGGCCGAGCCGGTGAAGGCGACGGAGTCCTGGACGGTCAGCTCGTCGAGCAGCCCGGCAGGGCTGCCGGCCAGGAGCTGGAGCGTCCCCTCCGGCAGGATGCCGGACTCGATGATCTGCCGGACGGCCAGCTCGGTGAGGTAGGCGGTCTGGGCGGCGGGCTTGACGATCGAGGGCAGCCCGGCGAGGAAGGCCGGGGCCAGCTTCTCCAGCATGCCCCAGACGGGGAAGTTGAAGGCGTTGATCTGCACGGCGACGCCCGGCCGCGAGGTGTAGAGGTGCTGGCCGGCGAAGGTGCCGCCCTTGCCCAGGCGTTCCAGGCCGCCGTCGAGGAAGACGGTGTCGTTGGGCAGCTCGCGCACGCCCTTGCTCGCGTAGCTGAACAGCGTGCCGATGCCGCCGTCGACGTCGACCATGGTGTCGCGGGCGGTGGCGCCGGTGCGCGTGGACAGGGCGTACAGCGCGTCCTTGCCTTCGAGCAGGTGCTTGGCCAGCGCCTTGAGCAGGGCGGCCCGCTCGTGGAAGGTCAGGGCCCGCAGCGCCGGGCCGCCGGTGTCCCTGGCGTGCCTGACCATGGCGGCGACGTCCAGCCCCCGGCTGGAGATCCGCGCGACCTCCTCGCCCGTCGCGGCGTCGAGCAAGGGTTCCCCGTCGTCCGACGCGCGGAACCATCGTCCGGCGGCGTAGCTCTCCAGCAGCGCGCTCACGCTGTCTCCTCTCTTGCGCGGAAGCCCCGACTCATGCAACCGTATTACTGACCGAGCGATAAGTAAATAAGACCGATGTCTCGGAGGGACGATGACCACCACGCCGGCGGAGCCGGACCTGGAGGAGCGGCTGCAGTCCGCCTTCGACGCGACCATCGCGGGTCACGACCGGATCGAGCCCCGCGACTGGATGCCGGAGGCGTACCGCAGGACGCTCGTCCGCCAGATCGCCCAGCACGCGCACTCCGAGATCATCGGCATGCAGCCGGAGGGCGAGTGGATCGGGCGCGCGCCGTCGCTGCGCCGTAAGGCGATCCTGCTGGCCAAGGTGCAGGACGAAGCCGGGCACGGCCTCTATTTGTACTCCGCGTGCGAGACATTGGGCGTCTCCCGCGCCGAGCTGACCGAACTCCTTCTGGCCGGGAAGCAGAAATACTCCTCGATCTTCAACTACCCGACGCTGTCCTACGCCGACGTCGGCACCATCGGCTGGCTCGTGGACGGCGCCGCGATCTGCAACCAGGTGCCGCTGTGCCGCACCTCCTACGGCCCGTACGGGCGCGCGATGATCCGCATCTGCAAGGAGGAGTCCTTCCACCAGCGGCAGGGCTACGAGCTGCTGATGACGATGATGCGCGGCACGCAGGCCCAGCGGGAGATGGTCCAGGACTCGGTCAACCGGTTCTGGTGGCCCTCCCTCATGATGTTCGGCCCGCCCGACGACCGCTCCCCCAACAGCGAACGCTCGATGGCCTGGGGCATCAAGCGCAACTCCAACGACGAGCTGCGCCAGAAGTTCGTCGACATGACGGTCCCGCAGGCCAAGGCGCTCGGCATCACGCTGCCCGACCCCGACCTGCGCTGGAACGAGGAGCGCGGGCACCACGACTTCGGGCAGCCCGACTGGTCGGAGCTGGCCGCGGTCATCCGCGGCGACGGGCCGTGCAACGCCCAGCGGATGCGCCACCGCCGCGCCGCCCACGAGGACGGCGCCTGGGTGCGCGAGGCCGCGTCGGCGTTCGCGAGCCGCACGGCGGCCGGGGCGGGCGCCCGATGAGCGCCGACCGGCGGGAATGGCCGCTGTACGAGGTGTTCGTCCGGGTCAAGCGCGGGCTCAACCACGTGCACGTCGGGTCGCTGCACGCGCCCGACGACGCGATGGCCCTGCGGCACGCCCGCGACGTCTACACCCGGCGCAACGAGGGCGTGAGCATCTGGGTCGTGCGCTCCGACGCCATCACCGCCTCCAGCCCGGACGAGAAGGACCCGCTGTTCGCGCCGAGCGGCGACAAGGTCTACCGGCACCCGACGTTCTACGACATCCCGGGCGACGTCCCGCACATGTGAGAGGGGGTCCAGCGTGAGCGATGACCACGAGAGCATCTTCGACGGCCTGACCGGCGGGGACTCCGCGCAGTGGGCGTTCGGCACGGACTTCGAGGACCCGCTGGCGGGCGTGGACACGACCGTGCCCGACGGGGTCGGCTCCGCCGAGCTGGCCGCGTACTGCCTCATGCTCGGCGACGACGCGCTGGTCATGTCGCAGCGGCTCACGGAGTGGTGCAGCCGCGCGCCCGACCTGGAGGAGGACATCGCGCTCGCCAACGTGGCCCTCGACCTGCTCGGGCAGGCGCGCCTGCTGCTGGCTCGGGCGGCCGCGGCCGACCCCGGCGTGGTGCCCGCGCTGCCCGAGGGCTCGCCGGTGCCGCCGGAGGACGCGCTGGCGTTCTTCCGCGACGCCGGGCAGTTCAGGAACGTGTGGCTGGCCGAGGTCGCGAACGGCGACTTCGCGCACGTCGTCGTGCGCCTGCTGCTGTTCTCGACGGCCCGGCTGGCGCTGCTGGAGCGGCTGTCGGCGAGCGCGGACACGGTGCTGGCCGCCGTCGCCGCCAAGGGCGTCAAGGAGGTCGCCTACCACCGGGACTGGGCGGGCCGCTGGTTCCTCACCCTGGCCCAGGGCACCGAGGAGTCGCGCCGCCGGCTCGACGCCGCGCTCGGCGAGCTGTGGCCGCTGCTGGCCGAGCTGGTCACCGCGCACCCCGTCGAGCTCGCGCTCGCCCGTTCGGGCGTCGCCGTCGAGGCCGGCGCGCTGCGCGCCGACGTGGACGCCGTGCTCGACCAGGTGCTGACGGTGAGCGACGTCCCCCGCCCGGCCCTCGAAGACCGGCCGGACGAAGACAGGCCGGACGAGGACAGGCCGGGCGGCGGCCGGGACGGCGTTCACACCCCGGCGCTGGCCGGCCTGCTCGCCGACATGCAGTCGGTCGCCCGCGCCCACCCGGCGGGCCGCTGGTGACCGCCGCCGAGCACACCGGCCCCGCGCCCGGGGACGCCCGCGAGCGCGCCGCCCGGGTCGCCGAGCGGGTGCGGGACCCGGAGATGCCGATGCTCACCCTCGCCGACCTCGGCGTGCTGCGCGGCGTCGAGCTGCGGCCGGGCCCGGACGGCGAGGTCGTGGTCGCCTCGATCACCCCGACGTACACCGGCTGCCCGGCCATGGCGACCATGCGCGACGACCTCGTCCACGGGCTGCGGGAGGCGGGTTTCCCGCGGGTCGAGGTGCGGGTCGTGCTCGACCCGCCGTGGTCGAGCGACTGGATCTCCGAGCGCGGCCGGGACGCCCTGCGGGCCGCCGGGCTGTCGGCGCCCGGGCCGGCCCGGCGCACGTCCGGGCCGGTGCCGCTGACGCTCGGCCCGGCCAGGACCGCCCCGGCCTGCCCGCGCTGCGGCTCCCGGGCCACCCGGCTGACCTCCGAGTTCGGCGCCACCGCCTGCAAGGCCCTCTATGCCTGCGCCGACTGCCTGGAACCGTTCGAGCATGTCAAGGAGATATGAGATGACCACGCTCGCGCCCGCGCCGGCCCGGGCGCACGCCGCCTTCCACGAGCTGACCGTGGCGGCGGTCGACCGCCTGTGCGAGGACGCCGCCGCGATCACCTTCGCCGTGCCCGGCGAGCTGCGCGAGGCGTACGCCTTCCGCGCGGGCCAGTCGCTCACCCTGCGCCGCTTCGTGGACGGGCGGGAGGAGCGGCGGTCGTACTCGATCTGCGCCCCGGCCGGGGACGCGCCGCGCATCGGCGTCCGGGAGATCCCGGACGGGCTCTTCTCCTCCTGGCTCGTCCGCGAGGTGCGGCCGGGCACGCGGATCGAGGTGCAGACCCCCACCGGCTCCTGGCAGGCCGACCCCGGCGCGGGCGAGCGGCACCTGTGCGTGGCGGCCGGGTCGGGCATCACCCCGATGATGTCGGTCGCCTCCACGGTGCTCACCCATCCCGGCGCGCGGGTGTCGCTGCTGTACGGCAACCGCAGCAGCCGCACCGTGATGTTCGCCGAGGAGCTAGGCGACCTGAAGAACCGGTACGGCCCCCGCCTCCAGCTCGTCCACGTGCTCTCCCGGGAGCCGCGCGACGTCGAGCTGTTCTCCGGCCGGCTGGACGGCGACCGGCTGCGGCGGCTGTTCACCGAGCTGGTGCCGATCGAGACGTTCGACCACGTCTGGCTGTGCGGGCCGCTGCGCATGGTCGAGGACGCCCGCCAGGTGCTCGCCGAGCTCGGCGTCCCGGCGGCGAAGGTGCACGTCGAGCTCTTCTACGTCGACGCTCCCCCGCCGCGGCCGAGGCGCCCCGAGGGCGTGCCGGCGGGCGCGACGACCGTGCTGACGACGGTGCTCGACGGAAGGCGCACGACCGCCACCGTCTCGCGCGAGTCCACCCTGCTCGACGGCGCCCAGCAGACCCGCTCGGACCTGCCGTTCGCCTGCCGGGGCGGGGTCTGCGGCACCTGTCGGGCGGTGGTCCGCGAGGGCGCGGCGGACATGCGCCGCAACTACGCGCTCGAACCGGCCGAGGTGGACGCCGGTTTCGTGCTCACCTGCCAGACGTTCCCGGCCGGCGACCGTGTCACCGTGGACTACGACGCCTGACCCCGACGCAGAGGAGTTTTTCCGTGACGAAAGCCCGCGCTCCCCAGGCGGAGCGCCCATGACCCTCATCGTCGAGGAGGGCGCCGACCGGGTGGTGTGGCGGCTCAACCGGCCGCAGGTGCGCAACGCGATCGACCGGGAGCTGGTCGCCGCGCTGCACGAGGCGTGCGCCGCCGTCGAGGACGAGCCGCGCGTCGTGCTGCTCACCGGCGAGGGCACGACCTTCGCCGCCGGGGCGGACATCGCCCAGCTCCGCGACCGGGACCGGGACGACGCGCTGCGGGGCATCAACTCCAGGATCTTCGACCGGATCCACCGGCTGCCGATGCCGACCGTGGCCCTCGTGGACGGTTACGCCCTGGGCGGCGGGGCCGAGCTGGCCTACGCCTGCGACTTCCGGATCGGCACGCCGCGCACCCGGATCGGCAACCCGGAGACCGACCTCGGCATCCTGGCCGCCGCCGGGGCCGCCTGGCGGCTGGCCGAGCTGGTCGGGGAGCCGCTGGCCAAGGAGATCCTGCTCGCCGGCAGGGTGCTGACGGCCGAGGAGGCGCGGGCGGTGCATCTGCTCAACGACGTCGTGGAGCCGGCGGACCTGCTCGCCGCCGGTCACCGGCTCGCCGACCGCATCGCGGCGCGGGCGCCGCTGGCCACCCGGCTGACCAAGGCCGTCTTCCACGCCCCGCGCGCCGCGCACCCGTTCGTGGACGACCTGGCCCAGGCGGTGCTGTTCGAGACCGAGGAGAAGCACGCGCGCATGACGGCGTTCCTCGACCGGCGGAAGGAGCGGCGCTCATGACGTCCCCATCGACCCTGCCGCACATCGTCGGCGTCTTCGGCGGCGGGCGGATGGGATCGGGCATCGCGCACGCCTTCCTCGCCGCCGGCAGCCGGGTCGTCGTCGTGGAGAGCGACCCGCGGGCCGCCGCCCAGGCCCTGGAACGGGTGACCGGCAGCCTGGCCAAGGCCGCGGAGAAGGGCAGGCTGGGCAGCCCGCTCCCGGACGTCCTGTCCCGGCTGCGCACGACGGCCGACCCGGCCGAGCTGGCCTCGTGCGAGCTGGTCGTGGAGGCGGTGCCGGAGGACGCGGCGCTCAAGGCCCAGGTGTTCGCCCTGGTCGAGCGGCAGGCGCCGGGCGCGGTGCTGGCCACGAACACCAGCAGCCTGTCGATCGGCGGGCTCGCGGCCGGCCTGGCCGCGCCGGAGCGCTTCATCGGGCTGCACTTCTTCAACCCCGTCCCGGTCAGCGACCTCATCGAGGTCGTCGTCGGCCCGCGGACCGACCCCGAGCTGGTCGAGCGGGCCCAGGAGTGGACGCGGGCGCTCGGCAGGACGCCGGTCACGGTGGCCGACTCGCCGGGCTTCGCCAGCAGCAGGCTCGGCGTCTGCCTGGCCCTGGAGGCGATGCGGATGCTGGAGGAGGGCGTGGCGAGCGCGGCCGACATCGACACGGCCATGACCCTCGGCTACCGCCACCCGACGGGCCCGCTGCGCACCACCGACGTGGTGGGCCTGGACGTGCGCCTCGCGATCGCCGAGCACCTGGCCCGCGAGCTCGGCCCCCGGTTCGAGCCGCCGCGGATCCTGCGCGACCTGGTGGCCGCCGGGCATCTCGGCCGCAAGACGGGCCAGGGGTTCTACACCTGGTGAGCCCCGGGCGCGTGCCCGGCCAGGCCGTCGAAGGCGATCGCGGTGACGGCGTCGGCGACCATCGCCCGGTCGTAGGCGCCGTCCGGGCGGTACCACTCCACCAGCGAGTTGACCATGCCGAACAGCAGCCGGCTGACCAGCGCGGGCGGCACGTCGTCGCGCAGCGCGCCCTCGGCGACGGCGTCGGCGACCAGCGCGGCGAGGCGGTCGTCGAGCCAGCGGCGGCGTTCGAGCGCGGCCAGCTCGACCGGGCTGTTGCCGCGCACCCGGAGCAGGAGCGTGACGCTCGGCTGATGGGCGACCAGCACCTCGACGCTGCGCCGCACGACCTCGCGCAGGCGTTCGTAGGCCGTGCGGCCGGCGGCGTCGCGGGTGGCGGCGGTGACGGCGGCGGTGAGCTCGTCGAGGGCGTCGTCGAGGGCCTGGCCGAGCAGTTGCTCCTTGCCCGTGACGTGGTGGTAGATGGCCGGCTTGGTCAGACCGAGCTCCTTCGCCAGGTCTCCCATGCTGGTGGCGTCGTATCCCCTGCGGTTGAACAGCTCCACCGCGGCGCGCAGGATCGCGGCCTGGTCGTAGCCGGGTCGGCCGCGCCCGCGGCGCGGGGCGGGCCCGGCGGGCTCGGTCGTCGTCACGAAAGCCAGCATCTCACGGCAGATCAGACCTCTTCCCCGAGGCGGCCACGCCCCCGGGACGCCGGGACGCTCGCGGGATACAGTCGTGACGATCTTCTCCTACCCTCCGAGGAGTGAGCCCCATGACGTTGCCCGCCGACAGCCATGTGCACAGCGAATGGTCCTGGGACGCCCCGAAGGGCGACATGGAGCGTTCCTGCGCGCGGGCGGTGGAGCTCGGCCTGCCCGCCATCGCCTTCACCGAGCACGTCGACCACACGGTCTGGACGGTCGACCCCGGCGCCCTCGACGGCCACGACCACCTGCTCGCGCTGACGACGCCGGACGGTCACCTCCCTCCCCCGGCCTTCGACGCCGCCGGCTACCTGGAGGCGGTCGAGCGGTGCCGCGAGCGTTTCCCGCAGCTGCGCATCCTGAGCGGCCTGGAGCTGGGCGAGCCGCACCGGCACGCCGGGGAGGTCGCCCGCGTGCTCGCCGCCGGGCGCTTCGACCGGGTGCTCGGCTCCCTGCACAGCCTGCCCGCCGGCGACGGGTTCTGCGAGCCGCCCGGCCTGTACGCCCGCCGCGCCGCCGCCCAGGTGGTCCGGGACTACCTGGCCGAGATCCCCGAGCTGGTCGCGGGCAGCGACGTGTTCGCCGTGCTGGCCCACGTCGACTACCCGGTGCGCTACTGGCCGCAGGCCGCCGGGCCGTTCGAACCGGCCGACTTCGAGGAGGAGTTCCGGCACGCGCTGCGGGCGACCGCCGGGTCGGGCCGGGCGCTGGAGATCAACACGGTCCTGCCGCTGCACACGACGCTGCTCGGGTGGTGGCGGGAGGAGGGCGGGCAGGCCGTGACGTTCGGCAGCGACGCCCACGAGCCGTCCGTCGTCGCGCGCCGGTTCCGGGAGGCGGCGGAGCTGGCCCGGGCGCACGGCTTCCGCCCGGGCCGGGACCCGTACGACTTCTGGGGCCGTACGGGCTGACCGCCGCCCGCCGGTCCTCTCAGCGGTCCACCAGGCGGGCCCGTAGCAGCGCCAGGTCGTCCGGTGGCAGGCCGCCGGCCAGCAGGTACGCCTGCGCGCCGCCGTGCCGGTCGTCCAGGTGGGCCAGGGCGGCCAGCATAGTGTCCGCGGTGACCTCGGCGAACAGGCGCAGCGCCCTGGCCCGCCCCGAGTCGCCGTCCAGGGCGGCCAGGTGCTCGTCGAGGCGCAGGCAGACGGCCGTCATGGCGTAGTCGGCGGCGATCTCCTGCCGGGAGACGCCGGCCAGCGAGAGGGCCAGCGCGACCGCCAGCCCGGTTCTGTCCTTGCCGGAGTGGCAGTGCAGCAGGACGCCCCCGTCCGGCGCGTGGGCGACGGCCGACAGGACGGCGGCGAACCGGGTGGCGCCCCGGTCGAGGATCACCCGGTAGATGCCGGGCAGGGTGTCGTCCAGCGCCTCCAGGACGGTGTCCTCGTCCCGCAGCACGGGCAGGTGGCGGCGGCCCGGCACGTCGGGACCGGGGTCGGCCCGGCACTCGGCGGCCAGCCGGAGGTCGGCCACGAGCCGGATCCCGTGCGCCCGCAACGCCGGGACGGCCGTGCCCCTCGGACGGTCGCCCCGCACCAGCGCGCCCCACCGGATGCGCCCGCCGTCCTCGGTCGGCAGCCCGCCGAGGTCGCGCACGTTCTCGCAGCCCGGCCAGCTCAGCACCCGGCCGCCCGGCGGCGGCTCCAGGGGCGTCACGCGAGGTCCCGCAGGTTGCTGGTCCAGGCGTCGATGGTGGCCTGCCACTCCTTCGGGTCCTCCGGCCGCCCCGGCACGCCGGGCCTGGTCTGCCAGGGCAGCGGCCCCGACTCCGGCCGGTACTCCACCCCGATCGCCGCCAGCCGCGGCAGGTGGCCCGCCAGCCGCGCGCGGAAGTCCGCCAGGTCGCGCCCGGGCGGCCCCCAGACGGTCTCGGCGAAGGCCGCCAGCCGGGGGAAGGCCATGTAGTCGACCCGCCGGTTGGAGTCGATCAGCTCCGTCCAGACCCCGCACTGCGCGCCGAGCACCCGTTCCGCCGCCGGGTCGTCGCGCAGCTGCGCGGGCACGGGCTCGAAGGCGTAGACGTCCTCCAGCGCCAGCACGGTCCCGAACGGCACCGGCTCGTCCTCCCCCGGCCCCTGGCGGTAGTCGAAGTAGACCTGGGTGTTGGAGCAGTTGATGACGTCGTGCCCGCGCCGGGCGGCGGCCACCGCCCCGAGGTCGCCGCGCCAGGACGCCACCACCGCCCCGGGCGCCAGGCCGCCCTCCAGGATCTCGTCCCAGCCGACCAGGCGGCGTCCCCGGGCGGCCAGGAAGTCGTCGAACTGGTGGATGAACCAGCTCTGCAGCTCCTCCTCGTCGCGCAGGCCCAGCTCCCTGATCCGGCGCTGGGCGGACGGGCTCTCCCGCCACTGCTCCTTGCGGCACTCGTCGCCGCCCACGCACACGTACGGGCTGGGGAACAGCTCCAGCACCTCGTCGAGCACGTTCTTGAAGAAGGCGATGGTGGCGTCCTCGGCGTTGAGCACGTTCCGGCCGATGCCCCAGGTCGTGCGGACCTCCAGCGGCGTGCCGAGGTTGCCCAGCTCGGGGTAGGCGGCGATCGCGGCCTGGGTGTGGCCGGGCAGGTCGATCTCCGGCACGACGGTGACGTGCCGGGCGGCGGCGTAGGCGACGATCTCCCTGAGGTCGTCCTGGGTGTAGTAGCCGCCGTGGGGGCGGCCGTCCATGGCGCCGTTCCAGCCGGTCTGGCTCTCCCGCCGCCACGCGCCGACCTCGGTCAGGCGGGGGTAACGCCTGATCTCGACGCGCCAGCCCTGGTCGTCGGTCAGGTGCAGGTGCAGGACGTTGAGCTTGTGCAGGGCCATCAGGTCGATGAACCGCAGCAGGTCGTGCTTGGTCATGAAATGCCGGGCGACGTCGAGGAGGCAGCCGCGCCAGCCGAAGCGCGGCTCGTCCTCGATGTGCACGCCCGGTGCGACCAGGGGTTCGGCGGCCGGCGACCGGCGGTAGGCGGCGGCGGGCAGGAGCTGGCGGAAGGTCTGCGCGCCGTAGAAGGCCCCGGCGGGCCCGCCCGCGTCGATGGCGACGCCGTCGTCGCCCACGCTCAGCCGGTACGCCTCCGGGCCGAGGCCGTCGCCCAGCCCCAGGGTGATCGTCCCCGGGCCCGGCGTGCCGGGCAGCAGCTCACCTCCGGTGACCTGGCCGAGCTCGGCGCGCAGCCAGGCGGCCACCCCGGCGAGCGCCGGGTCGGCGGTGAGCGCCGTGCGCCCGTCGAGGACGAACCTCCCGCGCCTGGTCCCGTGGCTGACGGGCCTGGGAACGATCTTCAAGTGCATCTCCTCACTGACAGGTGACGGTGGCGTCGGCGAAGTCGGCGTGGTCGGAGGTGGCGTTGTCCCCGCCGTTGGTCGCGACCAGCCGGACGAACCGGGCGCCCGCGACGGACGCCGTGACCTTCCTGGCGGGCATGGCGCCGGTCAGCACGCCGGAGTGCGCGACCCGGCCGCCGTCGGCCCACACCTCGAAGTCGGCCGAGCCGGCCTGGCCGACCTCGTCGTCGATGCCGGCCTGGAACTCGACCGTGGTGCACCGGCCGGCGGTGTAGAACTCGATGTCGGCGGGGGCGTGCGTGCCCAGGCCCTTGGCGTACCGGACGCCCTCGACGGTGATCGGGCGGCCGTCGCCGGCGGCCCGCTCGCCGTTGCTGGTGTCCTTCTCGACCGGGCCGAAGTAGTTCGTGGCCCTGGTCCAGGCCAGGTCGCTCAGGTAGGTGCGGCCCGTGCCCGGCGCCCTGGCCACGATGACGACGGCGACGGCGCGCCGGTCGCCCTGGGTGAAGGCGACCTCGTAGGTGCCGGGCGCGGCGTCCGCGGGCGGGGTGACCGTCCAGGTCACGGTGAACGTCTCGGCGGCGCCGAGCCGGGCGGTCCTGGCCGGCGTGCGGGCCTCGGCGCGCCAGCCGTCCGGCGCGGACGCCTTGACCTCGACGTCCCGCAGCGGGGCGGTGGCCCCGGTGTTGGTGACGCGGGTGACCAGCTCGCCGGGCACGCCGGGCTCCAGCACCGAGGGCCGGTCCTCGCCGAGGAAGCGCGGCGGGTCGGCCTCGAAGGTCACCAGCGGCGGCGCCTGCTCCCGGCTCTCCGAGACCCGGTAGAGCACCGCGGCGTGCGCCGGGACCTGCGCCGACAGCACGTCCTTCGTCGAGCTGACCACGCCGGACCACAGCTCCTCGACCCGGTGACGCGAGCCCGCGCCGAGCCGGGTGGAGATCACCGCCGCCCGGTCGCTCTCGTTGAACAGCGCGATCGCCCGGTCGCCGCCGTCCAGGGGCTTGGCCAGCACGTGGTACCAGCCGTCGGAGGAGACGAGCCGGCCGTGCGCGCCCAGCCGGTCCTGGTCCACCGCGATCACCTTGGGGTTGGCGACGACGGCCGCCGGCGCCTTGGCCGGGTCGGCCTGCAGGACGAGCGGCGCGGCCCCCATGGCCCACAGGGTGAACTGGGCGCGGTACTCGGTCTCGGTCATCCCGCCGCGGCCGGCCTGGATCAGGTCGGGGTCGGCCCAGCTGCCCGGCCCGGCGTACTCGGCTCTGAGCTGGTTGGTCTCCCAGATGTCGACCATGCTGGGGTAGCTGTCGGGGATGGGCTTGTTGTAGACGTTCGTCCGCCAGGTGGTGGCGCCGGCGTCCTTGCCCCACAACCA
Organism: Nonomuraea sp. NPDC049758; assembly: GCF_040674635.1. Classification (NCBI taxonomy): domain Bacteria; kingdom Bacillati; phylum Actinomycetota; class Actinomycetes; order Streptosporangiales; family Streptosporangiaceae; genus Nonomuraea; species Nonomuraea sp. NPDC049758. The sequence goes on from NZ_JBFAMZ010000007.1 coordinate 309,096, forward strand.
CGGCACGGTGCTGCCGTCCTCGTTGTTCATGGCGAACACCACGCCGTCGCCGAGGGCTTGGCGCATGCGCGGGTAGAGGGTCTGGGCGATCTGCTGCACGTTCTGGCCGGGGAAGTCGGCCGTGGGGACGTTGCACCAGTCGTACTTGACGTAGTCGGCGCCCCAGGCCCTGAGCTGGGCGGCGTCGGCGGCCTCCTGCTTGTAGGAGCCGGGGCCGCCGCCGGAGCACGCCTTGCTGCCGGCCGACAGGCTCAGGCCGAGCTTGAGGCCCTTGGCGTGCAGCTCGTCGGCCAGCGCCTTGACGCCGCCCGGGAAGCGGGCCGGGTCGGGGACCAGGGCGCCGCCGCTGCGCTGGGCGGCCAGCCAGCAGTCGTCGAGGACGACGTACCGGTAGCCGAGCGGCGCGAGCGGGGTGAGGGCGCCGGCGGCCTGGCGGACGGCCGCCTCGGAGACCGAGCAGCCCAGGGAGCGGCTGCTCCAGCCCATCGGGGGCGCCTCGACGGCCGCCGCGGTCGCCACGGAACCGGGTAAGGGCGCGAAGGGCAGGGTGAGGAGGGCCGCCGCGGCGGCGGCCGTGATCGTGCGCATGGGGATCCCGTCAGGCTGGGTGGAGGCTCGGGTCGCCCGGCTCGACGACGAACGAGCCGGAGGTGTAGGCGGGCGCGTACGGCTCGGTCACCCGGGACAGCGAGCGGAAGTCGACCTTCATCTCCTGCTGGGTGAGCTTGGCGCGGACGTAGCCGCGGCGGCCGTTGAAGAACTTCACGTGCGGGTTCTCGGCGAGCAGCGTCTGGGTGTTGGGGTACTCGTCGAGGCCGTTGCCGGCGCTGGTGACCGACGTGGTGACCAGCTCGACCGCGACGGACTTCGACTCGGGGTCCTGGAAGTCGCGCTTGACCTCCCCGGCCCAGTGGGAGTGCACGTCGCCGGTGAGGACGACCGCGTTGCGCCGGTAGTCGTCGATGGCGGCGGTCAGCCGGTTGCGGGAGGCGACGTAGCCGTCCCAGCCCTCGTTGGAGTAGCCCTTGCCCTCGCCGTTGGTCCAGTCCATCTCCATGAGGAAGACCTGCTGGCCGAGCAGGTCCCAGGTGGCCTGGGAGCCCTTGAGCTGCCCGTCGAGCCAGGACTCCTGCTCGCCGCCGAGCATCGTGCGGTTGGGGGCCAGCCGCTCGGCGCAGTCGGCGCCGACCGTGCCGCTCTTGCCGGTGCAGGCGTACAGGTCGCGGTACTGGCGGGTGTCGAGCATGTGCAGGTTGGCGACCGCGCCCCAGCGGATCGTGCGGTAGAGCCGCAGGGCGGGGCCGTCGGGGCGCTGGGCGCGGCGCAGCGGCATGTTCTCGTAGTACGCCTGGAAGGCCGCGGCCCGGCGGGCGAGGAAGGGCGGGTCGGGCTGCTCGGGCACGTCGCCGGCCCAGGCGTTCTCGATGTCGTGGTCGTCCCACACGACCACCCAGGGGGCGATCGCGTGGGCCAGCCGCGACTCGGGGTCGGCCTTGTGCTGGGCGTGCCGCAGCCGGTATCCGGCCAGGTCGAGGCATTCGCCGCCGGCCTGGTCGCGGACGGGGTACTTGTAGTCGCCGTACTCGTAGATGTAGTCGCCGAGGAAGGCGATGAGGTCGGGGTGGTCCTCGGCCATCCGGCGGTAGGGGGTGAACCAGCCGGTCTGGTAGTCGGCGCAGGAGGTGAACGACAGGTTCAGGGGGCGGGAGCGGGCGCCGGGGGCGGGGGCGGTCAGGGTGCGGCCGACCTCGCTGATCTCGCCCTCGGCGCGGAAGCGGTAGAAGTACTCCGCGCCCGGGCGCAGGCCGTCCAGCTCGACGTGCACGCTGTGGGCCGACTCGCGGCGGGCCTGCTCGACGCCCTGGCGCACGACGTGGCGGAAGTTCTCGTCGGAGGCGAGCTGCCAGTGCACCGGCACGACGCGGTCCGGCATGCCGCCGAGCCCGTCGAGCGCGACCGGGTCCATGGCGAGCCGGGTCCAGAGGACGACGCCGTCCGGCGTGGGCTCGCCGGAGGCGACGCCGAGCTGGAACGGGTCGGACAGGGGGGCACGCCGGGCCGCCGCGCGCACGGGTGAGGCACCCAGTGCGGCGGCGAGGCCCAGGCTCGCGCCCCCGGCGAACAACGATCGCCGGGTGATCAATGGAGCTCCTACTTGACGGAGGCGTTGCCGGCGGCCACGGCCTGGTCGGCGGCCTGCTGGGGGGTGAGCTTGCCGAGGTACATCTCGTTGAGGATCTGGTTGAGCTTGTTCTCGAAGCCGGTGAAGCCGGTGGTGACCGGCAGCGGGAAGGTCTGGCCCTCCGACTCCTCCTGGAACGGCGAGACGTCGAGCTTCTTGGACTTCCAGTAGTCGACGTAGCCCTGCGACAGCCCGTTGAGCGCGGGGAAGACGTAGCCGCCGTCGGCCATCATCTTCTGCGGCTCCTCGGTGCCGAGCCAGGTGGCCAGCTTCATCGCCTCGGCCGGGTGGGCGCTCTTGGCGGAGACGGCCTCGGACAGGCCGTTGAGGTTCACCGAACGGCCCTGCGGGCCCTCGGGCATGGCGGCGACGCCGATCTCGAAGTTGGCCTCCGGCGCGACGAACGGCAGCAGCGCGTTGTTCGCCGGGAACATGGCGACCTTTCCGGCCTTGAACATGTCGGTGACCTTGCCGGTGGGCGGGTTGGTCTGGGTGGCCGGCGGCGAGACGTGGTGCTTGTTGACCAGGTCCACGCCGAACTGCAGCCCCTGGACGGAGGCGGCGTCGTTGAAGGTGTAGCTGCCGAAGGGCTTGTCCAGCAGCTTGCCGCCGTTCGAGCTGACCCAGTTCATCCACTGCGTCTGGTAGTGGTTCCAGGAGGCGAAGCCGTACGTGGTGACCTTGGCGGGGTCGAAGCCGGGCTCGTCGGGGTGCTTGCCGGCCTCGTCCACGGTGAGCTTGCGGGCCGTGTCGAGCAGGGTGCCGGAGCCGTCGGCCGCCCAGGTGAGCTTGTCCGGCATGGTCACGCCGGCCTTGTCGAACAGGTCCTTGTTGTAGAGCAGGCCGACGATCCCCCAGTCCTTCGGCACGCCGTACAGCTTGCCCTGGTAGGTGAACGAGCCGACCACGGTCTGGTGGTACTTGGAGCCGTCCACCTGGACGGGCGCCAGCACGCCCTTGGTGACGAACTCGGGGAACTGGGTGGGGCTCATCCAGAAGACGTCCGGCGCGGTCCCGGCGACGGCGTCGGCGGTGAGCTTGGTCCAGTACTGGTCGTAAGGCAGCAGTTCTATCTTGACGTCGATGCCCGGGTTGGCCTTCTCGAAGGCGGCCATCACCTTCTCGTAGCCGACCTTCTGCTGGTCGTCCCAGAGCCGGTAGGTGAGCGTGACCTTGCCGGAGTCTCCGGAGCCCGACCCGCAGCCGGACAGGATGAGCGTGGCGGCGCAGAGCAGCGCCCCGGCCCAGCGAATCGGGGGGGATTGCAACATTCGCTGACCTCTTGTTCGTGTGCTACTTGAGGCCGGTGAGGACCACCGACCGGACGATGTGTCTTTGGAAGAAGACGAAGACGGCCACCATCGGCACGAGCGCGATCAGCCCGCCGGCCATCATCAGGTTGTAGTCGACGCCGATGCCGACCTTGAGGGTGGCGAGCGCCACCGTCATCACCCTGGTCTCGTCGCCGCTGGTGATGATCAGCGGCCAGATGAAGCTGTTCCACGACGAGATCACGGTGATGATCGTCAGGGTGCCGAGCGCCGGGCGGCACAGCGGCAGCAGGATGCGCAGCAGGACGGTCATCGCCCCGGCCCCGTCGATCCGGGCGGCCTCCTCCAGCCCGGCGGGCAGGGACTTGAAGAACTGGCGCATCAGGAAGATGCCGTACGGGGTGCCCAGCACGTACGGGATGAGCAGGCCGTACCAGGTGTTGACCAGGCCGAGCTCGCGCATGATGAGGAACAGGGGGATCATCGTGACCGCGCCCGGCACCATCATGGTGGCGACGTACAGCCAGAACAGGGCCTCCCTGCCCCGGAAGCGCAGCCGCGCGAAGGCGTAGGCGGCGAAGGTGGTGAAGACGAGCTGCCCGAGGGTGAGCACGACCGTCATCAGCAGGGTGTTGAGCATGTACCGGGGGAAGTCGCCGCTCAGCAGCCGGGTCAGGTTGGCGGTGGTCGGCGGCAGGCCGGGCAGCCACGGCTCGGTGGAGCTGAGCTGCGACTGCGTCTTGAACGCGGTCAGCACGACCAGCAGGTACGGGAAGACGGAGACGAACGCGCCGGCCGCGAGCACGACGTGGAGCAGGGTGCGCTTGATCATGGGGGCCTCAGCTCAGGTCGTAGGTGGTGCGCTTGCCGAAGAACCTGACCTGCGCCAGCGTCACCAGCAGGATGACCCCGAACAGCAACATCGACAGGGTCGAGGCGTAGCCGAAGTCGAACTGCTTGAACGCCGTCTCGTAGATGCGGAAGTTGAGCACTTCGGTGCTCTGGCTGGGGCCGCCGTTGGTCATGACGTAGACGGTGTCGAACACCTGGAAGGCGCCGATCAGGTTGGTCACCATGACGAAGAACATCGTGGGGTTGAGCAGCGGCAGCGTGATGCGCCAGAACCGCTGGGCGGGGGTGGCGCCGTCGGTGGCGGCGGCGTCGTACAGCTCCTTGGGGATGCCCTGGAGGCCGGCCAGGAAGAACAGCATGGTGTAGCCGGTGTGCTGCCAGACGTTGACCAGCGCGATCGCGGGCAGCGCCCAGGCGGGGTCGGACAGCCAGTCGGGGCCGGTGACGCCGGCCAGGCCGAGCAGGCTGTTGAGCGCGCCGTCGCGCGGGTCGAAGATCCAGTTCCAGACCAGGCCGAGGACGATCGGGGTGGCCATCCACGGGATCAGGTACAACGAGCGGTACAGCCGCAGGCCCTTGACCTTGCGGTCCAGCAGCAGCGCCAGCACCAGGGCCAGCACGGTCTGCAGCGGGATGCACAGCACGACGTACAGGAGGGTGACGCCCAGCGCGTGCCAGGTCTCGCCGTCGGCGGCCAGCCGGCGGTAGTTGTCCAGCCCGGCGAACGTGGGCTCAGACAGCAGCTCCCAGTCGAAGAAGCTGAGCACCAGGACGATGACGACCGGCAGCAGCAGGAACGCCACCACCCCGAACAGGCTGGGCCCGACGAACAGGTAGGCGTGCCAGTCCCGGGTGCGCCTGCGCGGCGGCCGCCGCGGGGCCTCCTTGGCGGCGGCCCGGACGGTCTCGGTGATCACGACGGGTCCGTGGCGGTGGGGACCAGCAGGCGGCGGGTGGTCTCCAGCCCCCACTCGTCGAGGGCGGCGATCGGGTCGCTGGAGCCGCGCAGGCCGCCGGTGCCCTCGATGTGCGCCGCCCACTCCTGCCGGGCCTCCACCTCGGGCCGCACGATGAGGCAGTCGGGGTCGTTGACCCACCAGCGGGCGTGCAGGAACTCGCGGGCCGCGCCGGTCAGCCGGGCGCCGAGCTGGGAGGGCTGGCTGATGTCGCCCGACCGGGGGTGCAGGGTGGGCGCGATGTCGGGGCTGACCCGCATGATGTCGACCAGCCCGATGCTGGGCAGCATGGGCGCGCCGCAGCCGTGCAGGGTGGCCTCGGGGCCCGCGCCGCGCCGCACGAGCTCCAGCCCGCGCCGGTAGGCCGCGATCGGGTCGAGGTCCTCGTGGCGGCGGCCGGCCAGGGCGCCGGCGTAGAGGTAGTCGAGCTTGAAGTGGGTGACGCCCATCGCGGCGAAGGCGGCGAACACGTGGACCAGGTGCTCGGCCGCGCCGGGGTGGGTGACGTCGAGGACGGCGAGGTCCTGGTTCCACATGCGGCCCGCGTACGCGCCGTCCACCAGCCAGTCGGGGTGCTCGTGAAACAGGCGGCTGTCGTGGCCGACCAGGAAGGGGGCGGTCCAGATGCCGGCGCGGCGGCCGGAGCCGGTGACGGCGTCCAGGGCGCGGGCCAGGGAGCCGAAGCCGGGCCTGGGGTCCAGCCAGTCGCCGATGCCGGCCTCGTAGCCGTCGTCGACGAGGAACATGTCGGCGGTCAGGCCGTGCCGGTCGGCCAGCGCCAGGTTCTCCAGGACGTCGGCGTCGGTGACCTTGTCCCAGTAGCCGTACCAGGTGCACCACATGGGGGGGACGGCGGGGAACGTCCTGGGTTCTGCCATGCCGTCCGCCCAGTCGCGCAGGGCCGGGCCGAGGTCGCCCTCGACGCGGTGGTGGCGTACCGGGCCGTCGGCGGAGATCACCAGGCGGTCCCCCTTCCGGCGGGCCCGGAGGGAGGGCACCTGGAGCGGTCCGGGCGCGCTCCACAGCTCGACCACGCCGTCGCCGGACTCGACGGCCAGCAGCCCCTCGCCCTGGAAGACGCCGTCGGGGACGGGCGTCTCGGGGCGGTAGCAGAGGATCTGGATCGTCTCGTCGGCGGGTCTGGGCGGAAGGTCCCCGAGGCCGTAGGCGCCGGTGGGGCTCCACGACTGCCAGCCGTGCTCGAACACCCGGGTCCGGGCCTGGTCGCACCTGATCTCGCCGACGTCAACGAATGACATCAGACCTCATCTCTCTCAACTTACGAAGGAGCGCTTCATTAGTAGCACCGTCGGTTTCGGAGGGTCAACGCCCAATTTGAAGGGGTTCGCGGGTGGTGCGCCGTCGAGCTGGTCCCTGGCATAATCTCTGCTTACAGAGGAGACCTACGTTAAGGACGGCGATGGCGGAGCTACGCGGCGGCGACCTGTCACGGCTGCGACAGCTCAACTCGCTGACCGCCATCCGGGCCTTGCGCCGGGCCGGCCCGCTCACCCTGTCGGCGCTGGCCGAGCGCACGGGGTTGTCGCGGCCGTCCATGAAGGAGGTCGCCGGCGAGCTGATGGACCTGGGCTGGGTGGAGGAGGTGCCGCCGAGCCCGGGCTCGATGGGCCGGCCGGCCCGCCGCTACCGCTTCCGCGCCGACAGCGGCTACCTGGTCGGCGTCGACGTGGGCGGCCACAACATCCGCGCCGCCCTGTCCGACCTCGACGGCGAGATCCTGGCCGAGACCCGCCAGCCGGTGCTCCCGGACGCGCCGCTGGAGGAGCGCCTGGCCGCGATCGAGCGGGCCGTCTCCGGCTGCCTGTCGCTCGGCCGCGTCGCGGTGTCCGACCTGTGGACGATCGCCGTCGGCACCATCGGCATCATCGACATCGAGGGGCGGGTCATCTACTCGGCCGCCGTCCCGTCCTGGCGCGACCTCGACCTGGCGGGCCGGATGCGGGAGATGTTCCCCTGCCAGGTGCTGATCGAGAACGACAGCCGCCTGGCCGCCATGGCCGAGACCCGGCGCGGCGTCGCCCAGGGCGCCAAGGACGTGGTGTTCCTGCACGTCGGCAGGCGCATGGGCGCCGGGCTGATCATCGGCGGCCGGGTCCACCGGGGGTTCGGGGCGGCGGCCGGGGAGATCTCCATGCTGCCCGAGGCCCGCTGGTTCGACGCGCCCGAGCACCTCGACTCGTGCGCGGCCGTCCCCGAGGGCACGCCGCCGGAGGACGCGGCGGGCTACACGCTGGCCGCCGCCAGGAACGGCGACCCCGTGGCGCTGGAGGCGGTCGGGCGCTTTCTCGACGACCTGGCCGTGGGCGCGGCCGCCATGGTGCTCGTCCTCGATCCGCAGGTCGTGGTGCTGGGCGGCGGGTTCTCCAGGTCGGCGGACGTGCTGCTCGGGCCGCTGCGCGAACGGCTGGAGCGGCGGTGCATGCGCATGCCGGAGGTGCGGGCGTCCACGCTGGGCGACGAGTGCGTGGTGGCGGGCGCGATCGACTACGCCGTCGACCACCTCGACGAGCAGCTCTTCACCCCCGAGAGCGGCCCGCTGCCCCTCACCCGCTGACCGCTGTTTGCAGATTTCCTGCAATCGGTTGTTGCAGAAATAGCCACGCCACCAGGCACAACGCTCGAAGCGTTTGCAGTTTTACCTGGACGTATTGACCTTTCCTCAACACGAAGCCACTGTTACTGCAACCGGTTGGCAAGGCTCGCGCGGCACCCCCCTTCCACTCCTCCATCGAAACGGAGCTGGACGTGCGTAAGAACCAACCCTTGGCGACGAGACTGGCGGTCGTGCTGACCACCGGCCTGCTCACCGCCGGCGGCCTGGTCGCCGTGCTGAACACCCCCGCCTCGGCGGCCCCGGCCGGCGGGAACTACACGCTGGTCAACGGCGGCAGCGGCCTGTGCGCCACCGTGCCGGGGCAGAGCACCGGCGACGGCGTGCAACTCGCGCAGAACGCCTGCGCCGAGGCCGCCGGGCAGGTCTTCACCCTCACCGCCGCCGGGAGCGGCTTCCAGGTCAAGGCGGCGCACAGCGGAAAGTGCGCCGGCGTCCGCGACGCCTCCACCAGCGCGGGCAAGCCCGTACAGCAGGAGACCTGTACGGGCGCCGCCTCCCAGACCTGGCAGCTCACCGCCGCCGGCGAGGCGTACCGGATCGTCAACGCCAACGGCGGCAAGTGCCTCAACGTCCTGGACAACTCCACCGCGCCGGGCGCGCTCCTGCAGCAGAACTCCTGCGACTCGGCCGCCACCAAGCAGTGGACCCTGAAGCCGGCCGGCGGCGGACCGACCACCAGCCCCACCCCGACGCCCACGGTCACACCGACCGTCCCGCCGCCCACCGGCGCGCTGTACGTCTCCCCGACCGGCAGGGACGGCGCGACCGGCACCCAGTCCGACCCGACGACGCTCACCTCCGCCATCACCCGTGTCGCCGCGGGCGGCACGATCTACCTGCGCGGCGGCACGTACGCCTTCAGCCAGACGGTCACCATCGCCCCCGGCAACGACGGCACCGCCGCGGCCCGCAAGAAGTTGTCGGCCTACCCCGGCGAGACGCCGGTGCTGAACTTCGCGGCCCAGAGCGAGGACCCGGCCAACCGCGGGCTCGCCGTCAACGGCTCGTACTGGCACCTGTACGGCATCACCGTCGAGCGCGCCGGCGACAACGGCATCTTCGTCGGCGGCAGCGGCAACATCATCGAACGGTCGGTGACCCGGTACAACCGCGACACCGGGCTGCAGCTCTCCCGGATCGCCTCCGACACGCCGCAGAGCCGGTGGCCGTCCGGCAACCTCGTCCTGAGCACGGTCTCGCACGACAACGCCGACTCCGACGGCGAGGACGCCGACGGCTTCGCCGCCAAGCTGACCGTCGGCCCCGGCAACGTCTTCCGGTACGCGGTGTCCCGCAACAACATCGACGACGGCTGGGACCTGTACACCAAGACCGAGACCGGCCCGATCGGCCCGGTCACCGTCGAGGACTCCCTGGCCTACGGCAACGGCACGCTCAGCGACGGCAGCCAGGCCGGCAACGGCGACCGCAACGGCTACAAGCTGGGCGGCGAGGACATCAAGGTCGACCACGTCGTGCGGCGCAACATCGCCTACCGCAACGGCAAGCACGGCTTCACCTACAACCGCAACCTCGGCACGATGTCGATCACCGGGAACGTCGCCGTCGACAACACCGAGCGCAACTTCTCCTTCGACGGCGGCACCTCGGTGTTCCGCGACAACACCTCCTGCCGCTCCGGCAGCGGCGCCAACGACAAGATCGTCGGTTCGGCCGACGCGTCCAACCAGTTCTGGTCCGGCTCGAACGGCTCCCGCTGCTCGGCCTACGGCGGCGCCCTGAACTGGTCCTTCGCCGCGGACGGCCGTCTGGTGGTGACCTTCGGCGGCGTCCCGGTCGTGCCGGCGGGCTGACCGGCGGCCCCTGAGGTCCGGGACCCGCGTCAGGGTCCCGGGCCTTCGCCGTGCCGGTGGGGTAAACGAGGCGGAAGTGGAAAAGGTGGCCTTGTGAGGGCCTCCCGGTGAGGCCGCTGCGTCCCGTACGAAGAAAGAGCAGACGCCATGCCGTCTTCTGCCCTGCACCGTTCCATCCAGGTCGCCGAGCCCGGCGGCGCCCTGGCCCAGGCCCCGACGCGGACCCGCGAACCGGGCCCCGGCCAGGTGCGGATCACCGTCGAGGCGTGCGGGGTGTGCCACTCCGACGCGCTGATCATCGGCGGCGCGCTCCCGGGCACCGCCTTCCCCGTCACGCCGGGGCACGAGATCGCCGGACGCGTCGACGCGCTCGGCGACGGCGTCGCGGGCTGGTCCGTGGGCGACCGGGTGGCGGTCGGCTGGTACGGCGGGAGCTGCGGCCACTGCGACGCCTGTCGGGAGGGCGACGGCGTGCTCTGCCCCGAGCTCCAGGTGCCGGGCGCCGCCTACCCGGGCGGGTTCGCCGACTCGGTCGTGGCGCCGGCCGTCGCCCTGGCCGCGATCCCCGACGAGCTGACCGCGGTGCAGGCGGCGCCCCTGGCCTGCGCGGGCGTGACCGTGTTCAACGCGCTGCGGCGCAGCTCGGCGCGGCCGGGCGACACCGTCGCGATCCTCGGGCTGGGCGGCCTCGGCCACCTGGGCGTGCAGTTCGCCGCGCGGATGGGCTTCGACACGGTCGCCATCGCGCGCGGGAGCGACAAGGAGCCGCTGGCCCGCGAGCTCGGCGCCGCCCACTACATCGACGGCACCGCCGAGCAGGCCGCCGACGCGCTGCTGGCGCTGGGCGGCGCCAAGGTGGTGCTGGCGACGGTGACCAGCTCGGCGGCGATGTCCGGCACGATCGACGGGCTGGGCCGGCGCGGCGAGCTCATCACCGTCGGCATCGACACCGACCCGCTGGCCGTCACCCCGCTGCAGCTCGTCGGCGGCGCCCGCCGGGTCTACGGGCACGCCTCCGGCATCGCCGTGGACACCCAGGACACCATGAGGTTCGCCGCGCGGAGCGGCGTGCGGGCCTGGACGGAGGAAGTGCCGCTGGAGGAGGCCGCGACGGCGTACCAGCGGATGATGTCCGGGCAGGCCCGCTTCCGCATGGTCCTGACCACCGGCAACTGAGGGGGCGGCCATGACCGAGTCCTACGACCCGCGCCGTACGGCGGTGCTGCTGGTCGATCCGTACAACGACTTCATCTCCGAGGGCGGCAAGGTGTGGCCGCGGCTCGGACCGGTGGCGCAGGCGATCGGCCTGCTGGACAACCTGCGGGCGGTGATCGCCGCGGCGCGCGCGGCCGGCGTGCGGGTGGTGTTCGTCCCGCACCGCCGCTGGCAGCCGGGCGACTACGAGAGCTGGGCCCATCCGAACCCGACGCAGCACGGCATCCAGGAGCGGCACACCTTCGCCCGCGGCTCGTGGGGCGGGGAGTTCCATCCCGACCTCCAGCCGGAGGAGGACGACGTCGTCGCCGCCGAGCACTGGGCGCAGAGCGGGTTCGCCAACACCGACCTGGACCTCCAGCTGCGGCAGCGCGGCGTCACGCACGTGGTGGCCGTGGGCGTGCTGGCCAACACGTGCGTCGAGGCCACCGGGCGGTTCGCCATGGAGCTGGGCTACCACGTGACGCTGGTGCGCGACGCGACCGCCGCGTACCTGCCGGAGATGTTGCACGCCGCGCACGAGCTCAACGGCCCCACCTTCGCCCACGCCATCCTGACCACGGAGAAACTCCTCGCGGCCTTCTCACGGGGCTGACCGGGCCGAGCCGGGGCTCGGGCGGGCGGGGCGGGTGGCCGTCCAGTAGGACCGGGCCATCCCGGCGGCCAGGCCGGCCACGACGAGCCCGATGATCCCGTGGTACCAGCGCCAGCCGACGCCGAGGCCGACGAACCCGTCGAGGATCATGATGCCCGCGCCTCCGCCGAGCGCCGCCAGCATCACCGCCAGCACGGCGAGCATCGCGGCCCGCGGCAGCCGGCGGCCCGCGGCGGTGACGGTGGCCACGGCGACACAGGCCCCCAGCACCCCGGAGGCCGCCGCGAACCCCTGCGCGAGTGACGGATCCAGGAAGTAGCGCGCGGCCTCGGCCGCAGGCACGGGCGGACCGCCGGGGAACCCGAGCCTGCCCTGGACGGCGAAGACGGCCTTGCCCGCCGCGTACCCGAGCATCAGCGCCGCCAGCCCGTAAGCCGGCCAGCGCCGCGGGCGATGAGAGTCGACCATGCCCGCAACGCTAGGGACCGCCCGGCGACCGCCCCTCCCCACTGCGCGCGAATCTCCTCCCCCGTCAGAGGGATCCCACCTGCCCGCTGCGTCGGCGAGGGGCCCGCGATTCGGTGGCCGGAATTCATGCCATTCTTCTTCCGGAAATTCAGGGCTATGGTTTCGCCATCTCATGGATTCAATGTCCGGACATATCCCTTTCCGGCGTTAATTCATTCCTATGGAGGTGGCTTCATGCCCTCACGGCTTTGGAGAATCGCGGGCGCGCTCGCGCTCGCCGTCCCGTTCACCGTGGCCACACCGGCCGTGGCGAGCGCGGCGGACCCGCCGTCGGTGGTGATCGACTCCGCCGAGCCCGCCCCCGGCCTGATCCGGCTGACCGGCCGCTTCACCACCGCCTACGACGTGTCCGTCGTGGTGGACGGCGAGCGCGTGGAACGGGCCGAGGTCACCGACCCCGACGCCGACGACAGCGGAACCTGGTCCTACGACCTCGACACCGGCGCCCTGGACGGCGAGATCGAGGTCTACGCCAAGGCCACGGCCGCCGACACCCGCTACGGCGCCTGGTCGCCGCCGCTGACCCTGCGCGTGGACAATCCGCGGGCCAGGGCCCCGCGCGTGGCGATCGCCGAGCCCGCCGACGGGGCCCGGCTCACCCGTCCCACGCCGGTCCGGGTGGACGTGGCCGGCGCGGACGTGCGCTCGGTCCGGGTCCGCGTCAACGGCGGCCCCTGGCAGCCCGCCGCCAGCGCGCGGGGGCGCTACGTCACGCTGCTGAACCCGGCCAGGTACGGCGACGTGATGGCGAGCCTGGAGGCCGAGGCGGTGGACGCGCGCGGCCACGTGTCCAGGTCGTCCACCACGTACGTGGCGCTCGGCGCGGCGCGCGGGCGGGCCCCGGTGCCGCACCGGCAGGACCGGGCGATGTGGATCTGGGAGAAGGCGTCCTACAACCTGGTGCTCAACCCGGGGTCGCGCCGCCTGCTGGAGACCGTCCTGCCCGCCGGATCGACGCTCTACCTGGGCGTGGACACCTACGCCGGGCGCGACATGATCGAGGACGCGCGTCCCGGGCTGCGTGACCTGGTGGCCTGGGCGCACGGCCGGGGCATGAAGGTGCACGCCACCGTCGCCGGCGGGACGCGGCCGCCGTACCTGGGCGCGCTGTCCCGCTACCGCGAGCGGGCCGTCGGGGAGATGGAACGGGTGCTCGACTACAACCTGTCCTCGAAGCCCGCGGAGCGGTTCGACGGGATCAACGTCGACATCGAGCCGTACAGCCTGCCCTGGTTCACCAGCGGCAAGCCCGACGTGCAGCTCCAGTGGCTGGACACGCTGCGCGCGATGATCGCCCGCCGGGACGCCTCCGGGCAGCCGCTGCTGTTCGGCCCGGCCGTGCCGCGCTGGCTGGACACCTCCGCCTGCTGCACCGGCATCACCTACGGCGGGACCACCCGCACCTTGGCCGAGCACGTCCAGGACCTCAGCGACTACATCGCGATCATGGACTACCGCGACCAGGCCGACGGCGGCGCCGGCATCATCGCGCAGGCGGCCGGCGAGCTGGCCTACGCCGAGCGGATCGGCAAACCGCTGTCGGTGGTGGTCGGCGTGGAGACGCTGGACATCGCGACCAGCGGCGACCCGTCCAGCATCACCTTCCGCGAGGAGGGCAGGGACGTGCTGGAGGCCGAGCTGGCCAAGGTCTCCCAGGCGTTCGCGGGCAGCCCGGCCTTCGCCGGGATCGCGCTGCACCACTACGACTCCTACCGGGAGCTGCCCACGGTCTGGGGGCCCTCGGCCAGGTGGCCCGAGCCGCCCGCCGACTCCGGGCCGCCCACGGGCGTGGCCTCGCCGCCGCGGGCCGTGGCGTTCGGCCACGCCACCGTGGACCTGACGTACGGGCGGGCGCGCGACGACACCGAGGTCGCCCACTACGAGGTGCACCGCTCGACCGAGGCGGGCTTCACCCCCGGCCCCGGCACGCTCGCCGGGAAGGCCCGCGGCCTGACCCACACCGACACCGGCCTGCTGCCCGCCACCACCTACCACTACCGGGTCGTTCCGGTGGACGTGGCCGGTCACCGCGGCCCGCCCTCCGCCCCGGTCACCGTGACGACCGGCGCGAGCGACCTGCGGCCCATGGTCGTGCAGTCGGCGGCGGTGACGGTGGAGGGCGGTGCGGCCCGCGTACGGCTGCGCGTGGTGGACATGGAGAGCGGGCAGCCGGTGGCCGCCACGGTGCGCGGGCGGTTCACCTTCTCCGCCGGCCGCTACGTGACGGTGGCCGCGGGCGCCGACGGCTGGGCCACCGCGACGTCGGAGGCGCTGAAGCAGCCGACCGGCGAGGTGGGCTTCGCCGGTCACCGCCTGACCGCCGCTGGCCACTACTGGGCCGCCGCCTACGACCGCGACAAGGACGTCACGGCCCGCTGGTGACCCCCAATGGGACGGAATTCATTCCTGATATGCCGCAAATAATGGAGTGAATTTGGGGTTGACATTACTTCGGAATGACGAGAAGAATCCCGTTATGGAGCCACCTGAAGGAATGAATTCCCTCCCCAGGGGAAGGCGATTCCGCACCCTCGCGGCGCGCCTGCGGCAGGAGATCGTGCAGGGCCGCTGGCCGGTCGGCGGCCGGCTGCCGACCGAGTCCGAGCTGGCGCAGACCTACTCGGTCGGGGTCAACACCGTGCGCCGCGCGGTCGACCTCCTGGTCGAGGAGGGGCTCGTCCGGCGCCGGCAGGGGTCGGGCACCTTCGTGACCAGCTCCGTCACCCCGGGGGCCAGGCCGCGTCTCATCGGCGCGCTCGTCCCGTCGAACACCTACTACTTCCCGCAGGTCGTGCAGGGCATCGAGCGGGCGGCCACCGCCGCCGGCGTGCAGCTCGTGCTGGCCTGCTCCAACTACGACCCCGACGTCGAGGCCGGGCAGATCCAGCAGCTCGTCGACGTCGGCGTGGCCGGTCTGCTGCTGGTGCCCAACCTGCACCTCGCCGCCGACCCCGACGCCCACCTGGCCCGCCTGCGCGGGCTGCCCGTGCCGTACGTCCTGGTGGAACGCCGCCCGGCCGACCCCCGCCCGGCCGACCCGACCTCCTACGTCTGCACCGACGTGCACGGCGGCGGCTACGCGGCGGTGCAGCACCTCAGCGGGCTCGGCCGGAGCCGGATCGGCTACCTCGGCCGCATCGGCACCGCCAGCTCCGAGCAGGTCTTCGCGGGATACCGCCAGGCCGTCGCCGACCTCGGGCTTCCGGAGATCCCGGAGGCCGTGGCCAGGCAGCCCGTCTGGACCGGCCCCGACATGCTCGCCTACGCCAACACGCTGGTCGCCGAGAAGGTGCGCGCGGTGGTGTGCCTCGGCGACCGCGAGGCCACCGCGCTGCTGCCCTACCTGCGCCGGGTCGGCCTGACCGTGCCCGACGACATCGCCGTCGTCGCCTATGACGACGAGGTCGCCGACCTGTCGGAGGTGCCGCTCACCGCGGTCTCGCCGCCCAAGGCCGAGGTCGGCCGGATGGCGACCGAGCTGCTGCTGCGCCGGATCGAGCTCGGCCCCGCCGCCCCCGTCTGCCGGGTCGTGCTCCAGCCCCGCCTGGCCGTCCGCGCCTCCTGCGGAGCCGCCTCCGGCAGCCTGGTCGAGGTCCGCGTCCCGACCTGACGGCGGCGTCCCCCTCACCCCCCTTCCCCCCCTCTTCGTTCCTGTTGGAGGACCCAATGAGAGTGCGCGTGCTCGCCGCTGCCGCGGCGGCCGTCCTCACCGTGGCCGGCACGGCGTCGTGCGGCGGCCCGGCCGACGACTCCGGGGCGGTCACCCTGAAGCTCGGCTTCTACGCCGCCGCCGGCGACCCGGCCGACACGACCATGCGGGAGCTCGTCAAGGAGTTCACGGCCGCCAACCCGTCGATCAAGATGCAGCTGGAGGTCGCGCCGTACGTCAAGTTCTTCGAGCGGCTCAGGACGCAGATCGCCGGCGGCCAGGCGCCCCAGGTGTGGTTGTCGGACGGCGTGCTCGTGCAGGAGTTCGCCGCCCGCGGCGCGCTCGCCGACCTGAGCGACCGGGTCAAGACGGTCAACGCCGCCGACTTCTCCGGCATCGAGCTGAACCGCGACGCCCAGGGCCGGGTCTTCGGCTTCCCCCAGGGCGCCCAGACCCCGGTGCTCTTCTACAACAAGAAGCTGTTCGCCGAGGCCAAGGTGGCCGAGCCGACGGCCGAGTGGACCTACGACGACCTGGCCGCCGCGGCCAAGAAGCTCACCAAGGACGCCAACGGCGACGGCAAGCCCGACACCTACGGCTTCCGCGCGTACTCGCCGGGGTTCACCGAGAGCTGGTGGCCCATCGTCAAGGCGTTCGGCGGCGACGTCGTCGGCGACGGGGGCCGCAAGGTCGTCGTCGACAGCCCGCAGTCCACGGCCGCGCTCGACTGGATGCTGCGCGCCATGGGCAAGGACGGCTTCGCCCCCGACTACGTGACCACCGAGGCCATGGGCAAGGGCGTCGTGCACACGCTGTTCGCGACCGGCCGCGTCGCCATGTCGTACGGCATCTACGCCCGGACGCTGCCCGCGGTGAGCGCGGGGATCGACTTCGGCGTGGCGCCGATGCCGAAGGGCCCGGCCGGACGCGGCAACGTCGCCATCGTCAACTCCTGGGTGGTCGGCAAGGGCGCCTCCCCCGCGCAGGCCGACGCGGCGTGGAAGTGGATCACCTTCTTCTCCGGCGAGGGCCCGCAGCGCAAGTGGGCCGAGCTGGGCGAGGCGATCCCGATCAACAAGAAGGTCGCCGCCACGGCCCTGCCCGCCGACCGCGGCCCGGTCTTCCTCGAGTCGCTGGACGCGGCCACCGACCTCGGCACCAACGCCGTGTGGTCGGAGTACACCGAGGCCCTGGCCAAGCGCATGAACGAGGCCCTGTCGGGCGCCACGCCGGTCGCCACCGCGCTGCAGACCGGGCAGAAGGAGGCCCAGGAGGTCATCGACCGCTTCTACGCCGGGAAGACGCAGTGACGGTGCTCACCAGGCGTTCCGGGCAGGTGGCCGCCGAGCCGCGGCCGCCCGCCCGGCGGCGGCGCACGGGCGAGCGGGCCTGGGCCTTCGCGTTCGCCTCGCCCTACCTCCTGCACCTGGTCGCGCTGGCCGCCTGGCCGCTGCTGGCCTCGCTGTTCTTCAGCATGACCGAGTACGACCTGATGTCGGCGCCGAGGTTCGTCGGGTTCGGCAACTTCACCCGGCTGTTCGGCGACCCGGTCTTCTGGCGCACGCTGGGCAACACCGCCTACTTCGCGGTGCTGTTCGTGCCGGCGCAGACGGCGCTGGCGCTGGCCCTGGCGGTCGCGCTCAACCAGCGGCTGCGCGGCATGGCACTGTTCCGCGCGGCCTACTTCGTGCCGGTCGTCTCCTCGTGGGTGGTCGTCGCGTACGTGGCCGACGCCGTCTTCAACCCGCAGACCGGCATCGCCAACCAGGTGCTCGGCTTCCTCGGGCTGCCGGCCGAGAACTGGTTGCAGGATCCGGCGCTGGTGATCCCCACGCTGGCGGCGGTCGCGGTCTGGAAGGGCGTCGGCTACATGACGGTGCTCTTCCTGGCGGGCCTGCAGGCCATCCCCGAGGAGCGCTACGAGGCCGCCAAGATCGACGGCGCGTCGGCCTGGAACCGGTTCCGCTACATCACCCTGCCGGGCATCTCCGGCACCACGTTCCTGGTGCTGGTGCTCACCTCCATCGAGACGCTGCAGTCGTTCGAGCAGGTCTTCGTGATGACCGACGGCGGGCCGCACGGCGCGAGCGAGCTGACCGTGCTCTACCTCTACCGGCAGGGTTTCCAGTTCTTCCAGATGGGCTACGCCTCGGCCGTGGCGTGGGTGCTGTTCGTGCTGGTGCTCGCGCTGACCCTGGTGCAGTTCCGGCTCCAGCGCAGGTGGGTGCACTATGCGTAAGACCGTCTCGTACGTGCTGGTGCTGGCGGGGGCGGCGGTCATGCTGCTGCCCTTCGCCGCGGCGATGGGCAACTCGCTCAAGAGCTTCGCCCAGTACATCCAGGTGCCGCCCGCGTGGATCCCCGACCCGGTCCAGTGGGACAACTACGCCGAGGTGTGGCGGCGCACGCCGTTCGGGCTCTACCTGGCCAACAGCCTGGTGATCGCGGTGCTCGCGGTGGCCGGGAACGTGCTGACCAGCGCCATGGTCGGGCACGCCCTGGCCAGGATGCGGCTGCCGGGCAAGCAGGCGCTGCTGACGATGGCCCTGGGCACGATGATGTTGCCGGCCGTCATCACGATCGTCCCGAACTTCCTGCTGTTCCGCTCGCTGGGCTGGCTGGACTCGATGTTGCCGCTCATCGTGCCGTACTGGCTGGCCACGCCGATCGGGATCTTCCTGATGCGGCAGACGTTCCTCGGCATCCCCAAGGACTTCGAGGAGGCGGCCGGCCTCGACGGCGCCAACCCCTGGCAGGTGTTCTGGCGCATCCACCTGCCGCTGGCCAAGCCCGCCCTGGCCACGCTCGCGGTCTTCACCTTCACCACGTCGTGGAAGGCCGTGCTGGAGCCCACGATCTACCTCACCTCGCCGGAGAACTACACGCTGCCGGTCGGCGTGCTGAGCCTGAAGGGGCAGTTCGTCGGCAACGACCAGCTGGTGACGGCCGCGGCGATGATGAGCCTGCTGCCGATGCTGGTGGTGTTCGTGCTGGCCCAGCGTTACTTCGTCCGCGGAACCATGTCCGCGGGTCTCAAGGGCTGACCAGAGCCCATTTCCCGATCCGGAAAGGAAATCGTGACCACAACATCCGGGCTGCGCCTGGGCGTCATCGGCGCGGGCACCATCGCGGAGTTCCACGTGGCCGCCGCCCGCCAGAGCGCCGGGCAGGTGAAAGTCGCCGCGGTGTGCGACGTCCGGGCCGAGGCGGCCGAGAAGCTGGCCGCCGAGGCCGGCGCCCGCGTCTTCACCGACCACCGGGCGATGCTCGACGCCGGCGGCCTCGACGCGGTCGTGATCACCGTGCCGCACGCGCTGCACGCCCCGATCACCCTCGACGCCGCCGCGGCCGGGCTGCACGTGCTCGTGGAGAAGCCGATCGCCACCACCCGCGAGGACGCCGTCCGCATGATCGAGGCGTGCCGGGCGGCCGGCGTCGTGTTCGCCGTCGGGCACGTGCTGCGCTTCGTCCCGATGCTGCGCGCGGCGGCCGGGTTCCTCGCCTCGGGCGAGCTCGGCCAGGTCGTGGTGGCCGCCGAGCGGCGCACCGCCGACTACGCCGACCCCACGCGCCCCCGCTGGTTCCTCGACGCCGACATGGCCGGCGGCGGCATCGTGCTCAACGTCGGCACGCACAGCATCGACAAGCTCCAGATGCTGGTCGGCTCGCCGATCGCGGAGGTCACCGCGCACGTCGCCGGGCCGGCCGGCGGGTCGGTGGAGACCGAGGCGGTCGCCCTGGCCCGGCACGCCGACGGCACCCGTTCGACGATCTCGGTCACCGGCACCGGCCTGCCGTTCACCGACGAGGCGGAGATCGTGTGCGGTGAGGGCGCACTGCGCATCAGCCGCGGCGAGGGCGTCTGGTCCTTCCGGGGCGGCGTCGCCACGCAGGTGGCCGCGCCCGGCATCGGCGAGATGGCCACCGCGTTCGCCGCGCAGCTCGCCGACTTCGCGCGGGCCTGCGCCGGCCGCACCGCCCCCGAGGTCACCGCCGAGTACGCCCTGTCGGTCCTCGACGTCGCCCTGGCCGTCTACGAGTCCGCCCGCCGGGGTTCCACCGTCACAGTGAAGGGACAGTCATGAACCCGCTCGCGTTCAGCACGCTCGGCATGCCGGGCGCACCGGCCGAGGAGGTCGTCGCCACCGCGGCCCGGTACGGCTGCGCCGCCGTCGAGCTGCGCTGCGCCGAAGGTGAGATCGTCGCGCCGGACACCCCCGACGCCGAGCTGCGCTCGATCGCCCGGACGTTCGCCGCCGCCGGGATCGGGATCGTCGCCGTGTGCTCCTACACCCGCGTGGCCCGGCCGGACGGCGACCCGGTGGCCGAGGTGCTGCGCCACGTCGAGATCGCCGAAGCGCTCGGCTCGCCGTACGTGCGGGTCTTCGGCGGGGTCGAAGGGCAGGACGACCCGGCCGCCGCCGCGACTCGGAGGCTCGCGGACGTGGCCGGTCGGCTGCCGGACAACGGCGTGGACGTGCTGCTGGAGACGCACGACGTGTTCCTGACGGGCCAGGCGGTGGCCGGCGTGCTGGCCGGGGTCGGCTCGCCGCGCGTCGGCGCGCTGTGGGACGTGGTCAACCCGTGGCGGGCCGGCGAGAGCGCCGCGGCCACCGCGGACGCGCTGGGCCCGTACCTGCGGCACGTGCAGATCAAGGACGCGGCCTCGCCCGCCGACCTCGCGCCGGTGCTGCCGGGCAAGGGCGCGGTGGGCGTGCCGGGCGTGCTGGCCGAGCTGGACCGGATCGGCTACGCGGGCTTCCTGGCGCTGGAGTGGGAACGCGCCTGGTACCCCGACGCGGCGCCCGTCGGCGAGGCCCTGGCCGCCTTCCGAACGGTGCTGGGACGGTGATCCCCCTGGCCGCCTCGGTACACCGGGGCGAGGGAACGTTCCAGCCCGGCGTGCGCGCGCCGGTCCGCGGGCCGCACGCCGCCCTGGCCAGGGAGCTGCTCGGACCGGCCACCGGCGGCGACGCCCCGGGCGAGATCGAGCTGCGCCTGGTGCCGGACCCGTCGCTCGGCGCGGAGGGCTACACCCTCGACGTCACCCCGGAGCGGGCGGTGATCGCCGCGGCGGACGTCGCCGGGCTGCGCTGGGGCGTGCAGACGTTGCGCCAGCTCGACGGCCCCGGCGGCGTGCCCTGCGGGACGGTGCGCGACGTGCCCAGGTACGCCTGGCGCGGCGTGATGATCGACGTGGCCCGCTGGTGGCGTCCGATGTCCTTCCTGCGGTCGTACGTCGACCTGCTGGCGTTGCACAAGTTCAACGTGCTGCACCTGCACCTGACCGACGACCAGGGCTGGCGGTTCGAGGTGCGCGCGCACCCGCGGCTGACCGAGGCCGGGGCCCGCCGCGCCGAGTCGCCGGCCGGGCACGCCCGCGAGGGCCGGTTCGACGGCGTCCCGCACGGCGGCTTCTACACCCAGCGGGAGCTGCGCGACCTGGTGGCCTACGCGGCGGCGCGCGGCGTGAGCGTGGTCCCCGAGATCGAGTTCCCCGGCCACTCGCAGGCCGCCATCGCCGCCTGCCCGTGGCTGGGCCACCCCTCCGGGACGCCCGTCCAGGTGCGGACGTCGTGGGGCATCTCCTCCCACGTGCTCAACGTGGGCGAGCGGGCCGCCGGGTTCGCCCGCGACGTGCTCGACGAGCTGTGCGAGGTGTTCCCGTCCCGGTACGTGCACATCGGCGGGGACGAGGTGCGCGCCGGCGAGTGGGCGGCCGACCCCGAGGCCGCGCGGCGGGTCGCCGAGGCTGGGCTCGACGGGCCGCGGGCCCTGCTCGGCTGGTGGGGCCGGCTGCTGGCCGGGCACCTGCGCGGGCTCGGCCGCCGCGCGGTGGCCTGGGACGACATGCTCGACCACGACCCGCCCGAGGACATGGTGATCATGGCCTGGCGGGGCGTGGACCGGATCGAGGCGGCCCTGCGCGCCGGGCACGACGTGGTCGCCGCGCCGCACACGCACACCTACCTCGACTACGCCGAGTCCGACGCCCCGGGCGAGCCGGTCAGCATCTCCGGGCCGCTCCCCCTGGAGACGGTCTACGGGTACGACGCCGGCGACTCCGTGCTCGGCATGCAGGCCCAGCTGTGGGGTGAGTACCTGCCCACCAGGGAACGCTTCGACCACAACGCCTTCCCGCGCCTGTGCGCCGTGGCCGAGGCCGCCTGGTCGGCGGGCCGCGACCTGGGCGGCTTCACCCGGCGGCTGGCCGATCACCTCCCCCTGCTGGACCGGATGGGCGTGGCCTACCGGCGACCCGAAGGAGCCCCGCGTGTTCACCTCTGAGCAGGAGCTGGAGGACCGGCTGGCCACCCCGTCGGCCGCGCTGGCCGCCGACGTCGCCGCGCTCGACGGCGACCTCATCGTGCTCGGCGCGGGCGGCAAGATGGGGCCGAGCCTGGTCCGGCTGGCCCGGCGGGCCCTGGAGGCGGCGGGCCGCGGCTCGGCCCGCGTGTACGCCGTGTCCCGCTGGTCGGACGGCCGGGCGGCGCGGGCGCTGGCCGACGAGGGCGTCGAGGTGGTCGCCGCCGACCTGATGTCCGGCGGCGACCTGGCCGGGCTGCCCGACGCGGCCAACGTCGTGTTCATGGCGGGCGCCAAGTTCGGCACGTCGGCGGCGCCGTACCAGGCGTGGGCGGTCAACGCGGCACTGCCGGCCGCCGTGGCCCGGCGCTACCGCGACTCGGCGATCGCGGTGTTCTCCACCGGCAACGTGTACCCGCTGGTGGACGTGGCCGGCGGCGGCAGCGCCGAGGAGGACCGTCCGGACCCGGTGGGCGAGTACGCGATGAGCTGCCTGGGACGGGAACGCGTCTTCGAGCACGCCGCCGCGGCCTACGGCACCAGGGTCGCGATCCTGCGCCTGAACTACGCGGTGGACCTGCGCTACGGCGTGCTGGCCGACCTCGCGGCCACCGTGGCGGCGGGCGAGCCGGTGGACCTCACCACCGGGCACGTCAACGTCGTCTGGCAGGGGTACGCGAACGAGGTCGCGCTGCGCTCGTTGCGCCACGCGCGCGCCCCGGAGGCGTTCACCCTGAACCTGACCGGCCCGGAGACCGCCTCGGTGCGGCGCACGGCGGCCCGGCTGGCCGCCGCGATGGGGACGAAGGCGTCCTTCACCGGCGGCGAGAGCGGCACCGCGCTGCTCAGCGACGCCTCGCGCTGCCACGGCCTGTTCGGCTACCCGGACGTGCCGCTGGACACCCTGATCGCCTGGCAGGCCGGCTGGCTGTCACGCGGGCTGCCCCTGTCGGGCAAGCCGACCAAGTTCGCGGTACGCGACGGGAGGTTCTGACATGTCGATCGGCCTGTTGCGGCAGGGGACGGTCATCCCCGCCCACCCGCTGGCGCTGACCGGCGGGCGCGTCCTGGACGAGCGCCGCCAGCGCGCGCTCACCCGCTACTACCTGGCCTCGGGGGCGGGCGGCGCGGCCGTGGCGGTGCACACGACGCAGTTCGAGATCCGCCGGGCGGGGCTGCTGCGGCCGGTGCTGGAGCTCGCCGCCGAGGTCGTGGCGAAGGAGGCGGAGCGGCCGTTCGTCATGGTCGCGGGCGCGTGCGGCGACACCGCCCAGGCCGTGGCGGAGGCCGAGCTCGCCGCCTCGCTGGGCTACCACGCCGTGCTGCTGTCGCCCCAGGTGCCCGGGGCGGGCGAGCCGGAGCTGCTGGCGCGGGCCAGGGCGGTGGGCGAGGTGCTGCCGGTGATCGGCTTCTACCTCCAGGAGGCGGTGGGCGGACGCCGGCTGGGCCCGTCGTTCTGGCGGTCGCTGAGCGAGCAGGAGTCGGTGGTGGCGATCAAGATGGCGCCCTTCGACCGGTATCGCACGCTCGACGTGGTCAGGGCGGTGGCGGCGTCCGGGCGCGGCGACGACATCGCGCTCTACACCGGCAACGACGACAACATCCTGGCCGACCTGCTCTCCCCCGTCGCGGGCCGCCGGATCGTCGGCGGGCTGCTCGGCCAGTGGGCGGTGTGGACGCGGGCGGCGGTGCTCATGTTCGACGAGGTGCGCCGGGCGTGGACGGGGGACGACGAGGTGCTGCGTTCCCTGCTGGCCCGCGCCGGCGACCTCACCGACGCCAACGGCGCGGTGTTCGACGTGGCGGGCGGGTTCCGCGGCTGCATCGCCGGGGTGCACGAGGTGCTGCGCCGCCAGGGCCTGCTGGCCGGGACGTGGTGCCTGGACCCGGACGAGGGCCTGTCCCCGGGTCAGGCCGATGAGATCGCGCGGGTGAGCGCGGCCTATCCCTGGCTGGTGGACGACGACTTCGTCGCCGCCCACCTGGACGACTGGCTGCGCTGAGACCGCAGCCCGGCCCGATCCCGCGGCACTCTCCATGCGAAGGGGGTGAAAGGGCCCCGCTCGTGGACGGCACATGCAGCGGGGCCGCAATTCATCGGGCCGCCACAGAGGTTACTTACGGCGCATTGTAGTATTGGTAATATATGGCCCCATTTTCACTGCAGGAGCCCACACGCCAGCCCCTCAGGAGGCATTTGCTCGCGTCAGCCACCGGATGGTACCAATAGCGGCCACTGTGCTGACTGGTGCCGGCCGAGATCTTTTCCTCATTGAATTGCTGGCTCCAGACGTTGCCGCAGGGGCCGGTGGTGACGGTGAAGCTGCCATCGACATTCAGACATTTGTCGTAGTTCACATTGTGGAGTACGACCATGTGGGTGACCGTGTTGTAGCGGACGTGCCAACGAGCTCTGGTGCCGCCTTGCGCGCAGTTCCCCTCATAGGTCTTGCCGTCGGAGATGGAGTGCATGCACAGCTTGTTCGGGAGGTCGAACACGAAGCTGTAGGGGCCGTACGTCTTCCATTCGCCGCTGGTGGCCGCATGAGCGGCCGGGGTCGCGATCAACGAATTGGCGAGGAGCGCCATGATGATCGCTGCGATCACGGCCTTGAGTTTGAGCATGACACCGTCCCGTGTTTGTCTGACCTTCGGAAGTCGAGCGCCCGCGGATTCGCAGAGATGGTTCGCCGCCGCATATGCCATCACTTTGTCCGCGCAGCAGAGTCCGTGCCGGAAGTCCGGCCCGGGTCGCACACCTCACCCGCCGCTGTGCGGCCAGTAGTCGTTGCCCGTCGGGGCGATCCCGCCCGAGCTGGGCCAGGGTTCCTCCTTGGCGGCTGCGGGGCCGGCGGCCAGGGCGAGTCCGACTGCGGTCAGCAGCCCGATCGCGGCGATTCTGAGCGTCGTCCTGGTCATGCCGTCACCTCTCATCGCTGTTGATGTTCGACCTCCCGACAGCGCACAGCGCGGGGCCGCCGCCTGTCACCGTGTTCCAGCCTGAGCAGGAACAGACGGCTCACAGCCCGGTCGGCCGCCGCCTCGACACTCCCCCGCGTCGCCGTTCGGACAATCGCTTTCGGGCCCGCCGGGGCCTCTGCCCGGCGCTGGTGAACCGATTGCTGCGTCCAACCGGACGGGCTGATCGCCGACTATGCCCGCTCCCGCTTTGGATCCGCTGTGGATCGGCTGTGGAGCCGCTTTAGGCCCGTTCGCTCGCGCGTGACGACACTGACAGCGTCAGCATGGTGACGGGCAAGCCAAGCGTGGGGCCGCCCCAGGGCGTCTGTTCAGATCTTGTGCCAGCGCCTTGCCGCCGGCCGGATGCGCTCGCGTCAACCTGGCCGGGCTCCGTAGTCACCGACCACCGCGCGGGACGGGGCCGGGACGTGTGTCCCGGCCCCGGTTCTCGTTCGTCAGACGGTCCAGTGGGCCGTGGACAGGGCGCGGACGGCGTTCTCGTCCACCTCGACGCCGAGGCCGGGGCCGGTGGGCACCAGGGCCGTCCCGTCCGAGACCTCCACCGTCGGGCCGCCGACGTACGCCGAGTGCACGAACTGGCGGCCGTTGAGGTCGACGGGGGTGTCCACGCCGAACGCCGCGAACAGGTGCAGCGAGGCGGCGAACCCCAGGTCGGTGTCCGTCAGCCCCGAGCCCATGATGCGCAGCCCGGCGTCCTCGGCCAGCTGGCACAACCGGCGCGACAACGTCAGCCCGCCCGATCGCTGCACCTTGGCGATGGCGATGTCGACGGCGTCGAGCTTGACGAACGTGGCCAGGTCGGAGGGGTGGCGCAGGCTCTCGTCGAGCGCGACCGGGAGCGGGCTGTGGTCGCGCAGGCGGCGCAGCCCGGTGACGTCGTTGGCGGGCAGCGGCTGCTCGAACGCCGTGACGTCCAGGTCGGCCAGCCGGCGGGCCATGCGCAGCGCGCCGTCCACGGTGTAGGCCTGGTTGGCGTCCACCCACAGCGGGGCGTCGGGGGCCGCCTCCCTGACGGCGGCGACGACGGACAGGTCCGTCGCCTCGTCGTGCAGGCCCACCTTGACCTTGAACGCGTGGTAGCCCTCCGCCCGCCCCTCCTCGACCGCCTGCCGCACCTCGCCGGGCGTCTGACCGGCCACGATCCAGCCGAGCGTGATCCGGTCGCGGCGGCGCTGACCCCACAGCACGCCGACGGGCACCCCGAGGGCCCGGCCGAGCAGGTCGTGCAGGGCGATGTCGAGCGCGGACTTGGCGATGGGCGACCCGATCGTCAGCCCGCGGTTGATCACCTTCTCGTAGGCCGCGCAGGCGCCGTCCAGGTCCCAGGCGGGGCGGCCGAGGAGGGCGGGGGCCAGGTAGCCGGCGATCGTCGTCGAGATCGACTCCACGGTCTCGTACGTCCAGGCGGGCGTCGGCGTGGCCTCGCCCCAGCCGGTCACCCCGCCGGCCGTCACCTTGACGAGAACCCGCTCGGCGGGCTTCCCCTCGGTGGTGACGTTTCCCCCTGAAATGCTGAACGAACGGATGGACGGCAATTCCACGACGAATATCTCAATACGCTCGACGACCAGCGACTTCATCATTCTCCAATGAGCAGGAATTCATGCTTACCCGAGCATTTAAGCCTCCTGAATCTAGCACGCCGTAATTGATTTCAGAATCAACGACAGGAATTCATTCGGCCCTTCGCCGGGGCCTCCTCCTGGCCGAAGCACTGAACGAGGCCAACGCCTACCGCGCCAAGCACCACGCGCCCCCCATGGAGATGGACGCCAAGCTCGTCGAGTACGCCAAGGAGCGCGCGTCCTCGCGCTCGGAGTACGCGAAGCTGTCGGCCGGCCACGACGGCCTGCGCGACACCACCGGCGAGAACATCTTCTGGGGCATGTCCTCCGGCTCGACGCCGAAGACCGCCGGCGACGCCGTGACCGCCTGGTACAACGAGATCGCCGACTACAACTGGGCGAACCCGCCGGGCGACCCGGCCAAGACCGGCCACTTCAGCCAGCTCGTCTGGAAGGACACCAGGAGGGTCGGCGCGGCCCGCGTCGCCGGCCAGGGCCCCGACGGGTTCGAGACCTACATCGTGTTCGTCTTCGAGAACCCGGGCAACTACGAGGGCGAGTACCCCCAGAACGTCCTGCCCGCCTGACCACCGGCGGTCCTGACGGTCACGGGTCGGTGCCCTGGGAGGCGACGTGGTCCTCGTCGAAGATGTCCCCCGCCGAGATCACGATCCGCGGGTCGGGCACGCCGACGACCTCGTCGTCCTTGTCGTCGTAGTCGAAGAGGCTGAGCACGTGGCGCATGGCCTCCAGCCGGGCGCGTTTCTTGTCGTTGCTCTTGATGACGGTCCAGGGCGCCGACTCGGTGTCGGTGTGCAGGAACATGTCCTCCTTGGCCTGGGTGTAGTCGTCCCATCTGCGGAGGGAGGCCAGGTCCATCGGCGACAACTTCCACTGCCGCACCGGGTCCACCTGGCGGATGATGAACCGGGTGCGCTGCTCGGCCCGCGAGACCGAGAACCAGAGTTTGACCAGGTGCAGCCCCGAGTCCACCAGCAGGTCCTCCAGGCGGGGCACCTGCTCCATGAACTCCAGGTACTCGTGCACGTCGCAGAAGCCCATGACCCGCTCGACGCCCGCCCGGTTGTACCAGGAGCGGTCGAACAGCACGATCTCCCCGTTGGCCGGCAGGTGGGCGATGTAGCGCTGGAAGTACCACTGGCCGCGCTCGCGCTCGCTCGGCTTCTCCAGCGCGACCACCGTGGCGCCGCGCGGGTTGAGGTGCTCCATGAAGCGCTTGATCGTGCCGCCCTTGCCGGCCGCGTCGCGCCCCTCGAACAGCACCACCAGCCGGCGGCCGGTGGCCTTGATCCAGTACTGCAGCTTGAGCAGCTCGATCTGCAGCAGCCGCTTGTCCCGCTCGTAGGTCTCCCTGGACAGGCGCTCGTCGTAGGGGTAGTGCTGCCGCCAGGTGTCCACCGGCTGTCCGTCGGCGCGCATCAGCACCGGATCGTCGTCGTCGCCGTCGTCCACCCACAGCCCGGGAGTGGTGTCGAGCAGTTCGCTGTGCTCCGCGGCCGCCAGGGGGGCGAGGACCACGGGCTGCTCGTCGCCTGGACCGGTCATGCGGCCCGCGACCGGATGTTCGCGTTCATGGCGTCCTCTCTTCACCGGATGCGGCCGGCTAATCGTGCCGGCCGGCACTGTTCCGGGAAATCCCGCGTGCCGTTCAGCTCGTTGCTCCCAGGCGGCCGCGTACCTGGGCGAGCAGGTCGTGCGGCAGGGGGGCGTAGCCGTACAGGGCCAGGTAGGACTGGCCGGCGTCGCCGGCGGCGTAGCCGAGGAAGGCGCGCGCCAGCGGGTCCGCCCGGCCCGCGCAGATGATCTCGTACGTGACCTGCACGATCGGGTAGGCGCCGGGGACCGGCCGCCTGTGGTCGAACGTCAGCAGCAGCCCGCGCTCGCCGCTCTCGACCGTGGCGCCCTGCAGGGCCTTGCTGGCGCTCTCCGGCGACAGCGCGGCGAACTCCCCGGCGGCGTTGCGCACGTCCGCGGTGCTCAGGCGGGCGCTGCCGGCGAAGCCGTACTCGACGTAGCCGATGGAGTCCCTGGTGTGCTGGAGCACCTGGGTCATGCCGCTGGAGCTGGTGACGCCCTGGCCGGCGCCGGTCCACGTCCTGGACGGCTGGTGCGGCCAGCCGCCGGTCGCCCGCAGGAACTCGGTGAGGTTCTGGGTGGTGCCGGACTGGCCGGAGCGGTGGAAGACGTGGATGCGGGTGCGTGGAAGGGGCTGGCCGGGGTTGTCGGCGGCGATCTCGCGGGCGTTCCACCTGGTGAGGCGCCCGGTGAAGATGCCGGTCAGGGTCGCCGGGGACAGCCGCAGGCCGGGCACGGAGGCGAGGTTGTAGGCCACCGCGACCGGAGCGACCACCATCGGCAGGTGCTCGGCCCGGCCGCCGCAGTGCCGGTCGGCCCGCGCCTGCTCCTCCGGGGTCATCGGCACGTCCGAGCCGGCGAACGCGCTGCGTCCCGCGATGAAGTCCTCGATGCCGCGGTCTGAGCCGTTGGCCTCGTAGACGACCCGCAGTTCGGGGTGGACGCGCTGGAACTCGCCGCTCCAGGCGTCCATCGCCCCCTTCTGCGCGGTCGAGCCCGAGCCGTGCAGCCACGCGACCACCGGCTCGGGAGCGGCGCCGTCCTCGCTGCTCATGCTCAGGAACACGGCCCCGGCCGCGGCGGCGGCCCCTCCGGCCAGTACGAGCACGGTGACCAGGACCGACTTGGCCGTCCATGTCAGCCTTGCCATTGCACAAGGCTATGAACCGGACGCGTCCGGACCCGTCATCCCTTGGTCAAGCCCTCGGACATGAAGGGTTACCTTGTCGCCAAGCCGCCCGGCGTCCCGTCGGCCGCGGCGGCCAGGAGGCGGGCCAGCTCGACCGGTTCGGTGAACATGGGCCAGTGCCCGGAGTCGAGGTCGACGAGGTCGAGGTGCTTGACCCGGGCCAGCTCAGGGGCCTCCCCGCCGTCGATCCACTCCCGTGCCTGCGCGGGGGTGAACTCGGGGCACACGACGACGGCCGGCACCCCGAACCGCCGCTCGTCCGTCAGCCGCACCACGCCCTTGGCCACCCCCTCGGGGACGGGGACCGCGGCGGCGGCGAACCGCCGCCTGGCCTCCTCGTCGAGGTCGGCCGCGTCCGGCCCCTCGAACGGCGCCCATCCCGGGAACGGCACGACGCCGTCCACGGCCTCGAAGAGGTCGGCGTAGGCGTCGCCGTCGGCGGCGGGGAAACCGCCGATGAAGGCGACCTTGCCCACCTTGTCCGGCCGCGCGTCGGCGGCCAGCCAGGCCAGCGTGCAGGCCGCGGAATGGCCGGCGACCAGGGGTGTTCCGTCGGCCGCGTCCACGGCGGCGAGCACGGCCGCCACCTGGTCGGCGAGCGTGGCGGCGGCGTTCCCGTCGCCCTGGCCGGGGAGGGCGACCGGCACGGGACGGTGGCCGAGCGCCTCGATCGCGGGCGTCACCTCGTCCCAGGCGGACGCGTCGAGCCAGAGGCCGCCGATGAGCAGGATGTCCATGTCAGTCTTCTTTCTCCAGTGCGTTCAGGTCGCGTTCCGCGTAGAGCCGGTGTTCCCATTCCTCGTGCAGGACGATGTGCAGGCACTCCTTGAGCGGGAAGCCGGTCAGCCGCGGCCAGCCGGGCTCGTCGCGGGTGACGTGTGAGGCGAGCAGCTCGGGCGTGAGCGAGGCGACGACCCGGCCGACCATCGCCCGGCGGTCCCGGCGGACGGCGAGCACCTCCGCCAGCGGCGGCCGGGCCGCGCGGTCCCACGGGACGCCGTCCCAGCCGGGCGCCTCGTCCCATGGCAGGTCGAGCGGGTGCCACGGCGAGGGGTCGCCCAGGATCATCCGGCCGACCCAGGCGGCCGAGGCGAAGTTGAGGTGCCGCAGCGTCTGGACGAAGGACCATTCGCCGTCGACGCTCTTGTGCAGCGCGGCCTCGGGGAACGTCGCGGCGCGGGCGAGGGTGCCCGCCCACAGGCGGTCCAGGATCGCCCAAGCCTCGCCGAAGCCTTCGGGGTCGTCGGGGCGCATCCGGGCGCGTTCAGGCATGCGGCGGTTCAGCTCGGCCTCGACGAGGGGGGCGATGTCCACGCCGTTCACCACGACGTTCCGCAGCTCGCCGCTGAGCTCGACGTCGACGAGCTCGGCGCCGCGCACCCGCACGCCGGACAGGTCGGCCGCGCGCACGCGGACGTCGCGCACGCGCAACCGGGTGAACGTGGCGCGCCGCACGCTCACGTCCTCGACGTGCGGGCCTTCCCGGGAGTCGGTCATGACGCCACACGCTAGGCGATATTCCGGACGTTCTACTTCCGGTTCCTGCCGGAACCGCTCTAATCTGCTCGGGTGCCGACCGAACTCAGCCCCACCGCGCGGGCCCTGCGCGCCATGGAGGTCCTCCGGCAGCGTCCCGGCGTGACGGCCGGGGAGCTGGCCGCGGCCCTGGGCGTGACCGAGCGCGCCGCCCGCCGGTACGTCGGGATCCTGCGGGAGGCGGGCATCCCCGTCGAGTCGGCCAGAGGCCCCTACGGCGGCTACCGGCTCGGCCGCGGCACCAGGCTGCCGCCGGTCGCCTTCACCGAGCCGGAGGCGCTGGCCCTGGTCATGGCGGTGTTCGACGGCCAGCCGGCCGCCACCGACCCCGACGACCTGGTGGGCACCGCCCTGTCCAAGGTCATCCGGGCCCTGCCGGAAGGCGTCGGACGGCAGGCCGCCGCGCTGCGCGAGCACGCCTCCGCCGCGCCCGACCGGTACGCGGCCCGTCCCGGCGTCGCCGTGACCAGCGCGCTGGTCGCCGCGTCCGCGGCCCGGCGGCGCGTCCGCATCGCTTACCGGAGCGGATCGGGCACGGAGTGGGAGGCCGAGGTCGATCCCTGGGCGGTCGTCGTCCGGTACGGGCGCTGGTACCTGCTGTGCCACTCCCACCGCGCCGGCGCGATCCGCACCTACCGGGTCGACCGCGTCCGGGCCGTCCACGAGACCGTCCACGGCTTCCGGCCGCCCGACGGGCTGGACCCGGTGGCGGCGCTGGAGGAGAACCTGGGCGCCGGATGGGCGTACGCGGCCCGCGTGGTCTTCGGCGCGCCCCTGGCCGAGGTGGCGCCCTGGGTGCACCCGCCCATGGGACGGCTCGAACCGCATGACGAGGGCTGCGTGCTGGTCGGCAGCACGGGCAACCCGGCCATGTACGCCCAGGAGTGGCTGCCGGCCGTGCCGTTCCCCTTCCGCGTCGAGGGCGGGCCGGAGCTGCGCGCGGCGGTCGCGCGCCTGGCCGCCCGCCTGGCCGCCGCGCTTCCCGGCTAGGCCGCCGCCCGCCCGGCCGTACGGTGCCGGCGGACGCGCGCGCCGAGGATCAGGGCGGCCAGCACGGACGCCGCCGCCGAGGCCAGCAGGATCGCGCCCTTGGCCTGCGTCAGGTACGCCGGACCGGTGTAGGAGAGCTCGGCGATCAGCAGCGAGACGGTGAAGCCGATGCCGCCCAGCACGCTCACCCCGGCGATGTCGCTCCAGCCCAGCCGCGGGTTGAGATGGGCGCTGGTGAGGCGCGCGGTGAGCCAGGCGGCGCCGACGATGCCGAGCGGCTTGCCGGCCAGCAGCCCGGCCAGCACGCCCCAGGTCACGGTCCCCGTCCAGAAGCCGCCCGCCCCCGACAGGGAGATCCCGGCCGACAGCAGCGCGAACACCGGCAGCACCACTCCGGCGCAGAACGGCCGCAACGCGTGCTCGGCGCGCTGCGAGGGCGGCTCCTGCTCGCCGGCGCGCGGGCTGGTGCGCATCAGCAGGCCCATCGCGACGCCGGCGATGGTCGCGTGCACCCCGCAGGCGTGCACGAGCGCCCAGATCAGCACGGTGAGCGGCCCGTACAGCAGCCACGCGGGCAGCGCGCGGCGCACGGCGGTGACCGCGCGGCCCCGCCCGTGCTGCAGGTACGCCCACACGCCCAGCGCGGCGGCGGCCCCCGCCAGGGCGGCGAGGTTCAGCCCCGAGGTGTAGCCGACGGCGATCACGACGACCGCGCACACGTCGTCCACGGTCGCCAGCGTCAGCAGGAACGTGCGCAGCGGGGCGGGCAGGCCGCGGCCCACGACGGCCAGGACGGCGAGCGCGAAGGCGATGTCGGTGGCCATCGGCACGCCCCAGCCGCGGGCCGCCTCGCCCGGCGCGGCCGCGTTCACCGCCAGGAACAGCAGCGCCGGCACCACCACGCCGCCGAGCGCGGCCACCACGGGCAGCGCGGCGCGGCGCGGGTCGCGCAGCTCGCCGTGCACGAGCTCCTGCTTGAGCTCGTTGCCGACGATGAAGAAGAACACCGCCAGCAGCCCGTCGGCGGCCCACGCCTGCGCGCTCAGGCGCAGGCCCAGCCACTCCGGGCCGAAGGACCACGTGCGCAGGGCCTCGTAGGAGCCGGCGAGGGACGAGTTGGCCCAGGCCAGCGCGGTCAGGGCGGCGACGATGAGCAGGACGCCGCCGACCGCGTCGGAGCGCAGGGCAGTGATGATCCGCGAGGAGGCAGACATGAAGGGAGAACTCCAGGACGGTACGGAAACGATCGGGCCGCCCAACGCGCGGCCCTGGCCTCATGGCAACCCGCGCACCCGGATCACGTCCGGGTGCGGGCGCTCAGCGGACCTGCGGCGGGCGGATGCCCGCGATCACGCCCCACGTGCTGACGTAGCCGTTCGTGCCGACCGGACGGAACTCCAGCGGGCGCAGCGGGCGGGCGTGCCGCTCGCGCGCGAGGTGGAGGCAGGAGCGGAATTCGCGCACCTTGCCTCCCTTTTGTCCAATCGTGTCCCCCTCCTACCCTACAAGTTCCCGCCGGCCCCTTGAATCCGGTACCCGGGTACGGGGTTACCGTCGGGACATGACCGCAGACCTGCCCCTCTCCCCCGGCTGGACGCCGTCGGCCTGCACGCTGCCCACCGCCCAACGGCCGCTGCGGGTGGCCGAGTTCGACGAGCTGTTCGCGCGCTCGGTGCGCTCGGTGCGCCGCCCCGCGCCCGACCGGCTGGAACTCGACCTGGCCCCCGACGGCCCCGACGGCCCCGGCGCCGACGCTTCCGGCGTGGCCGCCCGTGCCGCCGGGCTGGCCGCCCGGGAGAACGCCTGCTGCTCGTTCTTCACCTTCACCCTCACCGTCGGGGGCCAGGGCCTGACGCTCGCGGCGACCGTGCCCCCGCGGCACACCGGCGTCCTGAACGCCCTCCAGACCAGGGCAGAGGGACGGCCCGCGTGAGCCCCGAGGAGCCGTACCTGCGCAGCGGGCAGGTGGCCGAGCGGGCCGGGGTCAACCTGCAGACCCTGCGGTACTACGAGCGCCGCGGGCTGATCGCCGAGCCGCGGCGCAGCCCGGGCGGGCACCGCGCGTACCCGCCGGGGACCGTCGCGCTGGTCACCGTGATCAAGGCCGCCCAGCGGCTCGGCTTCACCCTGGACGAGATCGCCGCGCTGATCGGCGCCGGCCGCCGCGGCCACCCCACGGCCGGCCCCGGCTGCCCCCTGCCCGTCGACGCCCTCGCGGATGCGATGTACTGACCGTCATGACGATGATCCGCTCACTGCTGCTGTTCGCCCTGGCCGCGCTCGCCGAGATCGGCGGCGCGTGGCTGATCTGGCAGGGCGTGCGCGAGCAGCGCGGGTTGCTGTGGATCGGCGGCGGCGTCGTCGCCCTCGGCCTGTACGGCTTCGTCGCCACCCTCCAGCCGGACGCCAACTTCGGCCGCATCCTGGCCGCCTACGGCGGCGTCTTCGTCGCCGGGTCCCTGGTGTGGGGCATGGTCGCCGACGGGTTCCGCCCCGACCGCTGGGACGTCATCGGCGCCCTGATCTGCCTCGTCGGCGTCCTGGTCATCATGTACGCCCCCCGCGCCTGACCTCGGCCCCGGGTCGCGCGTCCGCCATGACGCGGCGCATGTCGGCGACGGCCCGCAGCGTCCCGCGCAGGGTGCCGGTCACCTTCGAGCGGCCCGCGCGGGGCAGGTAGTCCACGTCCGTCTCGCCGATCCGCCAACCGGCCGCCGCGGCGCGCAGCACCGTCTCCAGCGGGTAGCCGAAGCGGCGGTCGGCCGTCCCGAGCGACAGCAGCGGCACGCGGGCGGCCGCCCGCATCGGCCCGAGGTCGCGCAGCGCCACCCCGGTGCGCCGCCGCAGGCTCCGGGCCAGGACGGCGTTGCCCAGCCGGGCGTGCCGGGGCCAGACGCCGGCGCCGCGCGGCCGCCGGCGTCCGAGCACGAGGTCGAGCTCCCCGTCGAGGACGGGCCCGGCCACCCGGGGAAGCTGGGCGGGATCGAGCGAGGCGTCGGCGTCCATGAAGCAGACCAGGTCGGCGGAGGAGGCCAGCAGCCCGGCGTGGCAGGCGGCCCCGAACCCGCGCACGGGCTCGGCGACCACCCGCGCCCCGAGCTCGCGGGCGACCCGCGCCGAGCCGTCGGTGGAGCCGTTGTCGACGACGATCGGGCGGTAGCCGGCGGGCATGCGGCCGAGCACCCAGGCGAGCGCGGCCTCCTCGTTCAGGCAGGGCAGGATCACGTCGATCGTCATGACCGGGCGAACTCCGCCATCCCGGCCTCGAACCCGATCGCGGCGCGGAAGCCGAGCTCGGCCTCCGCCCGCCGGGGCGAGGCGACGATGTGCCGGACGTCGCCCAGCCGGTAGCCGCCGGTGACCCGCGGGCCGGGGCCGCCGCACCCGGCGGCGAGCACGCGGGCCATCTCCCCCACGGTGCGCGGCGTGCCGGAGGCGATGTTCCAGGCACGCAGCCCGCCGGGCGGCAAGGACGCGGTCAGGGCCGCGAGGTTCGCCCCGGCCACGTCGCGCACGTGGACGAAGTCGCGGAGCTGGCGGCCGTCCTCGAACACCGCCGGCGCCCGGCCGGCCCGCAGCGCCGAGCGGAAGATCGCGGCGACCCCGGCGTACGGGGTGTCGCGCGGCATGCGCGGCCCGTAGACGTTGTGGTACCGCAGGGCCGCGACGGTCCCGCCGGTCTCCCTGGCCCAGTTGGCGGCCAGGTGTTCCTGGGCGAGTTTGCTGGTGGCGTAGGCGTTGCGCGGATCGGGCGGGGCGTCCTCCTCGATGGGCGCCCAGCGCAGGGGCTCGCCGCAGCGCGGGCAGGGCGGCTCGAACCGGCCGCCGTCCAGGTCGTCCGCGGTCCGCGGGCCGGGCCGGACGTCGCCGTGCGCGGCGCAGGCGTAACGTCCCTCGCCGTAGACGACCATCGAGGAGGCCAGCACCAGCCGGGTGATCCCGTGCCTGGCCATGGCGGCCAGCAGCACGGCGGTGCCGAAGACGTTGACGCAGGCGTAGGCGGGCAGGTCGGAGACGTCCACGCCCAGGCCCACCTTGGCCGCCTGGTGCACGACGGCCTCGACGCCGGGCAGCAGCGCGTCCAAGGCCGCGGCGTCGCGCACGTCCGTGCCGGTCCGCGTGTCGAGGCCGACGACGTCGTGGCCCGCCGAAGCCAGGGCCTCGGCGACGTGGCCGCCGATGAAACCGGCCGAGCCGGTGACCATCACTCTCACGCCGCCGACGGTAGCCGCCGGGCCGGGCGGGCCGAAGCCGCGTTCGCGGTTCGTAAGGGTTCTTACGAACGACGAACGTGAACCGCCGCGGCGGCCCCGGACCGGCCTCCGGATGCGAGGCTGCCGCCGTGAACCGGAACACGACGGCGGCCGCCGGGACGCTCGCCGCCCTGGCGGCCGTGGTGCTGCGGCTGGTGACGGGCCCGCCCCACCTGGGCTGGTACCTGGCGGCCTGGGCGCTGTTCGCGGCCGCGCTGTGGCAGACCGCCCGGCTGCCGGAGCGGCGGGCGGCCGTCCTGGTCCTGGCCGGCGGGATCACGCTCGCCGCGACCGGCCTGGCCGCCCCGCCGAGCAGCAGCACCGACTCCTTCCGGTACGCCTGGGACGGCCGGGTGCAGGCCGCCGGCATCTCGCCCTACGACCACCCGCCGGCCGACCCGGCGCTCGTCCGGCTGCGCGACGACTGGCTCTTCCCGGCCGCCTGCGACGCCCCGTCCCTGTGGCCCCTGCCCGGCGGCGGCTGCACCCGGATCAACCGTCCCACCGAGCCGACGATCTATCCGCCGGTCGCGCAGGGCTACTTCCTGCTGGTCCACTGGTTGTCGCCGGACGGGGTGCGGCACAAGGCGCTCCAGCTGGGCGGCTTCGCGGCGGCCGTGGCCGTGCTGGCCATCCTGTGCCGGGCGGCGGGGGCCCGGCGGGCGGCGTACTGGGCGTGGTGCCCGGCCGTGCCGGTGGAGGCGGTGAACAACGCGCACGTCGACATGCTCGGCGTGCTGCTGGTGGTGCTGGCCTTCACCGCCGTGCGGGGGCGCGGCGCGCTGCTCGGCGCGGCCGTGGCGGCCAAGCTGCTGCCCGTGACCGCGCTGCCCGGCGCGCTGTCCGGGGTGCTGTCCGGGGGCCCGGGGGGAAGTGTGGCCTGGCGGCGGGTGCTCGGCGTCGTCGGGCCCGCCGGGCTCGTGATCGCGCTGTCCTATCTGCCGTACGTGCTGGTCTCGGGCGCCTCGGTGGCGGGCTACCTGCCGGGTTACCTCAAGGAGGAGCGCTACGACGGGCCCGGCGGCGGGAACCGTTATGCCGTCCTGCGGCTGTTCGTGCCGGACGGGTGGGCGCCCTGGGCCGCGGTCGCGCTGCTCGTCCTGGTCGTCCTGGCCGTCCTGCGGTACGGCGACGCCGACCGGCCCTGGCGCGGCGCGCTGCTGGTCAGCGGCTCCCTCCTGCTGCTGTTCACCCCCGGCTACTCCTGGTACGCGCTGCTCGTCGTCGCCCTGGCCGCGCTGGACGGACGGTGGGAGTGGCTGGGCGTCGCCCTGGCCGGCGCGGTCGCCTACACCGCCGGCCCGGCGGCCCCGGGCACCCCCGGCACCCCCGCGTACGCCGCGGCTGCCCTCGCCGTGCTGGCCGGCTGGGCCGTACGGCGGTCCCGCGGCGATCACCTGCTGTCATCGGCACGGAAGGACTGAGGAAGCTGAGTCGTCCCACGTTCGAGCACCTGCCGCAGATCGTGCTCATCGCCAAGGAGCCCGTGGCCGGGCGCGTCAAGACCCGGCTGACGCCCCCGTACAGTCCGGCCGAGGCCGCCGCGCTGGCCGAGGCCGCGCTCCGCGACAGCCTGCGCGCCGTCGCCGCGACCCCCGCCGCCCAGCGGGTCCTCGCCCTGGACGGCCTGCCGGGCCGCTGGCTGCCCCCCGGTTTCGTGGTGATCCCGCAACGCGGCGCCGGCCTGGACGAGCGCCTCGCGGCGGCCTTCACCGACGCCCACCGGCTGCGGCCCGGGCCCGTCGTGCTCATCGGCATGGACACCCCGCAGGTCACGCCCGAGCTGCTGCGCGAGGCCGGGGAGGCGCTGGCCGACCACGACGCGGTGTACGGCCCGGCGGCCGACGGCGGCTTCTGGCTGCTGGGGCTGCGGCGGCCGGACCCGGCGCTGCTGCTCGGGGTACCCATGTCGCACCCGGAGACCGGCAAGTTCCAGCTCGACCGGCTCGTCCGCGCCGGGCTGGCCGTCCACCACCTGCCCGAGCTGATCGACGTCGACACCGCCACAGCCGCGACCGAGGTGGCCCGCCAGTCCCCCGCCTCCTGCTTCGCCACCACCCTCAGAACGCTGCACCGGTGATCGGGGAGATCTATGCGGCCGCGCTCGCGGGTGAGCGCGCCGAGATCGAGTACCTGGACGGCACCCGCGCCGAGCTGGCGGCCGCGCGCTGGTTCGCGCCGATCGACGGCGACGAGGAGATCCTGAGCCGCTGCCGCAGCCCCACGCTGGACATCGGCTCCGGCCCCGGCCGGCTCACGGCGGCGCTGACCCGGCGCGGCGTCGCCTCGCTCGGCATCGACGTCACGCCGCACGCCGTCGCCCTGACCCGCCGGGCGGGCGGATTCGCCCTCCTGCGGGACGTCTTCGACGACGTCCCCGGCACCGGCCAGTGGGCGACGGCGTTGCTCGCCGACGGCAACATCGGCATCGGCGGCGACCCCGCGGCGCTGCTACGGCGGGTCCGGCAGCTCGTACGGCCGGGCGGCACCGTCCTGGCCGAGCTCGCGCCGCCCTGGACGCGCAGCCGGGTCGACCGGGTACGGCTGCGGGTGGGCGTGCGCGCCGGGGACTGGTTCGGCTGGGCGACCGTCTCGGCGGCCGACATCGAGCGCCTGGCCGCGAACGCCGGATTCACGGCCGCCCACTGCCGGCCGACGCACGGCCGCTGGCTGGCCCACCTGCACTAGCCTCCAGATGGGCCGGCGTTCGGCCAGATCCCGCCGCCCAACACGCGCCGGGATCAGTGTCCGGTCGGGACGGCCGGTCGGCGTCGCTCAGTCGTCGTCGCCGTCGTCGTCGCTGCCGGTCTTGCCGTGGTCGTCGGCGTCGTCGTCGCTCTTGGCGGTCTTGCCGTGGTCGTCGGCGTCGTCGTCGCTCTTGGCGGTCTGGTCGTTGGTCTGGTCGGTCTTCTGGGCGTCCGTGCTGTCGCCCGAGCGGTCGTCGGCCTGGTCGTCACCGTGGTCGTCAGCCTCGTCGTCGGTCTCGTCGGCGAGGACGGTGCCCTTGGCGGCGTCCACGGTGATCTCGCGCTCGGTGCCGTCGGCGGCGTCGATGTCGATCTCCCAGACCTGGCCGGCGTCCTCGTTCTCCAGCTCGGCCGAGGTGACCTTGCCGCCCGGCACCTTCTCCAGCGCCGTCTTCTCGGCCTGCTCCCGGGGGACCGCCGGAGCGGGCGCGGACGCGGCGGCAGCGGTGGGGGTGGAGGCGGTGGCGAAGGCGGTGCCGACGCCGGCGGCGAGCACGCCGGCCGTGGCCAGTCCAGCGATGATCATAGGCTTACGCATGCGGAATCACTCCGTCGTTCGGTCGTCGTCCTGACGCCTCCCAGAGTGGCCGCCGGGACGATAGCGACGAACTGCGGGAACCCTAACGTCCGGTTAAGACGCCGACGACCCCCGCCCCCCTGACGGACCTACTCGTAACGGGCGCGGCGGGCGATCTTCTCGAACCCCAGACCGCCGAAGAGCGCGGCCGAGGCCGGGTTGTTGACGTTGACGTCCAGGAAGACCTGGTCGGCGCCGCCCTCGCGCATCCGGCCGAGCGCCGCGACGGCGAGCGCCCGCGCCAGCCCGCGCCGCCGCCACCCGGGCACGGCCCCGACCTGGATCAGGAACTCCTCCGCGCACGTCACGAAGCCGACGGCGACGTCGCCCTCGAACGCCACCAGCGAGCACCCCGGCAGGAACTCGTCGTCGACCAGCCAGTCCACCCACTGCTCCCGCGTCCACCCGGGGAAGCCCGGACGGTCTGCGAAGGACGCCGAGTACGCCTGGTGAAAGGCCCCTTCGGTGAGTGGGGACCACTCCTCGACCGTCACCTGCGCCGGCATCGGGACGTCCGGCAGCGGCCGGGTCAGGTCGCGCCGGAAGACGTCCTCGGCGAACGCCTGGCGGAAGCCGCGCGCCAGGAAGAGCTCGTGCGCCTGCGGGGTCAGCGACTCGGTCTCCAGCCGTGCCTTCCCGGGCTCGGCGGCCAGCCGGTCGAGCAGGCCGGACCCCAGCCCCCGTCCCCGGTGGCCGGGGTCGACCAGGCCGGTCGCCGCCGACGTCTCGCCCACCGGCCGCACGGCCCCGCAGGCCACCAGCCGCCCCTCCGTGAACGCGCCCACCGCGGTGTCCGTGACGTACCGGCGTTCCAGGAAGGAGGGCGACGCGGTGGCCGGGAGCCCGCCGTCGCGTGCCGCGCACCTGCCGGCCAGCTCGGCGATCGCCGGCAGGTCCGTGGCGGACAGCGCGGCCCATTCGATGGTCACCGTGGTCTCCTTCGCGTGCGGATGATCGAGTATGTCACCACGCGGGGCCGTGCCGGAGGAGAGCCCGGTCAGCCGCTTCGGGGGACGCAGTCGAGGACGACGTTGCCGAGCGGCGTGTGACGCACCCCGGCCACGTCGAGCCCGGCCGCGTCGGCGAGCGTGGTGTAATCGGCGACGGTGCGCTCCCGGCCGCCGCTGATCACGAGCATGCGCAGGTCCATCTCGGCGAACATGGCCGGGTCGTCGTCGGCGCCGCCCCGGGACTCGATCACGACGACCCGTCCGTGCGGCCCGGCCGCGTCGGCGCAGCGCCGCAGGACGCGCTCGGCGTCGGCGTCGTCCCAGTCGTGGATCACGCGCCTGAGCACGTAGACGTCGCCGCCGGGGGGCAGCGGCTCGAAGAAGCTCTGGCCGGCGAACGCGCACCGCCCGTCCAGCCCGAGCCCGGTCAGGTACCGGCGGCCCCGCTCCAGCGTGTCCGGCAGGTCGACGAGCGTGGCCCGCAGCCCCGGGTGGGCGCTCAGCATCTCGGCGATCAGCGCGCCGGTGCCGCCGCCGACGTCGACCACGTGCCGTACGCCGGACCAGTCGTACCCCTCGGCCGCGTCGGTGAGGTCGTCGGCGCCGGTGGCCATCAGGGCGTCGAACGACTCGCCGACCTGCCGGTGGGCGGCGAGATGGCGCCAGATCGGGGCGCCGTGGACGCTCTCCCATGCGGGCCGCCCGGTGCGGACGGTGTGCAGCAGGCCGGTGAACGCGACGTCCATCTGCCCGCCGAAGCCGTCGAGGTCGAGCCGGTCGCGCATCATGGAGGGGTGGCCGGCGGCCAGCAGCGCGGCGGGCTCGTTGACCGCGAACACGCCGGGCTCCCGTTCGGCGTAGACGCCGTGGCAGGAGAGGTGGCGCAGCAGCCGGCCCAGGGCGTCGGCGTCGGCGCCCGACCGGCGGGCCAGCTCCTCGACGGGCAGCTCGTCGGCGCCCATCAGATCGGTCAGGCGCAGGGTGGCCGCGACGCGCACGGCCATCGGGGTGACCATGTCCGTGACGGGGGCCAGCACCTCCCACGCCGCCTGCCACGCCGTCGGGTGGACGGTCTCGTCGCCGGTGCCTGTCACGGCTGCTACCCCCTTCTCCTAAAGGATCAAGGCTCGCCCGCAACCTACCACGCGATCCCGGCCCCGTCCGGTCCCGCACGAAAAGCCCAGTAGGTCCCGCGCGCAAACCCCGGCCGGTCCGATGCGGAAACCCCGACCGGTCCCGCGCAAAACCCCGGCGCGGGGGCGGCCTCCGGGGGTGTCTCAGCCCAGGAGCCTGGAGAACAGCGCCCCGAGACCGAGGCCGCTCAGGAGCGACCTCGGCCGGTCCTGCTCGGTGGTCGCCGCCGACAGGGGCACGTCGGCAGCGGGGCAGGCCGCCGAGGGCCGGCCGGTCAGGACGTCCAGCGTCCTTCTGACGCCGAGCGCGTCGAGCAGCGACACCCGGGACGACGAGCTCGTGACCGACATGCCGTCCTCGCCGGCGCGGATGGTCGAGGTGCCGTCGGTGACGCACGTCTCGGGCCGGTTGACCAGCGCTTCGAGCACCGCCGTGGCTCCCGCGGCGTCCAGCAGGGACGCCGGCTCCGCCTCGGCCGACGAGCCGGCGTCCGGCAGCCCGGTCTCCGCCCAGCCGGTCCCCGACGCGCCGATGCCCCACGTACCGATGTCCGACGCGCCGGTGTCCGACGTGCCGGTGCCCGACGTGCCGGTGTCCGACGTTCCGGTGTCCGACGTTCCGGTGGCCGACGTGCCGGTGGCCGGGGCGCAGTCCAGGGCGGCGGCGACGAGCGGTTCCAGGATCCGCCGGGCCGGCGTGTCGCCGTCCGCCGCGGTCAGCCGGGCCTCCTCCGTGCCGCCGTCCGGCCTGCTCACCCCGATCTCCTGCTCGACGTCGAGCAGGAAGGCGTCGAGCACGCCGGGGAACTCGGCGGCCTCGGCGAACGACGCGTCCGCCGAACGCGGGAGCGCCCCGGGCCGATCCGCCGGGCGGACGAGCCCCTGCAGGAACGTCCGCACGGCCGAGGTGTCGAGCAGCGCGCCCGCCGCGACCGAGGGCCCGCCGGTGATCTCCAGCTGGGCGGCGACGCACGGAGCGGCGGCCCTGCTGCCGTCCTCGGCCGCCGCCGGGCCCGCCGCCGTCAGCAGCCCCGTTGCGGCCAGGCCGAGGACGGCGATCGTTCTCTTGCACATGGGTGTCTCCCTGCGACGTTACGTGATCATCCGCAGCGATCATTACCCATTGCAGTGGATCAACTACTCTATGAATGTTTCTAGCCCTCTTTACCCGCCGAAACCGGGTCACCGCGCATGCTCTACCGTCTGCTGAGCGAGCGACGTCGAGCGGAAGGACCCCCATGAGCCCCCTGAACGGCACCGGCCCGAGCGCCGAGGAGCTGACCGAGCGGGTGCACGCCCTGCTCGCCTCCCCCAGGCCCTGGTCGGTCACCCAGATCGGCGACCCCGTGCTGCGCCGGACCGCCGAGCCGTACGACGGCCAGCTCTCCGACGCGCTCCTGCGCGACCTGCTCGACGCGATGTTCCGGCACCTGCCGGGCGTGGGCGTGGGCCTGGCCGCGCCGCAGGTCGGCATCCCGCTGGCGCTGGCGGTCATCGAGGACCCGGCCGAGCTGCCGGCCGACCTGGCCGCCGAGCGCGAACGCGTTCCGCAGCCGCCCCTGGAGCTGGTCAACCCCGTCGTGACGCCCCTCGGCCCCGGCTTTCGCGCGTTCTACGAGGGGTGCCTCAGCGTGGAGGGGCTGACCGCCGTCGTGCCCAGGCACGCGCGGGTACGGCTGTCGGCCCTCGACGGGGACGGCCGCCCGTACGAGAAGGAGCTGTCCGGCTGGCCGGCCCGCATCGCCCAGCACGAGACCGACCACCTGAACGGCGCGATCTACCTGGACCGCGCCGACCTCCGCTCGTTGTCGACCACCGCCAACCACGAACGGCTCCTGGCCTCCCGGTCCTGACGCCGCCGCGTCACACGCTGCCGGTCACACGCTGCGGATCACCGAGACCAC
Source organism: Nonomuraea sp. NPDC049758 (assembly GCF_040674635.1). Taxonomy (NCBI): domain Bacteria; kingdom Bacillati; phylum Actinomycetota; class Actinomycetes; order Streptosporangiales; family Streptosporangiaceae; genus Nonomuraea; species Nonomuraea sp. NPDC049758. The sequence continues at coordinate 352,521 of NZ_JBFAMZ010000007.1, forward strand.
GATCCCCAGCACCACGGCCCGGTCGCCGTCGATGACGTCGTAGCGGGGGTTGCGCGGTTCGAGCAGGACGTGCCCGTCGCGCCGCCGGTAGACCTTCACGGTGGCCTCGCCGTCGATCATGGCGGCGACGATCTGCCCCGAGTGCGCCTCGGGCTGCTGCCGCACCACCACGATGTCGCCGTCGCAGATGGCCGCGTCGATCATCGAGTCGCCACGCACCCGCAGGCCGAACACGGTGCCGCGGCCGGTGAGGTCGCGGGGCAGGGTCAGGGTGTCGTCGAGGTGCTCGTCGGCCAGGATGGGCGTGCCCGCGGCGATGTCGCCGACCACGGGGACGCTCACCAGCTCGGCGGGCGGCTCGGCCGACGGCGGCCGCAGGAACAGGCGCACGTCGATCGGGCGGGTCATCGTCGCGCCACGGCTGAGGAAGCCCTGCTCCTCCAGGCTCCTCAGGTGTTTCGAGACCGACGAGGGCGAGCGCAGCCCTACCGCCTGGGCCAGCTCGCGGGTGCTCGGCGGGTATCCGTGTCCGACCACCCAGTCGCGGATCGTGGCCAGGATCCGCTGCTGTCGTTGCGGCAGGGCCGAGACGTTCAGGTGCTCGAACGTGTCATGGTCGTCGTAGGTGGTCACAGAGGAATGCTAGAGGCCGGCCGCCCGGAGCGGTGGCGGCCTCCGGCGGAACGGGCGATCCCGGCCGCGAGGGCGCAGGCCGCCGTGCCCGCCAGGACGAACAGCCCGGTGTCGCCGGCCAGGTACTCGGCCACCACCACGGGCCGGTCGGTGACGACGGCGTGCTCCAGCAGCAGGGCGAACGTCGCGTTGTGCGCGAAGTGGGCCAGCACGGCCGGCCACACGCTGCCGGACATGACCCGCAGGTACCCGAAGAGGAACGAGAACGCGATCACCGACCCGCCGAACAGCGGCAGCACGACGGCCCGCGCCCCCTCGGCGTGGTAGTACGGCGTGAACAGGATGTACGGCAGATGCCAGGCGATCCACACCACCCCGGCGACGAGCATGGACGTGCGCTCCCCCAGCCAGGCGAGCCGCGGCTGCAGGTAGCCCCGCCAGCCGATCTCCTCGGCGAAGGCCAGGATCGGCCCGGTGACGAGCACGGCCGCCACCGACTGCGCCCAGTCGCCCCGCGGCGCGGTGAACCGTCCGAACCCCAGGACGACCGCGCCCGCGGTGGCCAGCAGGCACACCCCGGCGGTGGCGGCGACGGCGGCCGGCCAGGCGCGCAACCCGGCCCGGCCGAGGCCGAGGCGGCGCAGCCCGTCCCTGGAGAACCCCTCCCGGGTGACGACGAACAGCAGCACCAGCACGGTGAGCAGCGGCGACAGGGCCAGGACGAGCCCGTCCGCGACGCGCGCGGTGGCCGCCGAGACGGCGAGCACGAGGACGATGTAGACGATCGACGTGACGCGGTCGTCGAGCTGTCGGAACACGGGCGGACCTTCCTCCGGGGGCGGGCCCCGCCAAGTGTTCAGGAGCCTGCTCCCGCCGCCCATCGGCCGAAGATCCGAATCGCCGCCCCGCCTCTGCCACCCGGGGACTACGACCACCGGCTGAGGGCCGGTAATCGCGTTGCGCCCGCGCCGGGGCGCGTGTCAGGGTCGTGGCTTCCTGTCAGGCAGTGGTGACGGCGCTGGTGGTGCGGTATGAGGTATGCGGGGCTCGCGCTCGCGTTCGGGTCCTCGTCGTGTTTCGCGTTCTCGGGGCCGATGGCCAAGTACCTCGTCGCGGCCGGGCTGACGCCGATCGAGGCAGTGTGGGCGAGGATGGCGGCGGCCGGGCTCCTGCTGCTGGGCGTGCTGGCCGTGGTCCGGCCCGCGGCGTTGCGCATCCCGCGGGCCAGGTGGCCGTTCTTCGCGCTGTACGCGGTCGTGGCGGTGGCCGGGGTGCAGTCGCTGTACTTCGCGGCGATCACCCGTCTGCCCGTGGGGGTCGCCCTGCTGCTGGTCTACATGGCCCCGGTGATGGTGGCGGCCTGGGTGCGGCTGGTCCGGAGGGTCCGGCTGCCCCGGGCGGCCTACGCGGGGGCGCTCGTCGCCCTGGCCGGCCTCGGGATCGTCGCCGAGGTCTGGCACGACCTGCGGCTGGACGCGCTGGGCCTGGCCCTCGGCCTGCTGGCCGCGGCCTGCTCCGCCGGATACTTCCTGATGAACGACAGCTTCGGGGACGACGTCGACCCGCTCGGGCTGGTCGCCTGGGGCATGGCGGGCGCGGCCGTCGCGCTGGTCCCGGTCGCCCGCCCGTGGGGGCTGCGGTGGGAGGCGTTCACGATGTCCGCCACTCCCGCGCCCGGCGCCCTGACGCTGCCCGTGCCGGTGGCCTTCGCGTGGATGGTGGTGGTCGCCAGCGTGGTGGCCTACATCCTCGGGGTGAACGCGGTGCGGCGGTTGTCGGCCGCCGTGGGCGCCACGGTGGCGTCGCTGGAGGTCATCGGCGGCGCGCTGGCGGCCTGGGGGGTGCTCGGCGAGGGCCTGGGCGGGCTGCAGATCGCGGGCGGCGTGATCGTGCTGTCCGGCGCGCTCCTCGCCCAGACCGCGACCCGCCGCACACGACCATCCCGAGCGACGGTGCTGGACGGCGACAAAGAGGTGACCTCGGGAGCAATGAAGTGCTGACACTACTGTAAGTAGTTAATTCACTACAACGGGTATTTACAAGGGGAAGCAACGAGTGTCCCATCCCCGTCCCGAGGAAGGAGGTGGAGCTTTGCGTGTCCTGATCCAGCTCCGCCCCGCCCGTGAAACCGTCGAAGCCGTCCTCGACCCCGGCGTTACCGCCACGGTCGCCGACGTGGCAGGAGAGCTGCCGGGAATCGTCCTGGACCAGGCGTTCGCCCCGCTGGCCCTGCCGCGCGCGCTGCCCGCCGCGCCCTCAGGCGGCCTGCTGTCGTCGATCAACCGGCCGCTGGGCTTCTCCCTGTCGGCCGAGCACGCCAGCGTGCTCGTGCGCGGCGAGCTCTCCGACGACGACCTGCCGTCCAGGCTGGCGTTGTTGTCGTCGTCCGTACGCGAGGTCGTCGGCGTGTTCGCCGACCCGTCCATCCATCCCAACCTGACCTGCGCCGACACCGGCCCGGTAGGCGACTGGCACGACGTCGAACGGCTGCTGCACGCCTCCGACCTGCGCGCGGCCGGCTACGACGGCCACGGCGTCAACCTGGCGGTGGTGGACGGCGGCGTCAACGCCGACCACGTGAGCACCAAGCTCGGCCGCCAGGTCACCCTCGACGCCGGGCACAGCTGGGCCCCGCCCGGCGTCACGCCCACACCGGGGCGCTACCCGGTGGAGCACGGCAGCCTGTGCGCCTTCAACACCCAGCTCGCCGCCCCGCGCTCGACGCTGCTCGACATCGCCGTCCTGCAGAGCAGGAAGGGCACGGTCGAGGGCATGCTGTCCGACGCCGTGGCCGCCTACACCCACCTGCGCGGGCTCCTGGAGGCCATGCCGGCCGAGTCCCGCTCGCTGGTCGTCAGCAACAGCTGGGGCCTGTACAACCCGGAGCAGGACTTCCCGCCCGGCCATCCCGGCAACTACTCCGACAACCCGATGCACCCGTTCAACGTCATGATCTCCAGCCTGGAGCACGCCGGGGCCGACATCGTGTTCGCGGCGGGCAACTGCGGGCGCGACTGCCCGGCGGCGAGCTGCGGGTTCACCGACATCGTGGGCGGCAACGGCCATCCGAAGGTGGTCACGGTGGCCGGGGTCGACACCCACGGCGAGCGCGTCGGCTACTCCTCGCAGGGGCCGGCCCGGCTGGGCGACCACAAGCCCGACCTGGCCGCCTACACCCACTACGCCGGCTCCGAGGCCAGCGGCCCCGGCACGCCCGACACCGGCACCTCCACCTCCTGCCCCGTGGTGGCCGGCGTCATCGCCGCCCTGCGCACCCGCCACCCGTCCACCAAGTTGTCGCCCGCGCAGCTTCGCACGCTGCTCAACCGCACCGCCGAGGACCGCAGCACGGTCGGTTTCGACCACGACTACGGCTATGGCATCGTCAACCCCGCAGGCGTCCTGGCCGCGCTCCGCTCGCACCGCACCCGGGCCGCCTGAACCGCGACGGCGCCGCGCACCCGTGGGTACGCGGCGCCGCCGTCCGCCGGGGAGGGCCGGTGGACGAAGGGTCAGCCGTGGTTCCAGACCGAGGAGATCCGGTCGTTCCACCCGCTGGGGACGAGGTTCGGGATGTCGGAGAAGGGCGGCACGATCAGCGAGCTGCCGCCGAAGTTGATGTGCTCGTAGTAGCGGACCGTGCAGTTCGTGCCGCCCATGGAGCTGATGACGTCGTTCCAGTCGTGCAGGTGCAGCGGCCCGTGGTGGACGTCGGTCAGGTCGTTGTAGGCCTGGCGGGCCGGGCACCAGAACCAGTCACCGGCGTACTCGACGTGCTCGAACATCTGCACCTCGCCCCGCGTGGCCGGACGCGGGTCGCGCAGCAGCGCCGCGGCCCACAGCGCGCCGTTGACCGCGGTGTCGTCGGTGACCGCCGTCAGGCGCTCGGGGTGGTAGAGGTAGGTCAGCGGACGGCCGTCGAACCGGGCCAGGTCCGCCGGGTCGTGCTCGACGCCGTCCACGACCACCGCCATGGCGGGCGCGGGGTGGGTGATGGGCGCGGCGGCGAGCGCTGTCGCGGCCCCGGACCGGGTCAGCGCCCTGGCGGGGTCCGCCGGAACGGGCTTGGCCGAGCGCGGCGCCCTGACCGCCTTGGCGACGAGCTGCTCCAGCGTGGTGATGTCGTGGTCGCGCAGGAGGGCCAGCACGTCGGCCTCCTCCAGGCCCCCGACGTGGTCGGAGAAGTCCAGGAAGCGCTCGACCTGGCGGCGGGCGGGGGTTGAGATCTGGGTCACGGGTGCCTCCCCTTGGTGGTGCTGCGTACTCCCTCATGGTCGGGCGGGGCGGCGGCGCGGGCAGCCCCCCGGTGTTGGGGATGGCGGTCAGGCGGTGAAGGCGGCCATGAGCTCGTCCCGGCCGCTCGCGCCGGTCTTGCGGAAGATCGCTTTGAGGTGGTCGTGCACGGTGTGCCCGGACAGGTCGAGCAGCCGGGCGATCTGCTTCGGCGCGGCTCCGGCGCACAGCAGGTCGAGGACGCCGCGTTCGCGCGGGGTGAGGGCGTGCCAGTCGCAGAACGAGGGCAGCAGCAGGCCGCCGGTCGCCGCCTGGATCACCACGGCCACCTCGCCCGTGCCGTCCTCGTCCAGGGCCTGGCCCTCGACGGCGAGCCAGCGGCCGTACCGGGCCGCCGGGGCGCAGATGATCGGCCGGTCGGCGTCCACGCCGCGCGCGTGCTCGGCGGCGTCGGCGGCCAGGGCCGTGACGAACGTGTCGGCCAGCCAGGCGTGCGCGCCGTGCCGGTCGGGGCGGCGCAGCAGGTCGAGCCACGCGTGGGCCTGCGGCGTCACGGCGCGGACGCCGCGGTCGGGGCCGACGACGATCACCCCGGCGGGCAGGGCGGGCACGGTGGGGGCGAGCGGGGCGGCGGTGACGTACCTGCGCAGCGCGGTCATCAGGGCCGGGGCGAGCAGCGTGGCCCTGTGCCGGTCGTCCTCGGTGAACGGCGCGGCGTCGCAGGCCCGGACCAGCCCGAGCAGGCCCCACACGCCGCCGCGCCCGTCACGCAGCAGCAGCCGCAGCTCGCAGGAGGCGCCACAGGCCGCGAACGCCCGCCGCGTCCCCTCCTCGGCGCCGGCCACCGCGACCGGCACCCGCAGCCGGGCCAGCGACGCGGGCCGGCACGGGTCGCCGTGGGCGCGGCGGTGGGCGAGCAGGGAGACGGCCAGCTCGCGTTCGTAGCGGTGCCAGAAGCTGAACGAGCCCTGCCCGAGCCCGGTCGCCGGGCTGGTGCCGACCAGCCTCAGCGCGTCGTGCGGCAGCAGCGGGGCGATGGCGGCGGACACGGCCGCGCCGACGTGCTCGGCCGCGACGCCCCGGTCCATCAGGGTGCGCACCTCGTGGACCGCACGGTCCTGGCATGAGCTCACGCGGCCAGGTCAGCACGCCGCGGCCCCGCCCGGCAAGCGCAGGGTAGTCATTCGGCTACGTCAGGTCATATTCAGCCGCCGCAGCTCGTCCTCGGTCAGCGTCAGGGCCGTCGCCTCCGCCGACGCCCGCACCGACTCCGGCCGCGTGGCGCCCGGGATGGGGACGACGTGCTCGGAGTGGGCCAGGTGCCAGGCCAGGCAGACCTGCTGCGGGGTGCGGCCGCGTTCCTCGGCCACCTCGTGGAAGGGGGTGCGGGGCGGGGCGGCGCCGGGACCGTCCAGGGCGCTGCGGGCGATGCCGCCGAGGGGGCTCCACGGCAGGAAGGCGATGCCGAGGCGGTCGCACAGCCGCAGCTCGGGCAGGCTGTCGCGGTGTTGAGGGCTGTAGCGGTTCTGCACCGAGATCAGGGAGTCGCCGAGGACGGCCCTGGCCTCGTGGATCTGCTCGCAGGTCACGTTGGAGACGCCGGCCGCGCGGATGAGGCCCGCGTCGAGGAGGTCGCGCAGCGCGCCCACCGACTCCGCCCACGGGACGTCCGGGTCGGGCTTGTGCAGCTGGTAGAGGCCGATCGCCTCGACGCGCAGGCGGCGCAGTGAGCCCTCGCAGGCGGCCCTGAGGCGGTCGGGACGGCCGTCGACCGTCCAGGAGCCGTCGCCGGGACGGCCGCGCCCGCCCTTCGTGGCGACCAGCACGCCGGAGGCGTCGCCGGACCAGGTGGCCAGCGCCTCGGCGACGAGCTCCTCGTTGTGGCCGCGCTCGCCGGCGTGCCAGTGGTAGGAGTCGGCCGTGTCGATCAGGGTGAGGCCCGCGTCCAGGGCGGCGTGCACGGTGGCGATCGCGCGGGCGCGGTCCGGACGGCCCTCGATGGACAGCGGCATGGCGCCCAGGCCGACGGCGCCGACCTCGGCGGTTCCGATGCGGCGGGTGATCATGGTCGGTCAGCCTTCCGGGAGGAGGTCGGCGACGGCTCGCGGCAGCCAGGCCGCGACGTCGGTGAACGTGAAGCCGAGCGCGGCGGCCCGGCCGGCGTCGACGGCGTAGGAGCGGTCGAAGGAGAACGGGGAGGCGGGCTCGCCGCCGGTCACCACGCGGTGGACGGGCGCCGGCGAGCCGGTCGCGGCGGCGACGGCCGCGCACAGGCCGGTGACGGTCAGCGTGTCGCGGGAGGCGGCGTTGAGCGCGCCGGTGACGTCGGTGCCCGTCGCCGTCCAGTGCAGGAACGCGGCGATCTCCGCGTGGTGGACGAACGACGTGGGGGCCGGGTCGCGGTGCACGGCGACCGGCAGCCCGGCGCGCACGCGGTCCACGTAGTGGCGCAGCCGTCCGGTGAAGTCGGCGTTCCCGCCGCCGAGCACGTGGGCGCTGCGCACGGCGAGGAACGGGAAGGCCGGGTCCCGGGCGAACACGGCCTCGGCCTGGCGTTTGCCCTCCGCGTACGCGGCCGCCTCGCCGAGCAGCCGGGACAGGGCGTCCGGCGATCCCCACGGCAGGCCGCGGTCCACCGGCCAGGACGCGGCCTCGACCGTCTCCTCGCGGACCGGGGCCGCGGCCGGGGGCAGCAGGGACGGCGAGGTGGCCGGGTCGTAGACCTCCATGGTGGAGGTCATCACGTAGCGGGCGGTGCGGCCGGCGAAGACCCGGCGGGCGACGTCGGCATGCGAGGGCGTGTAGCAGACCTGGTCCACGACGGCGTCGAAGGCCCGGCCGCCCAGGGCGCGGGCGAGGGCCGCCGCGTCCGCCCGGTCGGCGACGACGTGCCCGGCCCCGGACGGCGGCGCGGCCGAGCCCCGGTTGACCACGGTCACGCGGTCCCCGCCGGCCAGCAGCAGGCGGATCAGGCGGCGGCCGAAGTAGCGGTTGCCGCCGATGACGCAGATGTGTCGCATGCGGCCAAGACTGGCCCGGACGGCGTCAGCAGTGGTAGTGGTGACTTGCTGGCCTCGTGTTAAGGAGAACTGTTGATCGACGCCCATCGGCTCCGGGTGCTGCGGGAGGTGGCCGCGCACGGCAGCTTCAACCGGGCGGCGGCCGCGATGCTGCTCACGCCGTCCGCCGTCTCGCAGCAGATCGCCGCGCTGGAACGGCAGCTCGGCACCCCGGTCGTCACCCGCAGCACCCGCGGCGTGGTCCTCACCGAGCCGGGCCGGCTGCTGGTGGAGACGGCCGAGACGATCGCGGCCGAGCTGCGGCACGCCCGGGAGCGGATCGACGAGCTGGCCTCGGGGCGCCGGCGGCTGACCGTGGCCACCTTCACCAGCGGCGGCCGCGCGCTGCTGCCCGGCGTGCTGGCGCGGTTCGTCGCCGCCCATCCCGACGTCGCGACGAACGTGGTCGAGCGGGAGCCGGAGGACAGCCTGCCGCTGGTCCGGCGCGGCGAGGCGGACCTGTCGATCGCCTACCACTTCGACGGGCCGCTGCCGGTGCTGCCCGGCGACCGCACGGGGCTGGCCTGGACGCCGCTGGCCGAGGACCCGCTGTCGGTGGCGCTGCCGGCCGCCCATCCGCTGGCCGGCCGGGCGTCGCTGGACCTGACCGAGCTGGCCGAGCAGCCGTGGGTGATCGGCTGCTCCAAGACCGAGGCGTTCCTGCGCGGGTACGCCGCCGCGGCCGGGTTCGAACTGCGGGTCAGCGGCTCCACCACCGACTACCACCTGGCGCAGGCGCTCACGGCGGCCGGGCTGGGCGTCAGCCTGGTGCCGTCCATCTGCCTGGCGCGCGACACGCCCGGCCTGGCCGTCGTGCCGCTGAACCCGCCGCGTCCGGCCCGCTACATCGGGATCGCCACCGCCCTGCGGCGCGACCACCCGCTGGTGCCGACGCTGGTCGGGTGGCTGCGTGAGGAGGCCGCGGCACTGGGACGGCAGCGGACCGATCCTGTCCGCCGGTGATGTCACAGTGTCCCCGGGAACCTCTTCCCGCACCGAACGGAGTGATTCATATGAGCCGCCATGTCCAGATCACCTTCGACGCCCACGACCCGAAGGCGCTGTCGACGTTCTGGCGTGACGCGCTGGGCTACGTCCACCCCGGCCCGCCGGGGGTCGAGCTGCCGCAGGGCGCCGACCCGCTGGCCGCCTGGGACGACTTCCTGGCCGGGATGGGCGTCCCCGAGGAGGAGCGCGACACACGGTCGGCCATCGAGGACCCCGACGGCCGGGGCCCCCGGGTGTTCTTCCAGCGGGTGCCGGAGGGCAGATCCGCCAAGAACCGCGTGCACCTCGACGTCCGGGCGGCTCCCGGGCTGCACGGCGAGGAGCGCATGGCGGCGCTGGAGGCCGAGTGCGAGCGGCTGGCCGGGCTGGGCGCGACACGGGTGCGGCGACACGAGCCCGAGCCCCCGTTCGCCGCCGGCCACATCGTGATGACCGACCCCGAGGGCAACGAGTTCTGCCTCGACTGACATCCAGGACGTCCGGCTGCGGAATCAGTCGTCGGCACACCTGCATGGCACGATGACCAGCGTGCCCGCTTCGATGTGGGTCACCTTCTTCGAGCCGAGGCAGAAGCGGCATTTCAGCGTCTCGGCGATCCACGGGTCGGACCATACGTTGTGCTGCCAGGCCGGCGGCGGGCCGTCCGGGGGCGGTTCCGCGCCGCGCTCGGCGGGCTCGTTCTCGCCGCCCACCTGGCCGAGGCCGCCGCAGAACGTGCAGGAAAGGAACAGCTCGCCGAGCTGCACGCCGCGGCGGCCCCGGCATTCGGGGCAGGTGATCGGGTCCGTCACTTACGGCCGGTCCCGCTGCAGGACTTGCACGACACCCATGTGGACTGCTTCTTCGAGTCGCCGTTCCGGTCGATCCACTCCCCGCCGGCACCCATGCAGATGCCGCACACCGGACGCTCTTCCTGCTCGTCGTCGTACGCCATACTGCGGACGGTAGCCGAGCATGCGCAGACTGTCTGCCGCCTGGCGGATCTGGTGCCCTTACCTCAGTCGCGGGGAAGTCAGAAGGTGAGTGCTGCGAGAATGGCCGTATGGCCAAGCTGACCGGAGCGCAGATCGCACAGGAGGGGCCGGCGGGGTGGGCGTACCTGCTCGGCAGCCTGCACACCCGGCTCCACACCGGCACGTTCGCGGCCGGGCTCGCACTCGTCGACGCCATCGGCGCGGTGGCCGAGGAGATGGACCACCATCCCGATCTCGACCTGCGCTACACCCATGTCGACGTCCGGCTGTCCAGCCACGACGCGGGCGGCGTCACCGAGCGCGACGTGCGGCTGGCGCGCGCGGTCACGACGCTCGCCGCCGACGCCGGGGTGCGCCTCGACCCGGCCTCCGTCTCGGTGCTCGAACTCGGCCTCGACACCCCCGCGCGGGACACCGTCCGGCCGTTCTGGGCGGCGGTGCTGGCGGTGCCCGCCGACGACCGGGGCGAGCTGCAGGACCCGGCCGGCGCGCTGCCCGGCGTGTGGTTCCAGCCGTCCGGCGACGAGGAGCCCCGCCAGCGCTGGCACCTCGACGTGTGGGTGGAGCCCGCGCAGGTCCAGCCCCGGATCGACGCGGCGCTGGCGGCGGGCGGGCGGCTGGTGCGCACCGACGGGGCGCCGCGGTTCTGGGTGCTGGCCGACCCCGAGGGCAACCACGCCTGCCTGTGCACCTGGCAGGAGCGCGACTGAGCCGCGGCGGCGGTCAGCGGGGCCCGTCGGGCAGCCCGTTCAGTGCCTGGGCGAGCAGCTCGCGGGTGCGCGGCAGGCCGGCCAGGCGGGCGGCCAGGGCGTCCAGCGTGACGGCCAGCACCCGGGCCGGCGCGCCGCGCGCAGTCAGCACCTGCGCCATCCAGCCGATGAAAGACGTGAACAGGCCGGGGTCGTCGACGTAGGCGGCGGCCTTGAGGTAGTCGACGACGTAGGCGACGTCCTCGGCGGTGTGGCCGGTCGGCTCCTGGCCCCCGGTGACGGGCACGTGCTCGTCCAGCTCCCGCATGACGCCCCTGACCAGCTCGGGCGCCACGTCGGTGAGCGCCGTGTACTCGGGACCGGCCAGGTGCGGCGGCCGTCCCGGGCTCAGCCCGGTCGCGGCCCGGCGCGGCGGCCCGGCGTCGAGCAGGTCGGCGGCGGCCCGCGCGTCGGGCGCCCAGGCGTCGGCCCCGAGCAGGCGGGCGTAGCGGCCGTCGGGCCCGAAGGCGGCGCCGCCGACGAGCACGGGCGCGCCCGCCGCCTGGCAGGCGCTGATGGCCGCGTGCGCGGCGGGCAGCCGGGTGGCGATCGACCCGGACAGCGCGACCGCGGCCGGGGCGGTCCTGTGCACGTGCACGACCAGGTGCGCGGTCGGTACGTGCGCGCCCAGGTAGTCCACCTGCCAGCCGCGCAGCCGGAGCACCTCGGCCAGCAGCCGGGCCGGGAAGGTGTGCCACTCGCCGTCCACGCACGCCACGCTCACCCGTCCCCTGGCCGGGCCGGTGCGCTGGCCGCGCGCGCCCGGCTCGTGGGCCAGCACGGCCAGCACCCGCTCGTGGACGGCGGTGGCCGTGTGCTCCTGGGCGACGGTGAGCCGGTTGGCCGCCCAGTCCAGGCCCACGCGGGCCTGCGCGACGGCGACGACGTCCAGGAGCATGGTCTCCAGGGGCACGCCGGCGTCGAGACCGGCCCGCGCGGCGTCGATCGCGGCGTACTCGTCGCCGGACGTCGCCGCCGCCCGTAGCGCCTCGACGCAGCGCTCGATCTCGTCCCGCATGCCGGAAGCGCTCACGCCGGAAGACCTCCGTCCGGGCCGTCGGGGGCCTCGCGCGCGCCGATGGCGACGATGGCGATGTCGTCGCGCTCCCGCTCGCCCGCCCACTGGGAGGCGAGCATCTGGACGCGTTCGGCCAGCGCTGCGGCCGGCATGCCGGCGCACTGCCGCAGCTCCTCGCGCAGCCGGTCGTCGCCGAACATCTCGTCGCCCAGCGGGCCGCCCCTGGCCTCGATGACGCCGTCGCTGTAGAGCAGGCACGTCTCGCCGGGGGCCAGGAGCACCGTCTCGGTGACGCTGGTGATCTCGTCGAGCAGGCCGATCAGGGTGCCGCGGGTGCGGGCGTCCTCCACCCGGCCGTCGTTGCGGACGATCATCGGCGGCGGATGGCCGGCGCTGGTCAGCCGCAGCTCCAGCCGGTGGCCGCGGCGCTCGACCCCGGCCAGCACCAGCGTGACGTAGCGCGGGCTGGGCCCGGCGAGCAGCACCTCGTTGAGCCGTTCCAGCACGCGCTGGTGGTCGTCGGCCAGCGGCAGCAGGGCGCGCAGCGTGTTGCGGATCTTGCCGGTCAGCACGGCGGCCTCCAGCCCCTTGCCGGAGACGTCGCCGAGCACCACCAGCGCCGCCCCGCCCGATCCGGCGACCGGGTGCACGTCGTAGAAGTCCCCGCCGACCAGCGCGCCGTGGCCCGCCGCCCGGTAGCGGGCCGCCACGTCGGCGACGTCGAGGTACGGCGTCATCGGCGGCAGCAGGTCGGCCATCAGCGTCTCGGTGATGGCCCCCTGCTCGGCGTACACGCGGGCGATGGAGATCGCGGTGCCGGCCCGGGCCACGAACAGCCGGGCGAAGACCTCCTCTGCCGCGGAGAAGCCGGCCGAGGAGCGCAGCAGGATCAGCGCCCCCGCGGGCAGGCCGTAGCCGGGCAGCGAGATCACCCCCACGGAACGCGTGTCGTGCCGCCCCTCGCCCAGCACCCAGCCGGGCGCCTGCCCGGGGTCCACCCAGCGGGCGGGCACCGGCGGGAAGGCCCGCAGCGCCTCGGCCAGCCCCGGCATGGAGCGCGGGTCGATGTCCAGGTTCCGGCGCACGGCCGCGCCGCCGGCCTCGTGGTAGGCGACCTCGTACCGGCGCGAGCCGAACGGCACGACGACCCGGGCGGCGTGGGCGAGGTGCGTCACGGCCAGGCGGGCGACCGCCTCCAGGCAGCGGTCGAGGTTGAGCGAGGACAGCAGCTCGGTGGCCGCCGCCACCATGGACGCGGCCGAGTCCCGCTCGCCCCGCAGCACCTCCATGGCCCGTTCCGACGCGGTGACGTCGACCAGCCACCAGGTGACGCGGTCGCGCCCGGCGCGCACGGGATGGGCCTCGAACACCCGCTCGCCGACCGGCCCCCGGACGGGCTCGGGCATGCTTTCGGCGTCGGGCGAGGCGGCCAGGCGGGCGCACAGGTCGTGGTGGGCGCGGGCCAGCCAGTCCGGCCCGATCCGCGGCGCGTCGCCCAGCAGCGACCGGGCGGCGGCGTTCGCCTCTTCGACGGCGCCCGAGGCGTCGGCGACCAGCATCGGGTACGGCGTGTCCTCCCCCAGCATGCCGATCGCGCCCCGTTCGTGAACACCTACGAGATTTTCACTCTACTGACGTGACCTGCACGGCTTTCCCGACGCCGAATCGTCTTTGTCGCATTTTTAGCCGCGTTACCTTCGGAGCACGCTCCGGCCCCCGTCTGCGGACGCGTGTGCCGGAGCGGTGGCCGGGTGGTCTACCGTCTGATGGTGCTCGCCTCACACCATGTCCCCCGTACGGCCGCGCACGGCGGGGGCGCGCCATGAGAAGCCTGCGGCTGACGGGCGCCTTCCTGTCCCGGTTCCACCATCCGGCGCAGGTCATCGCGACCGGGTTCGCGGCCCTCATCCTGACCGGCACGGCCCTGCTGACCTCGCCCATGGCCACGGCCACGGGCGAGTCGGCCGGCTGGCTGACCGCGCTGTTCACCGCGACGTCCGCGGCCTGCGTGACCGGCCTGGTCGTGGTGGACACCGCCACCCACTGGTCGGTGGCCGGGGAGGTGGTGATCGCCATGCTGGCCCAGGTGGGCGGGCTGGGCATCATGACGATGGCGACGCTGTTCACGGTGCTGGTCGCGGGCCGGCTGGGGTTGCGCGCCCGCATGTTCGCCCAGGCCGAGACCAAGACGCTGAGCATGTCCGACGTCCGGCGCGTGGTGCGCAACGTGGTCATCTTCAGCCTGGTCTCCGAGCTGATCGTCGGCGCCGTGCTCACCGGGCGCTTCGTCACGGGCTACGGCGAGCCGCTGGGCCGGGCGATGTACCTGGGCTGGTTCCACGCGGTGTCGGCGTTCAACAACGCCGGGTTCGCGCTGTGGCCGGACAACCTGATGCGCTTCGTCACCGACGCGTGGATCTGCCTGCCGATCGCGTTCGCGGTGATCATGGGCGGGCTGGGCTTCCCGGTGGTGTTCGAGCTGGCCCGCGCCTGGCGCCGGCCCAGCCGGTGGTCGGTGCTCACCCGGGTCACCGTCGGGGTGACGCTCGTCCTGCTCGCGGTGGGGACGCTGGTCTTCCTGGTGACCGAGTGGCGCAACCCCAGGACGCTCGGCGGGCTCGACGACTCCGGCAAGCTGCTGGCCGCGTTCTTCACCGGGGTCATGCCGCGGTCGGGCGGGTTCAACAGCCTCGACATCGGCCAGCTCTACCCGAGCAGCCTGCTCGCCACCGACCTGCTGATGTTCATCGGCGGCGGCAGCGCCGGCACGGCGGGCGGCATCAAGGTCACCACGTTCGGGCTGCTGGCGTTCATCATCTGGGCCGAGCTGCGGGGCGAGCCCCGGGTGAACATCGGCCACCGGCGCCTGGCCGAGTCCGCGCAGCGCCAGGTCATCTCGATCACCATGATCGGCGTCGTGCTGGTCGCCGTCTCCACCTACCTGCTGCTCGCCCTCACGCCCCACAGCCTGGACCAGGTGCTGTTCGAGGTGGTCTCGGCGTTCGGCACGAACGGGCTGTCCACCGGCATCACCGCCGACACCACGCCCGCCGGGCACCTGCTGCTGGCGGCGCTGATGTTCATCGGGCGCATCGGCCCGCTCACGCTGGGTTCCGCGCTCGCCCTGAAGGAGCGCACCCGTCGCTACGAACTACCCGAGGAACGTGTCATCGTTGGCTGACAAGAAGACAGACCCCGTCGTGGTCATCGGCCTGGGCCGGTTCGGCACCTCGCTCGCCCTGGAGCTCACCCGGCGCGGCACCGAGGTCCTGGCCATCGACAACCGGCCGAAGGTCGCCCAGAGCCTGGCCGGGCAGATCACGCACATCGCCACCGCCGACTCCACCGACCTGGAGACGCTGCGCCAGCTCGGCGTGCCCGACTTCTACCGGGCGGTGGTGGCCATCGGCGGCGATCTGGAGGCCAGCATCCTGACCACGTCGCTGCTGATCGAGCTGGAGATCGACGACATCTGGGCCAAGGCCGTCAGCCGCCAGCACGGCCGGATCCTCGGGCGCATCGGCGCCCATCACGTCGTCTTCCCCGAGCACGACATGGGCGAGCGGGTGGCCCACATGGTGACCGGCCGGATGCTGGACTTCATGCAGGTGGACGAGAACTTCGCGATGGCCAAGACCCGGCCGCCCAAGGAGTACATCGGAGTGCCGCTCGGCCGGTCCAACCTGCGCCGCAAGCACGGCGTCACCGTGGTGGCGGTCAAGAGCGCGGAGGAGGAGTTCACCTACGCCGGTTCCGACACCGAGCTGGGGTACGGCGACGTGATCATCGTCTCCGGCCGCACCGAGGACGTCGAACGCTTCGCCGACCTCACCTAGCCGGACGGTCGTCGGCGGGGCCCAACGGGACGGGCCGATGTTGGCCGCGGCGACAGGCCCGCCCGTGTCGTGGTTGACGATGATGGGCGGTCCGTCCGACCGGAGGCAGCCACCATGACACCACGCCGTACCCCGTCCGACCGGGCCCGTGAGGCCGCGATGATCGCCGACATCGAGCGGCTCGTACGCTGTGAGTCGCCGTCCGGCGACCTGGCAGCGGTCGCCCGCAGCGCCACGGCCGTGGCCGAGCTGGGCGCCGCCCACCTGGGGGCCGAGGCCGAGCGCGTCGTCATCGACGGGCGCACCCACCTGCGGTGGCGGTTCGGCGGCGAGCCCAAGGTGCTGCTGCTCGGCCACCACGACACGGTGTGGCCGATCGGCTCGCTGGAGCGGCACCCGTTCGAGGTGCGCGACGGGGTGCTGCGCGGGCCCGGCTGCTTCGACATGAAGGCCGGGCTGGTGATGGCCTTCCACGCGCTGGCGGCGCTGGACGACCTGGACGGCGTGACCGTCCTGGTCACCGGCGACGAGGAGCCCGGGTCCCCCACCTCGCGGCGGCTGGTCGAGGACGAGGCCCGCGGCTGCGCGGCGGCGCTGGTCCTGGAGGCGGCCGGTCCCGGCGGGGCGCTCAAGACCGAGCGCAAGGGCGTCTCCCGGTACGAGGTGCTGGTGCGGGGCCGGGCCGCGCACGCCGGGCTGGAGCCGGAACGCGGCGTGAACGCGACGGTCGAGGTGACCCATCAGGTCGCGGCCGTGGCGGCGCTGGCCGATCCCGCGCTGGGCACGACCGTCACCCCGACCCGCCTGGAGTCGGGCACCACGGTCAACACGGTGCCCGCGCGGGCCCGCTTCGACGTGGACGTACGGGTGAGGGACGCCCGCGAGCAGGACCGGGTGGACGCGGCGATGCGCGGGCTGCGTCCGGTGCTGCCCGGCGCGGGCGTCACGGTCGGCGGCGGGCCCAACCGGCCGCCGCTCCCGGCGTCGGCGTCGAAGGACCTGTTCGAGCGGGCGTGCCGGCTCGCCGACGCCCTCGGGATCGGCCCGCTGGCCTCGGTCGCCGTGGGCGGGGCCTCCGACGGCAACTTCACCGCCGGGACGGGCACCCCCACCCTGGACGGCCTGGGCGCGGTCGGCGGCGGCGCGCACGCCGACGACGAGCACGTGCTGGTCGCGGAGCTGCCGGGCCGCACCCGGCTGCTGACGGCCCTGGTCGCCGACCTGCTGGCCGCAGCGCGGTGACCGCCCCTCACAAGGGGGCCCCGGACGCTGTTGTCCGGGCGGACGAAACGGACGCCGCCGCCCGGTGCTCGCCGACCAGCTACGGGACGAAGGCGGCTGCGACCATGACCGGCGTGACTGATCTCATCCGTGACCGTCGCGACTCCCGGCCCGTCGAGGCCGCGTGCGCCGCGGCGCAGGCCGCCGCCGACGGCGCGGGCATCGACATCCGCCCCCTGGACAGCGTCGGCGAGCTGGAAGCCGTCCGCCGCCTGTACGAGCACATCTGGCGCACCGGCGAGAACAACCCCCCGGTGACGGCCGACATGTTGCGCGCGTTGTCGAAGGCGGGCAGTTACGTGAGCGGCGCCTTCGACGGCGACCGGATGGTGGGCGCCTGCTTCGGCTTCTTCTCGCCGCCGGCGCGCGCCGCCCTGCACAGTCACATCGCCGGCGTGCTGGCCGGCATGCAGGGCCGCAACGTCGGGTTCGCCATGAAGCTGCACCAGCGGGCCTGGGCGATGCTGCGCGGCGTCGGCGAGATCTGCTGGACCTACGACCCGCTGGTACGCCGCAACGCCTACTTCAACCTGGCCAAGCTGGGCGCCGACCCGGCCGAGTACCTGCCGGACTTCTACGGCCCCATGGACGACGACATCAACCGCGCCGACGCCACCGACCGCGTCCTGGTCCGCTGGCGGCTGGAGACGCCCGTCGTCGAGGCGGCCTGCGCGGGCCGTCCGGCCGTGGCGGACGCGGCGGCGGCCAGGGCGGCGGGCGCGGCCGTGGCGCTGGAGGCGTCGGCGGCGGGCGGGCCGCTGGTCCGGTACGCCCGCGCGGCCACCGTCCTGGTCGGCGTGCCCGGCGACGTCGAGGCGATGCGCGAGAGCGACCCGGCCCGCGCCGCCGACTGGCGCAGGGCGCTGCGGGACGTGCTGGGCGAGCTGCTCGAACAAGGTGGCCGGGTACGCGGCTTCGACCGGACAGGCTGGTACATCGTGGACAGACAGGAGACGGAGTGAAGATCACCGGTGTGGAGGTCCGCACGGTCGAGATGCCGCTCGTGACGCCGTTCCGCACGTCGTTCGGCACCGAGACGGTACGGCGGGCGGTGCTGGTGCGGGTCGTCACCGGCGAGGCCGAGGGCTGGGGCGAGTGCGGCGCGGGCACGGCGCCCCTGTACTCCTCGGAGTACACCGACGCCGCCGCCGACGTGCTGGCCCGGTTCCTGGTCCCGGCGCTGGCCGGCGTGGCGGACCTGGACGCGCACAAGGTCGCCCCGGCGCTGGCGGCGTTCAAGGGGCACCGGATGGCCAAGGCCGCGCTGGAGACGGCCGTCCTGGACGCGGACCTGCGCGCCCGCGGCGTCCCGCTGGCCCACGCGCTCGGGGCGGTGCGCGACAGCGTGCCGTGCGGGGTGTCGGTGGGCATCACCGGGTCGATCCCGGCGCTGCTGGACGCCGTCGCCGAGTACCTGGACGCGGGCTACCTGCGGATCAAGCTGAAGATCGAGCCCGGCTGGGACGTAGAGCCGGTCCGGGCCGTGCGCGAGCGGTTCGGCGACGTCCCGCTCCAGGTGGACGCCAACACCGCCTACGGGCGCGGCGACGCCCGGCACCTGGCCGGGCTGGACCCGTTCGGCCTGCTGCTGATCGAGCAGCCGTTCGCGCAGGACGACCTGCTCGGGCACGCCCGGCTGGCCGAGCGGATCACGACGCCGATCTGCCTGGACGAGTCGATCGTCTCGGCCCGCGCCGCCGCCGACGCGATCGCGCTCGGGGCCTGCCAGGTGGTCAACATCAAGCCGGGCCGGGTCGGCGGCCATCTGGAGGCCCGGCGCATCCACGACGTGTGCGCCGCGCACGACGTCCCGGTGTGGTGCGGCGGCATGCTGGAGACCGGGGTGGGCCGGGCCGCCAACGTGGCGCTCGCCGCGCTGCCCGGGTTCCTGCTGCCCGGCGACACCTCGGCCTCCGACCGCTACTACCGGACCGACCTGACGCCGCCGTTCCGCCTGGAGGACGGCCACCTCGCCGTGCCGACCGGCCCGGGGATCGGCGTCGCCCCGATCCCGGAGGTGCTGGAGGAGGTCACCGTCGCGACGACGTGGGTGCCGATGCCGTCCTGATCTGTTGGTCGGTTCCGACAGATCTGCCGGTGGCATTTCGTCGTCCCGGACGAACGATGTGCCACCGGGGCGGCGCTAGCGTCGGGAGCGTGCTCGTCCCCGTGACCGGCCTCCCGCGTGCCAGCCTGGGCCGCGTCCTGGAGGAACTCGGTACCACCCTGCTCCAGGTCGTCTGCGGCGACGCCGGGCTCGCCCGCGACATCGGCGGCGTCGTCATCCACGACCCGCTCGACGAGCCCGAGCTGCCCGCCGACGCGCTCGTCCTCGGTGTCGGCCTGCACGACCCGGCCGAGATCGCGCAGGTCGTGACCCGGCTCGGGCGGCACGGCGCCGCCGCGCTGGTCGTCCGCGCGCCCGTCGTCGCCGACGAAGGGCTGGTCGCGGCGGCGGGCCTGGCGGGCGTGGCGGTGCTGGCCTTCGCCCGCGGCGCGTCCTGGACTCACCTGGCCGGCATGCTGCGCGAGCTGACCTCCGACGGCGGCCGGCTCGGCCCCGACGCCCACGCCTCGGGCCGGATCGGGTCCGGCGACCTGTTCGCCGTGGCCAACGCCATCGCCGCGCTGCTCGACGCGCCCGTCACCATCGAGGACCGCCACTCGCGGCTGCTGGCCTTCTCCAGCCGCCAGGAGGACACCGACACCTCCCGCGTGCGGACGATTCTGGGCCGCCAGGTCCCCGAGCAGTACACCCGCATCCTGGAGGAACGCGGCGTCTTCCAGGCGATCTACCGCAGCGACCGGCCCGTCTTCGTGGCGCCCCTGCCCGACCCCGAGGGCCGGCAGCCGCCCGCGCTGCCCCGGGTGGCGATCGCGGTGCGCGCCGGCGACGAGATCCTCGGCACGATCTGGGTCGTCGTCCCCGAGCCGCTGGGCGAGGAGCGCAGCCAGGCGCTCTACGAGGCGTCCAAGCTGGTCGCGATGCACATGGTGTGGCAGCGCGCCGACGCCGACATGGAACGGCAGCTGCGGGCCGAGCTGCTGGGCACCGCGCTGGAGAGCGGGCCCGGCTCCCTGGAGGCCGCCCGCCGCCTGGGGCTGAAGGACGAGCCCGCGGTCGTCCTGGCGCTCACCGTCGTCGGCCCGGCGGGCGAGAGCCCGCTGCCCGCCCAGCTCGCCGCCGAGCGCAAGCGGCTCGCCGACGCCTTCGCCATGCACCTGTCGGCCGTGCACCCGCGGGCCGCCGCCGCGCTGGTCGGCGACGTCGCCTACGGCATCCTGCCGCTGCCGCAGAACCGGCAGGACGCCGACGAGCGCGCGGTCCTGGTGGCCACCGAGTTCCTGGCCCGGGTCGGCTCCCGGCTGCGCCCGCTGGTCGGGGTGGGCCGGCCGGCCGGGGACAACTCGGCCCTGGCCCGCTCGCGTTCCGGCGCCGACCGGGCGCTGCGCGTGCTGCGCTCGGGCGGCGCCGGGCGGCAGGTGGCCCGCCTGGACGACGTGCACGTGGACGCGCTGCTGCTGGAGCTGGCCGACCTCGTGCCGCGCGGCGACGTCCCCAGCGGGCCGATCGCCCGGGTCGTCGCCTACGACAAGGAGCACCAGACGAGCCTGGTCGAGACGCTGGACGCCTGGCTCGACGCCTTCGGCGACGTCTCGGTGGCCGCCGCCGCGATGTTCGTGCATCCCAACACGTTCCGCTACCGGCTGCGGCGCGCGGCCGAGGTGGGCCGGATCGACCTCGGCTCCCCGGACGCGCGCCTGTCGGCCATGCTGCAGCTGCGCCTGATGTCGATCAGGTCCGCGCCGGACGACTGACCGGGCCGCGCAGGCCGAGCGTGCCGATGAGGAAGGCCAGCCATTCGGCGTCCTGGGCGACCGCCACGTCGTGGGGGGTGGCCGCGCCGTGCCCGGCGTCGTCGAAGACGTGCAGCAGGACGGGCTCGTCCCCCTGCTGGGCCGCCTGGAGGCGGGCGGCGAACTTGCGCGCGTGCCAGGGACGGCAGCGCGGGTCCGTCGCCCCGGCCTGGAGGTAGACCGCGGGGAAGACGCCGGGGCGCACCCGCTCGTACGGCGACATCCGCAGCAGCCGCCGGACCTCGTCGGGGTCGTCCGGGTCCGCCCACGCCTTGCGGATGACGAAGTCGAGGTACGGGTCGCGGGTGCCGCCGATCAGGTCCAGCAGCGGCGCCCGCGGCAGGACGGCCCGCCACAGCTCGGGCCGGGTGGTGACGGCGATCCCGCACATGAGCCCGCCGTCGGAGCCGCCGGTCAGCGCCAGCCGGTCGGCGGCCGTCACGCCCTCGGCGATCAGGTGCTCGGCCACGGCCACCAGGTCGGAATCGCGGACGTGCCGCCGCTCCCGGTGCGCGGCCCGGTACCAGTCCCCGCCGAACTCGCCGCCCCCGCGCAGGTACGCCTGCACCAGCACGCCCCCGGCGGCGACGAAGGCGGCCAGGTCCGGCTGGTACTGGGGAAGTAGGGGCACGTTGGCCGCCCCGTACGCCGAGACGAGCACCGGCGCGG
This sequence comes from Nonomuraea sp. NPDC049758, assembly GCF_040674635.1. NCBI lineage: Bacteria > Bacillati > Actinomycetota > Actinomycetes > Streptosporangiales > Streptosporangiaceae > Nonomuraea > Nonomuraea sp. NPDC049758. The sequence goes on from NZ_JBFAMZ010000007.1 coordinate 373,839, forward strand.
GCCGCGCCGGGTCGAGACCGGCCGGGCGCACCACGTGGTAGGGCACCGCGACCCCGTCGGCCGCCACCGCCTGCCCCTCTTCCACCTCGGCGTCGAGCGTGACCGCCGGGGCCGACAGGGTGTGCGGCGCGCCCTGGCCGGGCCGGTGCCGGTAGACGCCCCAGGAGCTGGTCAGCGTGGAGAAGGCGAAGACGAAGTCGGCCGCGGGCACGCCGGTGGCCAGGGCGGTCAGGGCGAAGAAGGGGGCGGCGAGCGCGCCCCGGCCGGGCAGCGGCACCTCATCGGCGACGGCGCCCGCGCGGTCGAGGATCCGCACCCGGGCGAACGTCCGGTCGAACTCGCTGAGGTACAGGTGCTCGCCGACCGGCGTGAGCGAGCGCAGCACGGTCTCGCCCTCGGGCACCAGCTCCGTCCATCCCGACGGGTCGTCCGGGTCGGCGGCGTCGAGCGGGATGGCGACCACCCGGCCGCGCGGCGCGCCGACGTCGGTCACCGCCACGTAGCGGTCGCCGACGACGTGACCGGCGACCGTGCCGGCGCAGCTGGTGACGAAGGGCCGCCACGCGGACCCGGGCACGGACAGGTCGCGGACGGCGCACGGGATCGGGCTGCCCACCCGGTGCGCGGCCACGGCCCAGCGGCCGTCCGGGGAGAACTGGACGAGCGTGTACTCCCGCGAGCCCGCCGGGACCGGGATCGGCTCCACGACGGTCTCCCCCGGCGTCCCGAGGCGGTGGCTGAACACCGCCTGCCGGAACTCCTCCGGCGGGCCGGTGAGCGCGAGGAAGGAGAAGCCGCCGCTGTCGGGCGTCCAGGAGACGCCGCCGGCCCACGCGCTGTGCAGGACCTGGCCGGGCGCGTCGAGCGTGCGGCCGGTGTCCACCTCGACGAGCCGGATGGTGTTGTGCTCGCTGCCGTCGGTGCACACGCCGAGGGCCAGGACGCGGCCGTCCGGGGAGGGCGCCAGCCAGGACAGCACCGCGTCCTGCGTGCCGCCGAACCGCGCCAGGTCGGTCACCGTCCGGCCGGGGCCGTAGGGCTCGTCGGCGACGACCACGGTGGACGCCGTCCCGCCGGGCGGGGTGACCGGGCGGAACCAGCGGCCGGCCGCGTACCTGGGCAGGGCCGGACGGGATCCGGTGTCGAAGGCCAGGATCAGGTCCCGGGCGGCCGCCGGGTCCTGCCCGTCGTAGGCGACGGCGGCGGCCAGCTCGGCCTGCCGCCGCTGCCACCGCCGCACCTCGGGCGTCTCCTCCTCCAGCCACCGGTACGGATCGGGCACGCGGATGCCCGCGACGTCCTGGACGACCTCGACGGTGCGCGCGGGCGGATAGGAAAGGGTCACGACAACTCCGGCGATTCAGGACGGGCAGGACGGGCGGCGGCGAACTCGGCCTGGAGCCGTTCGAACGCGCCGGGGACCCGGCTGACCCGGCGGACGTGGATCAGGGCGTCGTAGGCGGCCGGGAAGTCGTCCACCGGGTCGAGGCCGCCGCTCGCGAGCGTGCCGTCGATCCCGTCGAACAGCTCGCGCGGCGCGCGGCGCAGGTCGACGACGGTCACGGGCGGGCCGAGCCGGTCGAGCGGCGCCTCGACGCAGTTCGGCGGCAGGGTGCGCGCCTCCAGCGAGACGTCGCAGTCGAACGGGCGCGGGGAGCGCTGCGTGAAGCGCACCTCCGGGCCGGAGCCGTAGGTCGTGCCGACGACGACCAGGCCGTCTCCCAGGGACGCGGCGAGCAGGCCGCCCAGCGTCGGCCGGCCGTGGAAGGGCGAGCGCCGGACGTGGGAGTTGTGGGCGCTGACGACGATCCGCTGCTCCCGTTCGAGCACCCATTCCACGGTCTCGGCCATGAACCGGTCCCGGGGATAGGGCGCGCCCGCCGGCCCGGCCTCTCCCGTCTCGGCCTCGTCGGCGAACGCCTGGAGGGAGGCCGCGCACCGGCGCAGCACCGGGTCCGCCGACCGGAGCGCGCGCCCGGCCAGCTCGCGCAGCCCCGCGAGCAGGCGGGCCCGGCCGGCCGCGGGCATGGCTGCGTACCGGACCGCCGCCTCGGTGCGGCCGCCCAGGTCGCTCAGGATCAGCAGCTCCTCGTCGCCCGGCCCGGCCGGCATGCGGTCCAGGCACGCGCGCACCGCCGGGCCGGGCGAGGTGGACGAGCCGGGCAGGTCCATGCCGTAGAAGGAGACCTGTGCCGGGCCCGCCGAGTTGCGGCGGCGCATCCAGCGCAGCTGCCGCCGCATCGGCTCGCACTCGCCGAACCGGTAGGTGATGCCGTCGCGGGCGACCGTCGCCGCCGCGCCGGGCCCGCCGTGGACCCAGGCGTCCACGGCGAGCCCCTCGGCGAAGCCGGACTCCATCACGAACGCCGAGAACCCCAGCTCGCGGACGAGGATGCGGAACAGCCGGTCCTTGAGCCGGTGGAACTCGGTGACGTTGTGCGCCCCCTCGCCGACGGCCACCACGCGGGCGTCGCCGACCAGCTCGCGCAGCGTGCGGGCGTCCGCGACGGCGGCGGCGGCCGGGTCGAGGTGGCGCAGCGGCCGGGCGAAGGCGTCGGGCGTCATGCGTGGAAGTACCAGAGCTCGGGCGTGTACAGGTAGCTGAGCAGGGCCCGGAACGACGACTGCGGGCCGGACAGCGTGTCCTTCCACACGACCAGGGTGTGCGGGGTCGGGAAGAACAGCACGGGCAGCTCCTGGGCGATCCTGGTCACCTCGGCCGACAGGGCCCCGGCGTCGGCGCCGAAGGTCGAGGCGTCGATGAGCCGGTCCACCTCGTCGTCGCGGTAGCCGCCCAGGTTGAAGCTGCCCTTGGCGTTGAACACCGTGTTGCTGCTGGGGTAACCGGCCGCCAGGTAGAGTGGTCCGTAGTCCTGCATCGCCCACTCGTTCTTGTTCGCGGGCGCGAAGGTGTTGCCGTAGTTGGCGTACATGTACGTGAGGGACTTGGTGACGATCTTGACCTCGACGCCGAGCTTCTTGGCCGCCGAGGCGAAGGCGACGTCCCGGGCGCCGACGTAGGCGGGGGTGTTCGCGGAGGCCAGGGTGAAGCTGATCTTCTGGCCGCGCGGGATGCCGGCGCCGCACTCGCCCGGCCCGGTGCCGGGCCGCACGCAGGTGGTGGAGCCGTTCGGGACCACCTGCCAGCCGTTGTCGGTGAGCAGCTTGGCCGCCGCCGCCGGGTCGTGCGGGTACGGCGGCGCGTCGCCGAACGCCGGCGGGTACGGCGAGCCGCTGCCCGCGGTGCTGTAGTTGGGCGAGCCGGCGCCGTTGTAGATGCCCCGGCCGGCGATGTAGCCCGGCTGGTCGATCAGGCGCTGGAGGGCCTGCCGGACGTACGGCTGGGCGATGATCTTGTCGAAGCCGTTCACGGTGTTGCCGAAGTTGATGGTCAGCGAGTCGAAGCGGGCGGGCGCGGGCGCGCCGTAGACGTTGAACCCCTTGGCCTTCAGCGCGCCGATCTGCGTGATGAAGCTGGAGTCGAGCGTGCCGACGGTCAGGTTCCCCGCCTTGAACTGGTTGAGCACCGCGGCGGCCGAGGTGAACGCCTTGAAGTCGACCTGGTCGAGCCGCGAGTCGCCGGGCCCGCTGTAGGACTCGTTGGGCGCCAGCGAGAACGAGCCGGTCGTCGGGTCGAAGCTCTTGAGCCGGAACGGGCCGTTCACCACCTGCCACAGCGGGTTCGTGGCGAACGTGGACTGCGACTCCGACTCCTTGGTGAGGTACTTGTAGATCGCCGTGGCGTTCTTCGGCTTGGTGTAGTCGAGGTGCGGGCCGCCCGCGCGGTCGATGTCCCACGCCTTGGACGGCATCACGTACAGCAGCGTCAGCATCGACATCAGGTACGACGGGTTGTACGCCGTCTCCAGTTCGAGGGTCAGCGTGTCGGGCGCGGCGGCCTTGGCGGTGACCCCGTCGGGGAACTGGCCCGGGGTGTAGAAGCTCCAGTTGGCCGGGCTCTCCGCGAGCGCCGCCTTGAGCAGCGTCAGGGAGAAGACGACGTCACCGGCGGTGACCGGGTTGCCGTCGGACCACTTGTAGTCCTTCATCTTGATGGTCACGGTCTTGCGGTCGGTGCTGTAGGCGGGCGGCTCGGCCAGGCTCAGCTCGGCGTCGGCCACCTGGTCGCCCTCGCCGCTGGGCCGGTAGAGGGAGCGCCACATCAGGCCGCGGGCGATGACGGTCCCGTTGGCGGCGGCCGGCGGGTAGGGGTAGATGTAGTTCGGGCTGAGGCCGGGGGTCAGCGCGACGGTGACCGTGCCGCCGTCCTTGGGCTTGCCCGACTGCGCCGGCTGGCTGGCGTACCCCGCGGCGGGGTCCTTCGCGGCGCCCCCGCCGCCGGTGCACGCTGTGGCGAGCACCGCCACCGCGGCGGCCAGCGCCACCGCCAGGCGTGCTCGCTGCTTTCCGGACACGTGCGTCATTGCAGGCTCCCTACATGTGGGGGTGGAGATGTCAGTCGGCGTTCATCAGTCGGCGTACGTCAGTCGGCGCGGCGTCCGACGGCGTCGCGCAGGGCGTCGGCGAGCAGGTTGAGCGCCAGCACCGTCAGGACGATGCAGCCCCCGACCGGGTAGATCAGCCACCAGTAGTCGGCCGAGATGTAGGCGACGCCGCCGGCGAGCTGGCTGCCCCAGTCCTCGGTCGGGTACGTCAGCCCGAACCCGAGGAAGCCCAGCGCCGCCACGACCAGGATCGCGTCGGCGACCTGGAACGTGATGTTGACGATGATCACGCCCAGCGCGTTCGGGATCAGGTGGGTGAGGATGAGCCGCCGGCGGGAGGCGCCCATCACCCGCGCGGCCAGCACGAACTCCCGCACCCGCAGCGTCAGCACCTCGCCGCGGACCAGCCGGGCGGAGACCAGCCAGGAGAACCCGCCGATGACCAGGCTCAGCGACAGCGCGTCGGCGTGGAAGCGGGCCGACAGGATCAGGACGAAGAACAGGAACGGCACCGAGAGCATGACGTCGACCAGGCGCATGAGGAACCCGTCCACGACGCCGCCGGCCAGGCCGGCGACCGCGCCGTACAGGGTGCCGATCGCGGTGGCGAACAGGGCGGCGAGCAGGCCGATCTGCAGCGACAGGCGGCCGCCGGCCATCAGCCGGCCGAGCACGTCGAAGCCGTTGGCGTCCGTGCCGAGCGGATGGCCCGGGCCGGGCGGCAGGGCCGCGTTGACCAGGTCCACGTCGATCTGGTTGGTGCGGTAGAGCAGCGGTCCGAGGAAGCAGAACCCGGCGATCAGCAGCAGGAGCAGGCCGCCGGTCAGGCCGAGCGGGCTGCGTCGCAGCCCGCGCAGCACCGAGCGCCGGCTCCGCGCTGGGACGGCCTCGGCCTCGGCCTCGGGCCCGGCCTCCACGTTCTGTGTGGTCATTTCGTCAGCTCGATTCGGCGGTCGGCGGCGGCGACCACGAGGTCGGCGACGAAGTTGCCGGCCACGGTCAGGACGCCCCCGACGAGGGTGTAGGCGAGCAGCACCGGATAGTCCTCGCGTTGCAGGCTGTTGAGGAACAGCAGGCCGAGGCCGGGATAGTTGAACAGCGACTCGACGATCAGGTTGCCCGCCAGCAGGGTCGGGATGAGCGTGCCGACCAGGGTGACCAGCGGCAGGCAGGCGTTGCGCAGCAGGTGGCGCAGCAGGATCAGCCGCTCGGGCAGGCCCTTGGCCCGCGCCACCCGGATGTAGTCCTGGCCGAGCTGGTCCAGGGCCGAGGAGCGCTGGTACTGCGCGAAGACCGCGACGCTCGCCGCGGCCAGCGTGATGACCGGCAGCGCCATCGCCCGCGGATCGGTGAGGACGACCCAGGGCGAGTGCGACTGGGACGCCTCCGCCGGGAAGATCGGCAGCGCCTGGCTGAAGACGGCGATGAGGATCAGCCCGAGCAGGAACGACGGCGTCGCGTAGAGCACGTACGAGACCGCCGTGAGCAGCCGGTCGGCGACGCTGTTGCGCCGGACCGCCTGCAGCACGCCGAGCGGCACGGCGATCACCAGCGCCACCGCCAGGCCGGCCGCCGAGAGCATCGCGCTGCGGCCGGCGTTCTGCCCGAGCAGGGTGGCCACGTTCTCGTTCAGCTTGTACGACCTGCCCAGGTCTCCCCGGGCGAGCTGGCCCAGGTAGCCGACGTACTGGGCGAGGACCGGGCGGTCGTACCCGTGCTGCCGGTTGAAGTCGGCGACCGCCTCGGGCGAGGCGCGCTGCCCCAGGACCACCCGCCCGGGGCTGTCCGAGACGAGGTGCAGCAGCAGGAACACCACCGCGGAGATGCCGAGCAGGACGACGACCGAGATCGCCAGGCGCCGGACGACGTACCAGGTCATGACCGGGAGGCTCCCTTCAGCGGGGTGGCCGCGGGTTCGAGCGGCTGGAGCGGGTGGTGGCAGGCGACCTGGTGGCTGCCGGTGACCGGCCGCGGAAGGGGCTCGGCCTGGGCGCACAGGTCGTCGGCCAGGGCGCAGCGGGTGCGGAAGCGGCAGCCGCTGGGCGGGGCGATCGGGCTCGGCAGCTCGCCGCGTACGCGTTCGCCGCGCGGCTGCCGGGCCTGCGGGTCCGCGTCGGGGACGGCGGCCAGCAGGCCGGCGGTGTAGGGGTGGGCGGGGGCGCCGTACACCTCTTCGGTGGTGCCGGTCTCGACGAGCTTGCCCAGGTACATGACGCCGACGCGGTCGGCCAGGTACCGCACGACGGCGAGGTCGTGGGAGATCACCACGCTGCTGAGGCCGCGTTCGAGCTGGACGGCGCGCATGAGGTTGAGCACCTGGGAGCGGATGGACACGTCCAGGGCGCTGACCGGCTCGTCGGCGACCAGCACCGCCGGGTCCAGGGCCAGTGCGCGGGCCAGGTTCACCCGCTGCCGCTGCCCGCCGGACAGCTCGTGGGGGTAGCGCTCCATGACGCCCGCGGGCAGGCCGACGTCCCGCAGCAGCTCGCGGGCGCGGGCCGTGCGGTGGGCGCGGTCGCCCGCGCCCTGGATCGCCAGGGGCTCGCGCAGGATCGTGCCGATGCGCATGCGGGGGTCGAGGGCGGCGCCGGAGTCCTGGAACATCATCTGCAGCCGGCTCCGGCGCGGGCCGAGCGACCGCGCGCCCATCCGGCTGACCGGCTCGCCGTCGAAGATCACCTCGCCGGAGGTGGGCCGGTCGAGGGCGACCAGCATCCTGCCCAGGGTAGACTTCCCGCACCCCGACTCGCCGACCAGCCCGAACGTCTCCCCCTCCGCGACCTCGAAGCTCACGCCGGAAACCGCCTTGAGGGTGCGGCGCGCGCCGAACAGGCCCCTGCCGCCGACCGGGTACTCGCGCCTGAGGTCGACGACGCGCAGCCGCGGCGCGCGCTCCGCAGACGCCGCGGGCTCCACCGGGCGGGTGCGGAAGCGGCTCTGGACCCGGTCGGCCGGTCCGGTGGCCGGGTGATGACAGGCGTGGACGTGCCCGCCGTCCTCGGCCGTGGCGGCCGGACGCTCCTCGCGGCACCGGTCGGTGGCGGCGTCGCAGCGCGGCGCGAACGGGCAGCCGGGCCCGGCCGCGGTCAGGTCGGGCGGCGCGCCGGGGATGCTGAACAGCCGCTCGTCCCGGTCGTGGGTGAGCGAGGGGATCGAGGCCAGCAGCGCGTGCGTGTAGCGGTGCCGGGTCCGGGCGAAGAGCACGGGGGTGGGGGCCGTCTCGGCCAGACGGCCGGCGTACATGACGCCGACGCGGTCGGCGTGCCGGGCGATGACCCCCATGTCGTGGGTGATGAGGATCATCGACATGCCGAGCCGGGAGCGCAGGCCGTCCAGGAGGTCGAGGATCTCGGCCTGGATGGTGACGTCGAGCGCCGTGGTGGGCTCGTCGGCGATGACGACCCGCGGCTCGCAGGCCAGCGCCATCGCGATCATCACGCGCTGCCGCATGCCGCCGGAGAGCTGGTGCGGGTAGTCGTCCATGCGCTCGGCCGGGCGGGGCAGGCCGACCAGGGCGAGCACCTCGGCGGCGCGTTCGCGGGCGGCCCGCCTGGAGGCGCCGTGGTGCAGCCGGACCGGCTCGGCGACCTGCTCGCCGATGCGCCGGGTCGGGTTCAGGGCCGTCAGCGAGTCCTGGAACACCATCGCGATCTCGTTGCCGCGCAGGGCCCGGTAGCGCGCGGCGGGCAGGCCGACCAGCTCCTCGCCGCCGAAGTCGATCGAGCCGCCGGTCACCCGGCCGCCGGCCGGCAGCATGCCCATGATCGCGAGACCGGTCATGGACTTGCCGGACCCGGTCTCGCCGACGATCCCCAGGGTCTCGCCGCGGTTCAGCACCAGACTGACGTCCGAGACCGGGCGGACGACCCTGTCGCCGCGCCGGATCTCGACCGACAGATCCTGGATCGCCAGCACGCGATCGCTCTCCAAATCCATCCGACGATAGTGGGACCCGCGTCCCCGGCGGTGTTCGTCGCGGACATCGAACGTTGGGGCCGGGGTTCGTCCGGGCGTACCAACTGATCAGCGCGGTGCGGAGACGGGGGGGCGGGCATGAGGACGGCCCGCCGGCGCTGTGCGCGGGCGGGCCGTCCTCGGTGCGGTGGTTCAGCCGGACGTGCGGCGGTCGGCGCGGCCGTCGTGCAGGTAGAGGGCGCGGCCGGTCCCGTCGTCGCCGAGGAAGGCGATCGGGGCGTGCGCGCCGCGCTCGGGTTCGAGGGGGATCAGCACGTCGTCGCGCCAGGCGGCCAGCTCGGTGCGGTACGGCACCTCGTCCAGGTCGGCGGTGATGCCCACGGGCGTCCGGCGCAGCCACAGCCGCCCGGCGCCGTCCAGGGTCACCTCCGTCTCGCAGGTGCTCGACGTGTACGTGCCCACGTACCGGGCGGCGTTCGCGGGCGGGACGGGCGCCGGGCCGGGCGCCGGGGGCGCGGGCGCCTCGACCCCGCCCAGCTCGCCCAGGACGCGGCCGGTGATCTCGGCGAACACGGGCCGCGTCCGGCCGCCGTTGGCGACGACGACCACGGCCACGTCGCGCCCCGGCGCCACACGCAGGCACGCCGCCTGGCCGACGGTGCTGCCGTCGTGGCCGAAGACCGCGCCGCCGGGCCGGTCGAAGAGCTCCCAGCCCAGGCCCCAGGCCGTGCCCTGGGCGAAGTCGGGCAGCCTGACCTGCGGCCGCCGCATCTCCGCGACGCTCGCCGCGCTCAGCACGCGGGCGCCGTCCGGGCCGGTGCCGCCGGCGAGGTGCATGCGGGCGAAGGCCAGCAGGTCACGCGGCGGCATCGCCAGCATCGACCCGGCGGGCGCGTTCGAGCGGGCCAGCGCCCACACCGGGGTCGGCCGGTAGGGGCCGTCCGGCGTGCGCTGGACGTGGCCGACCGCCGTGCGGTGCACGATCGCCTCGTACGGGTCGCAGGCGGCGTGGGCCATGCCGAGCGGCGTGAGCAGGTGGTCGCGCAGGCACGCGTCGAACGGCTTGCCCCGCACGACCTCGACGATCCGGCCCAGCACGCAGTAGCCGGCGTTGTTGTAGGAGAACATCTCGCCGGGCTCGAACAGCTGCGGCACGTCGTGCAGGACGTCCAGGAACCGTTCGACGCAGTCGTCGCCCTTGCCGGTGTCGGTGAAGACGTCCCCCTCGAAGCCCGCGACGTGGCACATCAGCTGGCGCGGGGTGATCCGCCGGGCGGCCCGCTCGTCGCCGATCCGGAACGCCGGGAGGCGGTCGCGCACGGGCGCGTCCAGGTCGAGCAGGCCCTCGTCGGCCAGTTGCATGGCCAGCGTCGCGGTCAGCACCTTGGTGATCGAGCCGATCTGGAACAGGGAGCCGGGGGTCGCCTCGACGCCCGTCGCCGTGCTCAGCGTCCCGGCCGCGACCTCGACCGTCCGGCCGCCCGCGTGGACCGCCACGGCGGCCCCGGGCACCTGGTTCTCGGCGAGCAGTCCCGCCAGCCGGTGACGCAGCCACGCATCGATCTCCTCCAGCTCCGGCACCGGTGTCCCCCCTGGTCGACTCCGCCCGACCCTAGAGCCGGCGGGGACCGCCCGGTTCGTCCACCGCCACTATGACGCCCCCGGTTCTTCGTCGGAACGACCCAGACCGATGTGATCTGTGACAGATATTTCAGTATTGCCTGACTCGCTGTCATATGCGATGTTCCGCTCACAAGCCGCATGAGCACAGCTCATGTCACCCCCGGAGAAAGGCGTTTCCATGCGTCGAATCTCAACCCTGTTAGCCCTGGCCTCCGGCGTCTGCCTGGCACTGTCCGGCTGGGCCACCGCCGCCGAGGCCGACTCCCCGGCCGCCGCCGACCAGCAGCGCTACATCGTCCAGCTCTCTGGCGTGTCGCGGGCACAGGTGGCGAACGAGGCGCAGCAGCAGGTCACGGCGCACAAGGGCGTGCTGGTGGGAACCTACCGGTACGCCTTCAACGGCTACTCGGCCCTCTTCACCCCCGAGGAGGCCGCCAAGCTGAAGGGCGAGTCCGGTGTGCTCACCGTCGAGCCCGACCACGAGGTGCACGCCTTCGCGCAGACGGTGCCGAGCGGCATCAAGCGCATCTTCGCCGACCAGAACATCAACCTCGACATCGACGGCACCGACGACGTTCGCGTGGACGTGGACGCGGCGGTCGTGGACACCGGCGTCGACCTCGACCACCCCGATCTGAACGTGGTGGCCAGCACCAACTGCACCAGCGGCGTCTGCTCGGGCACCGGCGACGACGACAACGGGCACGGCAGCCACGTGGCCGGCACGATCGGCGCCATCGACAACTCCGTCGGCGCGGTCGGCGTCGCCCCCGGCGCCCGCATCCACGCCGTCAAGGTGCTCAACTCGGCGGGCTCCGGCACGCTGGCCGGTATCGCCGCCGGTCTCGACTGGGTCGTGGCCAGGGCGAGCACGATCGAGGTCATCAACCTGAGCCTCGGCTGCCAGGGCTGCAGCAGCTCCGCGATCAGCAACGCGATCACGAACGCCACCAACGCGGGCATCGTCGTCGTCGTGGCCGCCGGCAACAGCTCGGCCGACGCCTCCGGCTTCTTCCCCGCCAACCACCCCGACGTCGTCACCGTCTCGGCCGTGACCGACTTCGACGGCCAGCCCGGCGGCCTGGCCGGCACGATCACCGTGCCGTGCCGCACCGACGGCGCGACCGACACCGACGACACCCTCGCCTGGTTCTCCAACTACGGCACCACGGTCGAGGTCGCCGCCCCCGGCACCTGCATCTACTCCACGTGGATGAACGGCGGCTACAACACCATCAGCGGCACCTCCATGGCCAGCCCGCACGTCGCGGGCGCCGCGGCCGTGCTGACCAGCGGCTCGAACAAGCCCACCACCCGGGCGGGGGCGCTGGCCGTACGGGACAGGCTCAAGGCCACGGGCAACCTCAACTGGACCGACGACGCCAGTGACGGGGTCAAGGAGCCGCTGCTCGACGTGCACGACGCCACGCAGTACCCGCCGACGACCGGTGGCAACCAGCCGCCGGTGGCGAGCTTCACCCAGTCGTGCGACAACACCACGCGGGCGTGCTCGTTCAACGGCTCCGGCTCCAGTGACCCGGACGGGAGCATCGCCTCCTACGCGTGGACCTTCGGCGACGGCTCCACCGGCAGCGGCGCGACCGTGTCGCACACCTACGCCGCCGCGGGCACGTACACCGTGGCCCTCACCGTGACCGACAACGGCGGGGCCACGAACTCCACCAGCAAGAGCATCACGGTCGGGACCACCCCCGGGAACTGCACCGGCTACCAGACGCCGTTCTCCGGCAACCTGACCAGCGGGCAGAACGTGTACTACCCGAACAGCTCCGGCTACACGGCCGCCGCCGGGACGCACCGGGCGTGCCTCGACGGGCCCTCCGGCGTGGACTTCGACCTGTACCTGCAGAAGCAGGGCATCCTCGGCTGGACCACGGTGGCCAGCAGCGCGGGCAGCGGGCCTGACGAGTCGCTGACCTACAACGGCACGGCGGGCACCTACCGCATCCGCGTGTACGCGTACAGCGGAAGCGGCGCCTACACGGGCGGCTACACCAAGCCGTAACCCCGCACCTCTGCGACCCCGTGCCCCACACGGGGTCGCTCCCCTTTTCCGGCCCCCGCGTTCCCCCACACGGGGGTCGCTCCCGTCCTCCGGCCTCCCGCGGTCCCTCACACGGGGGTCGCTCCCGTCCTCCGGCCTCCCGCGGTCCCTCACACGGGATCGGAGTCCCCATCCGCGTTTCTACCCGATCTCGGGCACGCCGCGTCCGGGGTCCGCTGCGGCCGCTCACGAGCCTGGCTCGCCGGGGATCGTCAAGGTCGCCGGACCGTGCCCACTCCCGCCGGGAGCCGGGGGTTGATCTCGGGGAAGGAGCCGTCGCCGAACAGGATCCGCGCGGCCAGCGCCCGGCCGGGACGGGTGCGCAGGACGGTCACCGCGGCCTCCGCCGCGACCGGTGACCGGATCCCCGCCAACAGCCGCCGCAGCAACAACCGGCCCCGGAACCGGGCCCGCAGCGCGGCCCCGTCGTACCGCTTCAGCACCTCTCGGTCACCGGTACGCAGGTAGTCGGCGATCACCGACGCGGCCAGCTCGGACATCCGCAGGCAGGGGTCCAGCCCACCGGCCGTCAGGGGCGACACCGCGCCCGCCGCGTCCCCGACCAGCAGCCCGTCCGGGCACGCCAGCCGCCGCAGCACGCCCCCGACCGGGATCGGGCCTCCCCGGCGCTCGACCGGTCCGGCGGGCGTCGCGCGACCGGGCGCGTCGGCGGCGAAGGCGTCCAGCAGACGGCGGACGCCGGCCCGCATCGCCCCCGGCTCCCCCGCGACCCCCACGTGGGCGTGCCGCCCGTCGTCCACCACCCACCCGAGGTACCCCGGAGCCACCCGGGGATCCAGCACGCAGTGGAACGCCGGAACGCCCGAACCCGGCGCGACCGCATGGACGATCTCGGCGCCGACGAGAAACCGCCGGTTGACGTCGAGACCGAGATCACGCGCCACCCGCGACCGCGCCCCATCCGCCCCCACAACAAACCTCACCCTCACCACCTCCACCCCCACAACGCCGACCGCGCCCTCCGCGCCGTCCGCGCTCTCTGCGCCGCTTGTGCGTTCCAGGTGTACGAGGCCCGATGAGCTGCCCGTGTACCTGACGCCCAGCAGGACGCGGGCGCCGGCCGACTCCGCCGCGCGGCGGGCGTGCTCGTAGACGGCGGCCATGTCGGCCACCCGGAACTCGTCCCGGTCGCTGGTGAGCCGGATCGGCGAGCGCCGCGACGGCGGATACAGCAGGACGTCCCGGACACCGGGCCCGAGCAGGTGGCCGGGTAGGTCGAAGTCGTCGAGCGTGCGGCGTACGAAGATCCCGGTGGTCCGGACGCCGGCCGACAACGACCTGCGGCGGTCGACGACCATGACGTCCAGCCCCCGCCGGGCCAGCAGGCGGGCGGTGCTCAACCCGGCCAGCCCCGCCCCCACCACCAGAACGTCCACTGTCTGCATATTCCGGGACGTTAGGCCCGAACCCCCAGCCATGGGACAGTCTGCACTGCACCCGCCCCCAACCTGCACACCCCCACCACACCACCAGCGGCACGTTCACGCAGCAGAGGCCCGAGATCGGCAGCCGAGGTCACGCATCGCGCAAGCGGACGAGGGCCGTCAGCGCACCGCGCCCACGACCGCCTTGCCCTCGTGGGCCGCCGCCGCGTAGAACGGCGCCAGCGCCTCCAGTCCTTCGTACGTCCCGCCCGCGTGACCGGCGCCGAACCTCCACCCCTCCTCGGCCAGGCCCCGCGCGACCGCCGCCACCAGACCGGGATCCAGCACGAACGGCGGACCGTAGCCGACCTCGCACCCGGCCACGTCGTTCGCGCCGTCCTCGCCGGTGGCCACCGCCAGCCAGGGGAAGCAGTACCTCCATCGCGCGGTGCCGTGCTCGGCCTCTGCGCGTCCCTCGGCGATGGCGGTGAGCGAGCGGTGGTCGTCCGCGAACACGTCCGTCTCCAGGGGGAGACCGCGCGACCGGCTCTCAAGGACGGCCCCGATGAGGGCGGGTTCGGCCCGTACGGACTCCAGCAGCGCTACCTCGATCTTCGCGAGGCTCAACCTCATCGACACGCTCAGGAATCGTACGCGGCGTCCGGCACGTCCGGATGCTCCTGGAGTGCGGCGAACGGCCCCCGATCCACCACGATCACCTTGTCGCCGGCGTACCCGTCCAGGTCAGCGGCGTTCCAGCTCTCGGCCGGCCTGATCCGGTGGAACCGGAACGTCGCGCTGGTCTCGTTCGCGGTCACGACGCAGCGCACCGGGGCGGGCGGGTGCAGGGCGCGGGTGAGCCGGCCGACCTCCAGGGCGAGCGCCACGCCGTGCAGCAGCAGGACGCGCTGGCCCTCGTCGCCGATCACCGGCGCGTGATCGACGGTGACGACCTCGACCGGGACGAAGTCCTCCAGATGCACGGAACTCCGGTCGCACTCCCAGCCGGTGAGGTCGTGGAAGGGCGCGGGGGCACGTTCGGCGCCGTCCGTCGAGGCGGCCCAGCCGAGCACCTCACCCCGCCGGACCAGCCCCTGGGCCACCCGTTCCCGCAGGCCGGGAGCGAGGCCGCCCGGCGGTGCTGGCAGGGCCGGGCCGCCCGGCACACCGAGCAGACCGGCCGCGGAGTCGTTCATCGTCACGTGCAACACACCGTCCATGATCCCGGTCACGGCGCCCCCGCGCAGGCAGCCGACCGCCCATGCGGCCAGGGGGCCCGGGGGGGGCGGAGGCCCGGGGGGCGGAGGGTCAGGGAAGTAGGTGGAGGAGTTCGGTTTCTTCGTCGGTGGTCAGGCCGGCGCGGGTCACTCGGTGGCTGGAGGCGCGCAGCCAGGCGAGCGTGTCGCGGGCCGTGTCGGCGACCGGACGGATGCGCAGACCGGCGGCCAACGTGGCGGAGGTGTCCCGGGCCATGAACCCGGCGTATTCCGGCAACGGCAACCACAGCGGCAGCGAACGCGGCCCGGCCCACGGCTCGACCTTGTGCCCGGCGAGGAACTCCTGGCCCGCCCAGACGAGCTCCGGCGCCACCGCCAGCCCCTCGGCGATGCCCGCCAGCATCTCCCCCCTGGTGAAGGGCATGGAGATGCCGTCGTAAGGGCCGGTCAGCCCGGCCTGGGCCGCGTCGAGCGTCCAGGCCGCGAGATCGCGCACGTCGACGAGCTGCACCAGATCGCCGGGCGAGCCGGGAGCCAGCACGGGGCCGCCGCGCGCCAGCCGCTCGACCCAGTAGGTGAACCGGTCGGACTGGTCCTCGGGGCCGACGATCAGCCCGGCCCGTACGTGCAGCGCGCCGTCGCCGAGGATCTGCTCGCACGCCACCTTGGCCGGCCCGTAGTTCTCCGGGTCGCTCTCGTCGGCGTCGGCGGGCAACGGGGCGTGCAGGACCTGGTTGACCCGGGTCGCGTCGGAGTAGACGCTGCACGACGAGACGAACGTGTAGTGACCGGCCCGGCCCGCCAGCTCCGTGACCGCGCGCCGCACCTGGCTGGGCAGCCGGGCGACGTCGACGACCAGATCGAACGCCCCCTTCAGCGGCGCGAGCCCGCCGTCTTCGGCCCGGTCGACCCGGACGAACTCCACGCCCGAGGGCGGTTCGCCGGCCACGCCGCGCGCCGCGCACACCACCTCGTGCCCGCGGTCGCGGGCCTGCCGCGCGATCTCCCTGGACAGAAACCTCGTGCCGCCGAGAACAAGTGTCCGCATGCCTGCCATCCTGGCCCACCCGGCCCGTCCGGACCCCCGCTCTTCACTTCCAGCGCAACACTCCCCCGGCGGCGGGACGTCCGCGAAAGGGGCCGATCGCCTTCAGCGGTCATGTATCCGCAGAGCGGCGGACATGCTCTCATAGGGGTGATTCGGGGACTCAGTTCAAGTCAGGCGAGGAGACATGCCCGAACCAGGCTCCCCAGAACCCGGCATTTCCGGCGGCGACTCCCGTCGTACGGCGCCGACCATCGAAGAGGCCGCCCGGACGATCCTGCTCGACGTGGCCCCCGAGGACGTGCGCTTCCTGCCCCTGGCCTGCGCGGACTTCTTCGGCAACCCGGCCGCCCGCAGACGCGCGGTCCGCGCCACGCTACGCGGACGCGAACGCGACCAGCCCACCGGCTTCGACGCGGGCGAGGGCATGCAGCTCGTGCTCGGCGTGGTCCTGACCCTGCTCAACGGCGTGGCCTGCGAGGTGCTGACGGGCATGACCACCGAACGGGTCGACCGGCTGCGGGCCCGGTGGCGGGCGCGCCGCCGTCGCAGGGCGCTGACCACGGCCGTCGCCCCGCAGGGCGAGCGCACGCCGTTGCCCAGGGTCAGCGCGGTGGAGGCGGCGGCGATCGGCGCGCAGGCGGCCGAGATCGTGCTGGCGGCGGGGATGCCCGAGGAGCTGGCCCAGCGCGTGAACACGCTGCTCGCCGCGGCCCTCATCGACCCGCGGCCCTGACCGTGGGCCCGCCCGCCGGCCCCTTCCGGCAGGCGACGGCGCGGGCCGGCACGCCCGCGACGCCGCCTCCTCCGCGGCTGGACCCGTTCGCGCTGCCGGCTGCGACAACGGCCCGCTTCCTGCTCATGATCGTCGTCGCGGTCACCAGCGCCGTGCACCTGTACCTGGTCCTGCTCGACCGGTACGCCGCCGGCAGCCCTGACCGCGGCTATCGTGCCTGCGCCCTGGCCGCGGGATCCGGCGCGGGAGCGATCCCCGACGGCGTCCTGGTCTCGGCCTACATCGACTGTGTCCAGCGGTATTCGGCGCGCACCGGGTGGGTGGTGATCGGCATGGTGGCCGGGCTGCTGGCCGTGGCCGTCGTGATCCACCTCCTGCACCCGCGCCTGGTCATGCTCTCCGGTCCCCGACCGCTGGCCCAGTTCGCGGTGGACGAGGGCATGGCCGCCGTGGTGCGGCGCGTCGAGGACACCGTACGGGCCCTTGCCCCAGGGACGGAGGTGTACGTCGCGACCCTGCGCGCGAGCGCGAGCGGCCGGGCCTTCGGCCGTCGTCCCCGGTACCGGATCATCCTCGACCTCGGGCTGCTGCGCGCGGCCGACGCCGACCCCGGGCAACTCGACACCGTCCTCGCCCACGAGCTGGCCCATCTGCGCAACAATGACGTCGGCCTGACCACGTTCGCCTTCGCGGTCTGGTGGGCGTACCTGCTGGTCGTCGCGCTGCCCCTGCTGCTGCTCGCGGCGGTCGAGCCGGGCCTGCTCACCGTCCTGCCGTGGCGGCTGGCGGCCGTGCTGGCCCTGCTGTGGTTCGCCCGCACCTCGGTGCTCAGGACCAGGGAGTACTACGCCGACCTGCGCGGCTGCGCCACACCGGACGGCGAGCGGCTGCTCCTGGACACCCTGGGCCCGTCACGGCCGCACAACCGGCGGCGCCGACGGGACCGGGGACCGTGGTCCTTCCACCCGGGCGACGAGGAGCGGGCGGGCGTCATCCGCGGCGCGCCCCGGCTGTTCCGGATCGGCGTGGTGGAGTCCGCGGCCGCCGGCGCGCTGCTCGGACTGGGGTACTCGCCGTGCGTCCAGCTCGTGGAGATGACCTTCACGGTGCCCGTGGCCTCCCCGTTCAGCCCGGCGCGCCTGGCCGTCGGGGTGCTGTTCGGGGCGCTGGCCACCGGGGCGGTCGCCGGCACCGTGTGGCGGGCCGGGCTGCTGGCGCAGGCCACGCACACGCGTCCGCCGTCCACGCTGCCCGCCGCGCTGGCGCTTACGGCGGGGATGGTGACCGGTCAGCTCGTCGCGCCGCCGCTGGCGACCGCGGCCGGCTCGTGGGCCGACGTCCTGGCCGGCTCCCCCGTGATCGCGGTCGTGCTGGCGGCGCTGCTCGCCGTCCTGTTCCAGCTCATGCTGAGGTGGGCGGTCCTGTGCGCGTCGGTGTGGCTGCCGCTGGCCCGGCGGGTCCGGACGGCCGCGCTGGCCGGCTCGGCGCTGTCGGCGGTGATCTTCGGGGCGTGGCTGAGCCACTGGTTCGACATGATCGCGTCGATGATCGACAGCGCGGCGAGCCGGGACATTCTCTGGTACGGCCTGTTCACCGCCGCTGTCAGCCCGGCGTTGCAGCTCTGCGTCGTGCTGGCCTGCGCCACCGCGTCGATCGGCTGGGCGGTGCGGCGCGGCCTGCCGCCCCGGCCCCTCGCGGCCGTCTGGCGGGACGCCCCGCCGAGCCGTCTGGCGGCCCCCCGCATGCCGCTGCCGGCGGTCAACGTCACCGCGCTGGCGATCTGCCTCGTCTACGCCGGGGTGATGATCCCCTTCTACGGATGGCTGCGCTCGACCTTCGGCGGCGTGCCGCTCACGGGGGCCGTGCCCATGGAGAGCGCCGCCACTCTCTTCGCCCCTCTGCTCGTCGTGGCGACCGCCGTGGCCCTGACCGGGGCGTTCTGCTTCGGTGTGGCGGCCGGAGGGCGGGGCGGCACCGCGCCGGTCGTGGCGGGCGCCGGGATCCTCATGCTGCTGACCGTGTTCGGCCTGGTGCCGCTCATCATGATCCACCTGGTCATCGCGGCGTGCGGCGCCGAGAATCTGTCGTCCTGCATGGCTCCTCTGCCGCGCCTCGTCGACCTGTCGCAGAGCGGGCCGTTCTTCTCGGTCGGGTTCGCCGGGCTGGTCGTCACGGGCACCGCCGCCGCGTGGCTGGGCAGCGCCCTGCGCGGCGCCGCGCAGGCGCTGTCCGCCGTGGGGCCCCGGCCTTGGGGAGCGCGTCCGTGGAACGGCGTCACCGGGCGGCCGGTCGGCGCCGTGTTGTCGCTCGTCCCCACCGCGCTCGCCACGGTGCTCTTCGGCTACCTGGCCGTCACCATGGTGGCCACCGCGAGCGACAAGCCGGTGGCCGTGGATCGCGCGGCCATGACCCGCGAGCTCAGCGCGGCTCCCCGGGGCCCGCTGCCGCCGGCCCGCGCCTGCTCGGCCGTCGGCGCGGTCAGCTCCGGACTGCTGTTCACCGACATCTTCGGCGACTTCTCCCGCGTCATCGCGGGCATGGCCAGGAGCGCCGGGTACGCCATGGCCGCGCGCGACCCGGCCGTCCAGGCCATGGGACGCGAGACCGCGGCCGCCCTGCTGGCCGGGGACTCCGCACGGGCGATCCTCGACCATAACGCTCTGCGCAACCTGTGCGTGGTCACGGGCGTGCTGCCCTCGTGATCACTCCTCCTGCGCGGGCGGCAGCCGCAGGGCGATGACGGCGATGTCGTCGAGGCCGGTGCTGGGCAGCCCGCTGAGCACCTGGTCGCAGAAGCTCTCCAGCGGCTCGGCGGCGAGCGACTCCGCCACCCGGCGCAGCCGTTCGAGACCGAGGTCCAGGTGCTCGCCCGACCGTTCGATGAGCCCGTCGGTGTAGAGCAGCAGCGTGCTGCCCGGCGGCAGCGGCTCGGTCCGGGAGGCTCGGGTCCCGTCGTCGGGGAAACCGAGCAGCGGGCTGACGGCTTCTTCCAGGAAACGTCCGTGGCCCTGGGCGGTGACCAGCAGGGGCGGCGGATGGCCGGCCACCGCGAACCGCAGCCGGTGTCCGCCGTTGCCCTCCTCCACGCGGGCGAACACGCACGTGGCCGTGACCTCGGAGGACAACGACTCCATCACGACGTTGAGCCGGGTCAGGATCTCGCCGGGCGGCTCGCAGCGGTCCATCGCCAGCGCCCGCAGCATGTTGCGCAACTGGCTCATCAGGACGGCCGCCGACAGGTCGTGCCCCGCCACGTCGCCGATGACCAGCGCCGGGACGCCGTCGGGCAGGACGAAGGAGTCGTACCAGTCGCCGCCCACCTCGGCGGCGCTGGGGCTGGCCCGGTAGCGGGCCACGATCCGCAGGCCGGGCAGGCGCGGCGGCTCGGCGAGCAGGCTGTACTGCAGGGCCAGCGCGACCTGCTGGGTGCGCTGGAAGCGGATGGCCCGGCTCAGGGCGTCGTGGGCGTGGCCGAACATGTTGCCCAGCAGCGTGATGTCGGCCCGGTTGATCGCCGGACGGTCCCCGCACGTCACCACCCCGACCACGGCGGGCACCGCGCCGTCGACCACGACCGGCAGGACCAGCATGCTGTTGGCGCCGCTGGCGGCCAGCCACGCGCGGGTGCCGGCCGGCGCCAGGTCGGGCGGCGGGCACCCGGCGGGGAACGTCTGGAGCACGGGCCGCCGCCGCCGGACGACCGCCACGAAGGCGTTGCCGTCGTCGAGCTGCTCCTCGCTGTACGGCGACAGCGGCACCAGGCCGCGACGTACCGCGGTGACCAGCCGCTCGACGACGAACGGCGTCCCGCCGTGCCGCTCGCCGGTGAGGTCGGTGATGAGGTAGACGCCGCAGCCGTCGGCCAGCTCGGGCACGATGACGTCGGACAGCGCGCCGAGCATCTCCTCCAGGCTGGTGAGCTGGGCCGTGGCCGCCGCGGCGCTGTCGAGCAGGCGCTGCCGCCGCTGCTCCTGCCAGTGCTCCTCGATGTCGGTGCACGACCCCACCCACTCCACGACCTGGCCGCTCTCGCAGATGGGCACGGCCCGCATCTGGAAGTGCCGGTAGGAGCCGTCGGCGGTGTGCAGCCGGTAGACGTGCTCCCAGGTCTCGGTGGCTCTGCTGACCGCCCCGGCCCACGACCTGATCGTGTCCTGGCGGTCGTCGGGATGGACCATCTTCAGCCAGCCCTGCCCGCGGTGCCTCTCCCACGGCTGCCCGGTGACCCGCTCCCAGCTCGGGCTGGGCTCCTTCACGTAGCCGTCGCGCGTGGTCACCCAGACGATCTGGGCGCTGACCTTCATCAGGCTCTCGTAGCGGCGCAGGATGCGGCGGCGTTCCTCGGCCAGGGCCTCGATCCGGCGGGCCGCGGTGACCTGGTCGGTCACGTCCATCACCACTTCGAGCACGCCGTAGTCGCCCGGCCCGAAGACCACGCGCGACAGGCTGGAGGTGAAGAACCGCCGCTCCTCGCACTGCGGCCCGACGACGTACTCCGGCTCCGCCGTGGTGACGAACGGCTCGCCGGTGGCGTAGACCCGGTCGAACTGCTCGCGGAAGTGCACCTCGACGAACTCCGCGAACGCCTCCTCGACCGGCAGGCCGGTGCGGGTGTCGGCGAACAGGGAGCGGTAGGCGGCGTTGGTGTAGACCAGGCGGTGGTCGGGGCCGCGCGCGACCGCCACGCCGACCGGCGCCGGTTCCAGCACCTCGAACGCCAGCCCGCTGCCCGCGGGCTCGCCGTCAGCCCCCATCGTGACCTCCCCCGACGGCCACACCCTCCCTCCCCCCTACCCGCGCACGATCCGCTCCGAACGCGCGCCGCGGGGGCCGGTCAGCCGCCGGCGCCCGGCGGGACCAGGCCCGACTGCTCCTCCAGGTAGGCGATCGCCCCGACGCCCTCCTCGGCGAAGAACACCAGCTCGGTGAGGGGCAACGGCAGGAAGCCCTCCGCCTCCATGCGCTGGAACTGCTGCTTGAGCCCGTCGTAGAAGCCCGCGGTGTTCAGCAGCACGACCGGCTTGCTGTGCAGGCCGTGCTTGCGCAGCTCCAGGATCTCGGTGGCCTCGTCGAGCGTGCCGCTGCCGCCCACCATGATGACGAAGCCGTCGGCGCGGGACAGGAGCTGCGCCTTGCGCTCGGCCAGGTCGCGGGTGATCATCATCTCGTCGGCGCCCGGCCGGGCCTTGTGCGCCAGGAACTCGACCGAGACGCCCACCAGGCGGCCGCCGGCCTCCTGCACGCCGTCGGCCATGACCTTCATCAGGCCACTGTCGGAGCCGCCCCACACCAGGGTGTGCCCGCCCTTGCCGATGAGCTCGGCGAACTCGCGGGCGGGGCGGGTGTAACGCTCGTCGAGGTCGGCGGCGGAGCAGAAGACGCAGATGTTCACGCCGTAACTGTAGGCGAACCTGTCCAGGCCAGGGCACCTGGGAAGGATCTGCCCAAGATCCGTCGAGTCCGGTGCCCGTCCGTCATGGTGAGGGTACGTCCTGGTCCATGAAGAAAGCCATCAACGTCTGCTTCGGCGTGGACGTGGACGCCGTGGCGGGCTGGATCGGCTCGTACGGCGGCCAGGACTCGCCCAACGACATCCAGCGGGGCGTGTTCGCCGCCGAGGTCGGGACCCCGAGGCTGCTACGCCTGTTCGCCCGGGAGGGGATCAGGACGAGCTGGTTCGTCCCCGGGCATTCGGCGGAGTCGTTCCCCGACCAGATGCGGCGGATCGTCGAGGCCGGGCACGACGTCGGCGCGCACGGCTACATGCACGAGAACCCGGTCGCGATGTCCGCCCAGCAGGAGGAGGACGTCCTGGCGCGCAGCCTGGAGGTGCTGGACAAGGTGCTCGGCGTCCGGCCCCGGGGCTATGTGGCGCCGTGGTGGGAGATGTCCGCGCGGACCGTCGAGCTGCTGCTTCGTTACGGCTTCGGCTACGACCACTCGCAGTCCTACCGCGACTTCCAGCCCTTCTACGCCCGCAGGGGCGAGCAATGGACGCACATCGACTACGAGCAGGCCGCCTCGTCCTGGATGAAGCCGCTCGTGCCGGGCCAGGAGGTGGATTTGGTGGAGTTCTCGGCCAACTGGTACCTCGACGACCTGCCGCCGTTGATGTTCATCAAGAGCTCGCCGAACAGCCACGGCTTCGTCAACCCGCGCGACCTCGAACAGCAGTGGCGCGACCAGTTCGACTGGGTCTACCGCGAGCTGGACTACGCGGTCTTCCCCGTCACGCTGCATCCCGACGTCAGCGGGCGTCCCCAGGTGCTGCTGATGCTGGAGCGGCTCATCGCGTACATGCGCGGGCACAAGGGGGTCACGTTCATGTCGATGGCCGAGGCCGAGATCGACTTCCGCGCCCGTTTCCCCTTCGACGGGCGGGCGCGCCCGGCCGACATGCACTGAGCCGTCCCCGGCCGCGGGCCGGGGACGGCTCGGGGCCCCGTCTACGCCAAGGGCGGGACGACGGCCCAGCTCACGTCCGCCGCCCAGGAGGCGGCGCTGTCGAAGGCGTGCGAGCCGCCGTTGCTCGCGACGTAGACGGTGTTGTCGTAGTGCCGCAGGAACCGGTCGGGGAAGTTCGCGGCGGCGAACGACGTGCCCTGGCCGCTCTTGCCGGCCTGCGGGCAGAAGGTGGCGTCGGCGGCGAACAGCGCGCTGCCGTCGTCGTGCTGCCGGTAGAGCTGGTAGTTGCGGTGCCGCAGGTAGTCGCCCGGGTAGTTCCGCGACTCGAACGACACGCACGAGGCCCCGGCCAGGCCGCTGCGGACGATCCACGTGGCGTCGCTCCTGTCCAGCGACGAGCTGCCGGCACCGATCACCGACGTGACCACCTGGTCGTTCTGGTGGCGCAGGTAGCGGGTGGTGCAGCAGGCCGTGGTCGCGCGCAGCGAGACGGACGCGCCGGGGGTGAGCGTCCCGTCCGCGCCGCCGGTCGTGGTGCTGTAGCCGGCGGCGACGATGTTCGCCTGCACGGCGTTCTCGGTGGCGTTCGAGGGGTAGCCGGCGGTCATCACGCCCTCGTAGAAGGTGCCCGCGGAGCCGTTGCTGTTGTCGCCGCCGATCCCGAGGATGATCGCGCCCTCCTTCTTCATGGGGTTGTAGCCCGGGGCGTTGGGACGGGGACCGTCGTAGTAGGTGGACAGGCCGCCGGACTGGGCGTTCCCGGCGCGGATCGCCCAGTGGTTCGGCTCGCCCTTGACGACGGCGGTCAGGTAGCGGTGGCTGACGCTGGGGTCACCCGGGTTGTAGCCCGGGTTCACGCCGGAGAACAGGCCGTTCTCCAGGTCGGCCATGACCCAGGGGCCGTTGCCGGTGCCGTAGCCCCAGACCTTGATGTCGCCGAAGTAGATGGCCTCCATGGTGCCGTTGCCGTTGTCGCGGCTGTTGGTCTCGGCGTTGCCGTAGTCGAAGCAGCAGCCGCCGTTGTGGTGGGTGCCGTCGAAGACGGCGTACATGCCTTCGGGCTGGTCGCCCTTGGCGATGCCGTTGGTGACGTTGTCGCGGTAGCCGGTGCCGGGGGTGACGCGCACGCCGTACGCCTTGTGGCCGTTGACCATGGTCGGGGCCGCGGTCGCGATCGCGAGGTTGTCGTACCCGCCGGGCGCCGGGCCGGGGAAGCCGCCGGGGGGCGCCTGGGTGAGGTGGTTGCCCCGTCCGGACTGGTCGTAGAGGACGGTGATGAGGCAGGTCGTGCCGGCGCAGAACGTGTCCTGGGCGGCGGCGTCGGCGTAACCGCCGGCGGCGAGCAGGCCGATGTCGCGGGTGGCGTTGTCGGAGGAGCGGCGGACCTGGTAGAGCGGGCCGTTGTAGGCGGCGTACAGGGCGCGGGTCGTGCTGTGGGCCGCCACGCAGGGGGTGCCGCCGGCGCCGTAGATGTCGCACGGCTGCTGGGCGGCGGCCCGCGCCGCCGAGGGGGCGCCGGCGAGCAGCCCGGCGACGAGCAGGACGGCGGCTCCCGCCATTTCGAGAATGCTTGATCGGGACCGGAACCTCATCAATGGACCTCCGCTTTCCGAGGAAATTCCAGGCATGAGTACGCACGCTCGCGCGCACCCCAGAAATGCCCACCCACCTGCTGCATCACCGAATGATTGGCAGCGATGTTATCGCTAACATAATTACCGGCAAGAACCTCCGGACATACGTGAGAGACTTGACCGGCCCACTATGAAACGAAATCCGGCAACCCGTCAAGCGCTGCCCTGCCCGTTTTCACCGGGCCCGGCTCACGCCGTTTCACACAGCCGCACCACGACGACCGCACCGGCCTTCAACCGACCGGCGTACGCGGTCGTGCGCCAGGCGCAGGGCCTGCTCGAAGGTGGCGGTGCCGAGGTCCAGCACCACGATGTCCTCGACCTGGGTCGTGCCGTCATAGGACAGCTCCGCCTGCTCCTGTCGCACCGTCCGGCCGATCTCCCGGACCTGCGCGAGGGCCGCCGGGTCGGCCTGGAGGCGATATGGGAACCACTGGGTTCCGCAGGCGGTGAGGGCGGCCGACAGGCAGAGGGCGAGCAGCGCGTTCCTCGTGCGCGGACCGTTCACGGTCACCTCCCGGCGGGAGTCTAGCCGGGCGGCGGCGGAGGTGATCAACGCATTCTCAACGGGGGCTCAACATCGGCGGGGGCAGGGTGGCCGGGTCTGCGCGTTCACCTCACCACGGAGCTGGGATGACCACTGTCACGTCACGGGACGACCTCGAACTGGAATCGGCGTACGAGGCTCCGCGCACCGACATCGAACGGCGGCTGGCCGGCCTGTGGTCGGCCAAGCTGGGCGTCGCGCCCGTCGGCATCGAGGACGACTTCTTCGAGCTGGGCGGCGACTCCCTGCTGGCGGCCGACGTGCAGTTCGCGATCGACCGGGAGTTCGGCTTCGAGGTGCCCGCCTGGACGCTGTTCCTGTCGCCGACCATCGCCGAGCTGGCCGAGGTGATCGGCTCGCCGGCCCCGCTCGACCATGCGTGACCTCGCCGACCCCGCCCTGTTCGAGGCGGGCGGGCAGCACGAGACCTGGCGGTGGTTGCGTGAGAACGACCCGGTGCACCGGCACGACCGGGGCTTCTGGTCGGTCACCCGGTACGCCGACGTGGACCGCGTCCTGCGCGACCACACGTGCTTCACCAGCGAGCGCGGGACCCTGCTCAACCTCCTGGGCCGCGACGACCCGGCCGCCGGACGGCAGCTCGCCGCCACCGACCCGCCCGAGCACGACCGGATGCGCGGCCCGCTGCAGAAGGTCATGGGCATGCGCTCGGCCGCGGCCTACGAGCCGTCCGTCATCGCGGCGATCACCGCCCTGCTCGCCCCCGGCCTGGACGGGCCGGAGTTCGACCTGGCCGCCGCCGTACGGGGGTTGCCGCTGGCGCTGGTCGGGCCGCTGCTGGAGCTGCCCCGCGACGACCGTCCGCGCCTGCTGACGCTGGTCATGGCGGCCAGCGCCGAGGACGACCCCGACTACCGGCTCGCCGGCGACGCGTCCGGGACGCTGCGCCGGGCGCACCGCGAGCTGTTCGCCTACTTCCTGCAGCTGGTGCGGGAGCGCGCCCGCAAACCGGGCGACGACCTGATCAGCCTGATGGTGTCGCAGGACGGCGGCCGGATGGACCCCGGCACGGCCGTCTCCAATTGCTACAGCCTGCTGCTCGGAGCGAGCGTCACCCTGCCGAACGTGGCCAGTTCGACGGTGTTCGAGCTGGCCGGGGGCGGCGGCTACCGCGCCTGGGCCGGCCGTCCGGACCTGCTGCGCGACGGGGTCGAGGAGGCGTTGCGCTGGGCGTCGCCCGGCAGTCACTTCATGCGGCACACGACCCGGCCGGTGCGGCTGTCGGGCGTGGAGCTCGCGGCGGGCGAGCCCGTGGTCGCCTGGATCGGCTCGGCCAACCGCGACCCCGCCGTCTTCGCCGACCCCGACACGTTCGACCCGGCCCGCACGCCCAACCGCCACCTCGCCTTCGGCAGCGGACACCACTACTGCATCGGATCCCACCTGGCCCGTCTGACGCTGCGGCTGTTCTTCGCGACGCTCTTCGCGACCTTCGCCGACGTCGAGGTGGCCGGCGACCCGGTCCGGGTGCGATCGACCTTCCTCACCGGTTTCAAGAAGCTGATCATCTCGGGGACGCCCAGGAGAGGCCAATGACGACAGAGATCCCGTTCACCTACGCCCAGCAGCTGCTGCTCGGGCTGGAGCAGGCCGTGCCGGGGAGCGTGGTCAACTCGACGTTCATCGTGCGGGCGGCCTACCGGGTGGCGCACGAGGTGGACGCCGGCGTGCTGCGCCTGGCCGTGGACGACGTCGTGGCCAGGCACGACGCGCTGCGCACGGCCGTGTCGCGCGACCCGGACGGCGAGGTCCGGGCGCGGGTGCACGAGAGCGCGCCGGGCCGCCTGCTGGTGCACGACGTGGACGACGAGGACGCCTTCCTCGCGATGGCCACCGGCTCGGCGTACCCGCCGGAGGAGCCGCCGTTGTTGTGGGTGCACCTGGGCCGGTGCGCGGACGGCACCAGCCTGCTGGTGATCGTCGCCCACCACCTCACCTCCGACGCCTGGTCGCTGCCGCTGCTGGCGCGCGACCTGTCGGACGCCTACACCGCCCGGCTGCGCGGCGGGCCGCCGCCGGGCTCCGCCGTCATGGGGTACGCCGAGGTCGCCGCCGACGACTTCTCGCCCGCCTGGGAGCGGACGATCACCGACGCGCTGCCGTACTGGAAGGAGCGGCTGGACGGCGTGGCGGAGCTCGCCATGCCGGTGCCGACGCCCGGCAGGCGCGGCGACCAGCGGACGTGCCGCTTCGCCGTGCCCGGCCCGCTGTGGCGGGACCTGGGCCGGGTGGCCCGCCGCCGCCGGACCACGCCGTTCACCCTGCTGCTGACGGCGTTCACCGCGTCGGTGTGGGCCGGGCGCCACGACGCGGTCGTGCCGGTCATCACCGCGGGGCGCAAGCCGTCGGAGTGGTACACGGCCGGGTTCATGCTCAACATGTTGTGGCTGCGGATCACCACCGGCGACCCCGCCGACCTGGACGAGCTGAGCCGCCGCGCCGACCAGGCGTGCCGGGCGGCCTACCGGCACGACGTGCCGCTGCTGCGGGTGCTGCCGCAGGCGCCGGAGCTGGCGGCCGTGATGTTCGACCCGTCGGAGGTCGTCGAGCGCACCTTCCCGGTGTTCCAGCTCATCCCCAGGACGCCGTTCGCCCCCACCGCCGAGGACCCGGCGCTGGTGCTGACGCCCGTGCCGGAGGAGCGGCAGCCCGCGCCCGTGATGCCGGTGCACCTGCTGTGGTCGATGCGGGTGGACGAGGAGGTGGTCGGCATCGTCTCCTACGAGGCCGCGATGTTCGGCCGGGACTGGGTGGAGGCGAAGGTCGCCGGGTTCCTGCGCGTGCTGGAGCGGCTGGCCGATGCTTGAGCTCATCGAGCCGCACCTGGGCGGCACGGCCACGGCGATCGCCGACCGCGAGGGCGAGCTGTCCTACCGGGACCTGGACCGGCGCAGCGCCGGGCTGGCCCGGGTGTTGCTGGACGCGGGCCTGCGCCCGGACGAGCCCGTGGTGATCCATGCGCATCTGTCCCGGTGGGCGGTGATCGGCATGCTCGCCGTCCTGCGGGCCGGTGGTCGTTACGTGGCCATCGACGCCGCCTTCCCCTTCCAGCGGCAGCAGGACGTCGCGCAGGCGTGCGGGGCCCGGATCGCGCTCATCGAGCCCGACATGATCGTCCCGCTGACCGGCCCGGCCCGTCGCGTCGAGATGTCCGGCACGGACCTGCCGGGCGGGCCGCTGCCCGCGACCTCGGGGCGGCTCGCCTACACCTGCTTCACCAGCGGCTCGACGGGCACGCCGAAGCCCGTCACCGTCTCGCGCGCCGCCCTGGCCTGGTCGACCGGGGCCCGGCTGGCCCACTACGCGGCGCCGGTCACCGGGTTCCTGCTCTGCTCGTCCATCTCGTTCGACAGCTCGGTCGCCGGTATCTACTGGACGCTGGCCTGCGGCGGCAGGCTGGTCATCCCGAGCCAGCGCCCGTCCGACCTGGCCGCCGTCGCGCGTTTCGCCGTCGCGCACCGGCCCTCGCACCTGCTCATGGTGCCGTCGTTCTACGGGCTGGCGCTCCGCAACGGCCTGGCCGACGCGTTCGGGTCGCTCGGCACGGTGATCGTCGCGGGCGAGACGTGCCCGCCCGCGCTGGTCGGGGAGCATTACGCGGCGCTGCCCGGCGCGGTGCTGCACAACGAGTACGGCCCCACCGAGTGCACCGTCTGGAGCACGGTCCACCGCTGCGTCCCCGAGGACGCGCGGGCGTCCCGGGTGCCGATCGGCCGCCCGGTCCCGGGGGCGCGGGTGTCCATCACCGATCCCGGCCCGGACGGCGTCGGGGAGCTGGTGATCTCCGGCCCCGGCCTGGCCGAGGGCATCGGGGACGCCTACCGTACCGGCGACCTGGTCTCCCTGCGCCCGGACGGCGAGCTGCTCTTCCACGGCCGCGCCGACCACCAGCTCAAGCTGGGCGGCGCGCGGCTGGAACGGGCGGAGATCGAGCACGCCATGGCGGGCTTCCCCGGCGTGCTGGCCGCCGCCGTCGGGGTCGCGCGGGCCGGTTCGGGACCGGCCCGGCTGAAGGGCTACCTCGTCACCGGGGAGGACCGGATCGACCGCCGGGCCCTGCGCGCCCACCTGCTGGACCGGCTGCCGATCGTGGCCGTCCCGACGGTGTTCCAGCGGCTGGACGCGCTGCCGCGGCTGCCCAACGGCAAGGTCGACTACACCGCCCTCGACGGCTGACCGCCTCCCGGGATGATGGGGGGCGTTCCGTACGCGGTCACCGGGAACCGCTCGCGGCCGGTCAGGCAACAACAGTTGTCCTGATTCATCGCCGAAAGGCCACGAAGTGAACGCCCCGAACCCTACGGAAGGTGATGACGCCTCCCATGTCCAACGCTCCCTGCACGAACCGGAAGCCTTCGCCGAGCTGTTCCGCCGGCACGCCTCCGGCATCACCCGGTACGTCACCAGAAGGCTGGGTGCCGACGCGGCGGACGACGTGGTGGCGGAGACGTTCCTGACGGCGTTCCGGCAGCGCGGCCGCTACGACCTGTCCCGCCCGCACGCCCGTCCCTGGCTGTACGGCATCGCCACCAACCTGATGGGCCGCCACGTGCGCACCGAGGTGCACCAGCTGCGCGTGCTCGAACGCACCGGCACCGACCCGGTCACGGCCTCCTTCACCGACCGCAGCGACGACCGGGTCAGCGCCGCCGCGGCCCGCCGCCGCCTGGCCGGGGCGCTGGCGACGCTGCCCCGGGGGCACCGGGACGCGCTGCTCCTGGTCGCCTGGGCCGGGCTGACGTACCCCGAGGTCGCCGAGGCGCTGGACGTACGCGTCGGAACCGTGCGGTCGCGGATCAACCGGGCCAGGGAGAAGTTGCGTGGGGAGCTCGGCGGAGTCAACCCCATGGCCATCGTCAGCGAGGAGCCCGTCCATGAATGAGATGACCGAGCTCGAACGCCTCCGCTCCGAGGTGCCCGCGCCCGCCGCGGACGCGCTGGCCGCGCAGGAGGGCCGCTTCCTGGCCGCGCTGGCCGCGGAGGGGGACCGCGTCCCGGCCGCGCCGCGCGTGCCCCGGCGCGCCCGCTTCCTGCTCGCGGGCCTGCCGGCGGCCGCCGTGCTGGCCGCCGTGGCCGTGCTGGGGCCGGTGGTGGCCGGCCGCGACGCCCGTCCCACCGCGTACGCCAACGCCGCCATCGACATCGAGCTGCGCGGCGACGAGTACGTGGCCACGATCAAGGACCCGTTCGCCGACCACGCTCTCTACAACGAGGCGTTCCGGGCGATGGGCCTGGACGTCGCCCTCGACCTGCGGCCCGCGTCCCCGACGGGGGTCGGCCGGGTCTTCCGGCTCGGCTTCGCCGGCACGACCGAGCGCGACCGCATCGGCGGCGCCCTCCGTCCGGAAGGCTGCACCCCCGGGCGGCCGGGCTGCGCGCTCACCGTCACCGTCTCCAAGGGGTTCGGCGGCAAGGGGACGCTCTACCTCGGCCGTCCGGCCAGGCCCGGGGAGCCGTACCAGAACAACGCCGACGCCGGCCGGAAGGGCGAGGCCCTGGAGGGGTACGTCGCGGACGGCCGCACGGTCGCCGAGGTCCTGGCCGAGACGCGCAGGCGGGGACTGGAGGTGACGTTCCAGATCATCGAACCCGCTCCCGACGGGAACGGCTTCTCGGTGAACCCGCGCGAGCAGTCGGCGAAGGTGGGCGGCCACTGGGTGGTGTGGGCCGCCGAGCCGCAGCGGCAGGGCGCGGTGCGGCTCCTGGTGTCGGAGAAGCGCGTGCCGAAGAACCCGGTGAGCGGCGAGTGACCTCGTGGCTCCTCTCGCACCTCGCCGCTTTTTCAGGCGAAATGATGGCCCATGAGCGCACATAGGCAGAGGTGTCCGAACAAATGATTCGATGAGGAGATCCGCCATGGGAACCGCCCGTGGATGACGAGCGGTCGGCCAAGTTCGAGGCCGCCTACGACCGGGCCTACGGCCAGATCACCGCCTACGCCGTACGCCGGTGCGACTCGCCTCAGGACGCCGCCGACGTGGTGGCCGAGACCTTCACCGTCGCCTGGCGGCGGGTGGACGAGCTGCCGGAGGGCCCGGAGGCCACCCTCTGGCTGTACGGGGTGGCGCGCAAGGTGCTGGCC
The DNA here is from genome assembly GCF_040674635.1 of Nonomuraea sp. NPDC049758. Classification (NCBI taxonomy): domain Bacteria; kingdom Bacillati; phylum Actinomycetota; class Actinomycetes; order Streptosporangiales; family Streptosporangiaceae; genus Nonomuraea; species Nonomuraea sp. NPDC049758. The sequence goes on from NZ_JBFAMZ010000007.1 coordinate 404,959, forward strand.
AACCACTTCCGGGGCGACAACCGCCGCAGAGAGCGCACGGCCGAGCTCGACGCCGAACTGGCCGACCGGTACGGCCACTCGCCCGACACCCAGGTCGAGCTGGACGCCATCGGCCGGGCGTTCCGCAGCCTGCCCGACGACGACCGGGAGCTGCTGTCCCTGGTCGCCTGGGAGGGGCTGGAGCGCGAGGAGATCGCGAAGGCGCTGGGGCTGTCCCGCAACGCCGTGCGCATCAGGCTGCACCGCGCCCGCAAGCGCCTGTCGCGCGCTCTGACGTCGGCGGGCGTGCACGTCACCGCAGAGAGCCGGCTCGTTCCGGCGGAGAGGCCGCTGGGGGGAGCGCTGTGAAGGACACCGTGAAGAAGGTCGACGAGATCGCGGCGATCAGGGCGTTGGCCCGGGTCGCGCCGGGCGAGCGGGCAGGTGAGCCGTCCGGCGCGGGGGCGCGGGCGCTGCTGGCCGCGATCACCGCCGAAGAGCCGGGGCCGGAGCCGGGCACGGCCCCACGGGTGCGGCGGGGCGTCAGGCCGCGGCGGCTGGTGTTCGGGCTGGCCGCCGCGGTCGCGCTGGCCGCCGGTGTGGTGACGGTCCCGATCGCGCTGAAGGACGGCGCGCCTGCCTCGTGGGCCGTCAACCTGGACGACGGGATGGTGACGATCCAGATCCGCGACTTCGACGACGCCCCGGAGCTGGAGCGGCGGCTGAAGGAGCTGGGGGTGCCCGCGATGGTGGACCACGTCCCCACGGGCATGATGTGCCGCGAACCGCGCGGGAGGTTCGTGGAGAACATCCCACGCGGTCTCTACAGCGTGCCGGAGAACATCCCGGGCGAGACCGAGGGCTGGCAGATGCGCATCAACAGCAAGCTGTTCGGCCCGGGCCAGACGTTCGTCTGGACCATCAGCGGCAAGACCGGCACGACCACGACGTACCTGATGGAGGGCCCGGTGTCGCCCTGCGAGCCGGTGCCCGCGCCCACGCCGCGGCAGATCGAGCCGGAGTTCCGCGTCGCCACCGACAAGGGCCGCTCGCTGGAGGGCCTGCGGGTGGACGAGAAGACGGTCGGCGAGGTGCTGCCCGAGCTGCGGAGGCGCGGCAAGAAGGTGATCTTCGCCGTCATCAGCGTCCCGCCCGGCAACCCGGGAGGGTACGGCATCGACCGCACCCAGAGCACGCCCGTCGGCGACAGCTGGGTGGTCTGGGAGGCGGAGGAGAACGCCAAGGGGGTGATCCAGCTGCTCGTGACGGAGGAGCGTCTGGACAAGAACCCGGTCTACGGCGGCCCCCGCGACGCGGTCATCAAGGACTGACCGGCGGTCCCGCGCGCCTCCCGGAGAGGCGCGCGGGACGGTCACCAGGCGAGCGGCCCCTCGGCGTCGAAGTAGCCGCCGGTGGGGCCGTCCGGCCCCACCTGGGCCATGCGCACGATGATCTCGGCGCCCTGCTCGACGGTCTGCAGGCCGCTGTTGCCGTTCAGGTCGGTACGGGTGAAGCCGGGTTCGACCGCGTTGATCCGCATCTGCGGGAACGCCTTGGCGTACTGGACGGTGACCATGTTGACGGCCGCCTTCGAGGCCGGGTAGGCGACGCCCGGGTACGGATAGCCGACCATGCCGGGGTCGGTCATCCGGGACAGCGAGGCCAGGCCGCTGCTCACGTTGACGACGACCGGCGCGCCGGATCGCCGCAGCAGCGGCAGGAACGCGTGGAGCACGCGCACCATGCCGAACACGTTCGTCTCGAACGTGCGCCGCATCATCTCGGCGGTCACCTCCGCCGCCCCGGCCACCTCCTGGTCGTCCCCCATCTCCACCTGGATGCCGGCGTTGTTGACCAGCACGTCCAACCCTCCATCCGCCTCGACGGCCCGCGCCGCCGCCGCCACGGACGCGTCGTCGGTGACGTCCAGCGCCACCGCCCGCGCGCCCAGCCGCTCGGCGGCCAGCCGTCCACGTCCGGCGTCCCGGCTCGCGACGTAGACGGTGTGCCCCGCGCCGACGAGCCGCCGCGCGGTCTCGAACCCGAGCCCCTTGCTGGCCCCTGTGATCAGTGTCGTCGTCATGGACGCGACGCTAGGAATTCGAGCGCGCTCGAAGTCAATCCGCCCTGATGGTCCTTGGCACAGGCGCACCGGCGGCCCTCACCCCGCGCCGAACCCGATGACCTTCCAGGGAGCGTCGTCCGACTGCCGGCCCGTGAGAAACATGTACGGCCAGTGCCTGTCGCCGTTCGGCGGGTCCTCATCGCTCGTCACGGGCGGCGATGGCTGCCAGATACGCGCGCACCACCACATCGGCGGCCGCGTCCCGCTTCGGCATGGTGACCGGCGGCCCCTGTGCGACGGAGCAGGTGGAACACCCCGCACCACAGCACACCAGGAGCAGGGCGGCCAGCGCCGCGAGGTCGCGGGCGTCAGCGTTTGAGGTAGGCGAGGACGGCCAGGACGCGGCGGTTGTCGTCGGCCGAGGGGGCGATGCGGAGTTTGGTGAAGATGTTCGCGGTGTGCTTGGCCACCGCGCTCTCGCTGAAGTGCAGGGCGGCGGCGATGGCGACGTTGGACCGGCCCTCGGCCATCATCTCCAGCACGTCGAGCTCGCGCGCGGTCAAGCTGCCGATCATGCCGCGCGCCTGGCTGCGGGACAGCAGCTTGGTGATGACCTGGGGGTCCATCACCGTGCCGCCCGCCGCGACCCGGCGGACCGCGTCGACGAACTGGGCGGTGTTGGTGACCCGGTCCTTCAGCAGGTAGCCCACGGCGCCGTCGCCGGTGGCCAGCAGCTCGTTGGCGTAGAGCTGGTCGACGTACTGCGACAGCACCAGGACGGGCAGACCGGGACGGCGGCGGCGGGCCTCCAGCGCGGCCTGCAGTCCCTCGTCGGTGTACGTGGGCGGCAGCCGGACGTCCACCACGGCGACGTCCGGCTCGTCCTCCAGCAGCGCCCGCAGCAGGGACGGGCCGTTGTCCACCGACGCCACCACCTCGCAGCCGTGCTCGCGCAGGGTCCTGGTCAGCCCGTCCCTCAGCAGGAAGAGGTCTTCGGCGAGGACAACGCGCACGGGATCTCCAGGGTCGCAGTGGTCGGCCCGCCGGGCGGGCTGTGCAGGGTCAGGACGCCGTCGAAGGATCCCAGACGGCGCCGGAGCCCGCGCAGCCCGGTGCCCTTGGCCGGGTCGGCGCCGCCACGGCCGTCGTCGGTGACGGTGGCGCGCAGCCGCCGCCCGTCGTGGTCGAGGACGATGGCGACCTCCCGGGCGGCGGCGTGCTTGGCCGCGTTGGCGAGCAGCTCCCCGACCGCGAAGTAGGCCGCCGACTCGACCGGCGAGGGGAGCCGGCCGGTCAGCCGGGCCTCGACGTGGACGTCGAGGAAGCTGTCCAGCGCCAGCGACCTGACGGCGTCGCCGAGCCCCCGGTCGGCGAGGACCGGCGGCTGGATGCCGTGCACCAGGTTGCGCAGGTCCTCCAGGGCGCGGGCGGCGGTCTCGCCCACCTCCAGCAGCAGCGCGCGGGCGGCGGCCGGGTCGCTGTCGAGGAGCCGGGTGGCGCTGTCGAGGGTCAGGCCGAGGGAGACGAGCCGGGCCTGGGCGCCGTCGTGCAGGTCGCGCTCGATGCGCCGCAGCTCGGCCGCCTGCACGTCGAGCACCTGGGCGCGGGCGTCGGTCAGGTGGGCGATGCGCCGGGCCATCTCGGTGCGGCGCGGCACCGACAGCAGCAGCCGGGTCCAGCGCGCGTGCAGGCGCAGGACCGGCGGGGCCAGCAGCAGCCCGGCGGCCATGAAGGCGACCCCGAGCACGAGGGCCGCCAGCATCGTCGGAGTGTCGCTCACCGGGACGAACGCGTACCAGTTGCCGTCGCCGAGCAGCGGCCACACGAACGGCTGGACCAGCGCGCCGAACGCGCCGTACCACAGGAAGGCGAGCGGGACCGCGACGAGGGCGCCGCCGATCCACGGCTCCAGCCACGCCCAGACCAGGTCCCGCCAGAACCCCTCGGCGGCCAGGATCGCCCCGGCCCGCTTGTGCCTGCTCCAGGACGGGTCGCCGGCGAACGGCCCGGCCGGGGCGACGTGCGTGCCCGTCCACCGGGCGGCGCGGTCGCGGGCACGGTCGGACAGCGACCGCAGCGTCCTGGCCCCCGGCCCGAGCAGCCAGAAGCCGGCCCCGACCGGCAGCAGGACGATAGCCAGGACGACGAACGACCCCACCGCCGGCACCGCGACGGCGAGCAGCCCAGCGAGCTGGCAGCGCGCCACGGCGGCCAGCCTCCCCTTCCCCCTCATCGAACGTGGATTCTAGCCGGGGCCCTCCACACCCAGAGCAGGGCCGTCAGCAGGCACGCCACGCCGAACAGCGCGATCGGCGCGAGCGCGCCGGCCTCCTCGTCCATGAACAGCAGCAGGCCGAGGTTTACCAGGGTGTGGAAGCCGCCGGTCAGCAGCAGCCGGTGGCCGCGCACCCGTTCCAGGGCCAGCCCCATCACCACCGACATCGACACCGTCGCCAGCAGGAACGCGGCCGCGTACAGCGGCGGCCGGCCGAACACCGGCACGTGCCAGGCGCCCCACGTCAGGCCCACCACGACCGACGCCGCCAGCGGGCCGGTACGGCGGCGCAGCAGCGGCTGGAGCAGGCACCGCCAGCCGATCTCCTCGGCGCACGCCCCGATCAGCTGCGCGACCACGATCAGCGCGAACGGGCTGCCCAACGTCCCCGGGGCGGTGAAACGCGCGTCGCCGGTCAGCAGGCCGTACGCCCCGGCGCTCAGCCCGACGATCAGCAAGGCCGTCACCTGCAACGCCACCCCGACCCCACCCGCCCCGGGCAGCGCCGGCCCGCCGCCACGGCCCACGGCCCCGGTCAGCGCCTCGCGGGCGGTGCGCGGCCACAGCAGCGCGACGACCGCCACGGCCAGGGCCGGGCCGAACTGGGTCAGCTGGATGACCTCGGCCGGGATCGGCGTGCCCGCCTGCGCCGCGCCCAGAACGCCCGCCGCCACGAACGCGACGGCGACGAACACCCCGGCCGGCGCCACCACGCCACGGGCCGTCCTGCTTCCTGTCTGCACCATGTGCTCTTCCATCTCGTCGAACCGGTAGATCCAGGACGACGATGCCGCCCGCCGCACGCCCGGTCACTGCACCTGTCCCCCGGGCGAGGGTGGACCCAGGTACACCCCCGGCCCCCGCCGGAGCCGGTCGCGGTTGGCCCTGGCCGGACATCTCTGCCAAGATCACCGTGTTTCGCCCCGCCTTGACCGAGGAGCCCTGTGGACAGGAGACGTTTTCTCACCCTGACCGGTGTCGCCGGACTGGCGGCCGCCACAGTGCCCGCCACAGTGCCCGCCGCGCCCGCCTTCGCGGCGGCCTACCCGTCCGCGGACGCCGGGCTGACCGCCGAGGCGCACGCCAAGCTGGCCGAGCTGGCTCCCTACGGCGTCACGGCGCTCGCCTTCACGCCGTCCGGCGGCTGGGTCATGGTCACGCAGGACGGGCGGTACTTCGCCCGCGGCATCCCCGACGCCTGCTTCACGGAGCTGGGGGCGCTGGTCAAGGCCGGCCGGAAGGTCAACGCCATCGCCTTCCCGCCGGAGGGCGGCGACCGCTGGGTGATCACCACCGACAAGGGCGTGTCGTCCCGCGGGCTGCCCGCGGCGTGCCTCAGCCGGATCAAGGCGTACTACACCGCCGGGCAGCAGGTCGTGGACGTGGCCTTCCCGCCCGCCGGGGGCGACCGCTGGACGGTCGTCGCGTCCGGCGCCTTCCAGGCCAACGGCGTGGACGACGAGTGCTACCAGATGATGCGCAACCTGACCCAGGGCGGGCGCCGGCTGACCCGCGTCGCCTTCCCGAAGGCGGGCGGCTGGGCCCTGGTCGCGCAGGACGAGTTCCACGCCCGCGGCATCGACGACGCCTGCTTCGCGAAGATGAAGAGCCTGGCCGGCGGCGGCTGGCAGCTGCACAACGTGGCCTTCCGGCCGGGCGGCGGCTGGGCGCTGTGCTCCCGAGGCAAGGCGCCCGCGCTGCCCGCCGACCGGGTGCGCCAGTTCGAGAACGCGGTCGGCGGCTCGACCATCTGGCAGCGGATGAGCGCGTACAAGACGCCGGGCGTGGCGGTCGCGGTGGTCGTCGGCAACAAGATCGCCTGGTCCACCGGCTACGGGCGGCTCGCCGCCGGCGGCGCTCCCGCCGCGCATCCGGAGAGCGCGTTCCAGGCCGCCTCCATCAGCAAGGCCGTGGCCGCGGTGGGCGTGCTGCGGCTGCTCCAGACGCGCAAGATCGCGCTCTCCGCCGACGTCCGGCCGCATCTCGGCTGGACGCTGCCGGCCCGCTCGTGCGTGTCGCCGACGGCGGTGCCGACCGTCGAGCAGCTGCTGACGCACCGGGCCGGGGTCGTCGGGCGCGGCTCCACCTCGCCCGCCGGGGCCTGCTCCGGTTTCGACGCCGGCGGCGGCGGCTTCGCCGGGTACGGCGCCGCCGCCACGGTCCCCTCACTGCTCCAGGTCATGAACGGCGAGGGCAACTCCCCCAGGATCGAGCTGTCCACGGAGCCGGGCGCCGAGTACCACTACTCCGGCGCCGGGTACGTGCTGCTGCAGCGCATGGTGGAGGAGCTGACCGGCAGGTCGCTGGCCGACTACATGGGCCAGGAGGTGTTCGCCCCGCTGGGCATGGCGGGCAGCTCGTACGCCCTCTCCCCCGCCTTCGAGCTCGCCTCCGGCCACACCTCCACCGGGACGGTGATCCCGGGCGGCCACAACCGGTATCCCGAGTCCGCCGCCGCCGGCCTCTACACGAACGTGCTCGACCTGTGCCGCCTGGTGTCGTACCTCAACCGGGCCTGGACCGCCACCGGCGACATCGCCGGGCCGCTCACCCGCGCCTCGGTGCGCTCACTGCTCACCGAGGGCCCGCAGCCCGGGATGGGACGCGGCCTGTTCGTCGCCGGCTCCGGCACCCGGAACTTCTCCTACACCCACGACGGCTCCAACTACGGCTTCAGATCGGTGTTCAAGGGCTACCCGGAGCTCGGCGCGGGCTACGCCGTGCTGGCCAACGGCAACGACACGGCGCTGGTCAACGAGGTCGCCGCGGCCGTCAGGTCGGTCTACGGCTGGGCGTAGGGCCCAGCGGGGTCCTTGGCACGTCTGAGCTGCGAAGTCGCGGGTAGGGCCACTGGCATGGACAACGAGCGGAGAACGGCGGGGACCGTCATCGTCGTGGGGGCCGGGATGGCAGGGCTGGCCTGCGCGGTGCGGCTGCACGAGGCCGGTGTGCCGGTACGGGTGCTGGAGGCGTCCGACGGGGTGGGCGGCCGGGTGCGCACCGACGTCGTGGACGGGTTCCGGCTGGACCGCGGCTACCAGGTGTTCAACACCGCCTACCCCGAGGCCCGCCGGTTGCTCGACCTGGACGCGCTCGACCTGCGCCCGTTCGCCTCGGGCGTGATCGTCCAGGGGACGCGGGCCAGGGCCAGGGTGATGCTGCCGTGGCGGCATCCCCGGCACGCGCTGAGCGGGCTGCTGACCGGCCTGGGCACGCCGCGCGACGACGCCGTGCTCGCCGCCCTCACGGCCCGCGACCTGGTGCTGCCGGCGTCCCGGCTGCGCGGCGGCCCCGACCGGCGCACCGACGACGAGCTGCGCGCCTGGGGCATGTCGGAGAAGATGATCGACTGCCTGATGCGTCCCTTCCTGGCCGGGGTGCTCCTGGAACGCGACCTGGAGACCTCCAGCCGGATCTTCCACCTGTTCTGGCGGTCGTTCGCGCGCGGCACCATCGCGGTGCCCGCCCTGGGCATGGGCGAGATCCCGCGCCGGCTCGCCGACCGGCTGCCGCCGGGCACCGTCACGCTCGGCGCCCGCGTCACCGAGGTGAGCCCCGGCGGCGTGCGGCTCGCCGACGGCGCCACGGTCGGGGGCCGGGCCGTGGTGGTGGCCGCCGACCCGGGGGCCGCGGGCCGCCTGCTGAGCCAGATCGAGACGCCGGAGATGCGCGCGGTGACCACCTTCTACCACGCCGCGCCCCGCTCCCCCATGCGCGAGCCGATCCAGGTCGTGGACGCCACCGGAGCCGTCACCGACACCCTGGTGCTCACCGACGCGGCCCCCGGGTACTCCGCCGACGGGCGGGCGCTGGTGTCCACGTCGGTCCTGGGCCTGGCCGACGACGAACGCCCGGTCCGCCGCCGCCTGACCGAGATCTACGGCGACACCTCCGGCTGGGAGCACGTGGCGACGTACCAGGTGCCGGCGGCGCTGCCGGCGATGCGGCCGCCGTACCCGCTGCGCAGGCCCGTGCGGCTGCGGGCCGGCCTGTACGTGTGCGGCGACCACCGCGACACCGGCTCCCTGCAGGGGGCGCTGGTGTCCGGCCGGCGCGCGGCCGACGCCGTGCTCGGCGACCTTCGGTCACTGCGCGCCGAAAGCCTGGCCGCCCTCGACCGGGCGGCGCTCTAGCGGCCCGCGGTCACAGCTCGCGCAGGGCCTGCATGGCCTCGCGTTCGATGCGCGCGAGGTCGTGCAGGACGGCCCCGGCCTGTTCCAGGTACGCCGCCTCGCGCCCCTCGCCGGCCTTGGCGATCAGGGCGGCCACGTCCGTCCACAGGGCGGCCGCCTCGGCGTACAGGCGGTGGCCGGCGCGCAGGCGGTCGTCGTCGACGAATCCGGCGCACTCGCCGAGGAAGTCCCGGTAGAGGGCGCGGAACAGGCCGCCGCCGGTGCCGCCCCTCTCCATGAGGAGGGCGGCCAGCGACAGGTCACGCGCGGGCTCGGCCACGCGGTCCAGCCACTTGGGCACCAGGCGGGCGGCCTTGTCGATGCCGCGGTGGCCCAGGTTGGCGATGGGCGCGGCGAGGAACGCCTCGGCGCACGCCCTGATCGCCGGGACGGCCCGCTCCCGCCAGGCGGGCGGGCCGCCCGGCAGGGTGAGGGTGAAGGACCGGTTCCTGGCGGTCATCGGGCCGCGTTCGGACCGCGCCGCCGCCAGGCTGTCCCGGCTCGTCCGCACCGCGCCGCCCTGTTGCGCGGTGTCCACCAGGTACGCCTGCCGCTCGTCGTAGCCGTACATCGCGACGACGTGGCCGCCGAAGTGCACCTTCGAGCCGAAGTAGTCCAGGTGGTGGCTGTCGAGCTGGAGGCCGACCGGCAGGCCGCCGTCGATGCGGGCGGCCACGTTCTCCCAGGCCCTGCGGGCCGAGCCGGTCTCGGCCACGTCCAGGGTCAGCCCGAGCCTGGCGGCCAGGTTCCTGGTGAGCTCGAACGGCTTGACGCGGCCGCCCAGGAACGGGACGTCCATGCCCTTGGCGTCCCAATAGACGAAGGACAGGCCCGAGCCGAGCCCGAACAGCATGGGCTCGGACAGGTCGAGCCCCTGGTGGCGGAGCAGCACCCCCAGAGCCGTCGTCTCGCAGTGCTCCATGCCGCGAGCCTCGATGCCTTCCACGATGGTCATGCGTCGCTCTCCTCTGGCCGGTTCGATCATCGGGCGCGGGGCCGCCGGCCGGTCCGGCCCCGTCAGCCAGCCTGCGGCCTCCCACGGGGGGAGAGTCCATCGTCCCGCTCCCGCCGCGCGGCCCGGTGGGCGGTGAGGGCGCCGGTCGCGCAGAGGGCCGCGAAGCCGAACAGCACGTACCGGGCCGAGTCGAGCATGGAGGCGCCGCCGAGGTTGACCAGGATGCCGGCGACCGCCGTGCCGAACGCGACCGACAGGCTGGTCACGGTGGCGATCGCCGCGGCCGCCCGGCCGCCTTCGGCCGGGTCCGGCGTGCCGGTCAGCACGGCCACGGACAGGTGCGGGTAGGCCAGGCCGATCCCCGCGCCGGCCGCGAACAGCACCGGCACCCAGACCAGCACCAGCCATCCCGGCGGGTCCGTACGCTGCACCAGCCCCTGGACGAGCAGACCGGCCGCGAGCAGCAGCGGGCCGGCCACCCGCAGCCGCCGCACCGCGCGCCGCCCGCTCACGGACGAGCTGCCGATCTGGGTCGCCGACCAGCCGAACGAGACGGCCGCGGCGAAGAACCCGGCCACCAGCGGCGGCAGCCCGGCCAGCCGCTGCGCGAACAGCGGCAGGAACGACTCGACCGCGACGCCGAAGGTCAGCACCCCGATCGTCAGGTAGATCCATTTCAGCGGCGACCCCGGCCGGTAGGTCGCCGCCGGGAGGACCCTGTGCTCGCTGCGCCGCTCGTGGACGACGAACCCCACGGCCGCCAGCAGCGCCACTGCGAGGACGGCGGTCTTGGCGAGCGTGCCGGCGACGACCGCCGCCACGCTCACCGCCCCCGCGACCGCCGTCACCAGCATCGACGAGCCCACCGGCACCCGCACCCGGCCGGCACCGCCGTCGCGCGGCGCGTCGCCCCGCCCGCGCAGGGCCCGCGGGACGACCAGGCCGCAGCCGGCCCCGATCACCGCCATCGCCGCGAACGCCGGCCGCCACGCCCCGAACTGCGCGAACAGCCCGCCGAGCGCCGGTCCGGCGAAGTTGCCGACGCCGTACATCGCCGACATGAGCGCGGTGCCGCGCGTCCAGAGCGGGCCGGCAGGGCCGACCGGACGACGGCGAACCCGAGCCCCGACAGCAGCCCGGCGCCGAGCCCCTGCACCCCGCGCGAGACCAGCAGCACCGCCATCGCCGGGCTCACCGCGCAGGCCAGCGAGCCCGCGGTGAACGTGGCGAACCCGGAGAGGTAGGAGCCGACGGTCCCCCACGCCGACAGCGACCGGGCGGTGAGCATGGTGGCGATCACCATGGCGACCAGGTAGACGGTCATGTTCCAGGCGTAGAAGCTCGCCCCGCCGAGCTCGGCCACCGCGGTCGGCAGCAGCCCGGCCGCCAGGTAGATGTTGATCGCGCCGGCGAGCACTCCCCCGGCCGGCACGACGGCGGCCCCCAGATGTTCCCGTCCCAGCAGCTCCCGCCAGGTGGCGGGGACGTCCTGCGCGCGGCTCATCCGCGGGCCTGCGCCGTGCGGGCGTGCGGGGGCGGTGGCGGGACCGGCGTCCCGTGCGCGGGCTCGGTTTCGGTTCTCATGACTTCAAGGCTGTCGTTGAACCGCTCCCGGAAGCTTTGCGCCGGGTGCGGCGGGCGGCGCTGGGCCGCCGGGCGGGCGGCCCTCAACCGCCGGTGCAGCCCCGCCGGTCAGCTGTAGGCGCGCATCGTCCGGTCGAGCCACTCCGCGTACGCCGGCACGCTGGTGTACAGACCGGGGCCTTCCGCGCAGGACGGGCTCTTGGCGCCGGGCCCCGAGGTGACCCCGATGAGCTCCCATCGGCCGTTCCTGGCCCGCTGCAGCTGCGGGGAGCCGGAGTCGCCGTTGCACGCCATCGCCTTGGGCACCCGGCTGACCGTGCACAGGCGGGTGCCGCTCGCGTATCCGGGCCCGCACTCGGACGGGGCGCCTCGGCGCGTGTCGAGCTGGTTGAGCCGCGGGGACATCTTCCAGTCGGCCGGGTCGGGCTTGGACTCGGTGACGCCGAAGCCGATGATCCGGGTCGGGGTGCCGGGTTCTCCCGGCCGCGCGGCGATCGGCACGGGCTTGGAGGTGACGGGACGGTCCAGGCGGACCAGGGCGATGTCGTTCCTGTTGGGCGTGTTCTGGGAGTAGCGGGGGTGGAGCACGGCCTGGGCGATCTCACGCACCTCCCCGCCGGACCTGCGCTGGTCGCTGCCGACCCGGACGGTTCCCTTCGGGATCGACCCGATCTCCATGTCCAGGCAGTGGGCCGCGGTCACCACCCACTGCGGCGCGATGAGCGCCGCTCCGCACACGCCGTCCGTCAGCCCCAGGGCCGGGGCCTTGATCGGGATCGAGGCCATGAACGGGTACGCCTCCGTGGCCTTCCCGCCGTTGACGATCGCTCCGGCGCCGCCGGCGGTGACGGCGAGACAGGCCGCGCCCGCCACAGCGACGACGGCGGAACGGCCCAGGACACGACCCAGCGATTTACGACTAAACAACGGATTTATCCTTTTCAGTGCGTGATTACGATGAAAACACGCTATCTGCGAAGAATTGGCCCACATCAGTACGCCAGCACGCCAACCCGCGGTAGGGACAACCCCCCCTCACGACGAGCTGTGGTTTTCCGCAGCAGGACTGGGCGGAGCACCGCATTCCGCCGTACGGCCGATCTTCCTAACGTTGACCGCATGATGCAGACGATGATGAACGTGCTGGTGGCGGCGACGATGGCGGCGGGCGGCCCGGGCGCCGGAGTGGGCAAGGAGCTGGCCGGGATCGTGGCCGGACAGGGCGCGACGGCGGCCCTCGCCCGGGTCACCGACGAGCGCGGCACCTGGACGGGCTCGGCGGGCGTCCGCGACGTCGAGCGCGGCGGACGCCCCTCGCCGGGCGGCTACTTCCGGATCGGCAGCGTGACCAAGACCTTCGTGGCCACCGTGGTGCTCCAGCTCGTGGACGAGGGGAAGCTGAAGCTGGACGACCCGATCGGCGACCACCTGCCCGGCCTGGTCCCCGGCGGCGACCGGATCACGGTCCGCGGCCTCCTCGACCACACCAGCCACCTGTACGACTACATGAGCGAGCCCGGCTACTCCACCAACCGCTGGCGCGGCGAGGCCCGCTTCCGCTCCTACCGGCCGGGCGAGCTGCTCAAGGTGGCCTTCGCCAAGAAGCTGCCCGACGACGGCAAGTGGCACTACTCCAACACCAACTACGTGGTGCTCGGCCTGCTGGTGGAGAAGCTGACCGGCCGCACGTACGGCGAGGAGGTCGCCCGCCGGATCCTGCGCCCGCTGGGCCTGCGCCACACGCTGGTCCCCGGCGACCGGGCGGGCCTGCCGTCCCCCCACGCCAAGGGGTACGAGCCGATGCCCGGCCTCGTGGACGCCACCCGGATGAACCCCTCGCTGGACTGGGCCGCGGGAGAGATGATCTCGACCGCCGCGGACCTGGAGCGGTTCATGTCCGCCCTGCTGGGCGGCAGGCTCACCAGCGCCGCGTCCCTGAAGGCCATGCGGACGACCGTCGAGACGGGCGCCGGGTTCCGCTACGGCCTCGGGCTGCAGGCGTACGCGCTGCCGTGCGGCACGGTGTGGGGGCACAGCGGGGAGCTGATCGGCTACCTGACGTTCGCCTTCCGCTCGGACTCCGGCAAGTCGCTGACCCTGTCGCTCAACCCCTCGACCAGGAACCCGTCCACGGCGGAGATCATGGGCATGGCCGTCAAGGTATTCTGCGGGACCGCGGGCTGAGCAGGCCCCCGAGACCACGAGGAGCATCCGTGACGACTCCGACGGACGGCCCGACGGGCGAGGCGGTCGAGGTGGCGTGCGGGGGCGGCGTGGGCCGCACCGGCACGGTCGTCGCCTGCCTCGCCGTCCTGGCCGGCCTCGACCCGGCCGACGCCGTCGCCTGGACGCGCGAGCACCACCACCCCCGGGCGGTCGAGACCCCGTGGCAACGCCGCTGGATCCTGCGCTTCCCGGGCCCGGCGCGGCGCTAGGCCGGTCCGCGTGTCCCGCTGGTCCGGATCTCGGCGAGCAGACCCTCTTCGAGGACCACGTCGAGCTGGAGCTCGCGGTATCCGGCGTCCTCGAACAGGACCGTCAGGCGGTCCTCGCCGCGCTGGATGACCTGGCCGGGCCCCCACGCGCGGTGTTCCACCCGGGCGTGCAGCGGGAAGGGGCCGCTCTCCGGGGACGCCTGCCCGGCGGTCCCGGCGCGGCAGGTGTCGCAGTTGCCGCAGTTGTCGGCGAGCTCCTCGCCGAAGTAGCCGAGCAGGAAACGCCGGCGGCAGTCGGTGGTCTCGGCGTAGCGGCGCATCATCTCCAGGCGGCTGCGGTCGACGTCCCGGCGGCGCTCGGCCAGCTCCCTGGCGCGGCTCGCCGCCGCCCGGGGGTCGAGGCCGGGCACGGGGTCGACCTTGCGGGTGCCGAGCCGTACCGCGCCGGCTCTCTCCAGCAGGTCCAGCAGCGCCGTGAGGCGTCGCGCCGACAGTCCGGCGCGTTCGGCCAGGCCCTTGCGGTCGCTGCCGGGGCCGGATTCGGCGACCGCCTCGGCGACCCGCGCCAGCCGTTCCTCGTCGGGCGTCCCGCCGGTGAAGAACCGCTGCACCCCCAGGTCCTCGGGCCGGTAGAACAGCAGGGCGTCGGCGGGCTCGCCGTCCCGGCCCGCCCGGCCGATCTCCTGGTAGTACGCGTCCGGCGAACCGGGGATCTCGGCGTGCAGGACGAAACGCACGTCCGGTTTGTCGATGCCCATGCCGAAGGCGTTGGTCGCGACCACGACGTCCAGGTCACCGGCCATGAACCGGTCGTGCACCGCGTCCCGTTCGGCCCGGCGCAGCCCGGCGTGGTAGGCGGCGGCCCGTACGCCGGCCTCGGCCAGCAGTCCGCTCAGCCGGCCGGTCTGCCTGCGCGCGTTCGTGTAGACGATGCCGGGCTTCTTCGCCGCCACGACGGTCGTGACGATGTCGCCGGCGGGGTCGTCGAGCGCCCGGCGCACCTCCAGCGAGATGTTGGGCCGGTCGAACCCCTGGACGATCTCCACCGGCGTCCGCATGCCCAGCCGCTCGGCGATCTCCGCCCGTACCGGCGGGGCGGCGGTCGCCGTCAGCGCCGCGACGACCGGACGGCCGAGCGCGTCGGCCACCGCGCCGAGCCGCAGGTAGTCGGGGCGGAAGTCGTGCCCCCAGGCCGAGACGCAGTGGGCCTCGTCCACCACCATGAGCGAGGGGGCCGCGGCGGCCAGCTCGCGCAGGACGTCGGGACGGGCGAGCTGCTCGGGCGCGCAGAACAGGAACTCCGTCTCACCCGCCCGCAGCGCCTGGAACGTCTCGGCCCGCTCGGCGGCCCGCGTTCCCGCGTCCAGGCTGACGGCCTCCTCGTCGCGGTCGCGCAGGGCCTCGACCTGGTCGCGCTGCAGGGCGATGAGCGGCGAGACCACCAGGGTCGGGCCGCGCAGCAACAACGCCGGCACCTGGTAGATCGCCGACTTGCCGCTCCCGGTGGGCATCACCACCAGCGTGTCCCTGCCCTCGGCCAGGGCCGTCATCGCCCGGAGCTGGCCGGGCCGCAGGTCGGTCAGGCCGAGCGCCCGCCTGGCCACCCGCTCGCATTCCGCCGCCGTGTCGCCCATCCGGTCCTCTCTGGTCGGGAAGACCGTTCCTCCTGCCCCGCCGGCCGGCCGGCATGTCAGCCGCCGGCCGTGTTCTGGGTCATGGCCGGTTTCCGGCGTCCCGTCCCGGGCACCGGGCTTCGCATGCGCAACCTCATGAAGGGCGCCGCGGGCGGCGCCGTGGCGACCGCGGCGATGAGCGTGGTGATGCTCGCCGGCAGCCGGGCGGGCCTGATGGAGGACCAGCCGCCGAAACGCATCGCGCGGGCGTTGCTGCCCGGCCACCGGCACCGGCCCAAACCGGGCGAGGGGGTCGTGGGGGCACTGGCCCACCTGGGGTTCGGCGTCACCGCCGGAGCCCTGTACGGCCTGCTCACCCGCGGGCGCCGCACCCCGTCCGCGCTGGGCGTCGGATACGCGCTGACGATCTGGATCGCCAGCTACGAGGGCTGGATCCCGAACCTGGACATCCTGCCGCCGGTCTCCCGCGACCGGCCCGGCCGTCCCGCGGTGATGGCCCTCGGGCACGTCGTCTACGGATCGGCCCTCGCGACGACCCTGAACCGGCTCAACGCCCGTACGGAACCCCGATGAGCGGGCGCGGCCGTCAGCGTGGCGGGAGCCACAGCTCGAAGACGACGCGGTCGACGCCGGGGCCGTCGTAGTCCGGGACGGGCCCGGTGACCGTGAAGCCCATCGCGGCGTGGAAGGCGATGGACGGGCCGTTGACCGGGGAGGTGATCGCCCTGACCCGGTCGCGCCCGTCGGCCGTGGCGAGCGCGAAGAAGCGCCGGTAGAGGCGGCGGGCCAGGCCGCCGCCGCGCAGGCGCGGCGCGACGCCGACGAAGTGCACGTAGGCGAGGCCGGGCGTCGAGGGCGACAGGATGCCGACGAGGAACCCGGCCAGGCCGTCGTCGTCCTCGGCCACCAGGCTGGTGCGGTGGAAGTGGTCGAGGAACAGGCGCGGCAGCCCGGCGCTGATCGGCCGTCCCCACCAGTCGTCCAGCACGGCGACGATGCGGCCGTGGTCATCGGGCTCGGCCGGCCGCAGGCGCGGCTCCCCGGGGTCGTTCTGGTCCATGATCACGTATCGTCCCGGCAGCACCGCGTGGCTGTCCAGCCGCCGGGGGTGAGCGTTGACGTCGGTTTCCGGGCCGCATGGTGTCGGCCTCCCGCCCAGAGGTGACGATCACAGATCCGACCTCCCATCTGCTCCAGGCATACATCTCGCACGGATGTCTGTCCACGGCCGCCTGCACCTCCGATGTCTCTTCCGGGCCGAGTTAGTAAAGTTTCCTAAAGTTGGAGCGTTCCAAGATCGACAACTTGTTGACGGGTGTGACTCCCTGTGGGAACACGATGAAAAGCCGCTCACCCCCAGGAGCCACCCGATGAACTCGTGGAAGCCCCGGTTATGCGTCCTCGCGCTGGTCGCGGGCGCGCTGGCCGTGCCCGCCGGCCCCGCCGACGCCGCCCCCACCAGGTACGAGGCCGAGAACGCGACGCTCTCGCAGGGAGCCGTCGAGTCCAACCACACCGGCTATTCCGGCAGCGGCTTCGTGAACGGCGACAACGTCGCCGGCTCCTACACGGAGTGGACCGTCGACGCGCCCGGCGCCGGAACCGCCACGCTGGCCCTGCGCTACGCCAACGGCACCACCGGCGACCGGCCCGCCGACCTTTCCGTCAACGGCTCGGTCGTGGCCGCCTCCCGCGCCTTCGCCCCCACCGCGAACTGGGACACCTGGGCCACGGTCACGCTGACCGCCCAGGTCAAGGCGGGTTCCAACACGATCAGGGCCACCGCCGCCACGGCCGGAGGCAACCCCAACTGGGACTACCTCGACGCCGACGTCCAGGTCAGCGGCTTCACCGACTACCAGGCCGAGACCGCCACGATCGCGCGGGGCGTCGTGGAGTCCAACCACGCCGGCTACACCGGCTCCGGCTTCGTCAACTACGACAACGCGACCGGCTCGTACGTCGAGTTCCAGG
Organism: Nonomuraea sp. NPDC049758; assembly: GCF_040674635.1. Classification (NCBI taxonomy): domain Bacteria; kingdom Bacillati; phylum Actinomycetota; class Actinomycetes; order Streptosporangiales; family Streptosporangiaceae; genus Nonomuraea; species Nonomuraea sp. NPDC049758. The sequence goes on from NZ_JBFAMZ010000007.1 coordinate 422,032, forward strand.
TCAGCGCGGCGGCCACCGGCCCGCAGAGCCTGACCTTCCGCTACGCCAACGGCACCACGATCGACCGGCCGCTGAGCGTCTCGGTGAACGGCGCCGCGAGCACCCGTTCCTTCCCCGGCACCGGCGCGTGGACCACCTGGAACGAGGTCACGCTCAACGCCACCCTGAACGCGGGCGCCAACACCGTACGGGCCACCGCGACCACCGCGGACGGCGGCCCCAACCTCGACCGGCTGCGCGTCAGCGGACCGGCCGACACCCAGAAGCCGACCGCGCCCGGCCAGCCGGTGTGCGGCGAGATCACCCACAACAGCCTCAAGCTGGACTGGCCGCCCGCCACGGACGACATCGGCGTCGTGGCCTACGACATCTACCAGCAGGGCCAGCTCATCGCCACCGCCCCCGCGCCGCCGGCCACGCTGACCGGGCTGACCCCCGACTTCGGCTACCAGCTGTCGGTGTTCGCCCGGGACGCCTCCGGCAACGTCTCGCTGAGCAGCCCCGAGGCCGCCTGCCACACGCTGCCCGCGCCGCCGGACGACCCGCCCTCGCCGCCCGGCACGCCCGCGGTCAGCGGCGTCCAGCCCACGTCGGCGACCGTCACCTGGGCCGCCTCCACCGACGACGGCGGCGTGCGCGCCTACCTGGTCCGCGACCACGCCTCCGGCGCCGTGCTGGCCACCGTCACCGGCGCACCGCCGGCCACCAGCACGAGCGTGCCGCTGGAGTGCGCGCACACCTACCAGCTCGACGTCGTCGCCCGCGACACCGCCGGCCAGCTCTCCGCGCCGAGCGCGGCGTCGGCCGCGTTCACCACGGGCGGTTGCGGGACCGTGCCCCAGACGCCGACCTCCGTCGCGGGCGGCTGGGACGTGCCCTGGGACGCCTCCTGGACGCCGGACGGCTCGTTCGCGCTGGTCACCGAGCGGGACACGTTCAAGGTGTTCAAGGTGACACCGTCGGGCACGAAGACGCAGGTCGGGACCGTGCCGAACGTGCAGACCACCGACGGCGAGGGCGGCCTGATGGGCCTGGACCTCTCCCCCACCTGGAACGGCACGACCGACCAGGAGGTGTTCTTCATGCACACCGCCGCGGAGGGCAACCGCATCGCGAAGATGAACTTCAACGGCAGCACGCTCAGCGGCTACACCACGATCCTCCAGGGCATCGACAAGAACCGGTACCACAACGGCGGCCGCATCCGCTTCGGCCCCGACGGCTACCTGTACGCCACCACCGGCGACGCCCAGCAGTCGGCCAACGCGCCCAACCTGAACTCGCTCAACGGCAAGATCCTGCGCCTGACCAGGACCGGCGCCGCCGCGCCCGGCAACCCGTTCGGCACCCGCGTCTACAGCTACGGCCACCGCAACCCGCAGGGCCTGGCGTGGGACTCCGCAGGCCGGCTGTGGTCGTCGGAGCTGGGCAACTCCGCGCGTGACGAGCTCAACCTGATCCAGCCCGGCAAGAACTACGGCTGGCCCACCTGCGAGGGCACCTGCACCACCTCCGGCATGACCAACCCCAAGTACACCTGGGGCGTCGCCGAGGCCTCGCCGAGCGGCATCGCGATCGTCGGCAACACGGTCTTCATGGCGGCGCTGCGCGGGCAGCGGCTGTGGCGCATCGTCCTGAACGGCGAGAACGTCTCGACGGTCAACTCCTACTTCAACGGCACGTACGGCAGGCTGCGCGTGGTCGAGAAAGTGCCGGGCGCCGCCGCCATCTGGTTCGGCTCGACCAATTCCGACAACAACGGCGACGGCAGCGCCGACACGATCCGCCGCTCCGCCATCCAATAGCCCCCCGAGGGAGTGACCGTGCTCGCAACCCGCTTACGCACCCTCGTCCCGGTCGCCGCCGCGTGCCTGGCCGTCTCCGCGCTCGTGGCGCTGCCCGCGCGCGCGGCGACCGTGCGCTACGAGGCCGAGAACGCCGCCAACGTCCAGGGCGCCGTCGAGGCGAACCACGCCGGGTTCTCCGGCACCGGCTTCGTCAACAGCGTCAACGCGGCCGGCCCGTACACGGAGTGGACCGTCGACGCCCCGGCGGCCGGCACCGCCACCCTGGCCATCAGGTACGCCAACGGCACCGGCTCCGCCCGCGTCGCCGACGTCTCCGTCAACGGGACGGTCGTGTCCGCCGGGCGTTCGTTCGGCGCGACCGCGAACTGGGACACCTGGGCGACCTCCACCCTCACCGCCGCCCTGAACCGGGGCGACAACAAGATCCGGGTCACCGCCGCGTCCGCGGGCGGCAACCCCAACCTCGACTTCCTGGAGGCCACGACCGCCGACGTCCCGGCCACCGAGTACCAGGCCGAGGCCGCGACGCTGACGGGGGCGAGCGTGGCCACCAACCACACCGGCTACACCGGCGCCGGGTTCGTCGACTACGTCAACGCGCCCGGCGGCTCGGTCGAATGGTCGGTCAACGTGGCCGAGGCCGGCAGCCACACGCTGACCTTCCGATACGCCAACGGCACCGCCGCCGGCCGCCCGATGGACGTCGCCGTCAACGGCGTCACGGCGGTGACCGGCCTGGCCTTCCCCGGCACCGGCGGCTGGGACACCTGGGCCGACGTCCGCGCCACGGTGACGCTGAACGCCGGCGTCAACACCGTCCGCGCGACCGGGACCGGCGCCGAGGGCGGCCCGAACGTGGACAGGTTGTCGGTCAGCGGCGCCGGCGGCGCCGACGGCCAGGCGCCCACCGTGCCGGCGAGCCCGCGGGTGACCGGCGTCTCGGCCACCGGCATCTCCCTGGCCTGGACGGACTCCACCGACAACGTGGGCGTCACCGGCTACCGCGTCCACGAGGGCACGACCGTGGTGGCCACCTCGCCCACCGCGAGCGCCACGGTGGCGGGGCTGGCCGCCGGGTCCACGCACACGTACACGATCACGGCGGTGGACGCCGCGGGCAACGAGTCCGGGCACAGCGCCGCGGTCACCGGCACCACGACCGGCGGCGCCGGCGGGCCCACCGCCGACCAGCTCCTCGCCAAGGTCACCACGTGCTCCCAGATCTCCAACGGCAAGTACAAGACCGACTCCGACGTCTCCTCCGGGACCGTCGCGGTGTGCGGCAAGACCGGCGGCGTGTTCTGGAAGGGCGACCTGGACATCGACTGCGACGGCGTCCGGACCGCGCAGTGCAACGAGAGCACCGACTGCTGCTTCCAGGCCGAGACGTTCTGCCACACCACCTCGGACACGCCGCTCAACGCCGCGCAGCTCCCGTACGTGGTGGTGCCGAGCCCCAGCTCGATCTGGGACTACCGGACCAAGGGCATCGGCTGCGGGACGGTGGTGGCGGTCATCTACAACGGCCAGGTCGAGTACGCGGTCACGGGCGACACGGGCCCGTCGGGGATCATCGGCGAGGCCTCCTACCGCACCGCCGCCGACCTCGGCATCAACCCCGACCCGAGCAACGGCGGCACCGACTCCGGCGTCACGTACATCGTGTTCACCGGCTCGGGGACGAAGGTGGCGGCCATCGAGAACCACGACCAGGCCGTGACGCTGGGCCGGACCCTCGCCCAGCGGTTCATCGACGACAACTGACCGACCGCGCCATGCCCTGATTTGTCCTGGATAAAACAGCAGGTAGCTGGACAGGACAGGGTTTATGGCAAGATCTGCGCTGGTCGTCATCGACATGCTGAACCCGTACGAGCACCAGGACGCCGAGCGGCTCGCCCGGCAGGTGGAGCCGATCGTCGAGCCGCTCGCGGACCTGGTGGCGCGGGCCCGCGAGCGGGACGACGTCGAGCTGGTCTACGTCAACGACAACTACGGCGACTTCGCCGCCGACCGGCGGGAGATCGAGGAGCGGGCGATGAAGGGCCGGCGGCCGGACCTGGTCCAGCCGGTCCTGCCGCCGCCGGGGTGCGCGTTCCTGCCCAAGGTGCGGCACAGCGCGTTCTTCGGCACGTCGCTGGAGTACCTGCTGTCGCACAGCGGGGTCGAGCGGGTCGTCCTGGCCGGGCAGGTGACGGAGCAGTGCGTGTTGTACAGCGCGCTGGACGCGTACGTGCGGCACTACGAGCTGACCGTGCCGCCCGACTGCGTGGCGGCCATCCACCACGATCTCGGGCAGGCGGCGCTGAACATGATGGAACGCAACATGTCCGCCCGGCTCACCCCGTCCGGCGACTGCTTCACCCGATGAGCCGCACCGTGCGGTCGGCGACGAGGTGCGGCTGCTCGGCCTGGACCAGATGGCCCGAGAGGACGTCCTCGTGGCGTCCGTCGGGCAGGCTGTCGGCGTAGCGGCGCTGGTGCTCGCGGTTGGCGGCGTGCCGGCGCTCCCGCCCTCGGGCGGCGCGGGTCACCGACAACACGATCGTCGGGCAGCGCGGCAGCCGAGGAGGTCGCGCCCGGAACTCCGGGATGGCGGCGGCCACGGCCCGGATCTCCTGGCGCGTCCGGGCGACCCCGGCGGGGGTGAAGTCCTCGGCGAGCATGGTCCGGTAGGTGTCGGCGGGGAACAGCCGCCGGACGTTCCCGCTGAACAGCCGCGCCGGCAGACGGAACCGGCTGAGCGCCTGCGTCACCGCCATCACGCGGTCGACCTGCGCGGCGGTCCGGTCCCAGGTGTCGTACACCGGCGAGGTCTCCGGCAGGACGTCGGCCAGCAGCAGCCCGCGCAGCCGGGGCCCCAGCAGCTCGGCGGCACGGCGGGCGACCAGCCCGCCCATGCTGTGCGCGACCAGCACGAACTCCCCCGGCACGACGGCCTCGGTCATCGCGACCAGGTCGGCCGCCAGGTCGTCGATGCCGAGCGGCCCGGCGGCGGGGCCGCTGCGCCCGCGCCCGGCCCGGTCGTAGGTCACCAGCCTCGCCCTGCTCGCCAGCAGCGGCGTCACCGCGTCCCAGCAGGTGCGCCCGCAGCCCCCGCCGGCCTCGAACACCACCGGTAAGTGCCCTTCACCGGTCTCCTCGACATAGACGTGCCGGCCGTTCACCGGCACCGTCCGCCCTGGGACGTCCCGCATGCCGCCTCCTCCGCTCCGCGAACCGAACGTTTTCATTTTGGATAACGGTATCTCATATGAAATCGTTAGGCCATGGACCCTGTCGAGCAGCTGCTGCACCCCGTACGGCTGCGCATCGTGCACGCCGTGGCCGCCGCGGGCACGATGACGATCGCGCAGCTCTGCGCCCGCATGCCCGAGGTTCCCAAGATCACCGTCTATCGCCAGGTCGCGCACCTGACCGAGGGCGGGTTCCTGGAGGTCGAGGGCGAGCAGCGCGTACGCGGGGCCACCGAGCGCCGCTACCGGCTGCGCCAGGACCGTCCCGCGATCGACGCGGGGGCCGCCGCGTCGATGTCGCTCGACGACCACCGCAGGGGGTTCGCCGCCGCCATGGCCGTCCTGATCGCCGAGTTCGACGCCTACCTGCGCCGCGAGGGCGCCGATCCGGTCGCCGACTCGGTCTCCTACCGGCAGGGCACCGTGTGGCTCAGCCCCGGCGAGCTCGCCGCGATGCTGACCGACCTGCTGGCGGTGCTGGGCGACCGGCTGGGCAACACTCCGGCCCCCGGCCGCGCCCCCTACCTGCTCAGCGCGATCCTGTTCCCCTCCGGCGAGCCGCCCGCGCACGGAACCGGCGGGTAGCCCGCCGGGACGTCACGCCGCCTGGGCGGGCAGGACCTCGATGGCGGCGAGCCGGTCGATCTTCAGCAGGGACAGCCGGGTGACCTGGCCGGCGGTGGCGCGGATGGTCAGCGGCCGGGGATGGGCGCCGGCGGTCGCGGCGCCGATCACCCCGATACGAACCGGACGAACGGGATGCGGCTGCCCACCTCGCGGTAGTCGTCCACGCCGCCGTCGACGGCGAAGCCCATGATCCGGCAGAGCCGGCGGGCGGCGGCCGGGTGGCGGGGGGCGTACCGGGCCATGATGTCCGCGCCCTCGCCGGGCTCCAGCGGCACCGCCGTGGCGCGGAAGCGGTGCCCGCCGACCTGCAGGCTCACCTGCGGGGTGGCCATGACATTGCGGTACCAGTCGGCCTTGGGGCCGAAGCCGGAGGCGGCCACGTAGCCCTGCCCGTCGCGCTGGACGACCTCGATGACGGCCCGGCGGGGCAGGCCCGAGACGCGTCCGGTGTGGGTGAGCAGCATGACGCGGCCGCCGAGCAGCGGCCCGAGGCCGAGACGGTACAGCAGGATGGGCAGCCGCCACAGCCGGCGGCGCAGCCCGGTCGGCGGGTCCGGTCTCCTGACGATCTCCATGGTCGGTCTCCCTCCGTGGTGGGCGGGCCCCGGACGGCCCGGTCGAGGACCGTCTCCCTCAGCCGGGCGGCGACGCGGCCAGCAGGTCCTCCACCGCCGACAGCGCCGCGCCCACGGGGAGGGCGGGGTCGATCATGTGGTGCAGCATCAGCCCGTCGATCGCGGCGGTGACGAGCGTGGCGACGCCGTCGAGGCGGTCGGCCGGCCAGCCGGGGCGCAGGCGGCCGAGGCGGGCGGCGATGCGGCCGCGGGCCCGGCGGAGCTCGTCGCGCAGCAGGGCGCCCAGGGCCGGATCGCGGGTGGCGCCCACGATCAGCTCGGCGGCCAGCCGGGTCGTCGGCCCGTCGGCCGCCGCCCGGGCCGGCAGGCCGCGCAGCAGGGCCAGCGCGGCGCGCTCGTCGTCGGCGGCCAGCAGCTCGGTGACCAGCGGGCCGACGACGAGGTCGGTGGCGCGGCGGAAGATCGCCTCGCGCAGGCCGGGCAGCCCGCCGAAGTGGTAGTGGATCAGCCCGGGGTTGGTGCCGGCCCGCTCGGCCACGGCCCGCGTGGTGACGCCGGGCCATCCGTGCTCGCCCAGCAGCGCGACCCCGGTCTCCACCAGTTGCTCGCGACGGCGGTCGCCGCGCGGCGAATTTGGCCGCTCGGCCAAGTTGGTCATACGGCCAAGTTAGCACGGGGAAATTCGCGTGCGCCACGGCGGCGGCCGGTGTTGCATGTCCGGATGATCGACGAACCGCTGGACCGCCTCCGCGCCGCCGCACGACGTACCCGCGAACTGGCCCTGGACCGGGGGGCCACCGGCGTGGGCCACGAGGACGCCGACGACGACGCCGGCACGATCGGCACCGACGGCGCCCTCGGCTTCGACCCGTTCCCCCTGCTCGAAGCCCTGCACCGGCATCGCGTCCGGGCCGTGGTGATCGGGCAGGTCGCCGGCATCATGCACGGCTCCGCCGAGCTGACCGGCGACCTCGACCTGCTCTGGGACGGCCGCCCCGCCCACGCCCCGGCCCTGGCCGGCGCCTTCGCCTCCGTCGGCGCCCGGCTCGCCGACGAGACGGGCGGCCCGCTGCCCCTGCACCCGGACTCCCTGCTGCGCCCGAAGACGCACTTCACCTCGCCGGGGGCCGGCGGCGACTGCTGCACCCCGGCGCTCCCCTGGGGCGGGCTTCGGGTCGGCGAGTGCCTGGACCGCGCGCTGACCGCGACCGGCCCCGGCGGCCTGGAGGTCCACTACGTCTCGCGGGAGGACCTGATCCGGATGCGCCGCGCCCTGGGCCGGCCCAAGGACCTGCGCCGGGCGGCCGAACTGGAGGCGTGACCTGCGGCGCTCCGGCGGAAAATGAGTCGTCGGGGCGCGCGGCGTTCGAGTAGGTTCGCCGTTCATGACCCCTACTCTGCGCACCGAGCGGCTGCTGCTGGAGCCGTACGTCCCCGCCGACGAGGACGCGTTCGTCGCCATGTTCCAGGATCCACGGGTCACGCGGTGGATGGGGGACGGCACCGCCACCGAGGCCGAGGACCGCGCGCTGTTCGGCCGCATCTTCAGCAAGGTCTACGCCCAGGACCTGTTCGCCGTCTGGGCCGTACGCCGGGACGGCGAGCTGGTCGGGCACGCCGAGATCAAGCCGACCGACACCGTGTCGGGCCACGAGCTCATCTACGCGCTGGTCCCGGCGGTGTGGGGGGCGGGCCTGGGCCGGGAGCTGGCCGAGGCGATCGTCGGCCACGGCTTCGACGCCCTCGGCCTCACCGAGGTGCACGCCACCGTCGCGCCGGACAACCTCGCCTCGCTGGCCGTGCTGCGCAAGCTCGGCTTCGAGCACGTGCGCGACATCACCGAGGACGACGGCGGCACCACCCGCGTGCTGACCCGCCGCCGTCCGCCGGTCACTCCACCGCGCCCGTCCGCGTGAGCAGGTCCTGGTACCAGGCGTCGTACGGATGGTTGGTGGCCGGGTAGTTCGCCGGCGGATCGGTCGCCTGGCCCGCCGAGTCGAAGTCCCAGCCGCGGACGAGCCGGCCCGCCCGCCGCGCGTCGGTGATGAACGACGCCTGCCCGGCGGGCGCGGCGTAGAACAGCGCGTCCTGCCGCAGCTCCGCGCTGTCGCCCTGCTGGAACTCGGCGAAGGCGACCTGGCGGTGGCGGATGCGGTCGCCGGTGAACGCGTCGGTGTCCACCCGCAGGGTCCGCGACGGGGTCGGGCCGTCGGCGCCGGTCCACACGTGCACGCGCGGCGCGCCGCCGTAGGAGGTGGTCTTGTCGTGGCGGGCGTCGGAGGTCCTGGCGTTGCCGCTCCACGCGACGCTCGCCGCGCCGGCGTCGAGCACGCCCGACCACTCCCAGTTCTGGCTGCTGCTCTGGCTGCGGTGGATCTCCCGGAGCCGGGTCCCGCCCGCGTCGGTGAAGCGGACGGTCGGCAGGACGCCGTTGTCGTACTGGCGGCTGGCGGACCAGGTGATCTCGCCGGCGGCGTCCAGGCGTCCCACGCGGTACCAGAGCGTGGTGGCGTTCTGCGACTGGTGGACCTCGACAAGGTCGCCGTTGTCGTTGAGGGCGACGGCGGGGGTGACGCCGCTGTCGTACCTGCCGTGGCGCAGCCAGGTCACCCGGCCGTCGGCGCCGTACGCGCCGGTCCAGTGCCACAGCGCTCCGGCGCCCGAGTCGTGCACCTCCACGACCTGGCCGCGGGCGTTGGCCGCGACGGCCGGGTTCGAGCCGAGGTCGCGCTTGTACAGCGTGCGGGTCGTGCCGTCGCCGGAGATCACCGGGAGCACGCGGCCGCGCAGCGCGTCCACGGCAGGCGGGGCGGCCGGGTAGTCCTCGGCCCGCAGCAGCCGCGGCCCGAAGGCGGCGACGAGCTCGTCGTTCAGCGCGGCCGGGTTGCCCGCGGCGTGGGACGGGTTGTCGGTCAGGTCGTCCTTGAGGTCGAGGGCGACGACGATCGGCGCGGCCGTGGGATGGGCCGCCGACCAGCCGGCGATCACCGCGAGCCAGTCGCCGAGGAGGTTGGAGGCCGGGTTGCCCGCGTGGTCCACCTCGTCGCCGGGGGCGTCGTGGCCGACGGAGTAGTCGCGGGCGGTGGCGTACCCGTTGTCGTGCACGTCGAGCTCGACGAAGCGGACGCCGTGGTCGAGCTGGTAGGCGATCGAGTTCCTGGCGCCGGCGATGTTGCCCGAGTAGCTGTTGTGCGTGGCGCGGAAGACCGCCGAGGGTAACGGCACGTCCGCCGCCGCCTCGGCCGATCCGCCCGCCGCCAGGACCGAGGCCGCGGCGGCGAGGGCTGACAGGACGGCTCTCGAACGGGGCATGCGCTGATCCTCACGTCGGGGGGCGATTGCTCCCAGACAATACGATCACGGCCCTCCGGCCAACCCCGCCGGACGAACCGGCGGGGCGGCGCGGAGTGAGACAGCCTGACGGGTGCGTTGGAGGTCAGCGGTCCTCGTGGACGCGGCCGAACTCGACCGCGGGCGCGCTGCCGGCGAAGTTGCGGTCCACCTCGGCCCGCTCGGCCACGCTGGGGGTGGCGTTCGTGCAGCTCACGGGGGCGCTGGAGCCGGACATCAGGTCGCCGCAGAGCCCGGTGCGCCGGTCCGGCAGGCCGAGGATGTGGCCGATCTCGTGGGTGGCGATCCGCAGCGGGTAGTAGCCCTGGTTGACCGCCTGGCGGCCCATCCAGATCGTGCCGCGGCCGAGGCTGGTGGGCAGCGTCCTGGGCCAGTTGTTGTCGGCCAGGACGACGAAGCTGGCGGGCGTGCCCTGCATGAGCCGGACGTTCACCACGTTGGCGTTCCAGACCTGGGCGGCCTGGTCGATCACGGTGACGAACTCCGCCGACCGGGAGGCGTCGTACCGCAGCACCCGGACCAGCACGGCGGCCTGGGCCGGGGAGGTGACCAGCAGGAAGGAGAGGGCGAGGACGACGGAGAGCGTGACACGGAGAGACCTTGACACGGATCCTCCTCCAGAAGTTGGGGGGTCCTGTCACGGTAGGCGCGCAGTCAGGGGTGCGAAAAGTAGCTATTAGTGCATATTGCCGCGATATGCCGACGACGGCCTCGGCTTGTCGATCCGAGCGATACTGAGCGGTTTGCGCGCATAAAAGGAAGATTGCCCTGAGTTGATCAGGGCAGTGGGGCCGGGATGTCCACCCCCGATCTCGTCCTGGCCCTCGGCGGCGCCGCCGCGCTGCTCGCCGCCGTCCTGCCCGGCCTGCTCGCCCGCCGGGCCTTCTCCCCTCCCCTGGTCTACCTGCTCGGCGGCATGGTGCTGTACCTGCTGCCGATCGGGCTGCCCGAGCCCGATCCCGTCGCCCACCGGGCGGCCGTCGAGCACATCACCGAGATCTGCGTGCTGGTCTCGCTCATGGGCGCGGGGCTGGCGCTCAACCGGCGGATCGGGTTACGGAGCTGGTCGACGACCTGGCGGCTGCTCGGCTGGGCGATGCCGCTGACCGTCGCCGGGGTCACGGCGGCAGCGTCCGGCGTGCTGGGCTGGCCCGTCGCCGCCGCGCTGCTGCTGGGGGCCGTGCTCGCGCCGACCGACCCGGTGCTCGCCTCCGACGTCAGCGTGGGCGAGCCCGCCGACGCCGAGAACGCCGACGACGAGGTCCGCTTCGCGCTCACCTCGGAGGCCGGCCTGAACGACGGCCTGGCCTTCCCCATCGTGTACGCCGCCATCGCCCTGGCCACCGCCGGCGGCCTGGGCTGGACGGGCGAGTGGGCACTGACGGACGTGCTCTACCGGATCGTCGCCGGGGTCGTCTGCGGCCTGCTGATCGGCCGCCTGCTCGGCCGGCTGTTCTTCCACTCCCCCGCCGAGGAGCTGCGCCTGGCCGAGCGCCGCGACGGCTTCGTGGCCCTGGGCGCCACCCTGCTCGCCTACGGGGTCACCGAGCTGGTCAGCGGCTACGGCTTCATCGCCGTGTTCGTCGCCGCCTGCGCCATCCGCCGGGTCGAGCACGGACACGGCTACAACAACGTCCTGCACGGCTTCGTCGAACAGCTGGAACGGCTCTTCACCTCCTGGCTGCTGCTCCTGCTCGGCGGATTCGTCGCCGCCGGCGGCCTGGCCCCGCTCACCTGGCGCGGCGTCCTCGTCGGGGCGCTGCTGATCCTGGTCATCCGCCCGCTGGCGGGCTGGCTCTCCCAGGTCCGGGGCCCGGCCGGCCCCCGCGAGCGCCGGGTCATCTCGCTGTTCGGGATCCGGGGGGTGGGGTCGCTGTTCTACCTGGCGTACGCGCTGGGTCACGCCGACTTCGGCGTGCCGCCCGAGGAGCTGTGGGCGGTGACGGCCTTCACCGTGGTGCTCTCGGTCGTCCTGCACGGCATCACCGCCACCCCGGCCATGGCCCGCCTCGACGCCCTCCGCGAGCGCCTGACCACGGGCGCCCGGGAGTAGGACGCGGCCTCGCGGAGAGGGGGCCGCGAGGCCGCGTCACCATCCGGCTACCGCAGGACGGACGTCCACCCGGGGCGGCCGGGCAGCGGGCTCGGGCCCGGGACCCGCCTGAGCGACGTCTCGTCCGGCGGGACGGCCGGGCAGCGGGCGCCCTGGGCGGGCAGGTCACGGGAGAGCAGGTAGCGGTCGAAGGCGGCCGTCGTGCACTCGCCGCGCCCGTAGATGCCGTGCCCCCAACCTTCGTAGGTCAGCAGCCGGGCCTGCCGGCCGGCCTGCAACGCCGTGGAGGCCGCCCACACGTACGGCGTGGCCGGGTCGTGCAGGGCGTTGCCGAGCAGGAGCGCCGGCGAGCCGTCCACCCTGAGCCGGTGCTGCCGGTTGGGCGTGGCCGTGCCCTGGCAGGCCAGCGCGAGCGGGTGCGCCGCGGCGCTGACCAGCATGTCCGGCGCTAGGGCCGCCGACCGGCGGAGCAGCCGGTCCCAGTCGCGGTAGCCGCGGACGGGCAGCGCGTAGTCCTGGCAGAAGACGAAGCTCGCGTCGTTGACGGTCTCCCCGGCGGCCCGGACGGGCGGCGCGAAGAGCGGGCTGACCTGGCCGGCGCCGCTCTCCATGGCGGCCAGCAGCTGGGCGAGCTGGCTCCAGGCCGGCCCGTAGAACGCGCCGAAGGCCAGGCCGATGAGGTCGAGCCTGCGCAGCTTGACGTCCGGCTGCCCGGGGAAGGTCAGCTCGCCCCGCTCTGCCCTGGCCAGCAGCTCGTGCCACACCGCGCGGACGTCCCTGCCGTGCAGCGCGCACGAGTCGGTCCGGCCGCACCAGGCGACGAACTCGTTGAAGGAGTCCTGGGAGGTCCAGGCCTCGGTGTCCAGGAACGCCTGGGTGCCGAGACTGTGGTCCATGTTGCTGTCCAGCGCGAGGGCGCGGACGCGGCGCGGGTAGCGCTCGGCGTAGAGCTGGCCGATCAGGGTGCCGTACGAGACGCCGTAGTAGGTCAGCTTGTCGTCGCCGAGGGCGGCGCGCAGGGCGTCGAGGTCGCGGATCACGTACCCGGTGTGGACGTTGTCGAACAGCGGGCCGGTGCGCCGGCGGCAGTCCTCGCCGTAGCGCCGGTTGAAGGCGAGCAGGGCGTCCCAGCCGGCCTGGTCCTTGATCGACAGCGGGTCGGGCGCCTGCTGGGCGAGCTCCAGCGAGCAGGTGACGGGATGGCTGCGGCCCACGCCGCGCGGGTCGAAGCCGACCACGTCGAAGCGGCTGGTGATCTCGGGGGTGAAGCCGAGCCAGTTGTTCACCACGGCGTCCACGCCGGAGCCGCCGGGGCCGCCGGGGTTGATCACCAGCGACCCGATGCGGGCGGCCGGGTCGCTCGCCCGGCGCCGGGCGAGGGCCAGCTCGAAGGTCCCGGCGCGCGGGTCGTTCCAGTCGACCGGCACGGTCAGCGTCCCGCAGTCGACCGCGGCATCCTCCGCGCACGGCGCCCACCGCACGGCCGGGGCGGCTGTGCCACCGGTGGCGGCGGCCGCGGGGACCGGCGCCAGCGGCGCCGCGAGGGCCGATAAGAGGGTGAGGATCAGGACTGGTCTTCGCATCGCGACTCCAATCGTTCGGGGACCTGATCATCGATCAGTTCCTCCGACAAGACCATCCGACTGGAGGAGGAGACCGGAGTCATCCCTGAGTACCTTCCGCTCGGCCGCCCTTCCCGCCACCGCGTCAGGTCACCACGACCACATGCCGACGCGTACGTCCACGCCCGGGGAGGCGTGCAGGAGGGGCGGGCCGGCCGGGTCGGGCAGGCCGGCGGCCCGCAGCAGGTCCTGGTCGAGGCCGGTCAGCTCGACGTGCTGCAGCGGCCACGGCGGGTGCTCGACCTCGGCCGCGGCCAGCCGGCCCGCCACCTGGGTGAACAGCCGGTGGCGGGCGGTCAGGAAGTGCGCGAGCTCGTCCTGCTCCTCCTCCCGCAGGACGCCGCCCACCTCCGCCTCGGCGTCGCACCGCACGCCCCGCGTCCCCGGCCACCGCCGGCGGCAGCGGTAGCGGCGGCCCTGCCGGTCGATCCGGACCGACATGTCGGACCAGTGGTAGGGCAGCCGGTAGCCGGAGCGCCCGCCGAGCGCGGCCAGCAGCCGTCCCGCGTCCAGGGACAGGAACCAGACGCCGGAACGGCCGCGCGCGTCCCGCACGTACGTGCGGCAGTTGGTCTCCGGGAACGCCGACAACCACGGCACGGCGGGCAGGCCGGGCACCCGTACGTCCTCCATGAGGAACGGCGTCACCCCCACCCACGCCGACCCGTCCATGGTCTCGACGGCGAGCTCGTCCGGCACCAGCTCACGGACCACTTCGACGGGGTAGCGCCAGTGCAGGAACGTGATGTGCGCCCACCGGTGGCACATCACCGGCAGCGCCACGCGCGGCGACGGCGGCGCCTTCACGCGGTGCGGCGGTGCTCGGCGAGGACCCGGCCGTCGCGCCGGATCCGGGCGGCCCGGTAGGGCGGCACCGGCCGGGTGACGCACGCCCGCGCGGCCGACTCGGCCTCCGCCTGGTCGATCCCCCAGCCGATGGTGTGCCAGCGGTCGGCCGCCGCGTCCAGGGCGGTGATCTCGTAGAGCTGTCGCGCCGGACGCGGCGTGCAAGGGGTGTGGCGGCGCTCCATCCAAGTCTCCTCACGACGGGGGCGGACCGCCGCCTGCCCTACCCGGGGCGTTCCACCCCAATCCCCACCTCCGGCGCGGCTGCGCGAACGGGTGACGGGAAGGGCGTGGGCGAGAGAACCTGAGGGCGGGGACAGAGGACGCGAGAGGGATCGGTGCACATGCCTGAGTGGCTGGAGGCGGGGACATGGGGGCTGGTCGCCGGAGGCGCGCTGGTCCTCGGCGCGGCCGTGGCGATGCTGGTGCGGGTCCCGGCGCGGGCGATCGCCGCCGTCATGGCCTTCGGCGCCGGGGTGCTGATCTCGGCGCTCTCCTTCGAACTGCTGGACGAGGCCGAACGGTCGGGCGGGTTGCTGCCCACCTCCGTCGGCTTCCTGGCGGGAGCCTGCGCGTACGTGGCGGCCAACGCGATCCTGGCGCGGCACGGCGCCCGGCACCGCAAACGCTCCGGCGACCAGCAGCCCAGCGAGGCCGACGCGCAGGGCAGCGGCGCCGCCATCGCCGTCGGCGCGCTGCTCGACGGCATCCCCGAGTCGGTGGTGCTCGGGCTGTCCCTGCTGCACGGCGGCGAGATCGGCCTCGCCGTCGTGGCGGCGGTGTTCGTCTCCAACGTCCCCGAGGGCCTGTCCAGCGCCGCCGGCATGCGACGGGCCGGGCGCAGCCCCGCGTACGTGTTCGGCGTCTGGGGCGGCATCGCCGTGATCAGCGGGGTGGCGGCCATGATCGGCTACCTGACCCTCCGGTCGGCCTCCCCCGAGGCGATCGCGCTGATCACCGCGATCGCGGCCGGCGCCATCCTGGCCATGGTGGCCGACACCATGATCCCGGAGGCGTTCGAGCAGGCGCACGTCCTCACCGGGCTGATCACCACCGTGGGCTTCCTGTCCGCCTTCGCCATCGAGCGCCTGGCCTCCTGACGGCGAGCGGACCTCACGGCCGGCCGGCGGTCCAGGGGCCCGGAGGGAGGTGGACCGTCATGATCATGTTGCAGGCGCCGTCGCCCTCGCCCCGGTAGCCGTGCGGGGCGTCGCCGTCGAAGGTGGCGGTCTGGCCCGCCTCGACGGGGTGCTCGGCGCCGTCGAGGACGAGCGTCATCCGTCCGGAGACGACGCTGAGGGTCTCCACCACCCCGGCCTGGTGGGGCTGGCTGGGGTACTCCTCGCCGGGTTCCAGCCGCCAGCGCCATACCTCGACGGGGGCCGGGCCCGTGGTGGTCAGCATGAGCCGGGCCTGGCCGCCGCGCGGCCCGGTCCACAAGGGGGCCACCGCGTCGGCGGCCACCACGCGCAGCCGGCCCTCCGGCGGCCCCTGCATCAGGGCCGAGACCGAGATGCCCAGGGTGTCGGCCAGCCGGACCAGCGTGGCCAGGTTGGGGTTGCCCTGCGCCTTCTCCAGCGCCACCAGCGCGCCCTTGCTGACCTGGGCGCGCCGGCCGAGCTCCTCCAGGGACAGGCCGGCGCGGGTGCGGGCCGTCTTGACGTTGTGGGCGACCGTGCGCAGGGCGCGGGCCGGCTCGGCCATCTGGTTCACCTTCCTCGCGGGGCGGACCGGTGGAATGTACTGCGCGGTCGGTCCGTTGTGCTCCTGCGGTCATTCTAATGTACTCTTTGGTCGTTCCGCTGACTGTCCGGGAGGTGTCGTGATCGCTCTGCTGCTGGCTCTGGGCAGCTCGCTCGCCTACGGCTGCGCCGACTTCCTCGGCGGCCTCGGCGCCCGCAGGGCCCATGTGCTGCGTACCGTGATGGTCGCGGCCCCGGCCAGCCTCGTGGTCGAGCTGCTGCTGTGGCCGATGCTCGGCGCGTCGTTCAGCCCCGCCGCGCTCGGCTGGGGCGCGGCCTCGGGCGTCGCGTCGGCGGCCGTGTTCGCCCTGCTCTACCGCACGCTGGCGATCGGCCCGATGAACGTGCTGTCGCCGGTGACCGCGCTGGTGTCGGCCGCGCTGCCCGTCGCCGTGGGGCTGCTCCAGGGCGAGCACCTGTCGGCCGCCGGGCTGGTGGGGCTGCCGCTCGCGCTGGTGGCGGTCGTCCTGGTCAGCGCGGGGCACGGCGCGGGGTCGGCGCGTCCGTCGCGGACGGCGCTGCTGCTGGCCTTCGGCGCCGGGTCGGCGATCGCCCTCCAGCTCGTCTTCCTGCACCAGGCGCCGTCCGACAGCGGGGTGGCGCCGTTGATCGTGGGACGGGCGGTCTCCTCGGTCGTCACCCTGACCGCGGCCGGGCTGCTGCGCCGCCGGCTGGGCCCCGAGCGGCCCGCGTACGCGCTGTCGGCGACCGCGGGCGTGCTCGACTCGGTGGCGAACCTGCTGTTCCTGCTCGCGGCCCGCAGCGGCGACCTGGCCGTGGTGGCCGTGGTCACCGCCCTCTACCCGGCCGGCACGGTGCTGCTCGCCCGCGGCGTGCTCGCCGAGCGCATCCACCGCGGCCAGCTCGTCGGCCTGGGCGCCGCGGCCCTCGCCGTCAGCCTCCTCGCCCTCCCCTGAGCCCTCCCCTGAGCCCGGCCCTGAGCCCGGCCCTGACCCCTGCCCGGCCGGCCCGCCCGGCGTCAGGAACGCGCGGCGGCGACCACGGCGACGGACAGCGGGACCACCGCCCACGCGCCGAGCACGGCGAACGCCGCCCAGGTCGGCATGACGTCCGGCACCTGCTCGATGAGCTGGAGGGCCGGGTACCCGGGCAGGACCCGGTTGACCACGTCGCCGCCCGGCAGCACGCGGGCGGCGAACGGCGCCACCAGGACGATCACCACCAGCGCCGCCGTCGCCACCGCGCCGTTGCGCAGGACCGTGCCGAGCGCCAGCCCGAGCAGGGTGGCCACGACGATCATGAGCGTGCCGCCGGCGACGACCGTCCAGGCCCCCGCGGGCAGCCACGACGGGTGGAACTCCGCGGCGACGAACCGCCCGTAGAGGTAACCGGGCACCGCGATGAGCAGCGAGCCGCCCACCGCGACGCCGCCCAGGACGACCGCCTTGGCCACCAGCACGCGCGCCCTCGACGGCATCGCCACGAACGTCACGTCGATCATGCCGGACGTGTGCTCGCCGCTGGCGGTCATCGCGCCCAGCATGCCGAGCGGGAGCTGGGCCAGGACCACCCCCACGTACACGGCGACCACGACCCCCATGGCCGCCTGGTCCCCCGTGCGGCCCGGGTCCCAGCGCGAGATGACGGTGGCGGCGCCGAGCACGGTGAGCGCGAGCGACACCAGCACCCCGACGCCGAGCGCCCACCAGGTGGAACGCAGGGTCCGCAACTTGATCCACTCGGCCGCGAGCGCGTTCACCGCTCCCCCCTTCCGACGAGCTCCATGAACGTCTCCTCCAGCGAGCCGCCCGGCCCGACCAGCTCGCCGAGCGCGGCGTCGGCGCGCAGCCTGCCCCCCGCCAGGACGACGAGATGGTCGGCCGTGACCGCCATCTCGCCGATGAGGTGGCTGGACACCAGCACGGTGCGGCCCTCGGCGGCCAGCGACCTGAGCAGGCCGCGCATCCAGCGGATGCCCTCGGGGTCGAGCCCGTTGGCCGGCTCGTCGAGCACCAGCACCTCGGGGTCGCCGAGCAGCGCCGCGGCGAGGCCGAGCCGCTGCTTCATGCCCAGCGAGAACCCGCCGACGCGGCGGCCCGCCGCCCCGCCGAGCCCCACGAGGTCCAGCAGCGGGCCGATGCGGGCCCGGTCGAGGCCGTTGGAGCGGGCCAGCCACCACAGGTGCTGTTCCGCGCGCCGCCCGCCCTGCACGGCGGAGGCGTCCAGCAGCGCGCCGACGTGGGTGAGGGGCCGGTCCAGCGCGCGGTAGGGCAGGCCGTTCACGGTGGCCCGTCCGGCGGTGGGCCGTTCGAGGCCGAGGAGCACGCGCATGGTGGTGGTCTTGCCCGCGCCGTTCGGGCCGAGGAAGCCGGTGATCCGGCCGGGCCGGACCGTGAAGGTGAGGTCCTGCACGGCCGGGGCCCGGCCGAAGCGTTTGGTGAGTCCGGTGACTTCGATCATGTTCCTCACCCTCCACGGCCTCCGGCCCGGCGTGCATCGGTCCTGGGACCGATACGGCCGGCGTGGCCGCCGGGTTAGGTTCGCACCGTGCGCCAACAGATCCGTCCGCCGCTGCTGAACCGGGTGCCCGCCTGGGGCTGGATTTCCCTCGACGCCGTCGTCGCGCTGGTCGTCGCGCTCGGCTACGCCGGGCTCACCTACTCGCGGAACCCGGCCGAGCCCGGTGCGCTGGACTTCGCGGCGGCGCTGGCGGCCGGGCTGCCCGTGGCGGTCAGGCGGTTGTGGCCGGGGCCGGTGTTCGTGGTCGTCCTGCTGGGCGGGCTCGGCACGCGGGAGTTCCTGCTTCCCCACGCCGAGCTGCTCTGCCTGCCGCTCGTGCTGTACACGCTGGCCACGCGGAGCAGGGCCGTGCTGCCGCTGCTGGTGGCGGGCGCGGTGGCCGCGCAGGGCGTGGCCGAGGTCCCCCTGACGGCCGCGGTCCGCGACCGGCTCGGGCTGACGCTGGCGATCCTGCTCGCCGCGTGGGCCGCCGGCACGGCCGTACGCCAGCGCGGGCTCTACACCGGGCAGCTGGCCGCGCAGGCGGAGGAGCGGGCCCGTGCGGAGGCCGTCGCCGAGCGGCTGCGGATCGCCCGGGAGCTGCACGACGTCATCGGCCACAGCCTCAGCACGATCGCGGTGCAGGCGGGCGTGGCGGGCCACGTGGGCGGGGCGGAGGAGATGAGCCGCACGCTCGCCTCGATCGAGGAGACCAGCAGGTCGGCCCTGCGGGAGACCAGGCAGCTGCTCGGCGTGCTGCGCGAGGACGACGCGGCCGAGCTCGCCCCGGCCCCCGGCCTGGCCGATCTCGACGCGCTCGTCGCGCGCACCAGGGCGGCGGGCCTGGAGGTGGAGCTGTCGATCGACGGGACCGTGGACGGCGAGCTGGGGCCGACGGTCTACCGGATCGTCCAGGAGGCGCTGACCAACGTGCTCAAGCACGCCGGCGCCCGGCAGGCCCTCGTCCGCATCGAACGCCTCCCGGACGCGCTGACCGTGGAGGTCACCGACGACGGCACGCGCGGCCGGGCGCGGCCGTACGGGCACGGCCTGACCGGGTTGCGCGAGCGCGTGCGCGTCTTCGGGGGCGAGTTCGAGGCGGGCGTCCGTCCCGTGCGCGGTTTCCAGGTGAGGGCGAGGCTGCCGCTGTGATCAGGGTGCTGGTGGCCGACGACCAGGCGCTCATCAGGGCGAGCTTCCGGCGGCTGATCGACTCCACGCCGGGGTTCCAGGCGGTCGGCGAGGCCGCCACGGGCGCGCAGGCGGTGACGGCGGCCGGACGCGACCGTCCCGACCTGGTGCTGATGGACGTGCGCATGCCGGAGATGGACGGCATCGAGGCCACCCGCCTCATCTGTGCGGATCGGCCGGAGACGCGCGTGCTCATCGTGACCACCTTCGACCTCGACGACTACGTCTACGGGGCGCTCCGGGCGGGCGCGGCGGGCTTCCTGCTCAAGGACACGCCGCCGGCCGAGCTGATCAGGAGCATGGCCGTGGTCGCGTCCGGCGAGTCGCTGCTGGCGCCGACCGCGACGCGGCGGCTGGTCGAGCGCTACGTGCGTCCCCCGTCCGGGGACGGCGGCCTGGACATCACCGAACGCGAGCGCGAAGTGCTCGTCCTGGTCGCCAGGGGCCTGTCGAACGCGGAGATCGCCGGCACCCTGTTCGTCAGCATGAGCACGGTCAAGACGCACGTCAGCAGCCTGCTGACCAAACTCGGCGCCCGCACCCGCGTGCACCTGGTCATCGCCGCCTACGAGGCCCGCCTCGTGTGAGGCCCGCCGGTTCCGCTTGCGTGACTATTCATTGAATGTATAGTCGTGATCATGTCAACCGGACACGTGCTGCTCGGCTTCCTCGCCGAGCGGCCGAAGCACGGCTACGAGCTCAAGAAAGAGCATGATCACCGTCTCGCCGGCGCCAAGCCCCTGGCGTACGGGCAGGTCTACGCCACGCTGCAACGCCTGGAACGCGACGGCCTGGCGGAGGTGGCCGAGACGCAGCAGGAGGGCGGTCCCGAGCGCACCCTGTTCGCGATCACCGAGGCCGGCCGGGCGGAGCTGGAGCGGTGGCTCAACGCCGTCGAGCCGTCGGCGCCGTACGTCGCCAGCCCCCTGTTCGCCCGGGTCGCCGTCGCGGGGAAGGCCGCCGACGGCCACCTCCTGCGGCAACGCGAGGCCCACCTGGCCCGCATGCGGGAGCTGACCGCCGAGAAGGCGACCGGCTCGCCCGCCCAGGTGCTGGCGGCCGACTACGCGCTCCAGCACCTCGACGCCGACCTGCGCTGGATCGAGACCGCGCTCGCGCGGATGAAGGAGGACACCGATGCTTGAGGCCAGGGGCCTGGGCAAGTCGTTCGGCGGCACCAGGGCGCTGAACGGCGTCTCGCTCGCGATCGCGGAGGGCGAGATCGTCGCGATCACCGGTCCGAGCGGCGCGGGCAAGTCGACGTTGCTGCACTGCCTGGCCGGGGTCGTCCGGCCGGAGTCCGGCGAGGTCGTCCTCGACGGCACGCGCATCGACACGCTGCCCGAGGACGACCTGACCCGGCTGCGACGCCAGAGCTTCGGGGTCGTCTTCCAGTTCGGCGAGCTGGTGCCCGAGCTGACCGCGGCGGAGAACGTCGCGCTGCCGCTGCTGTTCGACCGGCACGGCAGGCAGAAGGCGATGACCGCCGCGGCCGAGTGGCTGGCCCGGCTGGAGGTGTCCGGCTGCGCCGGGCGGCGCACCGGCGAGCTGTCCGGCGGGCAGCGGCAGCGGGTCGCCATCGCGCGGGCGCTGGTGACCGGCCCGCGCGTGGTGTTCGCCGACGAGCCCACCGGAGCCCTGGACACGCTCGGCGGCGAACAGGTGATGGGCGCGCTGCTCGGCGCGGCCCGCGCCGGCCGGGCGGCCGTCGTCCTGGTCACCCACGACAACCGGGTGGCCGCCTACGCCGACCGCGAGATCCCGCTGCGCGACGGCGCCGTCCTGGTGGGGGCGGAACGATGATCACCGTACTCGGCATGCTGCACAGGGGCCGCTCGCGGGCCGAACGCGTGCGCGCCCGGCTGGTCGCCGCCGGGGCGGCGGTGGCCACGTTCCTGGTCTGCACGGCCGTCGGCATGGCCGACTTCCAGGACGAGGACGGCTCCCTGACCGGGCTCGGCCTGGCGCTGCTGGCCGTGCCGGTCGCCGGCCTGGTCCACCAGGCCAACCGGCTGGCCTCGGCCACCAGGGAACGGCGGCTGGCCGCCCTGCGGCTGGCGGGCGCGACGCCGGGCAACGTACGGCGGCTGGGCGCGCTGGAGGGCGGCCTGCTGGCGCTGGCCGGTTCGCTGACCGGCGGCGCGCTCTACGTCGTCACCCACCTCGGCGGGCCGCTGCCGCAGATCCCCGTGGTCGTCGCGCTGGTGACGCTCGGCGGGGTCCTGTCGGGGGCCCGCGCCGGCCGGCACGTCGTCACCTCGCCGCTGGGCGTGACCCGCCGCGCACGCGTGCGGGGGCCGCGTGTGCTGGACCTGGTCCTGTTCGCGGCGGGCGTGGGCCTGCTCGTCGTCGGGCTGTCGGTCAAGGGCCGCTTCCCCGTCGTCGGCAAGTACGGGACGGTGACCGCCATGGCGGCCGGGCTGGTCCTGCTGCTGATCGGCGCGACCCTGGCCACGACCTGGCTGATCAGGGCGTACGCCCGCAGGGCCGGGCGGCGGGCCCGGTCGCCGGAGACGCTGCTGGCCGCGCGGCTGGTCGAGGCCGACCCCCGGGCGTGGGCCAGGGCCCTGTCCGTGGTGAGCCTGACCGTCTTCTTCGGCGCGGGGGCCGGGGCCCAGCAGGCCGCCGTGGGCTACTCCCAGGGCCACGCGCTGGTGGACGTCGCGCTCCTGCTGGCCCTGGCGACCTCGTCGATCGCGCTGGTGGTGCACCAGGCGGAGGAGCTGATCGACCATCGCCGCTCGTTCGCCGCGCTGGCCGCCGCCGGGGTGCCGGAACGGGCGCTGGGCGGGGTGCTCGTGCGGCAGGCGGTCGTCGCGGCGCTGCCGGTCTGCGTGGTGGCGGCCGTGTCGGGGGTCGCCGTGGTGGTGCTCCCCCTGGTGAGCGTCTACCGCGTCGAGTCGCTGCCGTGGGCGCTGACCAGGGCCGTCCTCATGGCGGGCGCCGGGGTGCTGGCCGCCGTGGTCGTCGCCCTGGCGGCCCGCCCCCTGCTGCGGGGCGCGCTGCGGTCCGGCACGCGGACGTGACCGGCGTCCGCTGACACCGCCTGCCCTCTGGCCGTCTACCGGTGAGCCGCCGCCTCCGGCCGGGGGGCGACCGGCTGCCTGAGCAGCGTCTTCGGGTCGGGGTCGGTGAACTCGGTCAGGTAGATCTCGTGGTGCAGCCCGTTGGGCACCAGCCCGTGCTCGGCCATGAACGCCTCCATCACCTCCAGCGACCTCTTCTCCTCGCTGTAGGGCCCCTCGTGCAGCAGCTCCACGCACTCGCCCTCGGTGAAGGTGACGACCTGGACCCGGTCCACGGCGGCCCCCGACGGGCGGGCCCGCTCACGCGCCGCCTCGGCCGCCCCCGGCTCGGGCATCCCGGGCAACGGCAGCAGCAGGTGCCACCGCCACTGGTCGCGCGGGGTCTCCAGCGGCGGCAGCGAAGTGTCCTCCACCCACCACCGCCCCTCCAGCGGCCCGGCGGCGCCGCCCATGGCGGAGGCCACGGCGTGCAGGGCGCCGATGGCCGACAGGTGCTCGGCGCCGCCGGGCTCTCCCATGCCCGTGACGTTGAGACAGGTGACGGGATGACAGTGGACCAGTCGCGGGGTCATGGATCCTCCGGGTAGATCTGGGTGGAATCCCCATAGCGTGGGGTCTCCCCGTGGGGGAGAGTCCAATCAGCGTCGGCCTGCACACGGCCGAGACCCCGCTTCCGCCCCGCCCGCCGGCTGACCCGCGCGGCGCGGTCCTGCCGGCGGAGACGACGCTCCCGGAGGCCGGGACGTCCCGGCCGTTCCTGTTCCTGGGCAAGCCCGCCACGTACACGCCGGGCACGGGCGAGCCGGCCGCCACGTGGGAGCGCGTCTGGGCGCGGCTGACCGGATGGAAGCGCTGGCTGCTGCTGACGGGGGCCGCGCACACGTCCTTCACCGACCTGGGCGTCCTGATGGACCAGGTCGGCACCGAGGACGGCGCCACCGTGCCCGGCGCCCGCGCACTCGGCGTCACCCGCGCCTACGTCACGGCCTTCCTCGACCGGCACCTGCGCGGTCAGCCCCGGCCTCCGCTGGACGAACCGTCGGCCGACGTCCCCGAGGTCAGGTTCTGCAGCCCGGAGGACAAGACCTGCGAGTGACCCTGGGCCGTCTGTACGCGGGGCCGTTCCGGCGGGCATGATGAACAACCATCGGTCCGTCTCCTTGGAGCGTCCATGGATCGTCTGTTCGTGCGGCTGGCCCTCTACGTGGTCAGGTTCGCCGGGGCCGTCGCGGGGGTGTGGGGGGTCGCCTACGCCGTCAACGGCGCCACGCAGGCCGGCGGGGGAATGGTCGTTCGCGTCGTCCCCCGCCTGGAGGCCGCCGACCGGCTCGGGCTGAGCAGGGTGAAGCTGCCCCGCGGCCTCTCCCTGGGAGACGGGGAGCTGCCGCTGCGGGTCTGGGACTCGACGGCGGCCGAGCAGGTGCTCTTCCGGGCGGACGTGCTGGTGGGCGGCCTGTGCGCGCTCGTCGCCGCCCTCCTGGTCGGAGGGCTGCTGACGTCGGTGTTCGAGGGCGAGCCGTACCGCCGCGGCAACGCGGCGCGGGTCGCCTGGCTCGCCGTCCTCGCGCTCGTCTCGGGAGCGGCCCAGGCGCTGCCCGCGCTCGCGGTGGCCGCGGTGCTCGACCGCATGGGGGCGGGTGGGACGTTCGGGCCGCCGTCCGGGCTGTCGTGGCCGCCGTTCGTGGGCGCGGCGCTGCTGGCGGCGCTGGCCCTGGCGCTGCGGGCCGGACACCGGGCCCGCGCCGACGTCACGTCCGTCACATAGTGTCGCGATCATGACGATCGAACTGCGCGCCGTCCGGGAGGACGACCTGGCGTTCCTGACCCGGCTGATCGGCGACCCGGACAGCAGCGGCGAGTACCAGTGGTACGGCTGGCAGGACCCCCACCGCCTGCGCCGCCTCTGGGACGAGAACGGGATGCTCGGCGAGGACGGCGGCATGCTCGTGATCGCCTCCGGCGAGGACCGGGCGGGCCTCGTGTCGTGGCGCAGGCAGCTCACCTCCCGGGTGTCGTACTGCTGGGAGATGGGCCTCATCGTGGCACCCGGCTTCCGCGGCAAGGGGCACGGGACGCGGGCGCAGCGGCTGCTGGCGCGCTACCTGTTCGACCACTCGCCGGTCAACCGGGTGCAGGCGACCACCGAGCTCGGCAACGTGGCCGAGCAGCGGGCGCTGGAGAAGGCCGGTTTCGTCCGGGAGGGCGTGCTGCGCGGCGGCGGCTTCCGCGCCGGCGAGTGGCGTGACGGCGTGATGTACGGCATCGTCCGCGCCGACCTGGACCGGACCCCGGCGCCTCCGGGCGCCTGACCAGCGGCGGCGCGGACCCCGGCGGAGGTCGACACGGGCTCAACGGATCCTCGGCACCGGCGCCCCTACGTTGCGATCACACGATTCCGCAGCAAGGCGGCGCGCGGCTGCGGGTGAGCCGGGACGTGCCCAGGAACACCTGGCACCGCACCAGGAAGGCGAAGGGCCGCCGCGGCATGGTCTACCTGTACGAGGCCGGCGGCGTCTACCGCGGCCGGGACGTGTGGTGGGCGTGGGGCACCAGCCTGCGCTCCGGCGACCGCGTCTCCATCGACTGGACCGACGACGGGGGCGCACCTACCACGCCTGCCACGCGGTGGTCAGAGGCGGCGGACGCCGCAGCGTCACGTCGTACGCGGTGGACGCCCCGGCGGGCCGCAAGTTCCGCGCGTGCGTGAAAGCCGCGGGCAAGTGGTCGTGCACCCGCGGCTGCTGGGAGATCAGGTTCTCCTGACCGGCCGGTCCGCCGGGCAGGGCGTGCGAGCTGCGGCGATACGACCGCGACCGCTTGACATACCGGACAACCGGCACATAGTGTCCCGTCAATCGGCAGGCACAGACGAAGAGATCCCTGTCAGTGGTCTTCGTCTGTGCCTTTGTCGTATCCAGACCGCTGGCAAGGGATCACACCCCCCTGAAAGGCGGCTGGGCATGAGCGACGCCCCCGTGCAGAACACCTCGGTCACGCTGATCCGCAACGCCGGAGACGCGGCCGACGTCATCAACACCCTGACGAGGCTGGCCGGCCGGGCCAACTGGATCTGGTTCCTCGCCCTGGCGGGCCTGTTCCTGGACGCCTACTCCAACGCGGCCCTGGGCGCCGGCCTGTCCCCCATGGTCAAGCAGCTCGGCCTGTCGCCGGGCCAGGTGGGCGTGCTCACCGCCATGGCGCCGGCCATCGCCATCATCTCCAACCCGTTCGGCGGCTGGCTGGCCGCCCGGATCGGCCGGGTCAAGCCGCTGCTGCTGACCAAGGTGGTGTTCGCGCTCGGCGCGCTGCTGACCGCCGCCGGCTCCGACTTCCAGACCGTCTTCGCCGGCCGCGGCCTGGTCGGCATCGCGTACGGCATCGACTTCGCGGTGGCCATGGCGCTGCTGGCCGAGTACACGCCGTCCGCGCTCAAGGGCAGGCTCAACTTCTGGCAAGGCGTCTGGTACACCGCCACCACCACGAACCTGCTGCTCACGCTGGTGTTCTACCGTTTCGACGTGGGCGCGGACATCTGGCGCTGGTCGGTGGGCTCCTCGGCCGTCTTCGCCGTCGTGCTGCTGGTCCTGCAACTCGCTTTCCTGGTGGAGAGCCCGACGTGGCTGGCCGCCAAGGGCCGGCTGCGCGACTCCGCCGCGGCCCTGCGCCGCATGTACGGCTTCGCCGTCCAGGAGGACGCCGGGCGGGACGGCGGCCCGGCCGAGCAGGGGCGGCAGGTGGGGTTCGGTGACGCGGGCGTGCTGTTCCGCAGGCCGTACCTGCCGCGCACGGTGTTGTCCACGGTCATCTCGCTCACCCAGGCCATGCAGTACTTCGCGGTCGGCTGGTACCTGCCGGTGATCAGCCTGGAGCTGTTCGGCAAGGAGTTCGAGAAGGCCACGATCGGGTCGATGGCGTTCAACGCGGTCGGCATCGTCGGCGGCTGCCTCGCGGCCTACACGGGCCGCCGCCTCGGCCTGCGGGTCAGCTCGATGGCCGGGTACGCGGTGGTGTTCGTGGCGCTGCTGGTGATGGGCGCGACGTTCAAGGAGCTGCCGGTCGCGCTGGCCGCGCTGCTGCCCGTGCTGTTCATCTTCTTCCACTCCGCCGGGCCCGGCCCGAACGGCAAGTCGATCGCCGCACTGTCCTACCGCAGCGACATCCGCACCCTGGGCACCGGCGTGACCGGCATGCTCGGCAGCCTCGGCTCGGTCGCCGGCCTGTACCTGTTCCCGCAGTTGCAGGCGGGCATCGGGGTCGGCGCCAGCCTCATGGTGCTGTCGGTGGTGCCGCTGGTCGGCCTGGTCACCTGCCTGCTGATCAAGTGGGACCCCACCCGCGTGGCGGTCAACCTGGAGGAGGAGGAGATCGCGCTGCGGAAGAGGGACGAGCGCCGATGACCGGCCCCACCCGACGGGGGATCCTCAGCGTCGACGAGGGCACCACGGGCACGCGCGCCGCGGTCGTCCTGGACGACGGCTCGGCGGCCCCGCCCGCCTACCGGCCCATCTCGGTCCACTCCCCCGACCATCTGCGGGTCGAGCAGGACGCCATGGAGATCTGGGCGAAGACCGCCGAGGTCTGCGCGCAGGCCCTGGAGTGGGCGCGGGCGCACGACGTCGAGGTCACCGGCGTGTCGATCGCCACCCAGCGCGCCACCGTGCTGCTGTGGGACACCGTCACCGGCGAGCCGCTCACCCCCGCCGTGGTCTGGCAGGACCGCCGCTACGCCGCCCGGCTGCGCCAATGGGAGCCCGGCTGGGACACCCGCCTGGTCGAGCACACCGGCCGGCCGGTCGGCTCGCGCGCGCCGCTGCTGTGGGCCGCCGACGTGCTGCGCGACGACCCGGCCGTACGCCGGGCGCACGAGGCGGGACGGGTGGCCTTCGGATCGGTCGACACCTGGCTGGTCTGGCGGCTGACCGGCGGCGCGCGGCACGTCATGTCCGCCACCAACGCGGTCGCCGCCGGCGCCTACGACCTGCGCACCGGCGACTGGTACGAGCCGTGGCGGGACTTCCTCGGCTGCCCCCGCGACGTGCTGCCGCAGATCCTGGATGAGGACGGCGACTACGGCCACACCGACCCGTCGGTGCTGGGCGTGCGGCTGCCGGTGTTGTCGGTGATGGGCGACCAGCACGCCGCGATGATCGCGCTCGGCGCGCACCGGCCGGGCCAGGCGATGTGCGTGCACGGCACGGGAACGTTCCTGGACGCCGTGGCCGGCGACCGGCCGCCCGCGCATCGCCGGGCGGTGCCGGGGGTGCTGACGCTGGTCGGCTGGCGTTCGCGCGGCGCGGCGGTGTTCAGCCTGGAGGGCTACGCCGCCACGACCGGCTCGGCGGTGCGCTGGTTGTGCGAGGAGATCGGGCTGTTCGACTCCCCCGCCCAGCTGACCGCGCTGGCCCGCGAGCATCCCGGGCCGAGCCGGGTGCGTTTCCTGCCCGCGCTGGCCGGGATGCGCACCCCGGTCTGGTCGCCCGAGGCCACCGGCGTCCTGACCGGGCTCAGCCTGTCCACCACCCGGGCCGAGCTGGCCCGGGGCGTCCTGGAGGGCATCGCGCACTCGGTGTGCGACCTGCTGGACGGGGTGGAGCAGGCGCTCGGCGCGCCGGTCACCGATCTGTTCTGCGGCGGCGGCCTGGCCAGCAGCGACGTGCTGATGGCGAGCCAGGCCGACCTCGTCGGGCGGCCGGTCCGCCGCGCCCGCGCCAACGAGACGGCCAGCCTGCGCGGCGCCGCCTACCTCGGGGGCGTGCGTGCGGGGCTCTGGCCCGACCTGCCCGCCGCCCTCGCCGGGCTCGGCGACGTCCCCGTCTTCGAGCCCACGTTGCCCGACGCCGCCCGCGAGGAGGCCCGCGCCGCCTGGCGTGACCTGCTCTCCCGGCACATCTCGTACCAACAGGAGGAATCCCCCTCGTGATCCGGCTTCCAGAACG
Source organism: Nonomuraea sp. NPDC049758 (assembly GCF_040674635.1). Lineage (NCBI taxonomy): Bacteria > Bacillati > Actinomycetota > Actinomycetes > Streptosporangiales > Streptosporangiaceae > Nonomuraea > Nonomuraea sp. NPDC049758. Next base: position 450,505 of record NZ_JBFAMZ010000007.1, read on the forward strand.
CAAGCCCAGATCGGAGACCAGGAGCGCCATCCGGCGCACCCCGCTGCGGCTGGACCGTCAGGCGCAGATCGAGCGGCTGACCGCGCGGCCGGTGGACGTGCTCGTCGTCGGCGGCGGCGTGACCGGCTGCTACGCCGCGCTGGACGCCGCCACCCGCGGCCTCAGCGTGGCGCTGGTGGAACGCGACGACTTCGCCTCGGGCACCTCCTCCAAGTCCTCCAAGATGGTCCACGGCGGCCTGCGCTACATCGAGCAGGGCAACCTGCCGCTGGTGCGCCGCTCGCTGCTGGAGCGCCAGCGGTTCCGCCGCAACGCGCCCCACCTGGTGCGGCGGCTGCCGTTCGTGCTGCCGATCCTCGCCCAGGACGGCGTCTTCGACGCCCGCATCGCCAAGGCCTTCGAGGGCCTGCTGTGGACCTACGACCTGGCGGGCGGCTGGCGCATCGGCCGGCTGCACCAGCGGCTCAGTGTGGCCGAGGTGCTGGCCAGGGCGCCGCGGCTGCGCGCCGACCGGCTCAAGGGCGGCCTGCTCTACTACGACAGCCGCACCGACGACGCCCGCCTGACCCTGACCATCGCCAGGACCGCCGCCCACTTCGGCGCCACCGTGCTGAACGGCGCCACCTGCCGCGAGCTGGTCAAGGAGGGCGGCCGGGTGCGCGGCGCCCGCGTCGAGGTGGACGGCCGCACGGTCGAGGTGCGCGCCGGGGTCGTCGTCAACGCCACCGGTGTGTGGACCGACACCCTGGACGCGCTGTCCGACCCGGGACACCGGCCGCGGGTGCGTCCGGCCAAGGGCGTGCACATCGTGGTGCCATGGACGCGGCTGCCGGTGGACGGCACGGTGACCGTCCCGGTGCCCGGCCGGGCCCGCCGCGCCACCTGCACCCGCTGGGGCGACGTGGTCGTGGTCGGCACCACCGACACCGACTACGACGGCTCGCCCGACGAGGTGCTGTGCACCCGCGAGGAGATGCAGTACCTGCTCGACGGCGCCAACACCGCCTTCGACGCCGACCTCACCCCGGACGACGTGATCGGCTCGATCGCCGGGCTGCGCCCGCTGGTCGGCGAGAAGGAGGGCGCCACGCTCGACATGAGCCGCGACCACCGGATCATCACCGACGGCTTCGGCCTGGTCACGGTCACCGGCGGCAAGCTGACCACCAGCAGGCACATGGGCGAGCTGGCCGTGGACGAGGCGCTGAAGGTGCTCGGCCGCAAGGCCCGCTGCCGCACCGCGCGGCTGCCGCTGCTCGGCGGCGCGGGCTACGACGCCGAGGCGACCACCGCGACCGGCGGGCTCGGCGCCCACCTGGGCGAGCGGTACGGCACCGAGGCCAGGTTCGTCGCCGACCTGATCACCGAGGACCCGTCGCTGGCCGGGCCGGTCGTCGAGGGCAGCGAGTACCTGCGGGCCGAGGTGGTCTACGCGGCCCGCTGCGAGCTGGCCAGGAACGTGGACGACGTGCTGTCGCGGCGCACCCGGATGCGGGTCTTCGCCCGCGACCTGTCGGTCGAGGCGGCTCCGGAGGTTGGCCGGCTGCTCCAGCGCGAGCTCGGCCTCTCCGACGACGAGGTGGCCCGGCAGGTCGAGGACTACGTGCGCGGCGTGGACCGCGAGAAGAGCGTTCTGATGGAGGGACTTTCATGATCAGCAGGCAGACCGTCACCCACCCGTTCAACCGCGGCGACTACGTCGTGGGCGCGCCCACGCCGCCGCGCTGGGCCGCCGACTGCCCGCCGGGGAAGGGCCCGGCCAGCCTGCAGGGCCAGGTCGTGCCGGTCCCCGAGAGCGTGGTGGCGGAGCTGCGCGCGCTCGGCGCCGCCGTGCACACCGACCGGGACGAGGTGATCCTGCGCACCCGCGACTGGTGGGCGGGCACCTCCATCGGCGAGACCGACGGCCGTCCGGCCACCCCGGAGGCGGTCGTCGTCGAGGTGGACGCGGAGGAGCAGGTGGCCGCCGTGGTGCGGATCTGCCACGAGCACCGCATCCCGCTGACCGTCTCGGCCGGGCGCAGCAACGTGCTGGGCGCCGCGCTGCCCGTGCACGGCGGCGTCGTGCTGGACGTGTGCCGGCTCAACCGCATCCTGTCCTTCGACGCCGAGTCCATGATCGTCGAGGTGCAGGCGGGCATGTTCGGCGACCTGTTCGAGAAGGAGCTGCAGGAGACGCACGGCGCCACCACCGGCCACTGGCCGTCGGCGTTCGCCATCTCCACCGTCGGCGGCTGGGCCGCCTGCCGCGGCGCGGGCCAGCTCTCCACCCGCTACGGCAAGATCGAGGACATGGTGGTCGGGCTGGACGTGGTGCTGCCCGACGGCACCACCGCCAGCTACGGCACCTACCCGCGCGCCGCGGTGGGCCCCGACCTGCGGCAGCTGTTCATCGGCTCGGAGGGCACGCTCGGCGTCATCACCCGGCTGCGGCTGCGTACGCACCGGCTGCCCGACTACGCGGTGGGCATCGCCTACGGCTTCGACACCTTCGCCGCCGGGCTCGACGCGTGCCGGGAGATCCTGCAGCGCGGCGCCACCCCGGCCGCGCTGCGCCTGTACGACGCGCACGAGAGCGGCACCCACTTCGGCGAGCCCGGCACCAACCTGCTGCTCGTCGCCGACGAGGGCGACCCGGTGCTGGTCGACGCCGTCATGAAGATCGCCGACGAGGTCTGCGCCGAGCGCGCGTCGGTGAAGCTGGACGGCGCGGCCGTCTTCGCCCGCTGGCTGGACGAGCGCATGATCGTCGGCAAGGCCGCCGACGGTTTCGTCCGGGGGCCGGGGTTCGTCTCCGACACCTGCGAGATCGCCGGGCCGTGGGCCGCGCTGCCCGCCCTGTACGACGAGGTCGTGGCCGCCATCGAGGCCGTCCCCGGCACCCTGCGCGCCTCGGCCCACCAGTCGCACGCCTACACCGACGGCGCGTGCCTGTACTTCTCGCTGCGCGGCGACGTCGAACGCGACCAGCGGCGCGCCTGGTACCGGGCCGCCTGGGACGCCGCCGCCGAGGTGCTCGTCAGGCACGGCGCGGCGATCAGCCACCACCACGGCGTCGGCCTGCTGCGCTCGCCGTACATGCGGGACGCGCTGGGCAGCGGCTACCCCACGCTGGTGGCGGTCAAGCAGGCGCTGGACCCGCGGGGCATCATGAACCCCGGCAAGCTGGGGCTGCCCGCGTCCTTCGAAAACACGGCGCACTAAGGTGGATGCGGTGAACTCTCGACACAAGGGTCCGCTGGATCAGCGCCTGCTCGCCGCCCTCGCCGAGCATCCCGTCGCCGCGTCGCTGGTGGGGGTGGAGATGGTCGAGCGGTTCACCTCCTCCGCCACGCCGATCGGCATCCTGGCCTCGATCCCGCTCGGCGACCTGGCGGCCACGGTCCAGCGCACGGTGGCCGCCCGGAAGATCGCATTCGTCAACATCGACTCGACCCCCGGCCTGGGGCACGATCCCGGGGCGCTGGCGTACCTGCAGGGCATCGGCGCGGTCGGGGTCGTCTCCACGCGGCAGGCGATGATCGAGCGGGCCACCGGGCTCGGGCTGCTGACCATGCAGAAGGTGTTCGTCACCGACCGGTCGAACCTGCGGCGCAGCCTGCAGTCCATCACCCGGTCGCGGCCCGACCTGGTGCAGCTCATGCCGGCCATGGTGTTGCGGCACGTCGAGCGGCAGGTGCGGGCGGTCGGCGTGCCGTGCCTGGCCGCGGGGTTCGTGCAGAGCGCGGACGACGTGGTGGAGGCGCTGCGGCACGGGGCCGTCGGCGTGTGCACCTCCGACGAGGAGCTGTGGGGGCTGCGCCGCTCGGCCCTGCGCGCCTCCTGATCCGTCTTCATCCGGAAGGACCTTGCGATGACGCCTGCCCGCGTGCGGGAGACCGCCGCCGCCACGGCGCCCGTCCGGCGCGCCGGGAGGCGGTGGCCGGTGGCGCCCGGGGTGTTCGTCGTCCTGTGGAGCAGCGCGTTCATCGCGGGCATCCCGGGGGTCAGGGCGGCGCCGCCGTTGTTGCTGATGTTCGGCAGGTTCGCCGTCGCCGGGGTGTTGCTGGGGGCGTACGCGCTGGTCAGGCGGGTGCCGTGGCCCCGGGGGCGGGACCTGGCGCACGTGGCCGTGGCCGGGCTGCTGATCCAGGCCGTGCAGTTCGGCGCCTTCTACAGCGCGCTCGGCGCGGGCCTGCCGGCCGCGGTCGTGTCCCTGGTGCAGGGGCTGAACCCGGTGGTCATCCTGCTGGTCGGCCGGGTGCTGGGCGAGCGGGTCGGCGCCGGGCAGTGGGCCGGGTTCGCGCTCGGCCTGGCCGGGGTGGTCCTGGCGGTGGCCGACCGGGTCAGCCTGTCCGCGTCCGGGGTGGCGCTGTGCCTGCTGGGGCTGGCCGGGCTCAGCGCGGGCACCCTCTACCAGCAGCGGTACGCCCCCCGCATGGACGCGCTGAGCGGCACCGCGGTGCAGCTGCTGGTCAGTGCCCCCGCCGCCGGGCTGGCCTGCCTGGCGCTCGGCCCGGTCCGGGTGTCGGACTGGACGGCGTTCGGGCTGTCGGTCGGCTGGATGGCGCTGGTCAACTCCATCGCGGCGTTCATCCTGCTCAACCGGATGTTGCTGCGCTCCCCGGCCAGCCGGGTGAGCACGGTGTTCTTCCTGACCCCGGCCGTGACCGCCGTCCTGGCCTGGTCGCTGGCCGGGCAGCCGCTGCCCCCGCTCGCCGTGACCGGGCTCGTCCTGGGCGGCTGCGGGGTGCTGCTGGCCAACCTCTCGACACGAAGAAGGGCGAACTGATGCGCATTCGCGGCGCGGTCCTGGAGGAGATCGGCCGGTCCCGGCCCTACGCGGAGTCGCGGCCCCTGACGGTCTGCGACCTCGAACTCGATCCGCCGGGGCCGGGCGAGCTGCTGGTGCGGGTGGAGGTGGCCGGCGTGTGCCACTCCGACCTGTCGGTGGTGGACGGCAACCGGGTGCGTCCCGTGCCCATGCTGCTCGGCCACGAGGCGGCGGGCGTGGTGGAGCGGACCGGGCCGGGCGTCGACGACCTCGCCCCCGGGCGGCGCGTCGTGATGACCTTCCTGCCCAGGTGCGGCGGCTGCGCCGGCTGCGCCACCGAGGGCCTGACGCCCTGCCTGCCGGGCAGCGCCGCCAACAACGACGGCACCCTGCTGAGCGGCGCGGTCCGCCAGCACAGGGACGGCGCCGCGGTGCTGCACCACCTCGGCGTGTCGGCGTTCGCCACGCACGTGGTGGTCGACCGGCGCTCGGTCGTCCCGGTCGATCCCGACGTGCCGGCCGAGGTCGCCGCCCTGCTCGGCTGCGCCGTGCTGACCGGCGGCGGCGCCGTGCTCAACGCCGGCCGGCCGCGCCCCGGGCAGACGGTCACGGTCGTCGGGCTGGGCGGCGTGGGCATGGCGGCGCTGCTCACCGCGCTGGCCCTCGACGACGTCCGGGTGATCGGCGTGGACGCCAACCCGGCCAAGCTCGCCACCGCCCGCGAGCTGGGCGCGCACGAGGTGTACGGCCCGGACGAGCTGCCCGGCGAGGCGGACGTCGTGGTGGAGGCGGCGGGCAGCGCGCGGGCGTTCGAGACCGCGGTGACCGCGACGGCCCCCGGCGGCCGCACCGTCAGCGTGGGCCTGCCCGCGCCCGGCGCCCGCGCCTCGATCTCGCCGCTGGCGCTGGTGGCCGGCGGGCGCAGCATCATCGGCAGCTACCTGGGCTCGGCGCTGCCCGCCCGCGACATCCCGGTGTTCGCCCGGATGTGGCGCGAGGGCCGGCTGCCGGTGGAGCGGCTGGTCTCGGCGCGGATCGGCCTGGCGGCCGTCAACGAGGCGATGGACCAGCTCGCCGACGGCGCCGCCCTGCGCCAGCTGATCGTCTTCGACGGCTGATCGCCGGGCCGGGCGCTACGCCGAGGCGACGACCAGCGTCTGGGGGGCCGCCTGCTTCATCCGGCCGCGAGCCCAGGTCATCTGGGTGGCGGTCTCGTCCTCGCAGTCGCGGACCGCCGCCAGCAGCGGCTCGTCGCGGGCGCCCTGCGCGGCCTGGCCGATCAGCGTCCAGCAGACGTCGCACTCGGCGGCCATGAGGTAGAGGTCGTGCAGGTCGCGCAGCAGGCCGAGGCCGCCGCCGCGGGAGCCGGAGAAGAGCGTCGAGTGCAGCCGCTCCGGCTCGTCGGGGGCGTCCTCGGAGTAGCGTTCCACGAACGGCCGCAGCCGCCGTACGTGCTCGTCGCACTGCTCGGCGAGCCGCCGGCAGATGTGCACCACGTCCGGCTCGTCGCCGTGGGCCGCGGCGACCTCGCGGTAGGCCGACGCCAGCTCCTCCTCCGATCGGTGCAGCAGCCCCAGGTAGTGCGCCAGCAGCACGGTCATCCTCCCGCTCCGGTCACCCGGACCGCGGTGACCTTGTAGATCGGTTGCTTGGAGACGGGGTCCCAGGTCGTGTTCGTGACCTCGTTGGCCGCCCGGGGGGCCGCTCCCGGCTCCAGGTCCCAGTAGCCGTAGTGGAACGGCACGAACACCACGCCCCGCCGGATGCCGGTGATCCGGGCCGGGGCCTCCAGCCGGCCGCGCGGTGACTCCACCCGCACCAGGTCTCCATCGCCGATGCCGAGCCCGGCGGCGTCGGCCGCGTTGAGCTCCACCCACGGCTCGGGGGCGGCGGCGTCGAGCCGCGGGACGCGGCCGGTCTTGGTCCGGGTGTGGAACTGGTGCACGGTGCGGCCGGTGGTCAGCAGCAGCGGCAGGTCGTCGCCGGTCACCTCGGGCGAGGGGTGGTAGGCCGCGGCCCGCAGGAAGGCCCGTCCGCCGGGCTCCTGGGCCAGGTACTGCTCGCGGGTGTGCTCGGCGCCGGTGACGAGGTCCTGGCCGTAGGTCTCGCAGTAGTCCGGGTCGGTGTTGAAGCGGCCGCCGCCGTACAGGCGCTCGGTGCCGCCCGAGCCCGGCGGGCACGGCCACTGGACGCCGCTGCCGCCGCGCAGGCTCTCGTACGTGATGCCGGTGTAGTCGCAGGGACGCCCGGCCGAGCACGCCTTCCACGCCTCGAACGCCGACTCCGCGTCGTGCCAGCCGATCAGCGGCTTGCCGTCGCGGTCGCGGAAGTCCATGCGGCGGGCGTAGTCGAGGAAGATGTCCAGGTCGGCCCGCGCCTCGCCGGGCGGTTCCACGGCCTTCTCCGACAGGTGCACGGTCCGGTCGGCGTTGGTGAAGGTGCCCGGCTTCTCCCCCCACGTCGCCGCCGGCAGCACCACGTCGGCCAGCTCCGCGGTCTCGGTGCGGAACAGGTCCTGCACCACGACGAACAGCTCGTCCCGGCCCAGGATGCGGCGGACGCGGCCGAGGTCGGGCAGCGAGACCGCCGGGTTCGTGCCCGAGATCCACAGCAGCTTGACCGACCCCTGCTCGGCGTACCGGAAGACCTGCATGGCGTGGGTCGGCGGCGCCCAGTGCGGGATGACGGCCGGATCGACGTTCCACAGCTCGGCCAGCTCGCGGATGTGCGAGGGGTTGTCCCAGTTGCGCAGGCCGGGCAGGTCGCCGTCGGCGCCGGTCTCGCGGGTGTTCTGGGCGGTGGGCTGGCCGTTCATCTGCAGCACCCCGGCCCCCGGACGGCCCAGCATGCCGCGCAGCAGGTGGATGTTGTTGACCTGGCAGGCGGCGGCCGTCGCCTGGTTGGACTGGTAGAAGCCCTGCAGGACGGTGGAGACCAGCCGCTCGCTGGTGCCGAGGATCTCGGCGGCCTGTTCGATCAGGGCCACGGGCACGTCGCAGATCTCCGCCGCCCGTTCCGGCGGGCACTGCTCGACCACCCGGCACAGCCGCTCGAAGCCGATCGTGTGCTCCTCGACGTAACGACGGTCGTGCCAGCCGCGCTCGATCAGCCGGTGGATCAGGGCGTTCATCAGGGCCAGGTTCGTGCCGGAGCGCACCGGCAGGTGCACGTCGGCCTCGCGGGCGACGGGCGTGGCCCGGGGATCGACGGCGATCATCGCGGGCGGGCGCGGGCCGCGGCGGCGGTCGAGCATCCGGTCCCACAACACCACCTGGGTCTCGGCGACGTTGTGCCCCCACAACGCGATGGCGTCGCAGTGGTCGATGTCGGTGTACGAACCGGGCTGCCCGTCGGTGCCGAAGCTGGCCTTGAGCGCGGCGGCGGCCGTGGCCGTGCACAGCCGGGTGTTGCCGTCCATGTGCGGGGTGCCGAGGCCGGCCTTGCCGAGCACGGCGAGCGTGTAGTACTCCTCCAGGAAGAGCTGCCCGCTGGTGTGGAAGCCGAAGTGCCCCCATCCGCCGGGGCCCCGCAGCAGCTCCTTCGACCGGGCCACGATCCGGCTCATCGCCGTCTCCCAGTCGCTCTCCACCAGCGTGCCGCCCTCGCGGACGAGCGGGCGCAGCAGCCGGTCGGGGCTGTTGTTGGCCTGCCAGCCGTACAGGTCCTTGGGGTCGAGCCGGCCGTGGTTGACCCGGTCCACGGCGCGGCCGCGCACGCCGACGATGCGTCCGCCCTTGACCGCGATGTCCATCGCGTCGCCGTTGGAGTGCAGCACGGACGCCGACTGGGCCCACGACTCGACGTCCTGCTCGGTCAGCCCCTCCGCCAGGCAGGCGTCCACCCGGACCGGCCAGTCTTCGGCGCTGCCGTCCTCGCGCGGCCCGTACGGCGTGCGCGAACCCCACGGATCGGCGATGCGGTCAGACATTCCGGCGGCTCCTTCCGGGGTGGGAGATCCGGACCGCATACCCTCACCTGGCCGTCCCATGCCTGCGCCGTGGCCCGGCCGTCGAAAACGGGATGCGGCCGCCCCGCGTCCGGGGTGAGGATGGCCGCGCACGGCCGTCGGAGCCGTCCCCCGGACGAGGAGCGTGCCATGAGCGCCGCAGGAACCGCTCACCCGCAGGTCACCGTGCGCACGGGCCGGCTGCGCGGCCGGATCGAGGGCGGCGTGGCCGTCTTCCGCGGCGTGCCGTACGCGCGCCCACCGGTGGGCGGCCTGCGGCTGGCCGCCCCGGCGCCGCCCGAGGCATGGGACGGCGTGCGCGAGGCCGCCGCATTCGGCCCGCCGCCGCCGCAGTCCAGGCTGCTGGGCGCCGCCGGCGACGCCGGCACCGACGGGAACTGGCTGACCGCCAACGTGTGGACCCCCGACCTGGGCGCGACCCGGCTGCCGGTGATGGTGTGGATCCACGGCGGCGGCTACATGTACGGCTGGTCCGGCGACCCGCTCTTCGACGGCGGCGTGCTCGCCCGGGACGGCGTCGTCGTGGTCACCGTCAACTACCGGGTCTCCGCCGAGGGCTTCGGGCACTTCCGCGGCGCGCCCGCCAACCGCGGCCTGCTGGACCAGGTGGCCGCCCTGCGCTGGGTGCGCGAGAACGCGGCGGCCTTCGGCGGCGACCCCGACCGGGTCACCGTCTTCGGCGAGTCCGCCGGAGCCGGGAGCATCGCGGCGCTGATGACGATGCCCGGCGCGGCCGGCCTGTTCCGCCGGGCGATCGCGCAGAGCGTGCCGGGCCTGTTCTTCACCCCCGAGCTGGCCGCCGATCTCGCCGCCGCGGTGGCCGCCGAGCTGGGAGCGGCCCCGCACGCGGGCGAGCTGGCGTGCCTGCCGCCGGAACGGCTCATCGAGGCCGGTGACGCGGTGGCGTCCAGGATGGCCGGCAGCCCGCGGTGGGGTCTGGCCGCGCACGTCCGCACGCCGTTCGCGCCGGTCGTGGACGGCGAGGTGCTGCCCGCGACGCCCTGGCGGTCGCCGGCAGGCGGGGTGGAGCTGCTCGTGGGGCACAACCGCGACGAGTACCGGCTGTTCATGGCGCTCGGCGGCGAGCTCGGCCAGGTCACCGCCGGGCAGGCGGCCGCCGCGCTGCGGGCGCTGGCCCCCGACCCGGCGGCCTACCGGGCCGCCCACCCGGAGGCCGGCGACGAGCGGCTGTACGAGCTGGTCCACTCCGACTGGCTGTTCCGGATGCCGTCCGTACGGCTGGCCGAGGCCCACGGCGGGCGCGGCCGGGCCCACCTGTACGAGCTGACCTGGCCGGCCCCCGGCATGGGCGGGATGCTCGGCGCGTGCCACGGGCTGGGCCTGCCGCTGACGTTCGGCAACCTGACCGCGGGCGCGGCCGGGCTGCTGCTCGGCCAGGAGCCGCCGCCGGAGGCCGCCGAGCTGTCGGCCCGGGTGCGGGCGGCCTGGACCGCCTTCGCCGCGACCGGAGACCCGGGCTGGCCGGCGTACGAGCCGCGCGAGCGGCTGACCTGGATCATCGACACCGAGCCGGGCACGGCGGCGTACCCGGAGGAGGCGTCGCGCCGGTTGTGGGCCGGGCACGCCTTCGACCCGCTCCCGCTGCTGCCGTCCGGGCCGGGGTGAGCGCGGGCGGGCCCGGGGTCAGTCGCAGTTCTGGGTGCTGACGGGGTTCGTGGCCGTGGCGGCCTGGCGGGCGTCGGGCGCGACCTCGCCGGCGGTCAGCGCGTAGCCGGTCTCCACCTGGCCGGCGACGGCGGCGAAGATCACGCCCAGCACGCGGCCGTCCACGGCGAGCAGCGGGCCGCCGGAGTTGCCCTGCTGGATCTTGCCCCGGACCAGGTAGACGTCCCTGGTCACCTGCGAGGCGTGGTAGATGTCGGGGCTGCCGGCCCGCTGCCGCGCGGCGACGCGGGCGGGCTCCGGCGTGAAGCCGCCGCCGTTCGGGTAGCCGGCGACCAGCGCGTCCTGGCCCTCCCTGGCCCGGGTGTCGAAGGAGAGCGGGGGCAGCCCGAGGCCGGGGACGTACAGGACCGCGACGTCCCGCCGGGGGTTGTACCAGACGACCTGCGCCGGGTGCGGCCGCTGCTGGTGGTCGACCACCTGCAGGTCCGTGTCCACCCCGGCCACGACGTGCGCGTTGGTCATGATGTGGTCGGGCGCGTACGTGAAGCCGGTGCCGGTGATGCGCTTGCCACAGGAGGAGGCGGTCCCCTGGACCTGCAGGATGCCCGTCCTGGCCTGCCGCAGCGCCGGGCTGCGCAGCACGGCCACGTCCGGCGGCGGCACCCGGACGGGGCTCATCCCGGCGATGGTGTCGAGCACCGGCGGGAAGTCGGACCGGTCGATGAACCGCTTGAAGGGCCGCTGCCAGTTCCGCGCCGCCTCGGGCGCCGCCGCGTCGAGCGTGGACAGCAGCGCCGAGCCGCGGATCTGCTCCACCACCAGCGTCCACGGGCCGGACACCAGCAGGCTGCCCACGAGCCAGGCGACCAGCAGCACGAACGTGGCGTTGACCAGCCCGCCGCCCAGGGAGTCCAGGATCCGGGCCGGTTCGCCGCGCAGGTACGTGCGTAACCGCACCCCCAGCGTGGACGCGGCGAACTGGCCGGCCAGCGCGATCAGGAACACGATGACGACCGCGAAGGCCGTCTGCGCGATGTCGCCCGTCACGAGCGCGTTGGTCACGGCGGGGGCGACGGCGATGCCCAGCACGCATCCGGCGACGAACCCGATCGAGCTCGTCACCCCGACGACGAACCCCTGCCGGAACCCCGCCACGCCGAACCCGACCACCAGAACGACCAGGACGACGTCGAGCAGATCACCGGACACAAGCAAACCCAATCATCTTTTCCCCCACAAGGGAGGATCAAGTCCGGTACGCCGGATTTCCTTGATCGGCGGAGTATCCCCCCGGCGGGCGGCCCGAGCTCAGAGGCCGGCCGTGACGTCGGGGACGTACCCTCCGGGGCGGCGCGGCGGGCGGCGGTAGCCGGTGGCGGGTGGTCGCGGCGGGATCTCCAGCGGCGCCCGCTCGACCCGCCGGTAGGGGATCGTGGACAGCAGGTGCGCGATCATGTTGATCCTGGCCCGCCGCTTGTCCTCACTCTCCACCTCGTACCAGGGCGCCTCGGGGATGTCGGTGTGCACCAGCATCTCGTCCTTGGCCCGGGAGTACTCCTCCCACCTGGTGATCGACTCCAGGTCCATCGCCGACAACTTCCACCGGCGCATCGGGTCCGCCAGCCGCTCGCGGAAGCGCCGCTCCTGCTCGGCGTCGCTCACCGAGAACCAGTACTTGCGCAGCAGGATCCCGTCCTCGACCAGCAGCCTCTCGAAGATCGGACATTGGTGCAGGAAGCGCGTGTACTCCTCCTGCGTGCAGAACCCCATCACCCGCTCGACCCCGGCCCGGTTGTACCAGCTCCGGTCGAACAGCACGATCTCCCCCGCGGCCGGCAGGTGCTCGACGTACCGCTGGAAGTACCACTGCGACCGCTGCCGGTCGGTCGGCACGGGCAGCGCGGCGATCCTGGCCACCCGCGGGTTCAGGTACTCGGTGACCCGCTTGATCGTGCTGCCCTTGCCCGCGGCGTCGCGCCCCTCGAAGATCACCACGACGCGCCGCCCCTCGGCCCGCACCCACTCCTGCAACTCCACCAGCTCTTCCTGGAGGCGGAGGAGTTCCTTCTCGTACGGCTTGCGGCGCAGCCTGTCAGTCCCCATGCCTGCGGATTCTAGAAGGGCGCCGCGCTCACTCCAGGACGTCGGAGAGCGGACGCCGGGGCGTGCCCTTCTCCTCGAAGGTGACCCCCAGCCGCATGATCATCTGCGGGTGCTCCCCGGAGAACAGCTCCAGCCGCAGGAACTCCCGCAACAGCTCCAGCTCCAGGGCCTGCGTGTGGAAGGCGGCGCTGACCCCGTGCGCCGACGCCTGCAGCAGCACCCGCTGCAGCGCCTGGCCCGTGGCCAGCCAGTCCCGCCGATCGTCCGCCCGTGTGGTCAGCACGGCGACCACCCCGACGGCCGTCTCGTCCTGGCCGCCCGGCGCGCCCCAGCCCTGCCGCCACGCGTAGTGACGCTGGGGGAAGACCGCCTCCGTCGGCGCGCCCTCGCGCGGGTAGCTCCCGGCCGGCACACCGTCGGCCCGCGTGCTCCCCGGCGGCCTGGCCCACCGCACGACCTCCAGGCCGAACCGCTGATCCTGCTCCTGCACGCCCTGCGCCGCCCGGGTCAGCGCGGCCAGCACCTCCACCGCCTCCGCCGACCGGACGGGCGTCAACCTGACCCCCTCACCCATCGCCGCCCTCACCAGCGACTCCACGAACCGGTCGGGGACCGGGACGTCGGCGAAACCCGCTCGATGCGTGTGACGCCGCTCGATCTCGCCCGCGAGCACCCGCGTCACCTCGTCCGGCTCGCTCTCCCGGCCCGGCCGGACCGTCGCCAGCAACCCGGGCCGATCGGGATCCGGCAGGACCCGGACGACCGGCTCGAACCCCGCGCACCGCATCGCGACGCACATCGTGAACAGCGCCGCCCCACAACTGATCACCAGCTCCCGCCCGGTCACGTCACCGGCCTTGAGCTGCCGGCCGGTGTCGGCCTTCAACCCGATCTCCACGTCGGAGACCGAGAAGGTCCACGGCTGGGTGTTGTGCACGGAAGGGGCCCATCGACCGGCCTCGACCGCCGCGTCCATGGCCTGTCTCGGCGAGCACGTGCTCATGGTCCACCTCCAGAAGACGACCGCACCGAAATGTTCGGTCTTCTCTGTCCGGCCTACCCCGCCAGGATGAGACCTCCCAGGACGCCCGCCACAGGGCCGGAGGACCCGCGCCACGAGGGTCCAAGGACACTTCCGGGGCCGGCGCGAGTGCCGGAAGGCCACGGGGTTCAGGACGTCCGGCGGTGTCGCCCCGCGGTCGCGCGCGTCAGTCTGGGACCAGGATCGTTCACGGGAGAGAAGATGATGATCATGGTCCCGATCCGTTCCCTCCTCGCCGTCGCCCTGGCGGTGACCGTCACCGGCGTGCCGGCCTTACCCGCGCGGGCCGCGCGGCAGGCCGCCGTCCCCGTCCTGGTCGGCATCCGGGCCGCGCACCTGCCCGGCCTGGACCGGCTGGTCTTCGAGTTCCGCGGCCCGGTCCCGGCCCGGCACGACGTGCGCTACGTGTCCCGGCTGGTCGCCGACGGCTCCGGGCGGACGGTCGGCGCGGCCGGCGACGCCCTCCTCCAGGTCCGCTTCGACCAGGCCGACGGCCACGACCGCCGGGGCCGGGTCACCTACGGCCCCACCCGCCGCACCTACGCGCTGCCCGGCGTCGTCCAGGTCGTCAACACCGGCGACTTCGAGGCCACGCTCACCTTCGGCGTCGGGCTGGCCAGGCGCGTGCCCTACCAGGTCCGCACGCTCACCCGGCCGAGCCGGGTCGTCGTCGACCTCACCACGTCCTACCGGACCGTGTCCGTACGCGACCACTTCCTCGACACCACCGCCAGGAGCCCGCGCACGGCGGCCGTGACCCGCCCGGTGGCTCCGCCGGCGACCGCCTACGGCGCGCTGCAACGGCTGTTCGCCGGCCCGACCGAGGCCGAACGGGCGCGCGGCCTGCGCTTCGTCAACTCCAAGGCCACCGGCTTCGGCAGGCTGACCGTCGCGGACGGGATCGCCAGGGTCCACCTGACCGGCCCGGTCGACGGCGGCGGATCGGTCTTCACCATCGCCGACCAGATCAGGCCGACGCTCAAGCAGTTCCCGGCCATCCGGTGGGTCAAGATCTATGACGCGGCGGGGCGTACCGGGCATCCCGCCGGGCCGTCGGACTCGATCCCCCGTTCGCTGGAGCCCGGCTGAGGCCGGCCGGGGCGGCTCTTGGCACGTCTTCCCAGGAGAACGGCCATGTTGATCTCCTTGGTTCGTTCATGATGGCGGGGTGACCACGCCTTGTCCTCCGTGATCCGTACGCGGGGCCGCCCCGTCCGTCCTGACGGACTCGGGACGAAGGCCCTCCCGTCAAGAGCCGCCCGCCCCTGCCGTCCCCGCCGGGGCGCCCGCACAGTGCTTCAAGGAGGTGTCCGTTGAAAGCGTTGATCGACCTTCTGGTCCGGCGCGTACGCCTGTACCGTCCCGACGGCAATCCCCTGCGCCGCCGTTCCGACCGGCTGGAGGCGCTCGCGGTGCTGGTGACCGGGCTCGTGGTGCTGGCGGGCGTCTGGCCCGCCGTCCTCGTGGGCCGGCTGGCCTACGAGGGCGCGCTCCACGAGGAGAGCGCGCACGCCGTGGGGCGGCACCAGGTCAGGGCGACGCTGCTGGCCGACGCGCCGGCCGCCCGCGTCGCCCTCACCGAGATGCCGGTGGGCGAGCAGCGGGCGATGGCGA
Source organism: Nonomuraea sp. NPDC049758 (assembly GCF_040674635.1). Lineage (NCBI taxonomy): Bacteria > Bacillati > Actinomycetota > Actinomycetes > Streptosporangiales > Streptosporangiaceae > Nonomuraea > Nonomuraea sp. NPDC049758. Next base: position 465,610 of record NZ_JBFAMZ010000007.1, read on the forward strand.
GCTGGACGACGTCCTCGGGCGCCGCGCGCAGCGGCCCGGTGCCGGTCCCCGGGGTGGCCAGGGCCGGTTCGACGGTCCCGTTGTGGATCGACGCCGCCGGCCGGCCCGTGCCGGCCCCCACCGCCCGTACCGTCCTGCGGACGAGGGGCGTGGTGACCGGCCTCCTGCTCATGTCCGTGATCGCCCTGGCCGCCGCGGGCGGGTTCGCGGCGTTCCGGTGGTGGACGGATCGGCGGCGGTACCGGGAGTGGGAGGTCCAGTGGGCGCGGGCCGGCGAGGACTGGGGACGGCGGCGCAGCCCCTGACCGCGCCGCCCTCCCGTCACCACGGCTCACGGGCCCTGATCGCGCCGCCCTCCCGTCACCGCGGCTCGCCGCCCTCGGCGTCGTCGGCGGGACGGATCACCGCGACCGGGCAGTGCGCGTGGTGCAGCACCCCTCTGCTGACCGAGCCGAGCAGCAGCGAGCCGAACGCGCCCCGGCCGCGGGAGCCGACCACCAGCAGGTCGCAGGGCGCGCCGGTGAGCGCCTCGACCGGATGGGCGCTCTGCACGTCCTCCACGATCGTCACCTCGGGATGCCTCTCCCGCCATCCGGCCGTCCTGGTCCGGATCACCTCGCGCTGAGCGGCCCGGACCTCGTCCACGTCGTAGGCGATCTCCGGCGCGAAGGCGTGCACGGGGATCTGCCAGGCGTGGATCAGGCGCAGCCGGGCACCGCGCAGCCTGGCCTGCTCGAAGGCGTAGCCGATGGCCGGCTCGCAGACGCCGGAGTCGTCGATCCCGACGCCGACCTCGCCGACCCGCTCCGGCGGGTCCGCGCGCACCACCACCACGGGACACCGCACCTGACCGGCCACCTGCGTGGTCACCGATCCGAGCAGCGCGCCGGCGAACCCGCCCAGCCCCCGGTTGCCGATGACCAGCTCGTCCGCCCGCCGCGCCTGATCCTGCAGGACGGCCGCGGGCGTCCCCTCCACGATCTCGGCGTGCACCGGCACGGACGGCTGCCGCGCCCGGACGGCCGCCTCGGCCCGCTCCAGCACCCTGGACGCCGCCAGCAGCAGGTTGTTCCACTGCCCGAAGTCGGGGAACCTGCCGACGCTGTACGGCTGCCGGTCCAGGGCGTGCACGATGTGCAACTCCGCGCCCGTACGCGCCGCGTCGTCGGCGGCCCAGCCCAACGCGGCGTCCGACGGCGCGGACCCGTCCACGCCGACCGTGATCCGTCCCGGCATGCTGCCTCCCGGCCGTGGATCTTCCTCGGTCCCCGCCTGCCCAAAGTCAGGAGCGGGCGAAGAAACCCCAAGTTCGCGGGCCGGCAGCCGTCCGGAGCCGCCCCGGGTCGCCTCCGCCGCCAGATTTCTCCAAGTTTTGGGGCTGGCGATCCTGTCCGCTCACCTCCCGGACGGCTGAATGAGTAGGGGAGGTATTGAGCGATGTCTGAGCTGGTCGTGGTGGGTGTCGACGGATCGCCGTCCGGATTCGACGCCGTGGCGTGGGCTGCCGACGACGCCTTCAGGGCGGGGGCCGCGCTGCGGATCGTGTCCGTGGTGGAGACCTGGCCGTACCAGGTTCCGCAGATCGCCGCCGTCGAGTGGGAGAGCTCGATGACCGAGCGCGCGCGGGAGATCCTGGCCAAGGCGCAGGAGATCGTCGGCGAACGCCGGCCCACGGTCGAGGTGAGCACCCGGGTCATGACCGGGAAGGCGTCGGTCGCCCTCCGGGAGCAGGCGGCCGAGGCCGCCGAGCTGGTGGTGGGGCGCAGGGGGGCGGGCGGCTTCGCCGGTGCCGTGCTCGGCTCGGTCAGCATGAGCGTGGCCGGTCAGGCGCCCGGCCCGGTGGTCGTGGTCCGCGACGGGGACGCCGCCTCCCACGACGAGGTCGTCGTCGGCGTGGACGGCTCCCCCGCCTGCGAACCGGCCCTCGACTACGCCTTCCGGCAGGCCGAACTGCGCGGCGGCGGCCTGCGGGCGGTGCACGCCTGGCCGCTGCCGTTCGCGCTGGCGCCCGACTTCTCCTGCGACATCGAGGCGCTGCGGGAGAGCCACCTGCGCGTCACCAGGGAGCAGCTCACCCCGTGGCAGGAACGGCATCCCGACGTCAGGGTGATCGCGGACGTCCAGTGCGGCCATCCCGTCAAGACGCTCGTCGCCGCGGGCGACCGGGCCGAACTGCTGGTGCTCGGCTCGCAGGGCAGGAGCGGGCTGGGCTCGTTCGTGCTCGGCTCGGTGATGCGCGGCGTCCTGCACCACGCGCGCTGCACCGTCGCGGTGGTGCGCGAGCGATCCTGAAGCGGCGGCGGGGACTCCCGGCCCGCCGTCCAGGGACCAACGCCCCTACGGCCGGGCCGCGTCGCCGGATGGGATGGAGTCAGGACCGAGAAGCCCCGAGGTGAACGATGAACCTGACCGTCGAGGACGTGATGACCCGCGAGGTCGTCTCCGCCGGCGCCGCCACCCCGTTCAAAGAGATCGCCGAGGCGCTGGCCGGCCGCGGGATCGGCGCCGTGCCGGTGCTCGACGACGACCGGCACGTCATCGGCGTCGTCTCCGAGTCCGACCTGCTGTGCAAGGAGGAGTTCCGCGAGCAGTTCCCCGGCGAGGACTACCGGCCGCCGCTGCTGTCCCGGGTGCGCCACCGGCCCGGCAGCAGGAAGGCCATCGGCGTCACGGCCGCGGACCTGATGACGAGCCCGCCGGTCACGATCACCGCCGAGAGGTCGGCGGTCACCGCCGCCCGGCTGATGAACGCCCGCGACGTGCGCCGGATCCCCGTGGTCGACCACAACGGCCGTCTGGTGGGCATCCTCAGCCGCGGCGACCTGGTCAGGATGTTCCTGCGCGGCGACGAGGAGATCGCCGCCGTCGTCCGCGACGACGTCCTGCACCGGGCGTTGTGGATGGACACCGGGAACGTGCGGGTCTCGGTGCGGCAGGGCGTGGTCACGCTGTCGGGCCGGATGGACCGCCGGTCCGACGCCGCGCACGCCGTCCGCCGGACCCGCGGCGTCAACGGCGTCGTCGGCGTGGTGGACGAGCTGTGCTGGCGGCTGGACGACGTGCCCGCCTGCCTTGGGGCGCGTCACGCCGTGCGCGGCGTCACCAGGCCCGACTCGTAGGCCAGGACCACGAGCTGGGCGCGGTCGCGCACGCGCAGCTTGGCCATCGCCCGGTTGACGTGGGTCTTGGCGGTCATCGAGCTGATCGCCATATGGGCGGCGATCTCGTCGTTGGACATCCCCCGCGCGACCAGGGCGACGGCCTCGCGCTCGCGGTTGGTCAGCTCCCGCAGCTCCTCGCCGGCGGTGGCGGCGGGCGGCCGGGTGACGTACCGGTCGATCAGCATGCGGGTGATCGACGGCGCGAGCAGCGCGTCGCCGCGGGCCGCGACGCGCACGGCGTGCAGGAAGTCCTCCGGCACGACGTCCTTGACGAGGAACCCGGCCGCGCCGGCGCGCAGCGCGTTGAAGACGTACTCGTCCAGGCCGTAGTTGGTCAGGATGACCACGCGCACGCCGGCCAGGGCCGGGTCGGCGGCGATGCGGCGGGTCGCCTCGATGCCGTCCACGACCGGCATCTGGATGTCGATGAGCGCGACGTCCGGCAGGTGCTCCCTGGCCAGGGCCAGGCCCTGCGCCCCGTCGGCGGCCTCGGCGACCACCTCGATGTCGTCCTCCAGGTCGAGCAGCGCGCGGAACCCGCCGCGCAGCAGCGGCTGGTCGTCCACCAGCAGGACCCGGATCACGGCGTGCGGTCCATCGGCAGCTCGGCCTGGACGGTGAAGCCGCCCGCGCCGCGCGGGGCCGCCCGCAGGCTGCCGCCGAGCGCGGTGACGCGTTCCCGCATGCCGATCAGGCCGACGCCGGGCACGGGGGCGGCGTCCGGCGTGGCCGTGCCGTCGTCGTCCACGCGGATGGCCAGCGCGTCGGGACGGTAGTCGATGCGGACCTCCGCGGTCGCGGCGGCGGCGTGCCGGGCGATGTTGGTCAGGGACTCCTGGACGATCCGGTACGCGGTCCGGTCCACCGCGGCCGGCACGTCCCGTCGTTGCCCCTCGATCGTCAGCGTCGCGTCGAGGCCGGTGGTCCGGGCCCGTTCCAGCAGCTCGGGGACCCGGTCCAGGCCGTGCGGCGGAGTCGTGTCGTCGCGCAGCGCCTCCAGGGTCGCGCGCAGCTCCCTGGTCGCCTCGCGTCCGGCCTCCTGGATCACCAGCAGGGCCTGCGGCACCTGCTCCCCCTTCCTGCGGGCCACGTGCACGGCCACCTCGGCCTGCACCTTGATGACCGAGATCTGGTGGGTGAGCGAATCGTGCAGGTCCCGCGCGATGCGCAGCCGCTCCTCGTCGGCACGCCGCCGCGCGGTCTCCTCCCGGGTGCGCTCGGCCTCCTCCGCCCGTCCCTCCGCCTGCCGCAACGCCTCTCCCGCGGCGCCGGCCGCGACCAGCCAGGCCAGCTCCAGCGCGCCCCTGGCCTGCGCGAACGCCTCGCCCGTGTCGTGCAGGCCCGAGGCCAGCGCGGCCAGGGGCAGCAGGGCCAGCACGATCACGCTCGCGGCCACGGTGACCAGCCGCCGTCCGGCCCGCATCGCCGCGTACACCGCGAACAGGTACGCCACCGCCGGCACGTCGAACCCGGCCGCCTGGTACCCCACCGCGCACAACCCCGTCATGGCCAGGACGGGCACCGGCGCCCGGCGGCGCGCGACCAGCGCCAGCCCGCCGGCCGCCAGCAGCGCGTAGCCGAGCGGCGCGAGGTAGGTGCCGGAAGGCTGCCCGGACAACCCGGTGACCACCAGCGCCGCCGCCACGCCGGCCGCGATCAGCCAGTCGATCACCCCGGCTCCGACGCCGAGCCGCCTTGTGCTCATACGCGCACCATAGCCGCATGTCCGGCCGTACGACTCCGGCAGCAGGATCACCCGCCGCCTACCGCGGACGCGGTACGTCCGCGCCTGCCTGCCGCCCCTGCGGTAGCCGGCTGCGGCGCCGGCGTCACCCCGACAAGCCCGCTCCCGCCGGACGTCCGGCGGCGGGCCCGGCGGTCATGCTTTCCACGTCAACGTCCAGCCGGAAGGAACCCGCCATGTTCATCGACCACCTGCTCGCGGCCCAGGCCGACCCCGTCGCCGCGTACGCCATGACCACCGGCCGGATGTGGTCCCTGATCGGCGCCGGGCTGGGCCTGGCCGGCGTCGCCGTCGGCGGCCTCGGCCTGGCCCGTGCCACCGGCCGCCTCCGCCGCCGCGCCACCCCCGGCACCGGGACAGGCACCGGGACCGGCACCGGGACCGGCACCGGGACCGGGACCGGCACCGCGACCGTGGCCGCGACCGGGAAGCGCGGGGCCGTCGTCGCCCTGGCCGCGGGGGTGACCAGCATCGTCATCGGCGGCTGGGTCATCGGCGCCGCCAAGGGCGGTCCGGGCACCGGCTACGGCATCGTCGGCGGCTACCTGGACCTGATCCTCGGCCTGGCCGCCGTCGTCCTCGGCGTCCTCGTCCTGAACCGCGCCCGCCGCACGACCTGACCGCCGAACAGGTCGATCTTCGTTCAAGAGGTCAAGGTCAGGGCAGTTGCGGGTCATGGACGAACAGGACAAGCTGCCCGAGGACATGCCGCCCGCGGTCGGACGGGTCAACGGGGAGAGCGACACCACCGCCGCGCGGGCGGGAGTCGAGGTGAGGGACACTCCCCGGCCGATCCCCGCCGAGCCGGTCGAGCCACCGCCCGATCCGGAGGAGAAGGTCGCGCAGGAGCGGCGCGAGGTGGCCGAGGAGTCCGGCAAGGACGAGGAACCGGACGTGGAACCGGACGTGGAGCCGACCGACTGACCACCCGCCCACCATCCGCCCGCGACGCCCGCCCATCAGGACGCCGGCCCGCCAGAACGATCCGCCGGGGCGTCAGGAGGGCAGGAGGGCGTGGGAGAGCTGGTCGGCGCTCCAGCACTCCCACTGCGCCGGCGTCCAGCCGCACTCGCGGGTCATCACCAGGAACAGGTCCGGTGACAGCAGCCCGACGGTGATGTCGGTGGCCCGCTCGGCGGTGAGCCCGGGCCGCAGGGCGTGCAGGCGGTCGAGGATGGCGACGACCTGCCCATGCGCGGTGTGCCGCTGCTCGCTGTTGACGGCCCACTGGGCGGCCATGTCGGCGTCCGCGGCCGCCGCGTCGCGGACCACGGCCAGGACGGGGGCGACGCGGCCGAGGATGACGCCGCTCTGGTGCACCCACCCCCTCACGACCTCCACCGGGTCCCGCGACGCCTGCAAGGCCGCGAACCACGGACGTTCCAGCAGCGGCACGGGCTCGTCGTCACCGGCCGAGGCGACGTCGACCACGTGCTTGAGCAGCCCGCTCTTGGTCCCGTAGTGGAAGTACACCGTCTGCACCGAGACCTCGGCCGCGTCGGCGACCTGCTGGAAGGTCGTGCCGGCGTAGCCCCGCACGACGAACAGCCCCTGGGCGGCATTCACGATCCGGCTTCTGGTCTGGGCCGAGCGCCGCTTGGGGCTCTTGACGTCATCCATCGATTTAGAGTACCACTTTAGAGTAGCACTTTAGAGTGAGGCTACAAGGAGTGGTGAGGCATGACGTCCATCGCGATCCGGCTCCGCACGCTGCGGAGACGGCCATGAGCGCGCTCCATCTGCCGGCCGGCGGCGGCGCCGTCCACCCGTTCCTCGGCACCACCATGACCGTGAAGGCGGGCGGGCCGGAGACCGGCGACCGGCTGACCGTCATCGAGCAGGAATGCCCGCCGGGCTTCGCCACGCCCCTGCACGTGCACCGGGACGACGACGAGGCGTTCTACGTGCTGTCGGGGACGGCGCGGATGCACTGCGGCGAGCGGTCCTGGCAGGTCGCCGCCGGTGCCTTCGTCCTGCTCCCCCGCCGGGTGCCGCACGCCTTCGCCAACGACCAGGACGCTCCCCTGCGCCTGCTCCAGCTCACCTGGCCGGCCGGCTTCGAACACTTCGCCGCCGAGGTCGCGGCCGGGGACGTCGATCCCGGCCGCCTGGCCGAGGTCGCCGCCCGCCACGGCTACCAGGTCATCGGCCCGCCCCCGGACGCCGCCGTCCGACCCCCGGCACACCTCCCTCCCCCATGCCCCGAGGAGTCCTCATGAATGGCGTCCGCAAGACCGCCGGCGTGCTCGTGTCCGCCGTCGTCCTGGCGTCGTCCGTCACTTCGACGGCCGGCGCGTCCGCCCTGGAGCAGAAGACGTACGTCTGGCGCGGCTACCTCTCGGCGGGCCACTGCACGATCGAGCCCGGCGCCACCTGGACCCTGTACTCCAACGGCACGGCGCGCCTGGACGCCACCGTCTCCAGCCTCGGCGACGAGGACGCCTGGCTGATGTGGGCGCACCTGAAGGACGGCGCCGGCGCCCTGCTCGGCGACATCCGCGTGTACGGCAGCACCAGCACGAAGTTCGTCAAGAACCTGCACGACCGCCGGACCTATCGCTGGATCGCCAAGGGCCAGTTCGACCCCGACCTGTTCGACCTGGTCAAGCGCATGTCACTCAGCAAGCACTGCTGAGCCGCCCGAACGCTCTCGCAGCAGGCCCCACCGCACGCGCGCCGACACCTTCGACGAGAGGACGCCCATGAGCCGCGCAGCCCCACCCTCCCGAACCGGCACGGCCGCCGCCGCCTTGCTCGCGGCGACCTTCTGCCTCACCACACCGGCGCCCGCCGCGGCGACCGGCAGCACGTGCGACCCGTCGCTGGTGGCGCCGTCCGGCAGTCTCATCGGCGGCCTGTGGCGCTCCAACGGCGGCGAGCGCAGCGTGTACGGCTGCCCCACCACCAAGGAGTACGGATACCCGGACAAGAAGGGCTCCTGGCAACGCTTCACCAACGGCAAGATCGTCTGGTCGCCGAACCTCGGGGACGGCACCCTGGTCCGCGTCTACCAGAAGGGCCAGAACCTCGTCTTCAAGTGGAGCGGCCTCGGCCGTGACTGGGACTTCTTCAACGTCCGCTGGAGCAAGGACGGCGGCAAGGCCACCCAGGTCCGGACGGGGCGGCTGACCGCCTGGAGCGGCCAGTACGTGATGGCCCCCTACGTACGGGACGGCGTCGGCACCACGACCAACGGCCACGAGGTCAACACGTTCGCCTTCGTCGTCCAGGGCTGCGACAGGGCGACCTTCGGCTCCGACTGCGGCCCCTGGAGCATCCCCACCTCCATCGGCCTCGCCCACTGACCAGCCTCGCCGCGGGGACGGCCGGAAGTGTCGTCCCCGCCCTCCACGATGCCCTGATGATCGATTTCGACGCCCTGCGTGCCGACGGCTCCTCGCAGCTCGTCCGGTCCGGCGACCGGCTCGACGAGGCCGTGTTCCGCCTGGCGACGGCGTCCGGTCGCCGTGCGCTGGTGGAGCGGCTCGGCGCCGACACGACCGACCCGGAGCAGCGGGCGGCCGCGCCGATCGAGGCGCTGCCCGCCGACCCGGCCGCTAGTGCGACAGCGGCGCGTCCGTGGTGCCGACCAGCTCGCAGTCGGCCACCGGCCCCTCGGCGACGCGCGCCCAGATCCCGGCGACCTTCCTCTCCTCACTGACGCTGAACTCCAGCACGCCGGTCTGCCCCTCCTTGATCACCTTGGGGTCGATGACGAAGCCGGCCTCATGCCCCTCGGGCGGCGGGAACACCGACAGCGGCGCCTCCTCCTTGCTCAGGAACCGGGCCGCGCGCGGCTCCGGGCCGCACTTCTTGCCGTCGGGCACGTAGCTGACCACCACGTTCGCCCCCAGGCCCCGCAGCTCGGCCTGCAGCCCCTCGGGGTCCTGCGCCTCGCTGATGCTGATGTCGATCAACCCGTCGGACGCCCTGGACACCGCGTACGCCGGCCCCCCGAACAGCAGCGGGACGGCGACGGCCACGGCGGCCGCCAGCGCGCCGACGGGAGCCAGCAGCCTGACCCGGGACGGACGAGTACGGTGCGCCTTCTCGATCTCGGTCATCACGAACTCCTTGAGCAGTTGGCGACGGCCCTCGGAAAGATCACGCTCAACCGGCACGTTCATCGGATCTCCTCCTTGGCGGGGCCTCGGTCACCAGTTACCTGTCGGCTCGTCCCGGCGAGTTCCCCGAATCCTGCGATTTCTCCGCGTTCCCCAGGTTCCCCGTGTCCCGTGAGTCCTTCGCGTTCCGCGAACTCGGCGAGCTTCTTGCGGGCCCGCGACAGGCGGGACCTCACGGTGCCCACCGGCACGCCCAGCGCCTCGGCCGCCTGGGCGTAGTCCAGCGCGGCCCAGACGCACAGCGCGAACACGTCCTGCTCCTGCTTGCGGAGCCTGCCGAACGCCCGCCTGACCGCGGCCAGCCGTTCGGCGTCGTCGATGCGCCCGACCACGTCCTCGGCGAAGTCCGGCACCGACTCGCCCTTGGGGATCCTGGCCAGGGCGTCGTCATGGCGGCGGGCGGCCCTGCGGACGTTACGGGAGACGTTGGTCGCGATGCCGAGCAGCCACGGCCGCAGCGAGCCGCCCTCGGGATCGATCTTCGCCCGTAACCGCCAGGCTTCCAGGAACGTCAGCGCCACGACGTCCTCCGCCTCACTCCAGTTGGCCGTCAGGCGGAAGGCATGGTTGTACGCCCCTGCCACATCCTCGGCCGCGTGGTCCTGACCGCCACCGCCGAGCCCCTGCCGCCCCGCGCCTCCGATCGACGCCGTTTGACGCCGTTCGACGGCCACCTGGAGGAACGGACCGATGCCCGCACGCCGCACGGAGAGGGCATCGGCCGATCCTGACGGTCGCCGTCGACGGCCGGCTCCACCGGTGAAGGGCTCGGCGACCATGACCGAGGGCCTTCACCGGCGTTCTGTCGTCTTCCGGGTCAGACGCGGCGCTCGTCGACGCCCACGGCGCCGACGCCCGTGCCGAGCCGGCCGCAGACGCCCTGCGACTGGCCCGAACGACCCGGCGGGAGGTCGACCCAGTCGCCGACGACGTCGGGCGCCCAGCCGCAGGTGACCACGGCCCGGAACCGCCAGGTCTGGCCCGTCGGGTTGCTGCACATCGCGATGCCGAGGTAGTTGTCGTTGTTGTGGACGAAGGTATCGCAGTCGAGGACCGTGGCGGCCGACGCGGGCGTGGTGAACCCCAGCGACAGCAGGGCGACGGATCCGGCGACGACCGCCGCGACATGCCTTGTCTTGCGCAATGCCCCTCCTGAACGAATGCTTGCCTGTCACTTACCGTCATGCAGCGTACGCAAAGAGTGGCGACGGCGGAAGGCGCGGTCTCGTCAGGAGTCGCTTCCCCAGGATGGCGGCGAGGTGGGGCGTTCATGCCGTGTTGGTCGGCGAGGGCCACGAGCGTCCGTTCCCCTGCCACGGCTGGTCGCCGAAGGCCGGGGTGAGCTCGTACAGGAGCCGTTGCGGGCCCTGGTAGAAGGCGGCCAGCAGCGGGGGCGCCGCCTCCAGCTCGGCGGCCAGGACGTCGAGCGCGGCGGGCAGGTCGACGTCCGCGGTCGCCACCGCGACGCAGGCACAACCGGCCAGTTCGGCGGCCAGCGGCTGGATCGCCCCCGTGAACAGGCCGGCGACCGGGTGGGGCACCACCTCCTGGCGCAGTGCGTCCATGACGAGGGCGGCGATGCTGTGGAGGTGCGGGAAGCGGGCCGCGGTGGCGATCATCGCCTCGTGCACCGGTCCGGCGTCGGGGCCGGGGCGGGCGACCACCCGCAGGTGCCGGGGCGTCAGGGGGAGCCAGGTCCAGTCGATGGTGTCGGCGTCGGCCACCACCACGTCGTCACGATCGTCGGTCAACGCCCGCAACGCCAGGACGTCGGCCCCACCGCACAGCAGAAGCGTCGCCGGAGGCAACATCCGGCCGACGGACGGGAAGAGCGGCGGCGCGAGTGGCGGCGCAGGCGCGAGCCGCGGACGCGCCACCTCCCCGAGCCCCGCGCCACCAGCCACCCCCAACCGCCCCGCCTCCCGCCCAAGATCCGCACCACCGAGCACCGACCAGCCCGTCTCCCGCCCAACAGCCGCGCCACCGGCCACCGACCGGCCCGTCTCCTGACCGAGAGCCGCACCACCGGCCGTCCCCGATCGGCCCGTCTCCTGATCGGCGTCCCCCGGACGGGCCGGGGCGGGCACGAGCCCGGCACCGGCCTGCGGCAACGCGCCCCGTTCCGCCGCTTCGCCACGCCGGCCAAGCTCTGCGGGCCTGTAGCGCGGGGCCGGCTCTGGGGGGCCGTCGCGCTGGGCGAGTTCTGGGGGTTCGTCGTGCCACGGCGGTTCTACCTGGTCGGCGAGCAGGGCAGGGCTGCCGTGCGCGACCGGAGCTGGTGTGGGGGTGGAGCCGTTCGGTGTCGGTGTGGGGGCGTTCAGGGCGGCGGCGGGGCGGACGGGCTCGCCCGGCCGCCAGGGGCCGTCGGCGGCGAGCGGGGAGACGGCGGTGGCGGCGGGGACGATGGCGCGGACCAGCGCGACCGCGTCCTCACCCGCCCCGCACTCCAGGAAGACCTCCGCGCCACGGGCGGCCAGCCCTCGGACGGCCTGGTGGAAGTGCACGGCGACGACCATGGCGTCGGCGGTGACGGCGACGGGATCGTCGTCGGGGGTGAGCAGGCGTCCCATCGTCGGCGAGAACACCGGCCAGCGCGCCGGAGCCGTCCTGACGCCGGGCAGGCGGCCTCTCAGTTCGGCGGCCGCGGCGGCGACCGCGGGCGTGTGGGCGGGGTGCGGGACCTGGAGTGCGGCGCTCGTCCAGCCCAGGTGTCCGGCGATCCGGGCCGCCTGCGGCATCAGCTCGCGCGGCCCCGACAGGACGCACCGCCGCGGCGTGTCGTCGCAGCCGACCACGAGATGTGGATGGTCCAGCAGCGCGACCAGGTGCCGGGCCTGCACGGCGGAGACGTCGAGGGACATCATCGCGCCCGGCCAGCCCAGGCCGGTCAGTGCGCGGCTGCGCGCGCAGGCCAGGCGCGCGCCGTCGCCCGCGCTCAGCACCCCGGCGGCGACCAGGGCCCACAGCTCCCCGAGGCCGTGGCCCACCAGCGCGTACGGCTGGAGCCCCTCCCGCACGAGGGCGTCGAAGGTGGCTAACGACACCGCCATCAGGGCCAGGTAGTGGCTCTCGGGGCCGGGCGGGCGGGGGGCGTCCGGGGTGAGGAGGTAGGCGCTGAGCGGTGGCGAGCCGTACTCGGCGGCGACGGCGTCGATCTCCGGCAGGAGCTCCGGGACGGCCGGTGTACGGGCGGCCAGGGGCGCCAGCACCCCGGCGGCGGGCATGGCTACGCTGCCCGGGAAGACCGCGACGACTTTGCTGCGCATGTAGTCCCTTCCTGGAGGCGGGGCTTTGCGGCGCACGGGAAAGGACCGGCGAAGGGCGCGTCTTGGCGAACTGCTCGCGCCCGTCGCCGGTGTCCGTCCGGCCGAACGACTGATACCGCTCGCACACGATAAGTAGTCGTGTCATTGCGACACGTCACCCTATCGACGGAGAAACTCGCCTATAGCCGTCCGCACCTCTTGCGACTCGGCCCCCGAAGTGTGCACTCGCCTCGCGGGATCACTTCGAGTGATTGGTTAGTCACTTATGGCGGCCGGGATTCTGGGGGGCGCGTCCGTCCCGGTGATACGAACGGGTGGGTCAGTGCGACCCGGGGGGTGCGCGATGGAATTCTGCCCGGAAGAGCTCGGCGGCGGCCACGGTGACGACGGACGAGCCGGGCCCGCCGCCGGGCGCGGGGTGCTGCACGGCGCGTTCGCGGTGCTGGAGGAGCTCGCGCGGGTGGAGGAGGCCGGGCTGACGCAGCTCGCCGTGGCCACCGGCCTGCCCAAGGCGACCGCCCACCGGCTGTTGTGCCGGCTCACCGACCTCGGCCTGGTCCACCGCGAGGACGGCGGCCGCTACCGCATCGGCACGCGGATGTTCCGCTGGGGTCAGCGCTGGTCACCGGCCCAGGTGCTGAGCACGGCCGCCGTGCGGCCGCTGCGCCGGCTGGCCGCCGCCGGATGCGCGGTGACCATCGCGGTCAGGGACGGCGACGACGTCATCGTCGTCTCGGGGATCGGCGACCCGGCCGTGGACGAGGTCTTCCGCATGCGTCCCGGCCTGGTGCTGCCGGTGGCCAGCGCCGCCGAGGTCGTGCTGGCGGTGGGGAACCCGATGTCGGGCCGCCGTCCCGATCCCGGCTGGAGCCTGCCGGAGGGGCATTCCCCGGCCGAGTGGGCGCGGCGGGTCGGCGACGCCCGCGAACGGCGCGTGGCGTTCGACTTCGAGGCGGCCCTGCCGCCCCTGGGATGTGTGGCCGCCCCCGTGCGCGCGCCGACGGGGGCCGTGGTGGCCGCGGCGGCCGTCGTGGTGGTCGGCACGAACCGGCTGCCCCTGCTGGCCGACGCCGTACGCGAGACCGCGGCGTGCATCAGCGCCAATCTGGCCCGGGTGCCGGGAGCGGGCCGCGCCCTGAGCCTGCTGGCCGCCCCGGAAGGCCCGCCACCCGGCCGGTAGGTCGGGCTAGGCGTCGAAGTCGATGACCAGCCGCCCCAGCCGGGCGCGCAGCGGGACGCTGTCCGCGTGCGCGAGCCGCTCGCCCACCGGGATTCGCTCCGGCGCACCACCCCCGGCCGCGTCGATGACGACCGTCTCGTCGGCCGTGCCGGGGTCGGTGCGGTAGCGTTCGCGCTCCTCCACCAGGAGGCGGTACTGCCAGACGATGTCCAGCACCGCCGGCGGGATCACGGCCGACCACTGGTAGCCGGTCCGGGCCGTGCCGCAGGTCAGTTCGGCCTTGATCGGCGTGTCCGTCCAGTCGAGATCCTCCGCGCTGGTGAAGGGCCGCCGCTGGACCGTCGCGGTGACGCGGTGGCTCGCCGCGACCCCGGGCAGCCCGGCACCGGCCGACGCGCCGAGCTCGGTGGCGGCGGCGGGCCCGGCGAGGACGACGCGCAGCCCCCCGCCGGACACCTCCTCGACCGTCAGCGTCCGGCGCGGCACGAGCTGCGCGAACTCCGCCTGCACCACCGGCGACAGCTCCAGCCCGGTCAGCGCGTGCGGCTGGTAGCGGGCCAGGGCGAGGCGCAGGTACGGGAAGCAGGCCGACGCCTGCCCGGCGGCGCCCAGGTCCACGTCCACGTCGGCGAACCACAGGCGCTTGGCCGCGTCGTACGACGGCTCGTACGCCACGACGGCCCCGGTCAGCTCGCGGCCCTCCCCCGACTCGGCCAGCCGCAGCCCGACGGCGGTGACGGGGCCGGGGAAGTTGCCGGGAGCGGGCGGCGGCAGCACGGTCGCGTCCGACCAGACGGGATCGGTGCCCCACCGGGTCGCCAGGCGGCCGGGCAGCGCGTCGGCCCCGGGCGGGTCGAGGACGACCGCCAGCAACTCGTCGTCACCGGAGGAGAACCACGGCCGGTCCAGGTGAACCCGGACGCCGGCCCCGTCGCGTACCGACACCAGACGCCGCTCGCGGCGGTCCTGCTGCCGGCTCCACCGGAAGGTGGGCAGCAGGTACGACGGTTTCGGCGGCTCCGACCGCCTGCTCGCGGGCACCGGCCAGCCCCGCCCGGACGGCCCGGCGCTCGGCTCGCCGGCGCTGGTGACGAGGCCGGGATCGGCGGTGATCGACGGGTGGAAGTACTCGCGGAACCGGGTGGTGGCGGTCGGCCGGTAGGCGACGTTGCGGTGCAGCGTGTCGCCGAAGTCGTGGCGGACCGGGGTGGCCGAGTGCGGCAGGCGCACCTCTTCGCGGTCGGAGTGGTCCAGCTCCACCCGGCCGACGTGGGCGTGCTCCCTGATCCGGCGGGGGGCCGGTTCGGCGACGTCGTCGATCCAGCGCGTCCAGGTGGCGTCGATGTCGACGTGCCCGGTGCTGCGGGGGTGTGCGCGCAGGGTGCCCCGCAGGTCGGCGAAGGTCTGTCCGGGGTCGCGGGCGAAGTCCAGCCCGGCGAGCGCGGGCGGCGACAGCGGGCGTTCGACGGCGTGCACGAGGCGCAGCTCCGTGTACGGGGTGAGCAGCCAGTTCAGCCCGGCCACGGTCTCCTCGGCGATCAGCTCCCGCTCGGCGTCGGTCAGGTCGCGCCAGAAGTCCGAGACGAGCAGGCGCTGCCAGACCGGCAGCAGGGCGAGGTCGGCCGCGGTGAGCCGGCAGCTGAGCCGTACGGTCGCCGTCTCGGCCTTGGGCAGGTGGACGGTGAGCCGGCGCGGGACGTCCTGCCATCGCGGCGGCCCGTCCCCCTCCTCGATCCGCAGGGTGAACGGCGCCGCGTCCGGCCAGACGTCGTGGAAGCCGTCGTAGAAGGAGACGGGATACATGGGCGGCGCGCCCGGCAGGCCGTACAGCGTGACGCCCCTGGCCAGGACGTCGGGCAGGTACGGCAGGATCAGCTCGGCGGCGGTGTGGACGACGAACTCGCCGCGCTTCAGCCCGGCGCCGCGCGTCACGGGCAGCTGGGTGACCGGCTCGGGGTCGGCGGGGTCGTGCTTGGCGACCGCGATCTCGCCGAGGAACAGCAGGTCGCGGGTACGGCGCGGGTCGTCGGCGTAGCTGACCACGGTGTCGAGGAACGTGCCGGACTCGCGCGCGGCGGCCGTGAAGAACCGTCTGCGCACCTCCTGCGGCCGGTCGCCGCCGATGGCGTCGTCGAACCGGCCGTGCCGCTCGGCCATCTGCAGCGACGTCTTGGGCGGAGCGACGAACCGCTCGTCGTAGTAGACGTACCGGCGGCTCAGGCCGTCGGCGGCGGGCGGGTGGTCGGTGTGGCCGGGGACGTCCTGGCGGTCCAGGGCCCACTCCCAGGCGGGCACGTCCCGTCCGGCGGCCGTGACGGTGCTCCGGATGACCAGGCACTGGCTCGACTCGCCCTCGTTGAACGGCTTGCGCTCGACGATGACGGGCGGCGGCACCGGCTCCCACCGCGAGTACGTGATCGCCCGCGACAGCGCGGACGCGGGCGCCTGCGCCTCCGGGTCCAGGGCGTTGCCCGCCAGGTCCACGACGCGGGCCCGCAGCCGGTAGGTGCGCCCGTACCGGAGCGCCGGCAGCGAGCCCGGCACCGGCGTGAACTTGGTGTCGAGCGGGAAGTTCGCGTCCACCTCCGGATCGGCGACGACCGGCCGGCCGAACCTGTCCAGCGTGCGGCCGGGCAGCGGGGCGGCCAGGCTCCAGCCGTCCCAGCCGAACAGCGCCTGGTGCACGTACAGCTCGTCGGTCCTGGTGGCGTCGCGGGTGACGGCGCTCGCCCGGACCGTGCCCTCGTCGTCGGCGATCCCCTCGATCCAGTACGGCGGCCGCCCGCCGCGGCGGATGAGGTAGGAGCCCCGGCGGCGGCACAGGGAGAGCCAGCCGGTGACGGCGCCGCCCGGGCCGACGATCCCGGCGTCCACGCGGAACCCGCGGACCAGATGGCCGGCGTGCAGCTCGGGCACCGCGTCGTCCGATCCCCGCTGGTGGGCGGCGTCGTCGCCGATCTGGGCGGCCAGCCAGGCGTCCCGTCCGCGGTGGAAGACGGTGAGCCCGGCGCCCTGGAGCGCCGTGGTGCCGGTGCCCAGGTGCTGGGCGCTCGGCTGGCCGCTCGGCCCGCTCAGGCCGTGCATGCGCTCGATCAGCGCGGTGAAGTCGGCCGCCTTGATGGCCGCGCCGTCGACGTCGGCGTCGGTGACCGTCCAGTCGTCGCCGCCGAGGCCGAGCCAGCCGCCCTGGACGGGGTGCCCGGGCGGCGACGCGGCGGTGAAGCGCTCCTCCGGCGCGAAGTCGTAGAGCGTCCACGGCCGCAGCCGGTCGGTGTCGAACGGCGGGGGCACGTCCTCGAACGCCACCCGGAGCCGTCCGGCGGCGAGCCCCGCAGGCACGGGGACGACGAGGTCGAGGACGAGCCCGAGCCGGCGGCACAGCTCCGGATAGTCGGCCAGGAAGCCGCAGACGCCGTGGAACTCCACGTCGGGCGGCTCCGGCCGGGGCCGCCCGGCCTCCGCGCCCGCCGGGCCGCCGCCGTTGCCGGGAGGCTTGGGCCGGTCGTAGAACCTGACGGCCTCGGCCGGCGCGAACCTCGTCTCGTCGCCCCGGTAGGCCGCGCTCGTCCGGTCGAGGGTGGCCGGGCCGAGCTCGGCGGCGGAGCCCGGGCCCCCGCCGATCATGCCGTCGATGGCCCGGTAGGCGGCCTGGGGGTCGCCGCTGGACCTGCTCATCTCGCCGGCCACCGGGAGTTCGCGGACCAGACCGGTGTACGGCTGACGCCAGGGCCGACGCGGGCGGCCGTCCCCGAGGGCGGCCTCGCCGCTTCCCGGAGGCGTCAGGCGGTCGCTGATCACGGCCTGGCCGATCTGGTCGTACAGCGTGGCGATGCGCTCGTGGACCAGCGCCGCGGGGAACGACCGCAACACCCGCACGCCCGGCGAGCCCCCCGCGACCGCCGCGCCGAGGGCGCCGGCCAGGGAGCGCGACCGCACCGGCGAGGCGGCCGGGAAGAGTCTGCCCCACAGGTCGGAGTCGGGGGCGGGGGATCTCGGGTCGGGGTGTGGGACGACCGGGGCCGCGTGGCCGTCCCACACGATCCGCAGGGCCGGCAGGACCGTCTCGCGCAACGTCCTCGGCCAGTCGGTGAACTCCGCGACGTCGTCGAGCCGGCCGCGCGGCGCCTGCAGCCGGGGCCCGACGGCGACCGACAGCCGCACCTCGCCCGGCCCGGCCGGCCCGGCCGGCAACGCCGTCCACAGAACCTTGAACGTGCCCATGCGCTCCCCCGTACTCTGTCCGGTCCGTTCGCTCATGTCAGGCCACCGCCGCGAAGGCGCCGCAGTACTCGGCGACCGGGGTCCAGGGCGTTGTACGCCGCTGCCGCCGCCACCAGGTCGGCGCCCTTGTTGAAGTTCTCGGTGAGGAACAGCAGCGGGGTGCTGAACTCGGTCTCCCGCCCGGCCAGGTCGGTCGCGCGCACCTTGAACAGGTACGGGTCCTGGTCGCGGACGGCGGGGAAGAAGGCGTGCTGCGCTTCGCGCACCGGCAGGACGTCGGCGGGCCACGCGAGGTCGGGGGTGACCAGGGTCATCAGCTCGACCCGCCGGAACGGGAACAGGGCGTCGAGCCGTTCGCCGTCGTCGTCGCGGCGGGCGGGAAGTCCCGGACCGGCTCGCGGCAGGTGATGAAGATGCGCTGGGCCAGGTAGGCGGGATGTTCCGGGCGATCTGGGTCGAACTTTCGCTCGGTCACCTTCACCAGGTCCGCGCGGTGCCCGAAGGGGCACAGGTAGCCCGAGTAGAGCACCCGCACGTAGTGGTCGCGGCCCACGGCCGCGCGGTGCCGCCACTGGCTGACGTCGGTGATCGCCGGGCGGGGGTCCCAGCTGCCCAGGGCGTCGAGCCAGCCGCCCAGGGCGGACAGGATCAGGTGGCCGACCTCGACGGGATCGGGCAGCCCGGCCCCTGCCGATTCGAAGAACGCCTGCTCCACGATGTGCTGCGCGGCGAACGTGACGACGATCAGCCCCTCGCGCTCCGGCACGGTCCTGACCAGGATCCGGCCGGCCGCCGGGCGCCTGAACGACAGGCCGGGAAAACCGAAGCGCAGATCCGCCGGATCGGCGGTGCGGACCAGGCGGACCTGCTCCGGCTCCTCCACGGGACCGGTCAAGGCTTCACCACCCTTTCCGCTCAGCCGACGAAGGGGGACGCGAAGGCGAACTGTTCCCGGTGGACCAGGTCGGTGACCTGGACGGAGCCCACGGCGCGGTCGAACTGGAAGGGGTTGTTGTCGGGGACGCTCCGCGTGCCGCAGAACGCGGTCTGCCCGTTCTGGAGGTGGATGGCGGTGCACCGGGCGTTGCCCGGGAGCGGGTCGAGCGTGGCGGTCAGGGTCTCGACCTCCACCGCGAAACCCGCGCCGTTGAAGACCTCGGTCTGGGCCTGCTTCCAGGAGGCGCCGGTGCCCCAGATGCAGGCCCGGGCCGACAGGCCGGGGAAGACGGCGCTGGAGACCCAGCTCCCGCACGTCGGTTCGGCCGCGGCCCGGACGCTGCTCGCATGGGCCGCGCCGGGCGCCGTCACCGCCGCCCCCGCCACCACCGTCGCGATGAGGGCCCGGGACAGGGCTCTCGACGTTCTGTCTTTCATCGTGCTCGTCCTTCCGTGGGACGGTCCGATCACCCGAGCGGTCGTCGCTCTCCGTGAGCGATCACTTACGTCGCGTCCATGCTGTTGGGACGGAAGGGCGGCGGGCAACGTTCGGTCCACTCAGCGGACCGGCCGCGCGCGGCGCGTCGGCGCAGCTCACGGGGTATGGCCCCGGGCATGCCCGAAGGACATCTCATCCACCGGCACGCCGCCGGGCAGCACGCGGACCTGGCCGGGCGGACGGTGCTCGCCGCCGGGCCACAGGGGCGGTTCGACGCGCGGCCGTGGGACGGGCGGGTGCTGACGGAGGTGGAGGCGGTCGGCAAGCACCTGCTGTACCACTTCGCGGACGCGCCCACCGTGCACGTCCACCTGGGCATGCGGGGCGTCTTCCTGCGGTACGACGATCCGGGGACGTCGCCGCGGCCCGGCACGCGGTTGCGGCTGGCGACCGGCGAGGTGGCCTACGACCTGATCGCGCCTTCGCGGTGCGAGGCGCTGACCCGCGGGCAGATGGCGGCGTTGCGGGACTCGCTCGGGCCCGATCCGCTGCGCGCGGACGCCGTGCCGGAGCAGGCCGTGGCCCGGCTGACCGCGTTC
This sequence comes from Nonomuraea sp. NPDC049758, assembly GCF_040674635.1. Classification (NCBI taxonomy): domain Bacteria; kingdom Bacillati; phylum Actinomycetota; class Actinomycetes; order Streptosporangiales; family Streptosporangiaceae; genus Nonomuraea; species Nonomuraea sp. NPDC049758. Next base: position 485,280 of record NZ_JBFAMZ010000007.1, read on the forward strand.
GGCGGGCCGGTGGGCGCGGCCGTGCTGGACCAGAAGGTGTGGTCGGGCATCGGGAACGCGTGGCGGGCCGAGCTGCTGTTCCTCGTCGGCCTGCATCCGAACGCCCGCGGCGTCTGCGCCGAAACCGCCGGGCGGCTGTGGGACACGGCGGTCCGGTATCTCGCTCTCGGCCGGGACGCCGGGCAGGTGGTGAGCGACCCGGACGCCCCCTCCGAGCGCTGGGTGTACCGGCGCGAGGACTGCCGAAGCTGCGGCGCACCCGTGCTGACCTGGCAACTCGCGTCCCGGACCGCATATTCTTGCCCCATGGAACAGCCGGAGCGGCCGTGACCGGCCTCCTCGACGTCCGGCGCATCTACGCCGAGCCCGCGGCCGCCGCGCTGCCGCGCGGGCGCGAGATCCTCGCCAGGTTCCCCGGCGCCGAGATCGTCGAGGTCGAGAGCCACCACCGCATCCCCGAGCTGTACGGCGACGAGGCGAACGTGGCCCGCTGGGTGCGGATCAAGACCGAGGCGCTCGTGCTCGGCGTCAAGAAGTCGCTGACCGCCCGGCCCAACGGCCGCTCAGCCGACTTCATCGCGCCCTCCACGGCCAACGGCTGCGCGATGGCGTGCGCCTACTGCTACGTGCCCCGCCGCAAGGGTTACAGCAACCCGATCACGGTGTTCGCCAACATCGACCAGATCACCGGCTACCTGCGGCGGCACGCCGGCCGCCAGGGCGTCAAACCCCGGCCCGACCAGGTCGATCCCCGCCTGTGGGTGTACGACATCGGCGAGAACTCCGACTGCTCGCTCGACGCCACGATCTGCGACAACGTCCGGGACCTGGTCGAGCTCTTCCGCGACCTGCCCAACGCCAAGGCCAGCTTCGCCACCAAGTACGTCAACCGCGACCTGCTCGGCTGGGACCCGCGCGGGCGTACGCGGGTGCGGTTCAGCCTCATGCCCGCCGCCGACTCCAAGCTGCTGGACATCCGCACCTCGCCGGTCGCCGAGCGCATCGACGCGATCAACGACTTCGTCGCGGCCGGTTACGAGGTGCACGTCAACCTGAGCCCGGTGGTGGTCCGGGACGGCTGGCTGGAGGACTGGGCCGAGCTGCTGGAGCGGCTCGACGACGCGCTGTCGCCCGAGGCCCGCGCCCAGCTCGCCGCCGAGGTGATCTTCCTGACCCACAACGACCGGCTCCACCAGGTCAACCTGGGCTGGCATCCGAAGGCCGAGGAGGTGTTGTGGCGGCCCGAGCTGCAGCAGGCCAAACGGTCGGAGACGGGCGGCTGGAACGTCCGCTACCGCAACGGACACAAGGGCCGCTACGTCGCCGCCCTGACCGGGCTGATCGCCGCCAGGCTCCCCTACTGCCGCATCCGCTACGCCTTCTGACGGCTACGCCTTCTGACGGGCTGACCCGGCCTCGGGTCCGGGGAACCACGCGCCGTCCGGGACGCCGAGCCAGTCGTGGGCGGCGGCCAGCTCGTCCACGGCCTGGTGGAGGGCGCGCAGGCCGGGATGGTCGTCGTCGGCGCGCCAGATCATCGTCCAGGGGAACATCGCGACCGGGTCCACGAGCGGGCGCAGGACCGCCCCGGGGATGCCGGGTTGCGTGGTGAGTGTGAGGATGGGCGCGTCGCGGTCGCGGAGGTGCTGGGCCAGTTCGTCGCCGCCGCGCACGTGCGGGTGGGCCAGGGCGGCGTCGACGCCGAAGGGGGCCAGCAACTGCAGGACGGCGTGCTCCCAGCCGGGCGTGGCGTGGTCGCCGGCGCGGATGCACGGGCTCGCGCCGCGCAACGACTCCAGGGGGATCGCGGGCAGCCGGGCCAGCGGGTGACGCTCGGGCAGCAGCACCGCGATGCGCTCGTGGCGTACCGGCCGCCACCGCACGCGGCCGGACGCTCCTGAGCCGAGTGCTTCGGAGCTGAGCGTTCCGGGGCCGGGCGGTTCGGGGCTGCGGCCGAAGGTGACGTCCAGGCGGCCGTCGGCGAGCAGGGGCGGGGCCGCCTCGGTGCCGCTGTGGAAGCGGGCGAAGAACTCCACCCCCGGCGCGTGGGCGCGGGCCGCGGCCAGCACCAGGGCAGGGGTCAGACCGACGCCGACGACGTCGACCGTCAGCGACCTGGGCCGGCCGCGCAGGTCCAGCATGGTGGCGTCGTACAGGGCGAGGATCTCCCGTGCGCGGGTCAGCAGCAGGCGTCCCTCAGGGGTGAGGGCGACCTTGCGGGTGGTGCGCTCCAGGAGCCGGCGGCCCACCCGGTCCTCCAGCTTGCGGACGTCGCGGCTGAGCGCCTGCTGCGCCACGTACAGGCGCTGGGCGGCCCTGCTGAAGTGCAACTCCTCGGCGACGGCCACGTAGTGGCGCAGCAGGCGGATCTCGACGTCGTCCGGCATGCCACCTTCCTACCTGATTCACACAGCTGGCGCGTGAATCGCGTTCGAACAGGTGTTGGACCCGGACGCCGCGCCACCGCAAGGATCAGGACATGGCCGGACGAGGAACGATCACGCTCTGCTACGGGCTGACGGGCGTCACGAACGCGGTGTGGGCCGCCACGCTGCCCGCCACCGACGCGCGCCTCGGGCTCGGGCCCGGCGGGCTCGGCGCGCTGCTCATGGTGCTGGCCGCCGGCTCCCTCGTGGCCATGCCGGTGGCCGGACGGCTGTGCGACCGCTGGTCCGGGGGCGGGCTGCTGCGGGTCTGCGCCCCGGCGGCGGCGCTGGCGCTGGCCGGCCCGGCGCTGGCGGCCGGTCCCGGGCCGCTGATGGTCTCGGCCGCTCTGCTCGGGGTGCTCTTCGGTCTGCTGAACGTGGCCCTGAGCGTCCAGGCGGTGGCCGTCGAGCGGGGGCTCGGGCGGCCGATCATGGCCACGGTGCACGGCACGTGGACGCTCGGCGCGGTGGCGGGCGGCGCGCTCGTCACGGCGGCCCTGCGTGCGGGGGCCGACGTGCGGGTGCTGATGCTGGTGGGCGCGACGGCACTGACCGCCGCCATGGCCGCCGTCGGGGGCGCCGCCATGGCCGCCACCCGGGCCACCACCGGGACCACGGGTGGGACCACCGTCGAGGCCACCGTCGGGGGCGCTGCCAGGACCACCGTCGGGGCCGCCCGCGGGGGTGCGGGCGGGGCCGTCGGCGACGGTGCGGGCGGGGTGCGGGGGGCGGAGGGGCGGGGGGTGGCTCGGCTGGGGCCGGGGGTGCTGGCCATGCTGGGTGTGGTCGGCGCCGCCGCGTTCGTCGCCGAGGGCGCCGCCACCGACTGGGCCGGGGTGCACGCGACCCGCGTCCTGGGCGCCGACCCGGCCACCGGGTCGCTCGTCTACACCGTCTTCTTCGTGGCGATGACGCTCGTCCGGTTCGCCGGGGACGCCGTCAGGACGCGGCTCGGCGTCCGCGTCACGATCCGGCTGGCCGGCGCGACCGCCGCCGCCGGTTACGGGCTCGTCCTGCTCGCGGGCGTCCTGCCCGTGGGGGCGGCCGTCCGTCTGGGCTGCGCCATGGCCGGTTGGGCGCTGTCCGGCGCGGGCGTGGCCGTGGTCTGGCCGGTCGTGGCCAGCCTGCTCGGAACCGTGGGCGGGGCCGCGCGCGGCCTGTCCGCGGTGACCACCGTCAGCTACGGCGGCGGCCTCGTCGGCCCCGCCCTCATCGGGTATGTCGCCACGACGGCGTCGCTGCCCCTCGCCCTGGTGATCCCGGCAGCCCTGGCGCTGCTCGTGGCCGTCGCCGCACCACCGCTGCTGGCCGCGGTCGTCACGACCGCGACCGCGGCCGACCATCCGTCGGCCCACGTCAGGGCCGTCGCTTCCAGGAGGACATCATGACCGCGACCGTCTCCACGACCGTCTCCACGACCGTCTCCACGCTCGACGTCCCGGGCGCCCGCCTGCACTTCGAGGTACGCGGCCAGGGCCCGCTCGTCGCGCTCGTCGGCGCGCCGATGGACGCCGGCTCCTTCGCCGCGCTGGCCGACCTGATCGCGGGCGACCACACGGTGCTGACCACCGACCCGCGCGGCATCAGGCACAGCCCGCTGGACGACCCCGCCCAGGACTCCACCCCGCAGCTGCGCGCCGACGACCTGTCCCGCCTGCTGGCGCACGTGGAGGCCGGTCCGGCCGTCGTCTTCGGCTCCAGCGGCGGGGCCGTCACCGCGCTGGCCCTGGCGCAGGCCCGTCCCGATCAGGTGCGCGGCGTCGTCGCCCACGAACCGCCGCTGATCGAGCTGCTGCCGGACCGCGACAAGCTGCACCGCCAGACCGACGAGCTCATCGCCGCCTACCTGAGCGGCGACGTCGTCGGGGCCTGGGCAGGGGTCATGGGCCAGGCCGGCATCACGGTGCCGGACGGCGCGCTGGAGATGATGTTCGGCGGCCCGCGCGACCCGCGGGACGTCGCCGACGAGCGCCGCTGGTTCGCCCACGAGCTGCACGCCACCACGCACTGGGCGCCCGACCTGGACCGGCTGCGCGCGACGCCCGGCCTGGTGATCGGCATCGGCGAGGAGTCGGCCGGGCAGCTGTGCGACCGCGCCTCCCGGGCCCTGGGGCAGGCGCTCGGGCTCGACCCCGTCCCGTTCCCCGGCGACCACACGGGCTTCGCCGACGACCCCGGCGCGTTCGCCCCCGTGCTGCGGGCGGTGCTGAACCGGCTGCGCTGAATCCCGGCGACGACACGGCAGCCCGCCCGCCCCCGGCGCGGCGGCGTCACGCCCGCACGCCAACCGCCTCCCGGCCCGGCGGCGGCGTCACGCCGGCGAACCGACCTGAGGCGCGGGGGGGGGGGGGGGGCGGCGCGGGGCCGGCGGCGGCGCCGCCCGACCCACCACCCCCCCCCCCCCCCCCCCCCCCCCCGCGCCGGGGGCGGCCGCCC